>NZ_JH980292.1:1691724-2291724 GCF_000314005.1 Spirulina subsalsa PCC 9445
GCCAACACAAGAAAGGATTACCATTTCAAGTTAGCCCATCAACTCTGTGATGGAGTCGGTAGTAAAACAGCGTGGATTAACTGCGGTCGGTGCGCCCGTGGTCAAACAACCCAGTAATGGCGTTCTGTCGGGGACTTCGGTCTAGATAAGAGTCTATATGGGAATCCCTCGCTTTCAGCGATGGGAGGTTCAAAGTCGGGGAATAGGGAACAGGGAACAGGGAACGGGGATTGGGGATTGGAAATCGGGAGTCGGGAATCGGTGTAGGGGCGCAATGCTTGCGCCCTAGGGAGTCGGGAATCGGGAATCGGGAATCGGGAGTCGGGAATAATTATCAATTCTCCCCCTCTCCCCCTCTCCCCTGCTCCCCTGCTCCCCCTCTCCCCCCCTGTTCCCTGTTCCCCGTTCCCTGTTCCCTAGCCCCACGAGTAGAGTTATTCAGCACGCACCAACTAGCACATATTTACCATTTTTTGCTACAATAGTGTACAGTGAACACCCAATTATGGGGGAAAAATGTCCACAGAAAGCACCACTCAACCCGTACAAACAACCTACGAGACACCTTGGGAACCCGACATTTGGGAGCCTGAGATGCCCCCAGATGACCTAATTTTTGATGACGGAGAACCCTTGGAAAGCAATCGTCACCGCATAGCCATGAACGTCCTGATCTTCTCCTTACAACAAGCTTGGCGAGAGCGAGAGGATTATTTTACAGGCGGCAATATGTTTGTCTACTACAGTCGGGAGCAAGCGCGCAACCGAGATTTTAGAGGCCCAGATTTTTTTGCTGTACTGGATATCGACGGCAGTTATTCCAGGGAGGGCTGGGTCGTCTGGGATGAAAATGGACGCTATCCCGATGTGATTATTGAGTTAATGTCTCCTTCCACTTATCAAGTGGATTTAGGGGAGAAAAAAGACCTCTATGAGCGAGTATTCCGCACACGCAACTATTTTGTTTATAATCCCTTTGATGCCAATTCTTTACAAGGTTGGCAATTAGATAACACATTGCAATATCAACCCCTTGTTGCCAATGAACAGGGCTGGTTATGGTCTGATGCGTTGGAATTTTGGGTCGGAGTCTGGGAAGGTTCAGTCATGCGGAATACAGCCCCTTGGTTACGCTTTTATGATGCCCAGGGGAATCTAGTTTTATTGCCCGAGGAGGCCGCCCAACAGGAAGCCCAGGCCGCCCAACAGGAAGCCGAACGGGAACGGGAACAGGCTCAACGAGAACGGGAACAGGCTCAACGAGAACGGGAACAGGCTCAACGGGAACGGGAACAGGCTCAACGGGAACGGGAACGCGCCCAGGCCGCAGAAGAACGCGCTGCCCGTTTAGCGGAACAGTTACGCGCTTTGGGGGTAGAAATTGAGGATCAGTGAGAGTGAATTAGGAGTACATTTTCCGGTACAGTGATCTAAAGCACTCACACGAAAAAACTCATGAGCAATCCCTTGAAATGGTTGCGAAAGCCGATTAATTTGGTGTTAATGGCGATCGCAACTACTCTGTTTGTTATCTCTCAAGTTACCATTTCCCAAGCCCTCGCCCCCCATGAGAATCATTACGAAATCTGGGGATCTGATCAATCTAACTCCGTCCCCGGTGTGGAAAGTCTCGGAGTCCAAGGAGGTCTGATTTGGATTTGGGACAGTCAAGACGTAGAACAGCAAATCACATCCGGAGTCACCGCCCAACCTTTAGGCTGTGATGGTCAAAATCGCCCCGGAGACGGGCCTTGTGATGTGAATGTCGTTTTTCCCCCCAACTTGGCGGAATACGACCAAAACCGCCCCACAGGGAAAACCCTAGGCGACCTCCCGGGATTTGGGCGTTTACACGGAATGTTAACCGACCCCCAAAACAAATATCTCAACGTGAACTTATTCACACCGGGGGGTGGATATGTGGGTATTATGGACGGAGAAACCAAAGAGGCGATCGCTCTATTCCGCGTCACAGCCACCAACGCCAGCGGCCCTGAACGTTCCGTCCATATGTCCTTCTGGAACTCCGACGGCAGCGCCCTATTACTCGCCAATTTAAACGGGAAATTATTAGAACGCATTGATATTGTCCGCAATCAGGACGGTAAAATTATTAATGCTATATACAATAAAACCGCCTCATTAGGCGTGGGCAAAGGGATGGAAGTTGTTGACTCCGCCAAAGTTTATCGAGGCAAAAACGCTCACAATCATGACCTAGTGGGTAAAGTCCTAGGCAACTATAACCCCACCGCCCTAGCCGATTTAACCCCCAGTGGTCAATGTAAAGAAAATGGTTGCACCGCCGAAAATAACGCCAGCCAAGGGGGACGACCCAATAATCTGATCATTTGCCCCATTGTTTCCAGCTTAGATCATACCTACATCACCCTCGCCGCCGGGGGTCTGTTAGTCGCTGATACCAAAACCACCCCGATGAGCATTATTGGGGAATATAGCAACGAAGTTGTTAACGGTGCAGGCTGTGGGGGAGTGGAAGTAGACGGCACCATCTGGTTAAATGCTGGGGTGTCCGCCTCCGATGCCGGAGCCACCCAATCCACCTTTAGCCTATATAACCTTGATGACCGGGCGTTTAGTAATCGTCCCAATCCCCCCAATACTCCCGCCCCCGTCGTAGTGTATAAAGACCCCACCAACACCACCACCAACGGTCATATTGGGGGAGAGGCCGCTAACACCACCGGACAGTTACCCGGCACCACCACCCGCCATGATAATCACGGCATGGCCGCCACCGTTTCCGGAGCTTATCTCCACAATACCGACCGGATTCAGAACCGGATTCAAGTGTTTAACACCCAAACCTTAGACCGGACAGACTATGATCTCACCTCCGCCGATGGTCACGGTAAGGGTTTAGGAGCCTGTGCGGCCGCTTCCATCACCGACGATTCCAACTTACCCACCAACGACCCGGCTCCGGATTTAATGGAACCGAGTCCTGATGGAAAGTATCTCTTTGTCGCGTTCCGGGGGCCGCTTCCGGTTTCTGTCGGTCACTCATCCCAAGGCAGTTGTCCGGGGGTGGGTGTGGTTGAACTCACGGAAAATGGCGCATCCGGTCGCTTAGTGTCTGTCCTGCGCAGTTCCAATGTAACGGATAGCGCGCTTTCCTCAATTGCCGGGGGTCACGACTATCAAGGCAGCGAACACAGTGATCTCCACGGTGTCGCGATTCGTCGCCACTCCCACTAAATTGGGCTAAATGGCCCCACCTGAACCCGGTTTCTTGGCACGTCCTACCAGAAACCGGGTTTCTTTTGGCTCACTAACGCATTCAAGAGCCAATTTTTCTCCTGCTATAGCAAGCCTCAATCAATTATGAAATGCGATTACATAACCCTAGATTTTTGAATTAGAGGCTCAAAGCTCGTCCCCTACTGACTTCTGAATTTCTGAACTCCTGCATTCTTCCTCCAAAAGAGATTCACAACCCAGATAGACCCGCTATAAATGGGTTAACTCTGCAATTCCCGATCGGATTTTTCTCTTCAGAATAAGTGGGGATAAACCATCGGAGAAATTACTTACATTCCCTGCGTAATTTTTCAACAAGATTTGATGAAGTTAAGGCGTTTAGCGCTTGTCAAGAGTGAAACCTAGCAAAATGAACTTTAAATGAACTCCGGAAAAGAGGTGAACTTTTCATGAACTTTTCCGCTATTTAGCTGTTGTAAAATGGTCGCCAGAACTAAAGATTAGACCATTTCCTGTATGTTACTTTCTCACCCTCATTTTTTGCTACTTTGTCCCAACCTCTTCGGGTTTAAAGGGGGGATTCAAGTTTATTCACAATTTTTACTGGATAGCCTGCGATCGCTTTATCCTCAAGGCAGCTTTGAGGTATTCCTCAAATACGATCAACCCCATCAATGCCCTGCACCCCCGAGTAACACCCGCTTTCACGGGTTCGGGGTATTTCCCCGTTCCCTGCAAACCCTCCTCCTGGCCGCACAACCCATCCTCTCCGGTTTGGAAAAAACTCCGGATTTAGCGATCGCCACCCACCTCAACTATGGCCTGACCTGTTACGCCCTCAAACGTCTCGCCGGAATTCCCTACTGGATCATCGTCCATGGTCTAGAAGGTTGGAACTTAGAGCATCCTTGGCGAGTGAAAGCCCTCCAAAACGCCGACCGCGTAATAGCTGTGAGTGAATATACACGCGATCGCCTCCTCGCCGAACAACCCCTCACCCCCCAACAAATCAGCGTCCTCCCCAACACATTCAACCCCCAACAATTCCAACCCGCCCCCAAACCCGAATATCTCTTAAAACGCTATCACCTCAACCCAAACCAGCCCATCCTCCTCACCGTCACCCGTCTCGGCAAAACCGCCACCTACAAAGGCTACGACCAAATCCTAAAATCCCTCGTCACCCTGCGCCAAACCATCCCCAACCTCCACTATATCCTCATCGGCAAAGGAGACGACACCCCCCGCATTCAAGCCCTAATTGAACACCTCAACCTCCAAGAAGCCGTCACCCTAACCGGATTCATCCCCGACCATGAACTCTGCGACCATTACAACCTCTGTGATGTCTTCGCCATGCCCAGCAAAGGCGAAGGATTCGGCATCGTTTACCTAGAAGCCTTAGCCTGCGGGAAACCCGTCCTCGCCGGGAATCAAGACGGATCCATTGACCCCCTCCTGCGCGGCAAAATCGGCTGCTTAATCGACCCCGACAACCTCCCAGAAATCACCCACAACCTCCGACAACTCCTCACTCAAACCCACCCCAACCCCCGACTTTTCCAACCCCAAACCCTCCGCCAAACCGTCATCCAAACCTTCGGTCTAGGTCAATTCAAACAAACCCTCAGCCAACTCACCCACAGCACCTTATGCCCCCAATATTTCCCCCCCATCCTACCCATCCAGTCCCTGCTTTAAACAGACCCACTGAAAACCCCTAAACCATCTACATCAAATTCTCTCCTTTCCCCAGAGAACCTTCTAGAACCCAACAATTCAACACCGTTCATTAGTCACAGGAATCTACCATGTTTATCGGACAACTCTTCTTTAACCTCTTCGGCACCAAAAAATCCCAATCCCCCGAACAGGAAGAACAAACCACCTACTTTCAGGCCTTCATCCTCGAACCCATCCTCACCCCCAGCGGCCTCATTGATGCCGGAGACGACAGTCCAGATCCTGGCTGGATTGAACCCATCACCATTGACCCCTCCGACTTTGACCCCCTCGACCTTCCAGAATCCGAACTCGAATCCCCCAGCCTCGAAGAAATTGAGCAATTCCACGACAGCGAAACCGACCTAGAATCCGTCCTGCCGGACGACCATTTTGAAATTGAAGACGAACTCGAAATCATACCCTACATTGAATTAGAACCCCAATCTCCCTTTAACGCTGGAGTCTTCACCGTCGGCGACACCGGACAAGTCGAAATCGACTACCTCTTTGACGGCGGCAAATATCAATTTGAACTGGCCATCTTCAGCTTAGAAGGCATGGAAGACTTTGAACCCGGTTCCGAGGCCTTCATTGCCGAAGCTGCACGACGCGCCCTCTCTAACTCTGAATTCGGTCACATCGTCATTCAAGACCGACTCGAAGGGGCAAAATTTGAAGGCCTAGGCAACCTTGGAGAAAATAACAACTGGAACTCTGGGGACTATTTAGGCGTGAAATCCTTCTCCATGCGGCCGGGGGATGAATTCGCCTTTATGTTAACCCCCAATGGGCGCATACAAGAGGTTTTAAATAACCCCAATATTACTGGGACAAAAGCCCCCATTTTCTCCTTGGGAACCGCTAATCCTGATGATATGTTCAACTTCGGGCAGATTGCCGATGTGACAGGGGATGGCAGTACCTTTGTCATGGAAGATGTCCAGTTTGGTCATGCTTGGTATGACGGGGACTACAACGACTTAATCTTCCAAGTGCGCGGCGCAACAGGTGAAGCACCCCTAATGACCGACTTAATCGACCCGGCCATAGATTGGCGGGAGAGTGATTTAGGTCAGGCTTTGATTAGTTATGCCACCCGTTACGTGGAGGAAGTGGGCGTTGAAGATATTGGGTTTAGTTTCTCACGGGAATATCAACCCCTCATCGGGATTATTGACACGGGATTTAGTGCAGATAATCCCGATTTGGACTATTCCAACATCATGTTAGGACGAGATTGGATTGATGGGGATGATAATCCCTTGTTGAGTGCTGGGGAAGGCAATGAACACGGAACCCATGTCTTGGGGATTATTGCTGCCCAACGAGATAATGGGATTGGCATTGATGGCATTAATCCCGATGCACCGATTTGGTTAGGTCGTGCAGTAGGTTCGGGTCGTTGGGCAGATTCTTTGGTGGAATTTGTCGATGCAGCGGTGGAGTCGGGTCAACCCAATGCGGTGGTGAATTTGAGTTTAGATTTAACTCAGATTGATGCTGAGGGCAATGTGACGACTCGTTATGAGTTTACACCAATGGAACGAGCGGCCATTGAATATGCACGCCAGAACAATGTGTTGCTGGTGGTGGCGGCCGGGAATGATGGCGGTGTGATGTCGGCTTTGGGTCAAGCGTCTCAGGAGTTTGATAATATCATCACCGTTGGGGCGGCTCAACAGTTTGACCCGACGGCTTCCCCGTGGCAGGGTGCAGACCGGGCGGATTATTCGAGTTATGGCCGTGGCTTGGATTTGATGACCTATGGTGGAACGGAAGAGAATCCCGCTTTTTCCCTGAGTGGGGATGGGATGGGAACGATGGCCGGAACTTCTGTGGCAACAGCGAAGGTAACGGGGGCGGTGTCTCAGGTTTGGGCAGCGAATCCGGGGTTAAGTTACCGTCAGGTGATTGAGATTTTGAAGCAGACGGCGACGGATTTGGGTGAGACGGGGTTTGATTTAGCCACAGGTGCGGGTTTGGTGAATATGATGGCGGCGGTGCAGTTGGCGAAAGCGACAAAGCCTCAAGATTATGACGTATTGGCCACTATTATTCCTGATACTTGGAGTGGTGAAGGGGTCTTTACGCCTGGGGAACGGGCTGTCAATCATCCAATTGTGCGAGAAAACTTTAGCGGCTGGGTGATGCCAACAATCGGTGTTGCTTTGCGGAATAGTACCCGCCATGAAGACCGTAGCGGTTTGGCTGAACCGTACCAAAAAACTCTCTCGTTTGATGCCTGGACTTATGGGGAGCGAGTGACAGATTATCAGTTAGGAACTCCTGATGAGTTGTGGTATCGGGTATCAGGAACGAATTATTGGGTTCCTAGTGCCTATATCTATGGTTTTCCTGGCAGTCGTCCGCCAGTATTAGCACCTAAAACAACACCGACTCCTCAACCGCAGCCTCAGCCCCAGCCATCACCCAGTAATGGGAATAATATTATTAATGCGGTCAATAAAGTTAATCCCGATCAATGGTACTATCGACCCCGCGACATTACGGGCGATCGCATCAACGAAACGTTCTGCAATTGGTTTGCGGCTGATGTTCTTGATCAGTTAGGGGTTCCCATTCCGCGCAATGGCCCTAGTGCTGGTGCTTACACGAAACCTCACCCTATCTATGGAACGAATACCCCATATAAGCCTTACGGAACTGACCAGTTATTAAATTTCATGAACCGTGGCGGGGATGGGATGTGGGAACGAGTGAGTGCATCGGAAGCCGTCAGTAGTGCGAACAATGGACAGGTTGTCCTTGCTTGTTCTGTAGGTCATGTTGCTGTTGTTATCCCTGGCGGGTCTGGCTCAAATGTCCGGATTGCTCAAGCGGGTGCAACGAATGGTAAGGATATGAGTGTTACTACAGGGTTTGGTAACATTACGCCTACCTACTTCCGGTATAAGGGGACTGTTAAGGGTAGTGTTAGCCCCAACACGAATACTTCTTACTCACCTCCAGCAACACCTGGACAAACACGGCAGTATATTGTCAAGTCTGGGGATACTCTTTGGGGAATTGCCCAACGAGAGTTAGGTGATGGCAATCGCTGGCGGGAGATTAAGAAGGCCAATGGTAGTACTTTTACGGAAGCTGAGGCGCGTAATTTGCAAGTGGGTCAGTCTGTCTACCTACCTGTGAGTTATCAGACGGGAACGGGTAAACCTGTTACACCACCTCCTAATTCTACGCCTGGAACGACGAGCAGTATTAACTGGGTGAATTTCAGTGGTACTGTTGGGCCGTCTATTGGTGTGAATGTTCGGAATAGTCCTCGGTTTGATGATCGCAGTTCTCGCAATGAACCAAATGGCAAACGTTTAGAATTTGATGCCTGGACTTATGGTGAAACTGGCACTGATATGTGGACGGGACAAGCCGATAACCGCTGGTTCAAGATTAAGGGAACCAATCAATGGGTTCCAAGTTGCTGGATTTGGGGTAATCCGCCAAGTTCTGGCTCGACTGGTAGCGGAGCTGCTGGTAGTGTTTCGATTGGGGGAGAGGTTGTAGGTAATAGTTCAAAAAGTTCTGATCCGAATGGAACACGTGGTACTGCACAAAATTTAGATATGTCTAAAGGATATGTAGTCCTGGAAGGAAAGATTGGCTACATGGAAAGTCACGGTCGCGATCTAAATGACTACTACAAGTTTCACGTAAATAGTTCTGGTCGCATCAATATCGGTTTAGATGGTTTATCCGGTGATGCAGACATTGAGTTGTTGAATAGTAGTGGACAAGTTATTGCCAGTGGTCGTCGTAGTGGGACAACGGTAGAAGCAATTACACAGTACTTATCATTTGGTGATTACTATGTGCGTGTTACTCCTCATGGTTCAGCTAAAACAAACTACAACTTGCGAGTGGTCAACCTTGCTGGACCAATTACTAACGGCGACAAGTATTATAACAAGGGTGCAACGCTCTGGCGGTTTACATCGCCACCACCATCTTCTGGTGATGTTCTTTCCAATGGTCGAATTATGCAAGGTTCAGGAACTAAAGGCATTGAAGCTGGTAAAGATACCATTGTTGTAATTCATGGAAATAATCCAAACGGTGGAGCATTAGACAGTGATAGCGACATCATTTCATTGGCACACGCTGCTGTTAAAGCTTATCCAAATCATCAAGTTCTAGTTCTAGATTGGAAAGGAGCGGCGAGCAATGGTAAGCTCCAAGGCGAGATTGCTCCCCATAAATCAGCTGGTGCTATTAACCCTGTCGCAACATGGGCAAAAAATACATTAGCTGCAATTGGACTAGAAGCTAAGCACATTAACATCTTTGGTCATAGTCTTGGCTCTTATGTCGGTGCTGAAATTGGGCGGTTATTCGGTAAAGTGAACAGTATTGTTGCACTGGATCCAGCAGCAGCAGGAATACGTGGTGGAGGGGATACTTATGATCTCAATGGCAACACATCTGCAACGACAGGAGATGGCGAAAAAGTAAAAGATTTCAGTGATGTCGCATGGAATTCAGTTGCTTTTGTGGCTTCTGATGAAGAAGTTGGGTGGCTGGGAGATAATGATCGAGCTGCTACTGCCGATAATTCATTCATTATTCGCTACAAAGACCTTGGGAATGATACGTTTGGAGAAAAAGCTCACAATGGTGTCGTTCAAGTCTTCACAAGTATGCTCAATCGTGGAATTTACAGCTTACAGGGTTATAAAGAAAACTCTATAGCTAACAATGGAGTGTCTTATAAAAATAGCTTGGGGCGGAACAAACATGAAGCAGTAATCAATGCGAAAAAAGAAGGTGGTATCTGGAAATATAATGGTCTTTCATATATTTCAGGATCAGATAGTGCACGGTGGATCTAGCTGATTATCAGGTCATATTTCTACTGATGGAAATATGACCTGAACCTTAAGCAGTCGATGATTTACAATATCTAGTACCAGAATCTCACAGAACGTAAAATGGAAATTACCCCTTTTTTGAGTATAGATAACCAACCAATTTCAGTTGCCCAAGCCCTTGCCTACCTTCGTGCTACCGGCGATCTCCAGCCCTTCCTTCTGAAAATCATCCGCCAGCACATTTTAGAAACAGAGCTGCAAACCCACGACGATCTAGAAATTGATCCTAACATTATAGAACAAGCAGTCATTGATTTTCGCTTTGAAAATCAACTCAACGATCCAAACCTTTTTCAAGAATGGCTCATCACTCAAGGAATAAGCTATGCAGAATTTCGCCATCAAATTACTGCTAGATTAAAAATTCAAAAACTCAAAGCAAAGGTGACAGGACATAAAATCGATGAACACTTTAGTGCCAATCAAGCATTGTTTCAAAAGGTGGCTCTATCCCGAATCGTCGTTGTCGAAGAAAAATTTGCCCTAAGTTTGAGAAACCAAATTCTAGAAGACAGCAACCAGTTTGAATTATTAGCACGGGAGCATTCCATTACCGAAGATCGTTTCTCAGGCGGCAAGATGGACATACTGCATCTCAGCCAAATTCCAGAAGAAATTCGAGAATTTGTTGCTACTGCTATTTCTGGTCAGATAATTGGGCCATTGCAAGTCGATAATCATTATGTCTTACTTCGCGTTGAAGAATTTTTTCCAGCCTCATTAGAAGGTTCACTCAAGCAAGAGTTGCAAGAGGAACTATTTGATCAATGGCTACAAGAAAAAGCACAAAATATGACTATCAAAATGCACATTGAGTGATGGGCTTTTTGGGGAAACTTGAACCCCCTTTGCGTCCCCTAACAACAGAAACCTAGTTTCTGAATTTTCCAAGCCACTCACCTAACCATTCCCCAGAGTGAAATCGCCCCTTCCAAGTTAAGGCAATATTGGGGGCGATCGCTTTTTGTGAGATGCGATCGCCCTTTCCAACTTCGAGACAAGGGGGGTGATCGCTCTTGTTGAAAAATTGCCAACCTAGAGAGCGTGGGATAAAATGAAGACCACAATCTCAGTTATTGCCTCATGAGTGGCATAAATCAAAGGAGATCAATATCATGTCATTCCCCGCACTAAACCTAGCTGAAGATTGGGACTTTACAGAACTCTGGATTGACCCGACTGCTTCCCCTCCCTATGTTTTAATTTTGCTCAGTCATGAGTCCGGCAAAACCCAAATTTATGATCCGGCCCAACAGTATCAAGTGATTTTTGCTAGTCCAACCTATCAAGAGGCTAAACTTTGGCTTCTTGAGGATGAGTATGAACGAGTAGAACAACGTCTCTGCGCTGAAAAGGCATTGGTTTGAGGTGATTCGGCTTGTGTTTTGGCGATCGCCTCTTTCCTGCTCTAAGGAATATGGGAGGCGATCTCTTTTTCAGGAATGTTTTTAAAACAGGTATAATAAGGAAAAAGACTAATGCTTTCAAAATGGCAAAACTTCCCATTGAAATAACCAATCTTGTAAACTCATTAAAACAACAAGCTTTAAATATCGTTGATGAATCTCTAGCTCTAGAACTCAAGATTTTTGAACAATTTGGAGAAACTGAAAACACCCTCCCTGCTTTAGATGAAATGAAGAATGCAGGAGAAGATGCCGCATCTGCTTATTCACAACTTTCTCTCCTTCAGTTGCAAATTGCTAAGATTCAGCCTGATGCTCCTTCAGATGTGCTAGACTTGCTGACAAAGGCAATTGAGAGAACACAACTCCGAATTCCTGCTTTAGCGAGAAGCATTCAAGAAGTTCAACAAGAATATAATAGATAAATTACAATGAGTAATTCATTTGAACTCCCTAAAACAGAAACATCTAAACGCTTATTACAAAATCTTCGTAGAACTCGTTTAGAGGTTCAAGAAGTGAGTTTAGAACTTGAAGAAATCAATGTAAAACTAGGAGAATATATTCGACAAAAACAATTAGAGAGGGTTAGGAAAAAATTGATTGGCTAATTAGAGAATCTGTATTTTTAGTCATCACTGAACGGATTACCTCGATTGAGTCTGAAACATTCCGCGTCACCAGAATCAAACGATTGACCTGAGCGTTCGCGAAGCGTTCGGGACGAATCGCAGCCATCTGCCCATTTGAATATGAAGGCATTCGACCCAAAGTTGTGAGCCTATCTTTGGCCAAGTGCGATTGGGTTGTAGGGAATGTGGGGGCGATCGCTTTTTGTGAGATGCAATCGCCCTTTCCAACTTCGAGAGAATTTGAGGTGCGATCGCTCTTCCCGACTCCAAGCAATTTAATCACCCCAAACCCATAAACCCCAACGCACCACAGCCCCAAATCCCGGCAGTGGTGCATTTTTCATCCGGGCGGGGGTGCAAATATGAAACCCTAATCAGCCAGAAACCCGTTAACTGGCGTTGGGCAGATGCTCAATTTCCGGATTTGCCGCCAGGAGACTATACCGCGACGGATTGTGAAACAGTCCCTGAAAAGTCAACCTGATAGCCAACCTATCTGAGTCGTGCAAAAAAGGCTCGCCTGGAATCGGAATAGGACAATAGCCTAGAGTTCACGTCTCATTAGCGGTAGGGTGCGTTCCGGCTTCGTTCAATCATGGGATTTTGCCAGTCGTAGGGGCATAACCCACCCCTACCCCTCCCAGGAGGGGATTTTTCGCCCCTACTTGTAGATTGTCCCCCTGGTTATACATGGGTTTGAGCCGCAACGCACCCTACCGTAACGAGGTTATGATATCAAGTAGGGACGAGATATTTTGCGCCCCGACAAGGTTCTACAATGTTCCACCATAATCGCCATTCCCCACTCCATCTCTCCCCAAGACTACCTCGACCTCGATTCTCGTTCCGAGACGCTTCGCGATCGCCAAAAACCCATCCGCCACGAATATCGCCAGAGACTCGTTTATGCGATGACTGGCGGTGGCGATGGAGCTTAAGAAACTGAGACTCAAGCGGTAGGGTGTGTTCCGGCTTGGTTCAATTCTTGAATTTTGGCAACAAGATTAAGGGAGCCGGAACGCACCGATTCGGGAACCAGACGACAAATACCAGAACAAATTGGCGACCCTTGCCAGATTATGGGCCTGCGGTTTTTGGGGTGTCTCGACCCCCAGTTTCGTCCTCATGACTCCCCGTCCTCAATTAGCTTGCGCACCGCAGCTTCCAACCCCGGTAGGTACAACACCACCGCATCCCACACCTGCTCTAGGTCAATACCGCCCAAGTAATCATGCACCAGCACATTCCGAAAACCAGACAGCGCCCGCCAGTCCACTTCTGGGGCTTGCGCCTTCAGACCATCCGATAACCGCTGAGTCGATTCCGCCATCGTCTGTAAGCGACGCAATACCGCGTCCTGAACCAAAAGACTCTCCATAAATACCGCTTTGCCGTTGTGCGTATAGTCCCGAATCCGATCCACACAGTCCAAAATATATGTCAGGTAAACCCGGTCATCATGGACTGTCATAGAGGCTTGGCCTCCGCCAAGACCCGTTCTCGAATCAGCGGACTGATGCCCCGTTCCGTCAAGATATCCACCCTTCGCCCCAGCAGGTCCTGTAAATCCATCAGTAACCCCCCCGGAAACCAGGGCGTCACCTTTTCCGGGTCATAGTCAATCAAAAAATCGATATCGCTCTCTGGGGTGTCTTCCCCCCGCACCACTGAGCCAAACACCCGCACATTAGATGCCCCATGCTTGGCAGCAACAGCTAAAACCTGTTCCCGTTTTTCCTGCAAGAGTTCTAACAACGTCATCTAATTGTCCCCTCGAAATTAACACTCATCTTGGCGAATTGGCGCTTAATCTCCTTATCCGGCACCCCGGCCTTCTTCATTTTAGCCCGCTTTCTCTGAAGAGATTCGTCAGCTTCCCTACGGATACCAAGCGTCCTCATATCTACCGTATTCTTTTCATCATTCGGAGTGAGACGGTTTATGTCGTTCATATTCGCCATAGCAAACAAGCCCCTTTGTTAGATAAAGATTGGGAGTGAACCCATACTTCGTCCGAGGCGATCGCATCCCTCTCAGCAGCAGCGGTAGGGTGGGTTCCGGCTTCGTTCAATCCTTACCGTAGAATCCCTATCGATTGAAGAACAACACCTAATTGTTGAAATTCTACTTAAACGACTACAGAGGAAACGCAGAGAAAACCTCCTGCAAGGAATTGAAGACGTGCGCCAAGAAGCCTCTGAAGGCAAAATTCAATTTGGCTCCGTAGAAGATTTCTTAAAGGAGTTAGATGAGTGAGAAAAATTGCCTGGACTCCTAAATCTTTGAGAGCCTATAAACGCCTAATTAATTCGTAAAAACCCTCAGTTGAAAATAGCATTGTCAGCCACTCTAACACAGCTAGCAGACGATCCCTTTCATCCCACGCTGAAAACTCACAAACTATCTGGCGAGTTTGATGGAATTTGGTCAGCTTCAATTGATTACAGTTATCGGATTTTATTCGAGTTTACCAAGACCCAAGAATCCGAAGACGCTATATTATATTATTACTGAACTTTGGCAACCATGATGATGTCTATTAAGGCAAAATAAGGGATGAACGCGATCGTCAAGACCGCTTCATCAAACGCTACCCCATTCTCATCGCTGAAGTCCTGTCAGCCGTTTCTCTATGCAGCAGATGCTCAAGGTAGAGAATAAAAGGCGATCACCCTTTCCAACTTCGAGAGAATTTGAGGTGCGATCGCTCTTGTTGAAAAATTGCCAACCTAGAGAGCGTGGGATAAAATGAAATCAAAGGAGATCAATATCATGTCATTCCCCGCACTAAACCTAGCTGAAGATTGGGACTTTACAGAACTCTGGATTGACCCAACTGCTTCCCCTCCTTACGTTTTAATTTTGCTCAGTCATGAGTCCGGCAAAACCCAAATTTATGATCCGGCAAAACAGTATCAAGTGATTTTTGCCAGTCCAACCTATCAAGAAGCTAAACTTTGGCTTCTTGAGGATGAGTATGAACGAGTAGAACAACGTCTCTGCGCTGAAAAGGCATTGGTTTGAGGTGATTCGGCTTGTGTTTTGGCGATCGCCTCTTTCCTGCTCTAAGGAATATGGGAGGCGATCTCTTTTTCAGGAATGTTTTTAAAACAGGTATAATAAGGAAAAAGACTAATGCTTTCAAAATGGCAAAACTTCCCATTGAAATAACCAATCTTGTAAACTCATTAAAACAACAAGCTTTAAATATCGTTGATGAATCTCTAGCTCTAGAACTCAAGATTTTTGAACAATTTGGAGAAACTGAAAACACCCTCCCTGCTTTAGATGAAATGAAGAATGCAGGAGAAGATGCCGCATCTGCTTATTCACAACTTTCTCTCCTTCAGTTGCAAATTGCTAAGATTCAGCCTGATGCTCCTTCAGATGTGCTAGACTTGCTGACAAAGGCAATTGAGAGAACACAACTCCGAATTCCTGCTTTAGCGAGAAGCATTCAAGAAGTTCAACAAGAATATAATAGATAAATTACAATGAGTAATTCATTTGAACTCCCTAAAATAGAAACATCTAAACGCTTATTACAAAATCTTCGTAGAACTCGTTTAGAGGTTCAAGAAGTGAGTTTAGAACTTGAAGAAATCAATGTAAAACTAGGAGAATATATTCGACAAAAACAATTAGAGAGGGTTAGAAAAACATTGATTGGCTAATTAGAGAATCTGTATTTTTAGTCATCACTGAACGGATTACCTCGATTGAGTCTGAAACATTCCGCGTCACCAGAATCAAACGATTGACCTGAGCGTTCGCGAAGCGTTCGGGACGAATCGCAGCCATCTGCCCATTTGAATATGAAGGCATTCGACCCAAAGTTGTGAGCCTATCTTTGGCCAAGTGCGATTGGGTTGTAGGGAATGAGGCGATCGCTTTTTGTGAGATGCAATCGCCCTTTCCAACTTCGAGAGAATTTGAGGTGCGATCGCTCTTCCCGACTCCAGGCAATTTAATCACCCCAAACCCATAAACCCCAACGCACCGCCCCCCCACTCACCCCGCAGAGGTGCGTTTATCGTCCGGGCGTAGGCGTGTCTGTAGGGGCGGATGTGCCTCCCCGCCAAGATTAGCCATAATCAAGGTAGAGTCACAGGAACGAAAATCATGTCAACCCCAACCGAAACACCCATGGGCAAAATTATCACCACCCTAACCATCATCAACCGTGCTGATCAGATTCTGGCATCACGAAACATCATCGCTCAAGACGAAGTCCGATCGCTCACCCTCGATAATGTCCTAGTTGATACAGGAGCGACAACCTTATGTCTGCCGAGTGATGCGATCGCCAAACTTGGCTTAGAACTTCTCAAAGAAGTCGATGTTGCCACCGCTAATGGTTTCAGTAAAGCGAAAATTTTCCGCGATGCCAGCATTGTCCTAGAGGGTCGAGAAGGCACATTTGAATGTTTAGAATTACCCGGCGGGCGCGATCCCTTGCTTGGAGTAATTCCCCTCGAAGCATTGGGCATTGAATGGGATTTAAAAAATCAACAGTTACGGGTTTTACCGGAACAGTCCATGGATACCTACTTGACCATTTTGTGATCGCACCCCAAACCCATAAACCCCAACGCACCACAGCCCTAAATCCGGTTAGTGGTGCGTTTTTTCTTGGGTTTTGGGCGCAACGCTTGCGTCCCTACGATTATTCGTAATGTGCAATATCGAGGGGCGATCGCACTTTCCCCCCTAGACGCGATCGCTCCTCCCCCTGAGAAAATTGAGGGGTGATCACGCCTCTGGGAATTTCGGGATGGGAAGGAAATCGTTTTTAAGGAATGTGGGGGGCGATTTAGAGCGGGTAGCGTCAAATTAACCCCCAATTGCCCAACTGGCGCTATAATAAGGGCTTATGAGGGGAATTAGCTCAGTTGGTAGAGCGCTGCGATCGCACCGCAGAGGTCAGGGATTCGAGTTCCCTATTCTCCATGTTCCCGATACCCGATTCCCCACCTCAAAACAGGTGGGGATTCTTGACTTGGCTTAATCCATGAAAATATAACCGATTCCTAAGATTAAACCCACTTGAACCTGTTTTTCCAGATAACCCACATTAATCCCCCCATTGACCACGAGCTTATCCGTCAATCGGACATCAACTCCCCCGGTGAGCAACGGCCCAATACTATTCCCCTCCGCGTTACGAGTGGTATAGGTTAACCCACCGCCAAAATAGGGAAAAATGGTGGAAGGGAGAAAGGGATCGGGGGAGGGAATGCGGAGATCATAGGTGACAGGGAGTAACAAGGTAGCACTATCCCCTAGTAACACCCCCGGACGGACTGAAAGAGTTCCTGGTAAAGCAATTTTGCTGTAAATGGCAAAGGATGAATTGCCTAAATCCGTATCTCCTCCCAGTCCGACGTTAACGCCCCCAGCGACATAGTTCCAAGTCGTATTAACCCCTCGTCCGGGGAGAATCATCCGTTGGGCGGTTTTTTGGGGTTCCCGAGATGGGGCTTCAGGACTGAAACTGCTGCTCTGTTCTTGGACTGTGGTTTGCAAGAGGGCGGCTGAAGTATGCACCCCATGAGGATAGGTTAACTCTGTGACCGTTTCTAGCTCCTCTAGGGGTTCAAAATTAGTCTGAACCTCTTCTAAGGTGGCTTCCGTTTCTAACTCGTCTAATGACTCCTCAAGAGGGTGAGAGAGGCTGATGGTTTTCTGGATTTTATCGGCTACCTCCGACGCTGTGGGGAGGGTTTCATCGAGTGCGGGGGAGTCTATTTCTTGTCCAGCTTCCGCTTTTTTCTCTAAGAGCTCTGAGGGCAAGATTTCAGGGGGCAACGTTTCAGGGAGTTGTGCCACGGAGGGGGGGAGGGTATCGTGAGACTCTGCATCCAAAGCGGAGGGATGAAGGTCTACATCACGGTTAATCCACTGGGCTACGGGGGTGGGGAGGGTGACGGAGGCTGTGGGTAAGGGATTCTCGGGGGGTAAGTTGGGAAAATTGGTTAAGTTGGGTTGAGTTTTTCCCCAACTGGGAAGTTCTCCGAGGGTCCAGAGGAACGGAGTTAACCCCAGTAAGACATAGGCAGATCGGTTTAGGTTTCGATTCACTATCACTCCTCAGCAATCTAGTAAGGCAACAGGATAGATGCAACTATCACACCTTCTATTGTAGGGATTGTAGGGGGGAATTCTGCATCGGAAACGGAGGACAATCACTGGGAAAAGAGAATGTAGCGATCGCGTCCTTGGAGTTTAGCGGCGTAGAGGGCTTGATCGGCGGACTCAATCAGCTTCTCAATGCTAGAATCCGGCGAGGGGGTTGTGGTGACAATGCCTAAACTAACGGTAATGCGATCGCTCACTAAAGACGCGGCATGGGGAATATTGAGTTGTTTTAACTCCTGACGAATTCTTTCAGCCACCCGCAGGGCTCCCTCTGGACCACAATGGGGTAGGATAATCACAAATTCTTCCCCCCCATAACGGGCGACTAAATCCGTTGTATTTCGCATGGGTTGACTAATCGCTTGGGCTACATTATACAGACAATCATCACCCACTTGATGGCCATAGCAATCATTAAAATTTTTGAAGTAATCAACATCCAGTAAAATAAAAGAAATCGAACTCTGTTCTGCCATGAGTTGCGCCCAAACATCCTCAATATATTGATCAAAATGACGACGGTTTGCCACTTGGGTTAGAGAATCGACAAGGCACAGTTCTTTGAGTAGTTCATTTTTTTCTTGTAGTGATTGTTTGCTTTTTTCATAGAGTAAAATTTCTCGATTCAGTTCTAGTTCAAATAGATCTGCGTGTTGGGCAGTTGTTTCTAATAAAATTTCTAAGTCCTCTTTTTCTCGTTTGATTTTTTCGAGTTCTTGCGCTAATGTTTCAATTTTAAAAACTAATTCTTCCTGAGAGATTTGTTCGGCTAATTCAACCCTTAGATTGCAACCTTTGCGGTGTTGTTGGCTTAAAAATTCCGCTTGAAACCATGCCTCGATTTGTTCACTATTTCGAGGTTTAGAGAATAAATAACCCTGACCATATTCGCACTTAAGGGCTTTAAGTTGAGCCATTTGGTGGGGGGTTTCAATTCCTTCTGCTACGACATCCATTTCTAGGTGAGTCGCGAGGGAGACAATAGCGCGCAGAATGCCTAACTTATCATTATTAAACTCTAAATCATGGACAAAAGAACGGTCAATCTTTAAGGTTTTAAAAGGTAATCTATGTAAATAACTCAGGGAAGAATAACCCGTGCCGAAATCATCTAAAGCTAATTGAATTCCGAGGGCTTCAAGTTCATGGAGAATTTCCATCACTCTAGGGACTTGATTTAAAAAAACACTTTCTGTAACTTCTAGTTTCAGATTTTCAGGCAGAATTTTTGTTTGTTTTAAAATCTCTTGTAATTCAGCAATAAAATCAGTTTTACAGAGTTGTTTTCCAGAAACATTAACATTGATTACCCAATCCTTAGATTGAGGATAGCTATAATGCCATTGCTGCATTTTAGAACAAGCTTGTTCTAAAACAAAACGTCCTATAGGAATGATTAAACCTGTTTCCTCTGCTAAGGGGATAAAATCTCCCGGATCGATAAACCCTCGTGTAGGATGTTGCCACCGCACGAGGGTTTCAAAACCACTAATTTCCCGATTACTAAGGTTAATAATAGGTTGATAATAAACCTGAAGCTCTTGGTTTTCTATCGCCCGTCGTAAGTCATTTTCAATCTGTAAGAGTTCCACCGTATGGGTGTGCATTTTAGGTTCAAAAACCTGATAGGTCGAAAGACCTAATTTTTTAGCATGAACTAAGGCAATATCAGCATCCCGCACCATTTCTTCCGCATAACTATAATGGGTGGTATTAACAGCAATGCCAATACTAATATCCGTAAAAATTTCTTCTCCTGCCAAGCGAAAAGGATAGGTTAACGCTTGATGAATGCGTTGTGCTACCTGCATTGCACAAGCGACTTCTTGGATATTTTCCAATAAGATAGCAAATTCATCCCCCCCTAACCGCACAATCAGATCATCCTCCCGTAAACAGGTTTCTAAGCGCCTTGTCATGGCCATGAGGAGGTGATCACCCATAACATGACCTAAACTATCATTAATCACCTTGAAGCGGTCTATATCTAAGCACAGCACCGCAAAATGATATTCTTGGTCTTGTCTATGGTAGGCGATCGCACGGTTTAAATGCTCCAACAATAACTTACGATTCCCCAACCCCGTCAGCTTGTCATGGTAAGCATCATGAATTAAGCGTTCTTCCACCTCCTTATAGTGGGTAATATCCCGGCCAATCATCATCCCCCCCTGTAGATGACCTGCGGCATCCCGGAAAATCTTACTATTAACCCGTAACCAGACCTTTTTTCCGGTCCGATTATCTTCTACCCCAATCTCCTCCCCCTCAAAATCCTGACCCCGCAAAAAACGGACTAATGGGGAGTTGATACTACCCTCAAGCTCTTCGAGAGTAATCTCTTTTAAGACTATCTGATGCAAGCAAGACTGGTCGAATAAACATTTAATTTCTGATCCGAATAAAGCCACCGCCGCTTTATTAATAAAAACAGTATTTTGTGTATAGTTCAATAAAATAACTCCATCCTCCATGCTATTAAAGATATCCTGAAATGAATGGAGCGTAGCCACTGGATCCCGGAAAAAACTCGCCCAATCATCCTGTAATGTTACCACTGTTTGTTCCCCCAGTTGTGTTTGTTCCATAAGGGAGAGAGCCTCAAATTCAGGCTCTGATGGGTTTTGAGCGACTGACGGTGAACAAAGGCGATCGCGACCTGATCTAGACTGAAATGCAGGCAACAGTCGAAATAAAGGTAACAATTCTATAGCCGTGGGGTCAAAACCCATCATATAAGAATTAAACCATTGGGAATAGAATGGGTGAGATGTCATAGCAAGCTAGTCCAAAAGGCGATGCAGTAAACCGTTACTTGTGCCACCTTGCCATCAAGAGAACACTAGAAAGCTTAGGATTCTGCCTTGATTCTCAAAGATTTTACACCCGTAACATTATATCTAATTAAACTACAAGGGTTTTGTGAAAATCTTGTGACATCTGATCCATAAATTCTCTTAATCAACCCTCCCTTCCGCCAGAACTTAGCTGACACTTTATCACTCAAACGATAAGCCTCATCAATTCTTTACCTTCCCGTCTATTGTCATCATAAATTCATTGAAATTACACAAAAAAGGGTCAACAATAGTCACATCTTTTTCACAATCAAGGGATAGAATCAGAGAAACATTAGACAAATAAACATTTTTTATAGAACCTGCATCTTTGACTCTAACGACGAGATAAAAGCTGAAAAGCAGGTCTACCTCGTGCATTTACAGAAAAACTCTCTTTAATCATTATTGTCAGAAACCCCATTGCTTCATGGAAAAAAACCTAACCTCCTCAACCCACCGTTCTCTGGACTTGTCCTTAATTCCTCCTCAAGACTGGGAAAAACTCACCACAGAATGGAATCAAACTCAAACCCCATACCCCCAAGATCACTGTATTCACCACCTCATTGAGCAACAGGCTAGAAAAACCCCCCACAAAGTAGCGATTACCTTTAACGGGCAATCCCTCACCTATCACGAACTCAATCAGCGTGCCAACCAACTCGCTCATACCCTCCAACAGCGCGGAGTTAGGACAGAAAGCCTAGTTGGAATTTGCATCAAGCGTTCCCTAGAAATGTTTATCGGACTCCTAGGCATCCTCAAAGCAGGAGCCGCTTATGTTCCCCTAGACCCCTCCTATCCTCAAGAGCATCTCAACTTTATGGTCGAAGATGCTCAACTCTCCATCATCGTTACCCAGCAAACCCTCCGCACAAAATTCACCCATCCCACCGTTCAACCCCTCTGTCTCGATCAAGACTGGTCGCAAATCGCCACCGCACCCCGAGAAACTCCCCCCAGCACCGTCACCCCCCGCAACCTCGCCTATATCATTTACACCTCCGGCTCCACCGGACAACCCAAAGGCGTACAAATTGAACATCGGGGAGTGGTAAACCTCCTCTATTCTATGCAGCAGCAACCCGGCCTCACCTCAGAGGATGTGTTTTTAGGTCTGACCACCATCTCCTTTGATATGTCCGTCCCGGAACTTTACCTTCCCCTAATCTGTGGCGCTCAAATTGCCTTAGTGGGTCGGGATGTCGCCATTAACCCCTACTTACTCCAGCAAGTCTTACGAGAATCCGGTGTTACCGTCATGCAGGCCACCCCCTCCACCTGGCACCTGTTGATCCATTCGGGTTGGTCTGGTCAACCCAACTTAAAAATGTTGTGCGGAGGAGAAAGTATGACGCGATCGCTCGCCGACCAACTCCTCACCAAAGGTCAATCCCTCTGGCAAATGTACGGCCCCACAGAAACCACCGTCTGGTCAACCACCCAGCAAATCCTCCCCCATCACACCACCCTCCCCATCGGTCATCCCCTCGCCAACACCCAACTCTACATCTTCAGCGAACCCGCCAACCGCCAAAGCGACCCCTTACAACCCGTTCCCATCGGCATCTCCGGAGAACTCCACATCGGAGGAGACGGAGTAGCCAGAGGATACCTCAACCGTCCTGAACTCAACGCAGAACGCTTTATCCAAGACCCCTTAAACCCTCACAGAAAACTCTACAAAACCGGGGATCTCGCTCGTTTCCTCCCCGATGGCAGCCTAGACTTCATCGGTCGCATTGACCATCAAGTTAAAATCCGTGGCCACCGCATCGAACTCGGCAGCATTGAATCCATCCTGAGTCAACATCCAGCCGTTGAAAACGTCGCTCTAGTCCCCAAAGACGAATCATCAGGAACAAAGCGCCTCGTCGCCTACGTTGTACCCCATTCCTCCGCCACCCCCCCAGACACCCAACAAGTTCAACAGTGGGAAAACGTATGGAGCAACGCTTACAGTACCCAAACCGAAAACCCCTTATTTGATAGCAGTGGGTGGAATGATAGTTACACCAATCAACCCATGCCACGAGCAGAAGTCGAAGAATGGGTTAACTACACCGTCGAAGAAATCCTAGCCTTTAAACCCCAACAAGTTCTAGAAATTGGTTGTGGTAAAGGATTATTGCTCTTCCGGATTGCTCCCCATTCTCAACACTATACCGGCCTAGATATTTCTGAACAAGCCATCAACCATATTAAAACCCAGTGTCAACTCAATCCTCAGCAATGGTCTGGGGTGGAAGTCTCTAAAAAAATGGCTCATGAATTAGATGATTTTCCCCCCGCCTCCTTTGATACCCTGATCCTCAATTCTGTGATTCAATACTTCCCCAATGTCGAGTATTTAATTCAAGTCCTGAAAAAAGCGATTCCCCTCATTAAACCCGGAGGAAAGATTTTCATTGGGGATGTTCGTCATCTCTCGTTACTCGAAACCTTTCACACTTCCGTTCAACTCGCACAAACCCCCAACACTGTAACCCTTGATATCCTCCAGCAACGCATTAAAGAAAACATTGCACAAGAACCAGAACTGTTAGTTCATCCCCACTTCTTTCACGCACTCCCAGACCACTTTTCAGAGATTACAACAGTAGAAACCTCTTTAAAACGAGGACGTTCTGCTAATGAACTAATTCGTTTTCGCTATGATGTCACCTTAAGCATTCAGACTCTACCCCCTCCCCCCGCGACAGAGTATGAACAATTAGAGTGGCAGGTCAACCCGTTATCTCCTTCCCAAATTTTTCAATATATTACGAAGCAACGCCCACCCATTATCAAAATTACTCAGATTCCTAATCCTAGACTATTGAGGGATTTACAAGCACTTTCCCTACTCCAAAACGCCGAATCGTCTTTAACCGTAGGCGACCTAAAAAATAGCCTGATTCCCGACCCCTCAATGACCACAATTCACCCGGAACACTGGCATAGTTTCGCCGACCTTTTGAATTATAAACTGTATCTCCTTTGGTCTAACACAAAACTGGGACACTATGATGTAATTCTCTGCCAATCTGATAAGCATTTTTTCCCGAAACTTGATCTTCCCTTTGAACCCTTAGCACATTATACGAATAAACCCATTGCTTTAGACAAAACTCCCGAAGCTTTGATTCCCAAATTACGGGCATTTTTACAAGCAAAATTACCGGATTATATGATGCCTTCGATTTTTGTTTTCATGGACGATCTTCCTCTAACACCCAATGGCAAAATTGACCGTCGTTCCCTCCCTGAACCCAAAAATAGTCGCCCTGATTTGGGAAAACCCTTGACTCCCCCCCAAACCCAATTACAAAAGGAACTTTGCCAGATTTGGTCTGAATTATTAATGGTTGAGCAAATAGGAATTAATGATACATTTTGCGAACTAGGGGGGCATTCTTTACTGATAATTCAACTGCTTAGTGAGATTGAAAATAATTTTTGTGTCAGGATAGCTCTAACTTCTTTTCTTGAAAATCCAACAATTTTAGGCTTAGAGTCTCTAATTATTATTCGTAAAAAAAACGACTCATTACTTACAAACAATGTCAAATCAGAAGCCTCAACTTTTGCTAACGATTTAAGGTTAGATTTTGAGATTATTCCTCAAAGTGTTTCTGTTTCTACAGCAGCAGTAAAGCATATATTCTTGACTGGTGCGACTGGATTTATTGGAGCATTCATCCTCGCTGAACTGCTCAAGCAAACTGAAGCAGATATCTATTGTCTCGTTCGCGCTCTAAACTTTACTGAAGGACTCCATAAACTGGAAAATAATCTACAGCGTTGTCAGCTTTGGCAGCCAGAATTCAGTCGGCGAATTGTACCGATCTTAGGAGATTTAAGTCAACCTTATTTAGGGTTAAGTTCCCAACAGTTTTCCTCCCTCGCTGCTCAAGTTGATGTGATCTATCATGGCGGAGCTTGGGTAAATTTAGTTTACTCCTATGAAATGCTACGAGCAACCAATGTATTAGGGACTCAAGAGGTTTTACGTCTTGCTTGTCAAGGGAAAACCACTCCAGTTCATTTTATTTCGACCTTAGATGTTTTCCAATCGCCTGTCTATAGTGCAATGGATATCATCCCAGAAAATGATCCGTTGCTTCATAGCGATGGGTTACAAAATGGCTATGCTCAAACGAAGTGGGTCGCGGAAAAACTGGTAATGGAAGCGCAAAAACGGGGTCTTCCAGCCTCTATTTATCGGCTCAATATGATTTCTGGTAATAGTCAGACTGGCGTTTCCAATGTTGATGATTTATTGTGTCGCTTGCTGAAAGGGATGATTCAGATGGCAAGCGCACCTGATGTTCAATATTTGTTTAATATCACACCTGTGGATTATGTGAGTCAAGCCATTGTGACTTTGGCACAAAAACCTAGTTCCTTAAATCAAGCATTCCATCTTATCAATCCGAATCCTATTCCCTTCCATGAGTTGGTTTCTGCTATTAATGATTTTGGTTATTCTGTTACGCCAATTTCTTATGAAGAATGGCACAATGTACTGCTAAAATTACCCGGAGAAAACGCCATTAAGCCCCTCGTTTACTTATTAACCCAGGGCAAAGAGAACCAAAGATTTTATTTAGATATTGCTCTATTTGGAACGCAAAATTTTGCGACAACTCATTCTCAAGTAGGACTAGAGGATGCGTCTGTTCAATGTTCATCGGTTAATGTTTCCCTCATTAAACGCTATTTAACCTACCTAACTAGCTCTCATTTTCTACCGATTCCAAAGCTTGATAGACAATCTGGACAGGTTTCGGCTGCTGATCATGAAGATTCACTGAATTTGATTATCCCGGCCTGAATATATTGATCAAAAGAGTTCTCCATCAGTTTGGTATTTTAGCTGATTGTTATTTCAGAAAATGGGGTTTCTGAATATTTCTCTGTTAACGAGGTATTCTGAAATCCCTAAAAAGAGGTTATACTCCATTTATAATGAGCAATACATAAAAGCTATGACCATTTATCCAAAATCTATCGGTTCTAAGTTATTCATATATGTTTTAGGGGGGGCATTAATAGGACTCAGTGCGATGTCTTACGTTTTTTATCAGTTGCTTGAGAAACTATATATTGAGCAAATCCAAGGAACGCTAAATAGTCAGGTCCAGGAAATGGAAACGGAATTGGCTAGGGTCGAACAAGCGATGAAAAGTTTATCGTTAACGATTACCATGTTTGACGGTTTAGGTTTAGAGGAGGAGGAAACCTATCGTGAATTAGCGTTAAAAGCTTTTAAGGGGCGTTCCCCTTTAACTATGGGGGTGGGGTTTGGTCAGGCTCCGTTTCAGTTAGCCCGGGATAAAGAATTATATTGGCCTTATTTTTTTATGGATCAAGACCTCCCGGATCAAGTGGGAGAACCTTTACCTGCTCCTAATCGTAATATTCGCTATGTTGATGTGTTTGAGATCGAAAATTATTCAGAATTAGATTATTATAATTTGCCGGTTAAAGCGGGGAAAGGGATTTGGTTAGAGCCTTTTGAGTGGTACGGACTAACTATTACGAATTTAACGGCTCCAGTGTATTCAGAACAGCAGGAGTTATTGGCTGTTATTGGCTTAGATATTAGTGTAACGGACTTAACAAATCGGGTGGAAGCGCCGGAAACTTGGGGAAATGGTTATTTTGTCATCCTCAGTGAACAAGGAAATTTGTTGGCCTATCCCCCTAATCCCGAAAAAGCTAAAGTCTTAGCGACTTATCAAGATATTCCCGAACTGCAAGCGGTTTGGTCAGAAATCGGGAATCGTGATCAAGGTTTTATGGTGAGAGAGAGGCATTATTGGGCTTATCAACGGGTGGAGGGAACAAAATGGTTGATCTTGGCGGCGGTGCCGCAATCGGTGGTGTTGTTGCCTGTGTTGGGGGTGACAGTGGGGGGTGCGTTGGGGGCGGGGATTGTGTTGGCGTTGGTGGTGTTTTTGTTTGTGCGTCGTCTCAATCGCCGCTTACAGCCCATTGTCCGGGAGTGTCGCCGTTTGGCGGAGGAGGATTTAGCGCGATCGCAGCGCCTACAAGCTGAGGGCAAAACGTTAGATAACTCAGACCTTACCCCCTTTGTGAATTTACAGGAGAGTGATGAACTCGCCGTCTTAGAAAAAACCTTTCATCGCATGGCCAGTCAGCTTAAAGAATCCTTTGATGAGCTAGAAAGACGAGTGCAAGAACGCACGCTAGAACTGCAAGAAGCCAAAGAAGCCGCCGATTCTGCTAATCGGTCGAAAAGTGAGTTTTTAGCCAATATGAGCCATGAATTACGGACTCCAATGAATGCCATTATTGGCTATAGCGAAATGTTGCAAGAAGAGGCCGAGGATTTAGAGGTGGAAGAATTTGTTCCTGACCTGCAAAAAATTCACCTAGCCGGGAAACATTTACTTAGCTTAATTAATGACATTTTAGACTTGTCTAAAATTGAAGCGGGACGGATGGAATTATACTTAGAAATTTTTGAAATCTATCCGATGATTCAAGAAGCACTGACCACCATTGCTCCCCTAGTGGAAAAAAATAACAATACCCTCAAAGTTAACACCCCAGAGAACCTCGGCGTAATGTATGGAGATTTAACCAAAGTTCGTCAAAATTTGTTTAATTTACTCAGTAATGCCAGTAAGTTCACGGAAAATGGGGTCATTACTCTAACCGTTGAATGTTATCACCAACAAGCCCAGGAATGGATTCGTTTTGAGGTCAGTGATACGGGGATTGGCATGAGTCTAGAACAGTCAGAGAAGCTCTTTGAAGCCTTTACGCAAGCAGATGCTTCTACAACTCGGAAATACGGAGGAACGGGTCTAGGATTAGCGATTACGCGCAAATTCTGCCAAATGATGGGGGGTGATATTCGGGTGGAAAGTGTCCCCAATCAAGGATCAACTTTTACTATTGAACTCCCCTTAATGCGTCAAGTCACGCCCTTAGAGAGTTTAGAACAGATGCCAGTGCAACAGGATGAACAAATTGCGATCGCCGAATCCCCTCTCCAAAACACAGGCACTATCCTAGTCATTGACGACGACAAATCTGTTACCGACTTAATGCAGCGTTATCTCACCAAAGAAGGCTTTCAGGTAGTCACAGCCCCCAACGGCGCCCTTGGTTTACAATTAGCTAAAGAAATTCGGCCCGATGCCATTATTCTAGATATTATGATGCCTCAGATGGACGGGTGGACTGTCCTCAGTACCCTAAAAGCGGATTCCGAAGTGGCTCATATTCCCGTCGTCATTGCCTCCATGGTCGATGATAAAAACTTGGGTTTCGCATTAGGTGCGGCGGATTATCTCCTCAAACCCTTAAATCGCCAACAGTTAACCCAAATCCTCCATAAATTTCAAGTAGACCGCCATTCTACCGTTGTGATGCTCATTGAGGATAATATTCCTACTGGGGAAATGGTGCGGCGACAACTAGAAAAAGAAGGCTGTCGAGTAGTTGTGGTTGAAAATGGCTATAAAGCCTTAGAAGTTATCGCTGATGACCCCCCCGGACTGATTATTTCTGACTTAATGATGCCGGAAATGGATGGATTTGAGTTCATTCATGAATTACGAAAAAATGAAAAATGGCGTTTCATTCCAGTTATTATTCTCACCGCCAAAGAGTTGAGCGAAAAAGATGTTAAAAACCTGAACGGTTATGTAGAGAAAGTGTTTCAAAAAGGAGCTTATGACCGGAAAGCGCTGCTCTCAGAAGTCCATGATTTATTATCTCATGTTCTCCAGTCTCAACAGACTTCTAAAAAGTCTTAACCACTCGTTCAATCGTAAAATCTGTTCATTCATCTTTTAATCCTTTAAAAAACCATGCCTAAATTACTCTTAGTGGAAGATAACGAAATGAACCGGGATATGCTTTCCCGTCGCCTACAACGCAAAGGCTACAACGTTGTTGTTGCAGTCGATGGAGAAGAGGGAATTACACTCAGTCATTCTGAGCAACCGGATTTAATCCTGATGGACATTAGCTTACCTGTATTAGATGGGTTAGAAGCCACCCGACAACTCAAAACCCATCCCCAAACCGCCCAAATTCCCATTATTGCCCTAACCGCCCATGCCATGTCTGGCGATCGCGAGCGCTCCCTAGCCGCAGGCTGTGATGATTATGATACCAAACCCATCGAACTCCCCCGCTTATTGACCAAAATTGAAGCCCTACTGTCAACGGTTTCCCCTCGCTAACATTTTCTCTCCAGATAGATTATTTTTCGTAACGCTGACCCCTCTTTTAATCTTTTTTTCTCATGAGCAACTCTGACAAATCTTGGCAATCTTTAGTTAGACATGAACTGAACAACGCCATCAATACGATTATCGGGTATAGTAGTTTATTGTTGGACGACTTCCAATATGAACAAGATCCGCATCTGGGTGAGATTTTGCTGGAAATCGAGCAACTCAAAACTTATGGAGAACAACTTTCCTGTGAAGTGAAGCGAATCCTGCCCCATAATGTCCCAATAGTGGAGTGTAGCCCTAAGATTATTCTAGAAACTCGGATAACCTTAGCGTTTGCCCTGTTTAGCTCTGTTTATGCGATACAAAGAATTTCTTCCCAACTCTCTGAAGTGGTTTCTCCTGATTTCGTAGCCGACTTGCAAAAAATCACCAGTTCTGCTCAACGGATTATTAATTTAATTAATGATCTTAGCCGATTTGTAGAACGTGAACTTTTGAGCATTCAAGTTTGAGCCTACAGTTGTAACACTCAAAAATTAAGCCTGATCACCCTGTAAAGTTAATGACAGATTCTCCTCCTCAAGCTTCTTGGTATTCGTTGCTCAGGCATGAACTCAGTAATCCGATTAATAGCATTATTGGCTATAGTGAATTGCTGGGGGAAGAGTTGGCAGACTTTGAGGATGTGGATAGTAATTTGTTGTCAGAAAAGATAGAAATCTTACAAACTCAAGGTTATCAATTACTGAGAAAACTTAAGAATATTCTGCCTTCTAGTTTAACCCCTCTCGTTCCTGACAGTCATTTATATTTTAACGATGAGCAGGCAACAGAAAAAACAAGAATTCATGAAGAATTATGTTTGGAGCTATTGCCTTTAGCTGCTAATATTGAGGAAGCTTGTCAGGATATTATCACAAACATTTCTGAGCCATTAATTAGTGATGTTCAAAAAATCCAAACCGCAGTTGAGGCGTTGTTAACGTTAATCAACACTGTTCCTGATTTAAGTTTAAGCAGCTTGCAAATCAAAATATCTCAAGAGAGCAAGGAAGTTAGTGACAATCTTACAAGTTCAGATGGTGATTCTAATATCTCATTAGGAACAGCCCATATTTTAGTGGTAGATGACAATGACAATAATTGTGAACTATTAGCGCGTAAAATCATTGAACAAGGTTATTTTGTTACCACCGTTGCTAATGGCAAACAAGCCATTCAGTGCATTACTACGGGCAATTATGACTTAATTTTATTAGATTTGATTATGCCAGAGATGAATGGCTATCAGGTCTTAGAATGGCTCGCTAAAAGTGAATGGCGCTATACTCCTGTGATTATGATTTCCGCACTAGATGAGTTAGATAGTGTGGTGAAGTGTATTGAAATGGGGGCTGAGGATTACCTCCCTAAACCCTTTAATCAAACCCTTTTAAAAGCTAGAATTGGGGCTTGTTTAGAAAAAAAATATTTACGGGATCAAGAAACTCTTTATCTGGCTCAAATTACTGAAGCTAACCAACAAATCACGAGACTTAATGAACAACTAAAAGCAGAAAATTTGCGACTGAGTACAGAATTAGAAGTGGCTCGTCGCTTACAACAAATGATTTTACCCAAAGTGGAAGAGTTGAAGATTGCGGGCTTAGATATTGTGGGATTCATGCAGCCTACGGAGGAGGTAGGAGGAGATTATTATGATATTGTTCCCACCGAACAAGGGGTAAGAATTGGCATTGGTGATGTGACTGGACATGGTTTAGAAAGTGGGATTTTAATGTTGATGGTACAGACCGCTATTCGGACATTATGCGAAGCGGACGAAACTAGCTTAGTGAGAATTTTACAGATTCTCAATCAAGCGATTTATGCCAATGTGAAACGGATGGATTTAGATCGTCATTTAACGTTATGTTTGCTAGACTATCAAAATGGTATATTAAAGATTACTGGCCAACATGAACGAGTGATTATTGTGCGCAATGGGGGCGAACTTCAACTCATAGAAACGTTATATTTAGGGTTTTATATCGGCTTTGAAAGAGATATTAATGACTTATTTAATACTCATACAGTAGGGCTTGAATTGGGGGATACACTGGTGTTATACACGGATGGAATTATTGAGGCAGAAAATAGAAGGGAGGAACTTTATGGTTTTGAGCAGCTATGCCGGGTGATTCAACAGCACCATCATTTAACAGCATTTGCTATTCAACAAGCTGTCATCGAAGATGTACAAACTCATCTAGAAGGACAAAAACTGAATGATGATATTACTTTGATTGTGATGAAACGAGTATAGTTCTATGAATCAAATTGATACTTTTGGCGAGTTTATTCATAATTTAGTCGAGGATTACTGTGAGTTTTTAGTTCTCGGGTTTTCTCCGAGTTCGATTCCCATTCAAAGACGCTGGAAAAATAACGGTTTGTCGGCTAATTTTGTAGCGGATTATTTAGTCACTTTTTTACCTTTTGATCGCAGCAAAAAGGAAAATTACAAAATTGAACGAAAAATTAAAGAATCGGTCAATTATATTGCTAATGAACTCCTGGAAAATGCGATGAAATTTAATCACATGAAGTCCAATCTTCCCATTAAATTTGGAGTCCATACGTTAGAGGATAATGGACTAATTATTGTTTTGAATGTGCAAAATAGTATTGATGCTTGTCATTATCAAAAATTGCGGAGTTTTATTGATGATATTTTGACCATAGAGCCGGATGATTTTTATATGCAGCAACTAGAGCGCAGTGTTGAAGGAGATGCTGCTCCTGGAATTGGTTTGATTAGTATGAAAAATGACTACGCGGCTAAGTTAGGATGGAAGTTGGAGACAATCCAGCAAGATCCCTTTGTGGCTATGGCCACGACGATGGTTCAACTGGAGTATAAATATAGTCAAGGTTGAGGGGAGGAGATTTTAAACGGCCATGATGGAAAAATCTGTATAAATACTGAAATATGATGGATAGCAAGCAAATTCGGGGAGAGAGTTATCTGATTAGTTATGATCCGGCTACGGTGACAGTGGATTGTCAGGGAACAATGCGGAATATGGGGATGCAAGCTTATGCTCCGTTGGAGGATTTGTTAATGGAGATTATGGGGGAAGAACCCAGTCAAATTACGTTGGATTTAAGAGGATTAAAATTGCTCAATAGTGCAGGGATTCGAGTGTTATCTAAGTTTATTATTCAGGTGCGTAATCGTAAGACGATGCGGGTTGTTTTGAAGGGATCTAAGGAGGTGACTTGGCAAGAGAGCTCTTTGACCAATTTAAAGCGTTTAATGCCGATGGCGTTGTTGGAATGGGAGGAGGAGGGGTGAAAGGAGGGTTGGGGGAATTCATCAATTCCCCCTGCTATAACGGATTTAGGAGGGTTCTATGGGGCGATCGCGCTTCAGCCAGAAATTCGCTAGGATAATCCCTAGGATGGCTAGTCCTCCCATAGGATAAAAGGCATAGGTATAACTGCCAAACCAATCCCGGATACTGCCGGCTACAAGGGTTCCCAATAATGCCCCAATCCCATAAGCGGTGAAGACGATGCCGTAATTTTGGGCATAGTCTTCCGGTCGGAATAGGCGTAAGGTGGTAGTGGGGGCGAGGGCAAGCCATCCACCGAGACAGAACCAAAATAAACAGAAGGCGACAAGATAGGTGATGACTTGCCCTTCCTGTACATTAACCATCAGGATACAGGCGATCAGGATTAGGGTATAGGCGGCGATCGCAATATAGCGCGGTTTAAAGCGATCGCTCAACCAACCAAACAGTGGACGACTCACCCCATTAAACAGGGCAAATAACGACACACTGGTAGCGGCTAATGCGGGGTCAATTTTGATCATTTCCTCCCCCACTGGACTAGAAATCCCAATCGCACTTAACCCAACAAAGGTACCGATCATATAACAGCCCCATAGGCCATAAAAAGACCGACTTTTCCATAACGTCTTAGGATAGGTCACAGGCGCAGCAGCAATCGTCGTAGCGGAGGATTTTTCCTTGGGCTGCCAATCCGATGGGGGGAATTTGAGGACAATGGCCATCAACAGAATAATCAGCGTGAACACTAAGCCAAAAATCAGCAAAGTCGGTCTGACCTGATAAGCGTCAATCAAATTTTTAGCTAAGGGGGCTGTCACTAAAGGCGATAAACCAAAGCCAATAATCGTTAACCCTACAGTCAATCCCTTTTTATCAGGAAACCACCGGGCTACTACCGCCATCGGCACCCCATAGGTAATCCCTACCCCGGTTCCGGTAATCATGCCATAGGTCAAGGTTAGGGTGAGAATATTGTGGGCAAAACTAGAGCAGATATATCCGAATCCCACAATCAGACCGCCCAGAATAATCATCTTTCGTGCGCCCAGACGGGGAATATAAAAGCCCGCAATGGGCATCAGTAGGGCGTAAAACAGGAGGGCGATAGTATAGGGTAATAAGCTTTGGGTGGCGCTGATACTGAGTTCATCTTCTAGGGGTTTCCGAAAGACACTCCAAGAGTAAACGGTTCCCAAACAGAGGAGAACGGTCATTCCGGCCGGAATAAGTAACCATCTCCCTTGGTCTGGGGTGAGTCCACATACGCTTAAGGTTGAATTCTCTGGTTTGATCTTCATCTGTCCGCAAGGAGTCTTTGACCGATTCTGGGTATCACTTCTCGACTAAATTGGCAATAGTCAAAAGCCCAGATGTCACAAGATATAGCAGCTGTTTCTGGAATGATGGGGAACAAGAGGTAATATTTTAAGAAACAGGGAGTTCAATTAAACAGAGTAGTATTTTTATACTATTACTTTTCTTAACAGTGATTGCATCCCTTGTTAGGGTTGGATATTCGTTAGCCTACTCCCCCATTGTCTCTCTAGATTTGTTACAGACTGTTATATTTCACCCATTATTAATTTTCGGAATTCATCATGGATGAAATATCATTATCATGGAGTCAAACAGATGGGTTTATTTGACGCGTTCCGCAGTAAGGGGAGCAGCCTCCAACAACAAATTACCCTCGGACCGGCTGAAGGATTTGCCGCCATTATGTTGTTGGTTGTTGCGGCCGATGGGTATTTAGCCGATGATGAAGTGAGCTTGCTTAATACAACCTTGGGCAGAATGAAGCTCTATCGTAGCTATTCCGTCGATGTTATGCGTCGGATGTTTGATAATATTGGCGGTATTTTGCGACGAGAGGGAGCCGATGCTCTGTTTAACGCGGCGATCGCAACCCTGCCCCATGATCTGTATGATACGGCTTTCGCGATCGCAACAGACCTCGTTTTAGCGGATGGTCAAGTCTCCCAAGAAGAGGAAGACTTACTCGGGAGTCTCTGTCGAGCGTTAGATTTACCTTCCGAAACCGTGGAGAAAATCATTCAGGTGATGCTAATCAAAAATAAGGGGTAAAGAATAATTACAATTTGCGCACAAGGGTTAAACCGTCGGCCAAGGGAATCAAACTCAACGCCACCCTAGAATCTTGGTGAACGTGACGATTAAAAGCGCGAATGGCATTGGTGCGATTATCTTGGACTTCGAGATCCGCTACTCGTCCCGACCATAACACATTGTCCACGACCATCAATCCCCCCGGTCGCAGCAGTTGTAGACAGCGCTCGTAATAGTTGGTATAGTTGCTCTTGTCGGCATCAATAAAGGCAAAATCAAAGGTTTCCCCTTCGCCTTGGGCGAGAAGTTGATCTAAGGTGTCTAAAGCGGGGGCTAATTTCAGGTCGATTTTCTGGGCGACTCCGGCCGTTTGCCAGTACCGTTGAGCGATGCTGGTATAGTCCGCGCTGACATCACAGGCGATGAGGTGGCCGTCTTCGGGTAAAGCTAAGGCGACGACGAGGGAACTATATCCGGTAAAGACTCCCACCTCTAAGGTTTTCTTTGCGCCGATCAATTGAACTAATAATGCCATAAATTGCCCTTGTTCTGGGGCAATTTGCATCTGTGCCATGGGTAACTGGGCGGTTTCTTGCCGCAGTTGGCTTAAAATATCCGGTTCACGGAGGGAAACCGTTAGTAAATAGTTATGAAGAGACTCATCAAGTCCGAGAGTTTTTCGAGTCATTGCCTAGAATATTAAGTAACTACTTTGCCCCTCCCAAGGAGAATAAACCATTATGATGCAAGGTTTACATAGCCAAGGTGAAATCATTTGCGATCGCTATCAAATCGTCACCGTCTTGGGTCAGGGGTCAATGGGAACAACCTATGCGGCCGTGGATGTCAATACCTCCCAACGGGTAGCCATTAAGGTGGTGTCCTTACGTCAAGTCTCAGAATGGAAAGTTTTAGAACTGTTTGAACGAGAAGCGCGGGTCTTGGCCACCCTCACCCACCCCAACATTCCCAATTATATTGAATACTTCCAAGTCGATACACCAGAAGACCGTCGCTTTTATTTAGTGCAGGAATTAGTCGAAGGATCATCCCTCGAAGCCTTGATTGAGCAAGGATGGAAACCCACAGAAGACGAAGTAAAGGCGATCGCACTCCAAGTTCTCGAAATCCTCACGTACCTACACACCCTTAATCCCCCAGTCATTCACCGCGACATTAAACCCCAAAACCTCATCCAAAGTAACGACGGTCGCATCATTTTAGTAGACTTTGGAGCCGTGCAAGAAGTCTACCGTAAAACCATCAGTCGCGGGGGAACCCTCGTCGGCACCTTTGGTTATATGGCTCCAGAACAATTTCGCGGACAAACCACCTACGCCTCCGACTTATACGGTTTAGGCACCACCTTAATTTATCTCCTCACCCGCAAACTTCCGGCCGATTTACCCGAAAAGCGGATGAAAATTGATTTTCGTTCCGCCGTTAATCTGTCCGATTCCTTTGGCCGTTGGCTCGATAAAATGATTGAACCTGCCCTAGAAGACCGTTTTAAAGAAGCGGTTTCTGCTCAAAAAACCCTAGTTGATAAATTACCCATTACTCGCACCACCACCGAGCAAAATATTCCGAACTCCATTCATGAAGTCTTTCTACAAAAAACCCCTGACCTATTAAAACTTTACATTCCCGGAAATCCTTGGAACTTAGGCAGTGGTTTATTATGTTTACTCTATGTTGGCTGGACTATACCCGCCGCTATTATCTTGGTGTTCGCCCTCTTGGGTGAGGTTTGGGGATTGGGTGAATTGATTGCTTTCTTACTCTGTTTTATGTTGCCTGCATGGGGTATAAGTTGGGCATTATGGGCAGCTTTTCGTAATCTTAAAGGGGATAATATTTTATTAAAAATCAATCGCAATCGCTTCCAACTGCGTCGCCAATTATTATTGTTTACTGAGGTAATTGAAGGTAACACCGAGTTTTTAGAAATTGAACGGGAATCCGATCCGGCTATCCCCCATATATCCTCTTTATTACTTAAGTGTTCCAAGCAATCCGGTCGTTTATATATTAAACAGTTCGGCATCAAACAATTATACAACAAACCCTTAAAACAAAAAATTGCCGAAGGGTTAGACGTAGCAGAGAAAGAATGGTTATCGGAAGAATTAACAAGCTTTTTACGTGAAGTTAAAAGTAAAAATATACGCCCAGAAAGTCAAAGTTCTAAGGTGAACTTAGTCAAATCCAGTTCATCAGTTGATTTTGGGGCAGCCATTTTAGAATATAGTCGGGTTCAACTCACCAAAACCAAAGAACGTCTCACGATTCATGTTCCCAGTTTAATTCCCCGCGAACAAACGATTTTTTGGATGATTCTCGTTATAATTTTAATGCTCTTAGCTTTCCCATTGTTGATCTTTGCTCTCATTCCTTTAGCCATTATACGATCTAATTTATTTTGGTCAGCCTTCGGCTCATTTCACTTAGAAATCAACCGCGAAACATTTCATTTGAAGTGGGAATATAGCAGTTGGAGTCATCATGTTAAAGGCAAAACAGAAGAGTTACAGCGTGCTAGTTTAAGTAATACCAGTATGACTGTTAATGAACGACCTGTTAAAGCTTGTGCTTTGGATACAAAAAACCACCATTATCTCTTTGGCAGTTGGCTAAAACAGGATGAAAAGGAAATATTGATGTTGGAAATTAATCGCTTTCTAGAATCAATTAAAGCTTAGAGCAATCACCCCATCGCTTAACAGCCTGTTGAGTCAAGCGACAGCGTAACCCAACAACCCACCGCCCAAATGTTTTATACTAGCTAAACTCCAAAAGAAAAGGACGAGCGAGAAAGAAACTGGTCACGGATTTAGCATCAACGCGATCGCTGGTTAGAATAATTTCTTCTAACTCTGGGGGCGATAACACCACCACCTCAATATCTTCGTCCTCATCCTGTTGCGGGGGTTTTTCTAACTTTTCTAAATCTTGGGCGAGGAAAGCGTAGATATATTCATCAGAATAGCCCGGAGCCAGGGGAAATTGCCCCAATTTCCGCCACCGATGGGCGCGGTAGCCTGTTTCTTCCTCAATCTCCCGTTGAATGGTCATAGCGGGGTCTTCGTTCACTTCCACAGTCCCGGCCGGAAATTCCAGTAAGCGCCCTTCAACGGCAAAACGGTATTGATTCACTAAGACTAATTTCCCGTCGGAGGTCACAGGAACTCCTAATGCTCCTCCGGGGTGGCGGATACATTCCCAGTCGCCCTCGACTCCATTGGGTAAACGGAGACGATTGACTTCAAAGTTAAATTTACGACCTTGGAAAAAGAGGCGTTGACTGAGTTGTTGGGGTTTTTCTTTCATAGTAATTGGGCAAGCTCCACCCCTATTATGCTGGATGGGGGGGTGAAGCTTGTCAATCACACTAGCTTGAGATTGGGGTAAGCGGCGAGGATGTCCTCTGTGGTCAGGGTATCCCCCGATGCTTGGGGAGTCCAGAGGATCTCAATGGCTAAGAGGCGATCGCTCCCAATACTGCCAAGGGTGCGCAAAGCTTGCTGTAACTCCTCTGTGCTGTTGATCTTCGGCAAGGTGAACTGACCTTGCGCCCCCACGACCAACGTCACCACGATATATTCCCCCACTTCCTCAGAGAGTTGGGCGAGATCCGTCGAATCGCTCTTAGCCAGTACCTCACTCTTTTTAACCTGATTCTCCACATTAGAGAGGGTTTCCGCCGTGAACTTACTGCGCTCTTCCAAGGCAAATTGGTTAAATTTAGCCTCCGCTTGATTTAAGGGGGCTTGCTGGGCTTCTGAAGCCCCATAGACCCAGTATTCAGGGTGACGGAGAAGGGCTAAGGTGGCCTCTTGCAACACCTCGGCGCGACCGGACGCGCTCCCTGTGTCGGCCGTGGCAGCTAGACGGTCTAAATCAGGCTGTAAGTCTCGGGCAGCCGCTAATAGACCCACTTGGACTTTAGCAACGGACACTTTGCTATTGACTGTTAATTCCCCACTGTCTCCGGCTCCCCCACTGTTGCGGAGGGTATTGACGAGGAAATTGGCGATCGCAATCACAATTAAAATCGTGAACAGGCTACCAAAACCCCCAAAACCGAAAAACGGCAACAGGAAAGGAAAACCCAAACCTCCCCCCGGAGAACGATATCCACCATATCCTCCCCCACTATACGTCCGAGTAGGAGCGCGGAAAGAGCCGCCCCCAATCCGTCCCCCACTGCGAGCCGCCAGCGCATCCCCGGCCGAGCTAAACACCAGCACTAGCACCAAACTACAGAGCAGGAAGGCTTTTAACAATGATTTCAGATTAAACGCAAATTTGTTACCCATTCGTTCATACTCAAGAGTCCTTCACCTTCTATTGTGACCCAAATTCATGGGATACAAGCGCCACCCTTTAGCTAATCGGCGAGAAGCCCCGCACTCTACGCACAGCGTGAGTGTTGGGATGAGAACCGAAGCCCTTGCAAGTCTTCCCCACGCTGGTAAAATGGCATTGGCACCGCAGCAATGCTCACGATACGAAATCATCATCTAATTCGGGCTTGCTGAATATAGCTAGTCCTAATGAGACGTGAACTCTGAGTTATTGTCCTATCTGGATTGAAGACGAGCCTTTTTTACACGACTCAGGTAGGTTGGCTATAACTCTGCTCCGGGTGGGAAACAGGGAACGGGAAGGAACAGGGGGAATCGGAAAAAGGCAAGCCTTTTTGATGATTTATCCCTAAAACCTTACAGTTTCTCGCTCCTAATCGAAAGTCTTAGTAACACTGCTTAGAGGGATATTCAGCAGACCCTAGTTAGATCACGGGTCAGGTCACTTTACTGTAACTCTAGGGTTAAACTAGGCATTAAACGCTGCAAATTTTTAAGAGATTTGGTTTGCCAGGCAATCTCTTCTGAACCTTGTACAGTTAACCCCATTTCTTTGTTTTGACGAACACGAATCACAAATTTAGATAAGACATTAATCCCTGAACTATTGAGAAACTCTAAAGCCCGTAAATCTAACGTCAGAGTGGAAGGATTTTGGTCAGCAATTTGGTTTAAAAGCTCAACAATGGGGGCATATTCGTCCATACCACTGAGTCGCAATGATCCCTGAAACTTAACCGTGTTGATCTCCTTGTTGTATTCCACTTCAAAGCTATTCGTTTTAATTTCCATCTATTCAAGACTCCTAAACACTGAAGGTTAAATAATTCTAAAAGTTCAGTTGAACCATTGTAGTAACAGCAATCCCGACTGGCTCTTGCTCTAATTTTTCAAATTTCCAGCCCAGGGTTGCCATATAATCATTAATCATGGTCAAATAGCCTAAATGAGAACTCCCTCCATTCTCATCTAGAGCGTTTTTCTCCAATTGTTCTAAGTACAAATCTTGGGGATCAGAGGATAATAGTTTTTCAATATAGTCCTGGAAGGGGCTAACTTCTTTTGGGGGGATACTATTGGTAATTTGAAAAACCAGATTATTTTTTCCTAAGTATAGGGCAATGCTGATAGGAAAGTCACATTGATCGTCGTTGAATTTCATGGCATTTTCCAACAACTCGTTAGCGATATAACTCACTGCCCCTTTAATTTCAGCGTGCTGACTTAAGCCTGAATCTTCTGACTCATCGGCTGGTAAAAAGGTAGTAAAATAGTCCGCTAGGAAGTCGGCAGAAAGTCCGTTATTCCGCCATCGTTGTTTGAGTGGAATTGAACTGGGAGAAAACCCAATGATGAGATATTCTTCGCTACTGGGAAAGTTTTCAATGAAGTTGCCAAAAATTTCAGCCATAGTAGTTCTATCTTTTTTGCTTGATATACCGTGCGATCACTTTGGGGGTCCCCCAGTTCAATCTTCATCCTGTTGGCGAGGAAGCCGGATCGTTATTTGTCCCAACTAAAGGTAAAAAGAGTTTTTGTTTGGCGGAATATTGCCAAGCAATTCCTTCTGGGTCTTTGTTCCGACTCCATTCGGCAAAGGTGGGATCTCCTTTGCGCTTGGTTAAGGTCCCTGAATGGACATCTAAACGTTTGGCTAATTCGGCTTGAATTAGAGCTTTGTTCCCAATGGGATTGACGGTGGGAAAAGTAGCTAGTTGTGCGAGTTCCCCTGAAGTCAGGGCTTCTCCTATTCCCTGTGCTGGCGGTTCACTGGCATCAAAGATACGCCCCAATGCGCTGGCTGTCAGAAAATAATACACGATCCCCTTATTTCCGTAAACTTTGCGTTGTGCGCCGTATTCGTTGGCTTTATTTTCGAGAAAACGCTGGGCAGCGTCAAGGGTGAGGTTTGCTTTGAGGGACAGATCAATTGCGGTAACACACCCTTGGTTCTCTGTCAATAGCTCATTAAAAAAAGGGTTCACTTGGGCGCTCCACTGTTTCCAGTGATAGGTTTGCCAAAGGTTCCAAGCGAGGGCGAGGATAACCAGTGCTAAGAGAGCAGGCCAAGCAGAATATAGTATAACAACAGCGAGAGCAAGGGGAAGTAACAGGATGAGAATGCTAGCTGTATTTTTATCTAGGACTTGTCCAGTCATGGCTTTCTAGGCATTGCGTGAGGTTCTTGAGTCGTGAGGGATAAAGTTGCCCCTACTTGAACAGTTTAAGCTGTCTTGACCCGACTGGATAACCCTAAACGCTCAAACATTGCCTTTCTTGCCTGAGTTGCCATGGTGTCGTCGAGGGGGGAAAGGGAAATTGGGGTTTGATATTTTTCTTCGAGGGCTTTTTGAATTAACCAGTCGGCGAGAAAGGGGTTTTTGGGCAGGAGGGGGCCGTGGGAGTAGGTGGCGATCGCATGACGATGAAAAGCGCCCTCCCCGCCATCTTGCCCGTTGTTGCCGTAGCCTTGAATCACTTTGCCGAGGGGGGCAACCTTGCCCAGGTAGGTTCGGCCGCCATGATTCTCAAACCCAATGACAATAGGGCGTTCCCCCAGTTGCGCTTTCAGGTCTTCGGCCAGAGGGGAGGCCGTAATTTCAAAAACCACATTGCCGATACACCGGGGGGCTTCTAGGCCGGGGTGTTTGGTTTCGAGGTCTAGGACTCCTAATCCTTCAATCCGTTGCCCCAAGGCGGGTTCATAATACTTTCCTAGGAGTTGCGGGGAACCACAGGTAAAAACTCCCGGAGTCCCGCCATCCAGTTTTTCTTTAAGGGCTTGGGCTTTTTCCCCTTGGAGATCCCGCATGACAATTTCCTGTTGCCGATCTTGCGCCCCACCCCCCACAATCAGATCCACGGTGTCAAATTGGGGGGCTTCGCTTTGACGATCGAGGGGAACAAGGGTGACATCAAAGCCTCGCCATTGCGCCCGTTTCTGTAAGCAAATCACGTTACCGCGATCGCCGTAGGTACTCATTAATTTAGGGTATAACCAACCGATTCTTAATTCCATAAGAGTCTAGGATCTCTGTTGTTTGATTTGGATAGACTGACGGAGATAGACTTTCGCCCTCTCGTAATGGCCCAAGGCTTCATGAGTGCGGCTAAGATTGGCTAAGACAATGGCCTCCCCAAAGCGATCGCCTGTTTTCTGTTTAAAGTCCAAGGATTTTTCATAGGCATTGAGAGCCTTAGAATAGTCCTCCCCTGCATAAAATACATTACCTAAACCACTCCAAGCTACAGACATTCCAAGGACATCCTGATGATCTTGGCTCCAGTAGAGATATTCCTGATAAATTTTGAGAGCGTTGGCGTACTGTTTTGAGGCACAGAATAAGTTGCCTAAACTACTCAAGGATTGATCTAAGGTGTCTGTATCCTCTAATTCTTGGGCAAGGGCAATATGTTGTTGATAGTAGTAGATGGCTTGGCTCACCTCTCCTAGTTTTTGGTAGATTTTACCTAATGCCTGTAAAAGCTTAACCCGTCCTAGGCGATCGCCAATTTGTGTTTTAATCTCCTCCGACTCTAAATAATGACTTAACGCTTGCTCCGATTTCCCCAAAGAATCATAGGCCCGACCTAGATTAGCGAGGGAATTGGACTCTCCGAGGCGATCGCCAATGGAACGCGCTATGTTCAAATGTTTCTCGAAATGCTCAATCGTTAGCTTCATCGCCAAATGAAACTCCCCTTGAGCATGATGAGTTAAGGGGATAAAACGGGGTTTTTGAACCATCCAATGCCCACTTTCTCGCTTAATCACTAAAGATTCTTGATAGCGTTCAATGGCTTTTTGATACTGCCCCAAAGACTGCAAAGCAACACTTAAATGATCCAATACATAGGCCTCTCCCTGAGCATCCCCTAATTCCTGATAAATACTCAAAGCTTGTTGCCATGTTTGCAATGCGGAGCGAAATTGGCTGAGTTGATAAAGCTCAATCCCCTGTTGAAATAGGCAATCTGCATCCTGTTTGGTATGAAGGTACATACTAACCGTTCCTTCTTGTGGTAAAGCAATGATAGACTGAATCACTAAAAAAGCGAATTGATGAAGACGTGATGCCAGTTCAGATTTTCCCTCCTTGTGGAATTCTGTCCCTCGTGCCAACAATTGATACACTAGGTTAACATCTTGCCACTCTGAACAGGCTTGTAAAATGGACTCGACCTCTTCGCCATCACATTGAATGAGGTTATCGATTAACTCTTGGTAGTTACACTCAGGTTTTGTGTTCATTCTGGCGCTTCTTCTTAGCCCATCTGTCTGAGGAAGGGTTCATTTTTTCTCCCAATAATGATTTAGGGGATCTCTGACAAGGCAAGGGATTCTGAGGGTAGTTCTTTCTATTTTCTGGCAATTGAGGCACAAATTTAAGGGAACGGGCAATCTCCCCTCCGAATTTCAGGGTATTATTGATCGGCGAGCCTCCACGCAATGCTTAGAATAAACAATTTCCGCCCTTTTTCCACTTTTTATAATTTTTCCTGTTTCAAAGCCGCCTGATGAATCTAACAAGTTATAACCCAACCCAAGGAGTTGTCGCTGCCGGACACCCGAAAACGGCCGAGGCTGCTCAAACCATTCTACAAGCAGGGGGAAATGCCTTTGATGCTGTTGTTGGGGCAATGCTAGCCTCTTTTGTCGTTGAATCAACCCTGACCTCTGCGGCTGGGGGTGGGTTCCTCCTCGCCCATACCCACCATAATCAGAATATCCTATTTGATTTTTTTACTCAAACCCCACGCCATAAAAGACCGACCAATGAGTTAAATTTTTACCCGGTTGATGTTAATTTCGGGGAGGCAACCCAAGCCTTTTATATTGGCTTAGGATCAATGGCAGTGCCGGGGAGTTTAGCCGGGGCTTTTGCGGTTCATCAACAACTGGGTAGACTCCCTTTATCTTTAGTAGCTGAACCTACTCTTCAGTATGCCCGAAACGGCATAAAAGTTGTCCCTTTTCAATCCTTTTGTATTAATTCTTTACTTCACCCTATTTTGCTGGCTTTGCCCGAATCTCGGCAATTATACGCACCCCAAGGGACTTTAGTTCAAACAGGGGATACCCTTTATATGAGAGATTTCGCGAATACATTAGAATATATTATTGAACAGGGAATAGAGGAATTTTATCAAGGGGATATTGCCCATCAAATTGCTCAAGATTGCCAGGAACACGGGGGCTATTTAACCCTAGAGGATTTAGCCTCTTATCAAGTCATTCAACGTTCCCCGTTAAAGGTTAATTATCGAGGGCGGGAACTGTTAACGAATCCTCCCCCGAGTTCAGGGGGGGCTTTAATTGCTTTTGCCTTAAAGCTTTTAGAAAAGATTGATTTTAGGGATTTAAAATTTGCCAGTGCCACTCATCGGCAAATTCTGGCGCAAGTGATGGCTTTAACCAATGAAGCGCGCAAAGATGGTTATGATGCTCATATTTATTCGCCGGATGTTGCTGAACAGTTTTTAGCGTTAAACCATTTACAAACCTATCAAAACTCTCTGACTCAAACGGTGAACAAATGGGGTAGCACAACCCATGTAAGTGTGATGGATGAAGAGGGGAATGCGGCTAGTGCGACGACTTCTAATGGAGAGGGTTCGTCCTATGTCATTCCGGGGACAGGGATTATGATTAATAATATGTTAGGGGAGGCGGATTTAAACCCAGCAGGGTTTCATCAATGGCACTGTAATCAACGCATTTCTTCGATGATGGCTCCAACGATTTTACTTCAGCAGGGCAAGCCAGAAATTGTGTTAGGTTCGGGGGGATCTAATCGAATTAGAACGGTAATTTTACAGGTTATTTCTAATTTAATCGATTTTAAAATGTCGGTGCATGATGCGGTAGAAGCCCCTCGAGTTCATTGGGAAAATCAGGTGTTTCATATTGAACCGCCCTATTTACCGAATCTTGAGGAAAGTTTACAATTACCGACCGATACGGATGTGTTGTTTTGGCAAGAACAAAATATGTTTTTTGGGGGGGTTCATGCGGTACAAAAAAACACCATCGGGGAGATGGTTGGAGCAGGAGATCCCCGTCGGGGCGGGGCTGTGGAGGACAGTAAACCGTAAGCAGTTGTAGGGTGTGTTGGCTTCACACCCTTCTCCTGTCTCTGGCCTTGACCCCTAGCCGATGGATTCCATCAGAAGCCTAACGCTGTCCCCGTTGCCAGCGTTCAATGGCTTTTTGAGCGGGTTCATGAGAAGGGGTTCCGGCGGGGACGAGGCGAGCGGTTTCCACGGCTTGGGAGAAATTGCCTCGGGCGGCGCGGGAGTTGGCAATTAGATAAATTTGCCGACTCCAACGCTCAATTAAATCCTGAGCGAGGGGATAACCGGGTTCGCCTTGGGGAACAGCGCGTAGGGTACTAATGCCGCGACTGTAGGAGGAGGCTTGGGTATAGCGGATCATCCGTCGGGCTGAACTGATGATTTCTTGGTTTTTGGCCTGTTGTTCCTTCTGCTGAGTCCACTGTTGAATACTTTGTTGGGCGGTTTGGTAGGTGGTGCTGGGTTCTGCGGGAACAAGACGAGCGGCGGCAATGGCGGAATCAAATTGACCCTGATTGGCGCGTCCTCGGGCTAAGTCTAGAATAACCCCACTCCATCGGGCAATGTCCCCCTGAGCTTCGTCATAGAGGGGTGCGCCGGGGGGGATTCTCTTGGCTTCTGCGATCGCCCGACTAAAACCGGAAGCCTGATTGGTCTGAATATAAGTCCTCGCCCGAGCTAAAATCGCCTGACTTTCCTGTAAGGTTTGGGGAACCGGACTGGGTTCGGGTGTCGGGGCGGGACTTTGGGGGGCTACCGGGGTGGGTTCCGGGGCAGGAATTTCAGCCTCGGGGGCGGGTTCAGGAGCAGGTTCTGAGGGGGTTTCTGGGGGGCCTTCTGCCACTTCTCCCGTTGTCTCCTCCCCATTCCCATTCTGTAATACTGTCTCCCGACCCGTCCAAAAGATGGCTAAAATGACCAATAAAATCGCTGCACCGCCCACCCAGAAAATCCATTTTTGCCATTGGGGGGTTTTCTTGATTCCACTGGCGGGGACACCTGCGGCTCCAAGGGCTTCCTCCGGTTCTGCGGGGCTGGGGGGTGGGGTTTCCGGTTGTTCTAGGGGGGTGACGGCCTCTGCTTTGGGTGGGGTTTGCGGTGGGGTTGCGATCGCCCCTTGTTCCCCGGTGGAGGCGGAAGCACTGGCCACCATTGCCCTACTGGGTAGTAGAGACTGTTGTGCTACATCCAAGGAGGGAATAATAATCAAAGGGTGCTGAATCGGTCGCCAGTGGTGTTCACTCACCTCCGGTAAACGTTCATAAAGATAGCTACTGAGATCATGAAGGGTGATCTCTTGGCCATAGTAGCGCAGGGCTTCTAAGAGGGCGGCGGTAAAAATGCCATGACCCAGCGCTACCGCTTCATGGGAGGACTCATCCACCTGACAGGAGAGTAAAAGGGAAACGCCCATTTCTGGCGCGATTTGGGCTAGTTGACTGCCGACAGGTTTCCCGGCAATCACCCCCGGAGAGCGGTTAATATCCAGCAGGGCGACAATGTGACGGAAGCCCTTGCGTTGTAAACTTTCAAAGAGACTTTGAGCCGCAATCCCGGTGTTTTCAATGTCAGCCGGGTTGCCATCCATTGGCATTAGGTAATCTACACCTTCCCAGTTGACCCCATAGCCACTGAAAAAGAACAATAAGACAGAAGTGGGGGGTTGCTCCAAGCCCTGTTCCATCCAATACTGAATCACCTCTTGGGTGGGGGCAGTAGAATGTTCCCCCACCCAAGGAGAGGCATCGGTGAGGATGAGGGATTGAGTCTGAGGGAGTCCAATTTCTTCCAGTAGGATTTGATGCAGTGCCTGGGCATCCGCTTGGGCGTAACTGAGAGGTTGGATAAATTGATAACGATTAATGCCAATTGCGATCGCAGTGTAGTCTACCATTTGCCCAATAAATTAGCAGTTGTCGGACATCAGTCTTCCTAAAACAACCAGTCTGATGTTGAGTCAGGTTTGTTCTTATTCTAGGTGTATTGTGGGTATTTGTTGGCGATTTCTCTAGAATTTCCCTTTTTTCCCCCACCGGATACCTGCCCACAAAAAACCTCCCACAGGGGGAGGGGCAATGTTCAGGTGAAGTTGAGTGTTGCAGGGATTAGGCCGCCCGATAGAAAATTTCCTGCTGTTGGGGTTGCAGTTGGGGCAGGACTTGGGCTAATAAACGCCCTAAACGGGGAATTTCGCCACTGTTATAGACTCGAAACTCACTTTCTACCGTAGCCTCCACCGTGCGGACTCCTTGATTCAGGACGAGGGAACCACCGGGATCAGAAACAGAACGGTGGAAGGTGCCGGGGGGAATGCGCAAAATATCCCCATTGGCGACCAAGCGCACTACATGAAAGGGGTGTTCCCACGCGAAGTTCACCAGATAAAAGGTTCTCCCCCCAGTCAGGGCTAACAGATTATCCTCTTGATGGGGATGAAGGTAAAACTGCCAGTCTCCGGTTTCGCTATTGTTTGGACTGATGGCCGCCCCGTCATGGAAGACGAGATCACGGGCGTTAGAATCCGGGACAGTGATATCAAAAAAACGGACTTGGGGGGTATCGCGGAATTTTTGGTAAGGCAGAAACTCAAACATAGATCCAGTGATAGATTACGACAGACTTAAGCAATAAAGATGCTGAATTTGGGGGGATTATTGCTCCGACTCCCCAGCAACATCGTCTGACTTGGGTTTATTAGCTAAGTAGCCTAACGGTTATTCCCAAAATGGATCAAAACTAATTCCGTATTACACTTATGCGAAAAACGAATCAATACAGGAATCGATGAATCTTTTCCATCTGAGGGTGTTGTTAGCAGTAGCAGAACAGGGAAATTTTTCTACGGCTGCCTTAAAGCTCGATATTTCTCAATCAGCCGTGAGTCGTGCGATCGCGTCCTTAGAGGAAGAGTTAGGCGTTTCTCTCCTCTCTCGGGGTCGATTTGGCGCAAAACCAACACGTATCGGGGAGCGGGTTATTACTCACGCCCAGCAAATGTTAGAGATTCGTGACAATATTGAGTATGAGGTCAGTCTAGAGAAGGGTTTACAACGGGGTATTGTGCGAGTAGCATCTTTTCGCAGCGCCGCCACCCATTTATTACCCAAAGTTGTCGCACAATTTCGCCAAGCGTTCCCCAATATTGAGGTCATTATTAAGGAGCGAGATCCCCTCGGGGTAGAGCAAGCGTTACGGGAAGGGGATGCCGATATTGGGTTATTACCGTTACCTCGTTCTGAGGAATTTGAAACCTGGGAAATTGCCCGGGATGAATATGTAGTTTTGTTGCCCAAATCTGCCCAAGACATACCAGAACAATTAACTTGGGAAGAGTTATCCCAATATTCGTTTATTTTGTTTAATTATGCCGAATGTACATCGGCAGTGCGAGGCCATTGGGCGAATTCGGGCTATTCGTTTAAAGTGGCCTATGAGATTAAGGAAGATTCTACCATTGTCAGTATGGTAGCCCAAGGATTAGGCGCGGCAATCCTCCCCCGTTTGGCCGCTAAACCAATCCCCAAAGGGGTACAAGTTCGTTCTTTACCGATGCCATTAAAACGAATTATTGGCGCGGCCGTTTTAACCAATGGTTTACAATCTCCGGCGGTTTTCGCTTTTTTAGATGCTTTACGAGGGACAGGACGGTTTCAACCGTGAACCGTGATCAGCACTCAGTTTATTGTTTGCATTCTCTATCACATTGAATTCTCTATCACATTGAATTCTCTATCACATTGAATTCTCTATCACAACATTCTCTTTTTGTCAAGTTTTTAAAGGTGCATTGTTAACTTAAATAAATAAATGTTAAGATTATTGGTAATTCAGATCAACTAGGGACTAACTATGATTCATCATTACAACCTCTGTAACCATTGTGGTCAAATCAGTGACCCTTCAGGCAGTATTACCGACTGGGAAAGGTGTCCGGTTTGTGGGAGTCACGACTTAGAAGCTTGCGCACCCTCAATTCAGCCTCTGGAAACTGTTCCCGTCCCAGAGACAACCTCCTTGTGGGTAAAATTCACACGGAAACTCGCTCAAAACTCCTGTACTCCCGTTAATTTTGTAGAAAGGGCTGCCATATCTTAACGGTTTTATCTTCACTGCCACTGGCGAAAAGCCTGCCTTGAGGGTGAAACGCTAGACTGCGGACTGTGCCGCTATGACCCCGCCAAGAACCCAACGTTAGGCCTCGTTTAACATCCCATAGTCGCAAGATTCCCTGTTCATCGCCACTGATTAGCCAATGCCCTTGAGGATGAAAAGCCAGACTAGAGACTGCACTGTTCCCAGTGACTAACGCTTTGATCCTGCCTCCAGTACGGACTTCCCAGAGTAGAATAGTAGAATGACTTTCCCCGGTGCCTTCAGACTTAGACCGGGCCATTGCCAAGATTTGACCATTGGGACTAAAGGCGAGGGCGGAACAGATGACTTTATGCGTCCAAAGGGGTTGTTGTTGCTGGACTGACCAAAGGTAAAGACGGGGGGAGGTGCTGGCTATGGCGAGGAGTTGACTATCGGGGCTCCAAGCGATCGCCGCCAGATGGGAAAATAGCCCAGTCACCTTGAATTGAGTCACTTTACGGAAGGGGCGAACTTGCCAAATCTCAACACTGGGTTCTCCCCCCCCACTGGCGAGATAATGACCATCGGGAGAGTAGGCCACAGTAAACACAGCCCCCCCGAATCCTCCCTTACGCGGTAGGGTTTTGTGCAAGCGTCTCTGTTGCCAATCCCATAGCTTAACGGTTTTATCGGGACTGGCTGAGGCTAAGTAATGGCCTTGGGGGTGGAAACTCAAGCCTTGGATGGTATTTTCATGACCCAAGAGGGTTTCAAGTTCCCACCAATCTTGTTTACGCCAGAGGTTAATCGTGCGATCGCCACTGCCACTGACCAAAACCTCCCCCTTGGGGTGAAACGCCACCACCTGCACCCCCTCCGTATGGGCCGTTAAAGTGTCGGTACAGTGCCAGAGGGGACGGGACACCTTCGGCTGCAAATTGGAGGCAGACAACGCCTCTAAGACCTGTTGGGCTGACTGATAGCGATCGCGCACCCCCCGCGCCAACAACTTATCTAAAATCCGACCCAACGCCGGATTAATCGGCTGAGGCAGAAACTTCCGCCAGACCCAAGCCCCCTCCCGGACACTATACAACTCCAAGGGAGCCACCCCCGTTAACAACTCAAGACAAGTCACCCCCAAACTATACAAATCACTAGCAAACGTCGCCCGACCAAAACTCTGTTCGGGAGCCCAATAGCCCGCACTACCGATTACCGTTCCCTGTCGCCCCAAAGCCGTTTCCGTCGCATACTTCGCCGCCCCGAAATCCACTAACACCAACTGTTGATCCCCCATCCGACGGATAATATTTTCCGGCTTAATATCCCGGTGAATGACCTGTCCTTCATGGATAAAGCGCAACACAGGCAAGAGATTGAGCAACACCCGCCCCACTTCCTCCTCCGTAAACGGTTTCTGTTGGGCTAACACTTGGGCTAAATTCTGACCATCCACCCACTCCTGAACAATATATTGCTGATGATCTTGAGTAAAATGGGCATAGAGTTGAGGAATTTGGGCATGATGTCCCAACTGTTCCAAGCGTTGCGCTTCCTGTACAAATAAATCCGCCGCCTTCTTCGATGGGTCTTGGGGACAAAATTGTTTAACCGCACAAAGGGGATGGGAGGGCTTATATTCATCCCGTCCTAAAAACGTCCGCCCAAAGCCCCCCGCCCCAATCAAGCGCCCTAAGCGATACCGTCCCCCCAAGAGCAACGATGCCCCACAATGCCCACAAAAGCGGTCATTTTCTGCATTTTCGGGCTGCTGACACTGGGGATGGGGACAGTAACTCATGGTGGGGAAATTGAGTATTGAGTATTGAGTATTGACAATTGAGAATAGATCACTGTTCCCTATGCCCCTCTATGGCAAGAGTGCTTCTTATCTCTTCCCAACTCCACCCCAGACTATTCAGGATGAATGCACATTTGATCCCCCATCATAGGATAATGGGAAAGACATCACGGCCTGACCTGATCTATGATTTTTCCCGATTTCAAGCAATTTTGCGAACTGGCAGCCCAAGGAAACTTTATTCCGGTGTATCAAGAATGGGTGGCTGATTTAGAAACTCCCGTTTCAGCTTGGTATAAAATCTGTGCTGGACAACCCTATAGCTTCCTGTTGGAGTCCGTAGAAGGGGGAGAAACTCTGGGGCGTTATAGTTTATTAGGCAGTGATCCCGTTTGGGTGTTAGAAGCCCGGGGAGAACAAACCCAACAAATCCATCGGGATGGCACGGTGATTGAGTTTACAGGCAATCCTTTTGATGTGTTGGTCGATTGTTTAGACCCCTATCATCCCGTACTGTTGCCCCAACTCCCCTCCGGTATTGGGGGCTTATTTGGCTTTTGGGGGTATGAGTTAATCCGGTGGATTGAAAATCGGGTTCCGGTGTATCCCATCACGGAGGAGGATTTACCCGATGGGGTATGGATGCAGGTGGACAACTTGCTGATTTTTGATCAGGTGAAACGGAAAATTTGGGCGATCGCCTATGCTGATTTAAGAGATCCTGATGTGAACCTCCAAGACGCTTATCAGGCGGCCTGCGATCGCGTGACTACCCTTGTCTTAAAGTTACAACTCCCCTCCCCCACTGAAGCCAAACCCCTCGAATGGAAATCCCCAGAAAGTCCCGCTTCCCAAACCGCCTCCCTCTCCTGCGAAAGTAACACCCCCCCCGAACAGTTTTGCGCCAATGTGGACAAAGCCAAAGACTATATCCGCGCTGGGGATATTTTTCAAGTGGTGTTATCTCAACGGTTGTCCGCCTACTATCGGGGCAATCCCTTTGATCTCTATCGTTCTTTGCGTTTGATTAATCCCTCCCCCTACATGGCCTATTACAACTTCCGCAACTGGCAAATTATCGGCTCCAGTCCCGAAGTCATGGTACGGGCGCAAAAAGACCCAGAGGGAGGCACAGAAGCCATTTTAAGACCCATTGCCGGGACTCGCCGCCGGGGACAAACCCCCCAAGAAGATAAAGCCCTAGAGGTGGATTTACTCCAAGATCCCAAGGAAATCGCCGAACACGTTATGCTCGTAGACCTCGGGCGCAATGATTTAGGGCGTGTCTGTCAAAGTGGGACGGTTAAGGTTGATGAGTTAATGGTCATTGAACGGTATTCCCATGTTATGCACATTGTTAGTAATGTGACAGGCAAATTACAGAAGGGTAAAAACGCTTGGGATTTACTGAAGGCAACCTTTCCCGCCGGAACCGTGAGTGGTGCGCCCAAAATCCGGGCAATGGAGATTATCCACGAACTGGAGCCGGAACGACGGGGGCCTTATTCGGGAGTCTATGGCTATTATGATTTTGAGGGTCAGTTAAATAGTGCGATCGCCATTCGGACAATGGTAGTCCGCCCCCAAAGCCCAGATCAGCATCTCGTCTCCGTGCAAGCGGGGGCTGGGGTAGTGGCTGACTCTGTACCGGAAAAGGAATATGAGGAAACCCTCAATAAAGCCAAGGGGTTATTAGAAGCCATTCGTTGTTTACATTGAAGCTCCCCACCCACGAGGCGATGGGGCTTTCAACGCAACATTGTTGTAAATCGAGCTTGCGGATAAAGTCTGTTAGCTCATCGTCGGGAAGCCCCGCACTGTACGTTCGCGTTCACGTTCGCGAAGCGTTGCGTAGCAAAGCGTCACGAAGTGAACGCAAAGCGTTGCGTAGCAAATGTCAGTGTCGGGATGAAAGACGGTTAATTGAGGGGTTCGATGCCCCGAAAATTAACCAACAATCATTTACTAGGGAGTGACGATTTATCCCTACATATTGTATAATAGGTTCATGTCAATAAGCTACTATTCGTGTTAAACCTCAACTATGTGGGTTTGTAACAGATAGGGACGTTGCTGCGGCGATGGTTGTTGAGCAACGTGGACTTGCAGCCCTTCCTGCGGAACGCTTCGCGAACGGACTGGGGGTCAAGCTGCCTGTGGAGGAAGAGGTTATCGGGGATGTCCATAAAAAGACATCTAGAGCCTCCCGTAGAAGCAGGAAAGCCTTATAGTGATATGGGGAAGCCCGCACCGTACCCGTAGGGTCGGTGTCCGGGAGGATGTCACTTGGGAATAGGTAATAGGCAATCTTGACAAGTTGTTAGAAGTCAAGGGAACAGGGAGGCAGGGGAGCAGGGGAGATGAGGAATTAAGACTTATTACCTGTTCCCTGTTCCTTCCTATCGAATGCGTAAATCAAAGAGCAGATGGCTGTAAATATCCCGAGGATCATTGAGTTGATGTAACACACTTAACTCTCCATGTAAGCGGGATAATTCTTTCGTGATGGGATCTTGGGGTTGGGTTTCTGCTTGGAAAATCATCACAAGACGACGGAACAGAATATCCTCTAAACGAGGTTCTTCGATGTACTCCTCCGCTTCCCAATCATCGCCTAATTCGGCTTTTTCGGCGGCATGGGCGATCGCATTTTCCAAACCCCCCAACTCATCCACTAACCCCAGATTCTGGGCAGCAATCCCTGACCAGATGCGACCTTGAGCCACTTCAGCCACCGCACTGGGCGATAAATCCCGACTGTTGGCCACTTTCTCTAAAAACAAATCGTAGATTTGATTGACAAAGTTCTGAAGTAAGGCTAACTCAGCCTCATTTTTAGGGCGAGAAATGCTCTCAATATCGGCAAAGGGCGAAGTTTTCACCCCATCCCAAGTAATGCCATTATTATTGGAGATTTCCGCCACATTGGGAATCACCCCAAACACGCCGATAGAGCCTGTAATCGTGTTGGGTTGGGCGAAGATATAATCAGCCCCCGTAGCGATCCAATAGCCCCCAGAGGCGGCCACATCGCCCATAGAAACAACTACAGGTTTCTCCTCCGCTAACAATTGTAATTCCCGCAGAATAATATCTGAGGCCGTGGCACTCCCCCCCGGACTATTCACCCGCAAGACAACGGCTTTCACCTCGTCGCTGTGGCGAATGGTGCGCAATTGTCGAACCAGGCGATCGCTACTAATCTGTCGTTCCCCCCCTCGGCCATAGATAATCGGCCCCTCCGCATAAACCACCGCCACCTTATTCTGGGAGGGTTGGCGGGCGGCTGCTTCTACGGTAATGGTGGTGTAATGACTTAAACTCACCTGCCGGAAATTGCGTGTTTTACTGTCTTGTCCGGTTAACTCTTTGATTTCCCCCATCACCTCATCGTAATGAGCCACCTCGTCGATTAAATTGGCAGCTAAGGCCGCTTCGGGTAATAAAATCCCTTGTTCATTAACGGCAGTTTCCACTTGAGACACATTCAGTTCTCGTCCCCCACTCACAACGGCTAAATACTCACCCCAAATCTCTTGTAACAGTTGGCTGATTTGTTGCCGATTTTCGGGGCTAAATTCCTCTTGGATCAAAGGTTCAACGGCGGATTTATAATCTCCCACACGCACCACCTGCACCCCAATCCCCAACTGATCTAATGCCCCGGCTAAAAAGAACTGTTCCGAACTTAACCCATTGAGTTCTAACACCCCCATAGGGTTTAAAATCAGACGATCGGCTAAGGAGGCCAAATAATAGCCCTTTTTGCCCATATTTACGTCGTAGGCTATGATCGTCTTGCCCGACTCCTGAAACGTCTCCAAGGCAGCGCGCACTTCCTTCAGGGTGGCATAACCAGCCGTTGGATTGCCATTGCTCCCATCTAACAATAGACCCACAATCCGATCATCTTGGGCGGCCTTCTCCAGATTTTGGAGGACTCGACGAAGTGCGATCGCCCTCGGGGAACCACTCCCAAAACTCTCCGAAAACCGCAATATCGGTTCCGTGTCCCGAATTTCTAAGGACAAATCAAACACCAACATCGATTGATTCCGCAGTCGGGGCGATTCTTCTTGACTTAAGGCCGCCACAATCAAAAGGGTGAACAATCCCAGCCCCATAGTCGATAAAATCAGCAAGGCCGCTAAGGTACCGATTAAACTAGCAATAACTTGTTGAAAGAAACGCAACATAAATAGGTAATAGGTAATAGGGAATAGGTAATAGGAAATAGGCAACAGGGAACAGGGAATAATAATTAATTATCAATTGCCCCACCCCTCACAATTCGTGACATCCTCCCGAAACCGACCCTAGGGGTACGGTGCGGGCTTCCCCATATCACTATGAGGCTTTCCTGCTTCTACGGGAGGCTCTAGATGTCTTTTTATGGTGGTTGGTTAATTTTCGGGGCATCGAACCCCTCAATTAACCGTCTTTCATCCCGACACTGACATTCTTACAGTGCGGGGCTTCCCGACGATGAGCTAACGTTGTTGCAAACTAGAAGACTGTTGCAACGCTTCTATCGTAGGATTTCCTGTACAGAAAAGCACCGTTTTGAGTTCAGCCTGTAACAATTGTACCCACTCATCTAGAGCTTCTGGGGATTGGGATGCCGCCTTAAGGAAAGGTAAAGCTAATCCGGCTAGATTCGCCCCTAAAGCCAAGGTTTTCGCCACATCTAGCCCATTGCGTAGCCCCCCCGAAGCAATTAGGGGTAAGTTCGGGAACAAACTACGAATACTCACCACACAGTCCGCCGTAGGTATACCCCAATCGGCAAAGGTTTCCCCGAGTCGCCGTTGTAACCAATTTTCCGCCCGTTCGCTTTCCACCCGCGCCCAAGACGTTCCCCCAGCCCCAGCCACATCAATCACCCTCACCCCTGCATTCACCAAGTGCGTCGCCATCACGGGGGAGATGCCATTCCCCACCTCCTTGGCAATCACCGGAACAGGCAACTTTATACATATTTGTTCAATTTTGTCAAGTAATCCCTTAAAATGTCGATCTCCTCGGGGTTGGATACATTCCTGTAAAGGATTTAAATGGAGGATTAAGGCATTGGCTTCTAGAAGATCCACCACCCTTAAGCACTCCTCCACCCCATAAGTATAGTTCAATTGCACTGCGCCCAAATTGGCAAATAAGAGAATATCTGGCGCAAAAGAGCGCACGACAAAGGTATCTGCGACCTCCGGCTTTTCCACGGCTACCCGTTGGGATCCTACTCCCATAGCTAAACCGTACTGTTGCGCCACAACGGCCAAACGCTGGTTAATTAACTTCGCCTGATCGGTGCCTCCCGTCATGGAAGAAATTAAGACAGGCATCCCCACAGCATGACCTAAAAATCGAGTCGTGAGATCAATGTCCTCATAATCTAATTCGGGTAGGCAACAATGATTAAACTGATAACGTTCTAGTCCGTTCGTTTGGCGATTAAACTGGACATCTTCCTCTAAACAGATTCGTAGATGGTCAGCCTTGCGGGTTTGGGTGGTGCTGAGGGGGGGCAAAATAGACATAATTTGAGAATAGTGGGAGATTATTCGGGACTTTCTACTGGAGAATCGGGAGTCGGGGGGGGCATTTGGGCCAGTTGATCGGCAATTTGCTGAATTTGGTCTTTGTAGCGCGGGGGAGCCAAGGCAACGGCGGCCTGATAGAGGGGTTTCGCTTGGCTATACTGTCCTTGTCGCTTGAGAATTTCGGCTTTTGCCCAGACAGGACGGAAATCTCCGGGATTGGCGCTCATGATTTGGTCATAAACGGCGATCGCCTCAGTGAATCGTTCTTGATAAGCATACACCCAGCCCAGCAATAACTGAACCGAAGCCACATCTACACTTCCGGGATTCGCGGCATTGGCTTGAGCCGCCAGTTTTAAGGTATCCTGAAGCCGTCCAATTGCTCCCTCGGGGCGATTTTGTTGTAACTGAAGGTTGATCATTCCTTGCAGCGCGTTCACATCCCCCGGATTGGCTTGTAAGATGCGGTCATAGGCTCGGAAAGACCCCTCATAATCCCCTAAATGTTGTCTCGCTTGGGCTAACAAAATGGTATAGTCCGGCTGATCCGGTTGTAGTTGGCTCAGTGTCTCTAGGGGGGCTAGTGCCTGTTGTAGTTTCCCTTGTTCTAACCGGACTTCTAGCAAGCGCCTTAAAACCGTTGTATTGTTAGGGTCATCTCGCAGTACCAACTCATAACTATGGGCGCGATTTTCTAATTCCGTCTGATCCGCTACAGAAAGCTGGAATCCTGACCCTGAATTATTAGCGACTGGACTGGTTCTCCCTCGCAAGGCACTACTCACCAGTGGCACGAGAGGAACACCGATAAACAGCACCAACACCGCCACTAGGACTAGATAAATCCAAGGACTTCTTTTCTGGGTAGTTCTCACGATAATCCCACCGCCTACAGATAACTCTTAGCTGCTATTTTCGCACAGATACCCCGGAATGGCGAGTTGCGGTGGGGGGAATTGATAATTATTCCCGATTCCTGACTCCCAGACTTTCTCAGCAAACCCTAGTTAGCCTAGGATGGGGGTTAAATTCCCCAAAATATTACATTCAAAATGGATAGTAGTAACGTTGTTTTACAAACTCATCATCTCCAGAAAAAATACGGCGCGCTGCAAGCGGTCGAGGATGTGAGTTTAACGGTGCGTAAAGGCGATGTCTTCGGCTTTTTAGGCCCCAATGGTGCGGGGAAAACCACCACCATTAGCATGATTTTAGGCTTAACTCGTCCGACTCGGGGAGAGGTGCGGGTGTTGGATCGTCGGGTAACTCCCCAAAAAAACCAAGTCTTACGGCAAGTGGGGGCTTTGGTGGGGGCAATTCCGGGCTTGATTCCCTATCTCTGCGCGCGGGAAAATTTGCGCTTGATGAGTCAGTTATATCCTCACGTTTCCTCCCAGCGTGTTGATGAGGTGTTGGAGTTGGTGGGTTTACACGGGGTAGGAAAACGCCCGACTTCCCAGTTTTCAACGGGGATGAAACAACGCTTAGGGATGGGATTGGCGATTTTACACCAACCTCAGTTATTAGTTTTAGATGAACCAACCAACGGCATGGACCCGGCAGGAATGCAGGAGATGCGCCAGATTATTCAACAGTTGGCTAAGGAGGGGGTGACTATTTTCCTCTCTAGTCACTTGTTGAATGAGGTTGAACAGGTCTGTAATCGCATTGCTGTGCTACATCAAGGGAAATTGGTCGCCCAAGGTGCGATCGCCGAATTACGCGGAGAAGAAAAAAATGTTCGTGTCAAGGCCAAGGATTTAGATGCTGTGGAAGCTGTTTTACGCAGTTTACCGGAAATTCCCCCTTTTCAACGTCAGGAGGAAGCCATTGATATTACAGGTCTAGACAGTGAATGGGTGATTCAGCAATTAGTAGAACATCAAGTCTATCCCTCAGAGGTCTTTTATACAGGTTATGATCTCGAACGGTTATTTTTAGAGTTGACCCAAAAAGCCCAAGGTTGATTAAAAGGTTTCCCTTCCCCTTTTGGCTTTAAAGTGGGGCGTTGTCTATTGTATAATTAACCCAGTTTGAGGCCAGCCGCGACTTATGATCGTGATTAACAATTCTTATTGTTCAAAAATCCTCGGTTTTTTCTTGTTTTTAAAGCTTTTCTCATGGTGAGAAAAGGGAATTAAACAAGAGACGAATTCATCATAAAAGGTTTAGTTCAGGGGAGTCCTTTCCTCTTTTAATCTTTTATAAATCGCCTTTTTTGACCTCAAAATTACTGGTAAATCCCAGAGTTTCTGTTTCACCCTAAATTATGAGCTAATATGGAAAAATTAGTGCGCGGTTTGCGTCATTTCCAAACCGATTATTTTAGTAAGCACCAAGACCTATTTCAACAACTTTCTTTAGGTCAACATCCCCGAGTTTTATTTATTACTTGTTCTGACTCCCGCATTGACCCCAATTTAATTACAGATGCTGAACCCGGGGAACTTTTTGTGATTCGGAATGCCGGAAATATTATTCCACCCTACGGCGCAACCAATGGAGGGGAAGGTGCGGCGATTGAATACGCCGTGCAAGCATTAGGAATCAAGGATATTATTGTCTGTGGTCATTCCCACTGCGGGGCAATGAAGGGATTGCTAAAATTAGAAAAACTAGAGGAAGAAATGCCCCTAGTTTATGAGTGGTTAAAAGAAGCAGAAGCCACTCGTCGTTTAGTGAAAGAAAATTACTCTGAATTAACGGGAGAAGATTTATTAAACATTACCATTGCTGAAAATGTTTTAACTCAAATTGAAAACCTCAGAACCTATCCAGTAATTCACTCCAAACTCCGTCAAGGGAAGCTACATCTTAGTGCATGGGTTTATCATATTGAAAATGGCAAGGTGTTTGCCTATGATGCAATTCGACATGAATATGTCTCCCCGTCGAGTCCCTTAGAACCTTTAGATCCCGAGGAATTGTTACCCAACAGCATTGGACATCCGGCTAGTTGGTTATCTCCTGAACAAGCCCATCGCATTTATCGCGGATCTTATCATCATCAAGGGGTTAAAAGTTAGGGCGATTTGTCCGGTTGGGTTTGTGGCTTAAGGAGGACAATTGTTTGTAGTGTTTTGAGGAATCCTGCAATGGAAACTAAAATTAATTGCGCAGAAGCTTGTGTGAATGGTTGTGTGTTGGGGGATCAATGTCCTAACCGTGAATATGTTAAACAAGCGAGTGACTTTATGGAAACAACTTCTTTAGACCAAATGCTAGAAATTGCAGAGGCAGCACGTTTGAAGAAGTTAAGCGAACCAACGCAATGGGTAATCCCGGATGAAATCTAATCAATTTGTCGGGAATTAGGAATTGGGCAATCTTGACCAGTCAAGGGAAAAGGGGAGAGGGGGAGCAGGGGAGCAGGGGAGAGGTAATCTCCTGACTCCCGACTCCGGACTCTCGACTCCCGAAAATTTCCCTTCTGTACACCACTCAAATTAATTGGGTATTATTTGTCTGTTGACTGTTCCGACGATAACAGCGACGGAACAGCGATAGAACCTCCTTCAAAGGCGGCAAAGGGAACCCCACTCGGGCTAAGGGTAAAATATTGTAATTCTACCGTTTGATGGGTATAGGGTAAAATCACTGGATCTCCTGCTTCTAATCCTTCATATTCCGACAAACGGACGATTTCTTTTTTTTCGCGACGTTTGGGTTTTTCCACTTTCGTGGGGCGTTGGTTTTTTTTGAGGGTTTGGGTCGGACGACTCACGGGGGGAATCGGCCGCAGGGGGGGAATCGCTTCTGGGGAAGGGTTGGTTGCGGTTTTCTTGTTCGCAGTCATGCTTAAACTTTTACTGTAATCCTTGTTCTTACGTTAACAGTTTCGTTTCGCTTCTGTTTGATTTTTCGAGGGGCAAATTTCCTCAACCGGAAAAATTCACGTCGTGTTAGCCTGTGGACTAGATGGGTTCCATTTATTTAGTACACATAAACTAAAATATTATGAAAACGCGCTTTGGCTTGGCACTGTTTTTGAGTTTGTTTTTAACCGTTTCTCTGTCTCCAGTCTATGGACAAAGTTCACGCCTTGAACAAATGTTTCAAGCGGGCAAGACGGCCTATCAGGAGGGAAATTTTGAGGGGGCTGTAGAGATTTGGCAGCAGGTGCTGGAGATGGCTCCGGAGAATCCCTCGGCGTATATTAATTTAGGTCTGGCGTTGATGGAACAGGGGGCTGTGGATGAGGCGGTGACGGCCTATCAAAAAGCGATTGAACTCGACCCGAATAATGCGATCGCCTACAATAATTTGGGCAATGCCTTTAAAGCCCAGAATAACCTCTCAGTGGCGCGTTCTGCCTATCAACAGGCGATTGATCTTGACCCAAATTTTGCCGTTGCCTACAGTAATTTGGGGGTATTATTAAGAATCCAAGGTCGGACGAGAGATGCCATTAATGCGTACCGTCGGGCGATCTCCCTTGACCCCAATTATGCCCAAGCCCATAATAATCTCGGAAACCTTCTCAGCGCTCAAGGCAACTTACAAGAAGCCATTCAAGCCTATGCTCGGGCGATTCAAATCGAACCCACGGCTATCCGCTACTATAATTTGGGCATTACCCTAATGGCGCAGGGCAATTATCCCCAAGCTATTGATGCTTATCTCAAGGCTCTTGAACTAGACGAGAATTATATTGAAGCCTATATCAATCTGGGCATTGCCCACAAAGCCAATGAGCAACTAGAGGCGGCTGTTGAGGCTTATCAACGGGCGCTTGCTTTAGATGGAAATAATGCGATCGCCTACAGCAACCTCGGCAATGTTTTAAGCGAAATCGGACAGCTAGAGGAAGCCATTGCCGCCCACCGTCGCGCTGTCCAACTCCAACCCAGCGCCATCCGCCATAATAACCTAGGGTCTGCCCTCGCCCAAAGTGGGGATCTCGCGGGAGCAAAACAACAGTTTGAACGAGCTTTACGCTTAGATCGGAACTACACCACAGCGCGGGAAAATTTGCAAATTATTGAACAAGCTTTGAGTGGTGATCAATAGGCAAGAGTTTTGGCCATTCACTAGCCACTATTCCCCTGCTCCCCCGCTCCCCCTCTCCCCTGTTCCCTAGCCCAGTTATTCAGCAAGCCCTAAGTAGGGCTTGCTGAATAAGTCCGAGAGTTGGGGAGTCGGGAGTCGGGAGTCGGGAGTCGGGAGTCGGGAATAGGCAATCGTGCCAGTTTTAGATGATCTGTTTCCTGTTAAGAGTTCCCTGTTCCCTTGTTGAGCCTAGCATAGGCGTGTTATTCAGCAGACCCTAAGTAGGATTAACTTTGACTTTGGGCAGTTCAAATCCCATGTCCTGCACCATCTGACGCAATCGTTGAGCTTCCAATAAGTTAGAGTTTTCCAATAAGGCAATGGCTTTGCTGATATATTCTAAGCCTTTCTGCATTTGACCGCATTTAATCCACACTACGCCTAAATTTTGATAGGCTTCGGCATAGTCAGGTTGAAGCTTAATCGCTTCTTCATAGGCTTGAATGGCATCTTTATAATTCCCTTGGGCTTTTAAGGCAGCACCTACGTTAAAATAGCCTTTTACAAACGTGGGATCAATGGCAATGGTAGCACCAAAAGCCCGCTCGGCCATTTCGTATTCTCCGGCATTTTGGAGTAAGGCCCCGAGGTTATTATAAGCCCCTAATTTTAAGGGGGGCATAATGTCCTGGGCTAGGGCAGCTTGATAGTGAATGACGGCTTTATTGGCGTTTTGTTTGCGTTGATAGGCATTAGCGAGATGATAGTTTAATTCGTAGCAAACCAAGGGATCAGCCTTATAATCGTTTAAGCCGCGTTCGAGTAATTCAATGCCTTGGTCAATTTGCCCCATTTGAACGTAGAGCGCGCCTAATTTATTGCAGGCATAGGAATCATCGGGATGGTCTTTAATATAGGTTTCCATCGCCTGTTGAGCGCGGCTGAATTTGTCTTTGGCGGCGATCGCACTGGCACTATACCCTGAGTGTAACACCGCGACCCCCGGTAAAGAGAGGATTTCCCAATGCTTCTCTTTTTCCATCAGCCCCATCACACTATCATCAATGATGGCATGGTAGGGGCGGGAAAATTTTAACTCAGGATGGTTTCGGAAGAGGCGAGAAGTCAGGGAGTAGGGCGTTTGGGTCGCTCCGATTTCTTGCCGGACTAAATTCACCACCAGTAAATTTTCATTTAAAATAGCCACCCGGAGCGGTGCAACAATGGCCGGGTCTAGGGTTTCGTCTGCATCCAGAATCAAGACCCAATCTCCAGTTACATATTTCAAGGCCTCATTGCGGGCTGCCGCAAAATCATTACACCACTCAAAATAATGAACCGTCGCGCCAAACGCTTGGGCAATTTCTGGGGTGCGATCGCTCGATCCCGTATCTAACACCACAATTTCATCCACCACACCTTTTACACTATCTAAACACTGGGGTAAAGACTTTTCCTCGTCTTTGACGATCATACAGAGGCTTAATTTCATCGTTAAACGTTTTTAATTAAATAGCAGAAACTTAGGGTTATCAAACTTGTTCCCTTCATAGTCCGTTTGACACTCCCGGGCCGAAAGGCTTGGGGTACTTACGTCTAGAGCAATACACTGACCTGATGGCTTAACATCTTCTTTTATCTCACAAGAGAGGACAAACTGACAATAATAACCGTCCGCTCTATAGATTAACCTAACCCATTTACAGCCCCATCAAGAATAAAGACGCGCTACATAGACTCCATAGCCGTTATAAGGCAACGTTGCCCGTACCTCCCAACTTAAATTAGGCCCTGAACTAATAAACTTTTCCGTCGCTTGGGACCAACGAGGATGGGGTTTGCTAGGGTTGACATTCGCCTCAAAATCATACTCATTCGGCACCAATGTATTCCAATAGGTCCCCGGTTGTTCCGCCACAAACTCCACCTTAACAATAGACTTCGCCCCCTTAAAACCATACTTCCAAGGCAAAACCGCCCGAATCGGTGCGCCGTGTTGTTTCGGTAACTCCTTCCCATAAATTCCCACAGCAAAAAAGGCCAACTCATTAGCCATCTCATCAAGGCGTAAACTCTCCGTATAAGGCCAAGGCAATGTTCCTAAATGAAACCCTGGCCCCTTGGTAATATTGGGGTCATAAAAAGAGGTAAAGCGAATAAATTTCGCGCTAGATGTTGGTTCAACTTCCGCCAGCAAGGCCTTCATAGGAAACCCGACCCAAGGTAACACCATTGACCAAGCTTCCACACAGCGAAAGCGATAAATCCGTTCTTCTAAAGGAAATTTGCGTTTTAAATCATCTAAATCGTAGGTGCGAGGATTTTTAACCAATCCTCCCACTTCCACCGTCCAAGGATTCGTCGGTAAGGCTTGGGCAGCCGACCAAATGCTTTTATTTCCCCCAAACTCATAGAAATTATTGTAACTACTGGCTAAACTTTGGTCAGTAATCGGTCGATCTACCTCAGCAAAATCTGGATTTTTTGTCAACTTCTCTAGGGCAGGTAAATTGTAGGTCATAGCCAGTTCAGACTGTTGGGAGGCCGAACTTTTACAAGCACTTAGGGGAAGCAAGGACGCACCAATTCCCGCCCCAATTAGGGTTTTTAAGAAACGACGGCGGTTTTGATAAACGGTTTCAGAGGTGACAATAGATTCTGATAATTGCCAACTGGGGGGATGGACAAAAAAGCTCATAACAGATTACAAACTCAGATTTTTTTACTATATTAGCTTGTTTTTATCTGGGGTGTTATTTGAGTTTCAGCCCGCCCATGGTTTAAAATAGGACAAAACCCGATATATTAACCAATATATAATGAGTATTGTCACCCTGCAAGACATTAAAAAAGACTTTGGCATTAAAGAGATTCTGCGCACGGCGAGTTTTAGTATTGACTCTAACGATAAAATAGGCTTGATTGGGGTCAATGGGTCAGGAAAATCCACCCTCTTAAAAATGATTGCTGGCCTAGAACCCCTTGATGGGGGGCAACGGTTGGTTAAATCGGGGGCGAGAATTATTTATCTACCCCAACAGCCCGATGTTGATGAAAACCGCACGGTTTTGGATCAAGTTTTTGCCGACAGTACAGAACAAATGGCCTTAGTGCGAGAATATGAAGACCTTTCCCATCATATCGCTCAGGCTCAAGGGGAGGAGTTAAATCGCCTGATGTCCCAATTAACGGCCGTCTCGGAGAAAATGGAAGCGGCCGGGGCGTGGGAGGTGGAAACGCGGGCTAAAATTATCCTGACTAAATTGGGGATTGAGGATTTTGATCGGCGGGTGGGGGAGTTATCGGGAGGGTATCGCAAGCGGATTGCCTTGGCCACAGCACTGTTAGCGGAACCGGATTTGTTGCTAATGGATGAACCAACCAACCATTTAGATGCGGAGTCGGTGGAGTGGTTACAGGACTATTTGAGTCAATATCGAGGTGCTTTGTTGTTAGTCACCCACGACCGCTATTTTTTAGACCGGGTGACGAATCGTATTTTAGAGGTGGATCGGGGGGATCTTTATACTTATAGTGGCAATTATTCCTATTATTTGGAGAAAAAGGCCTTGGCCCAGGAGTCTGAGGTCAGCAGTCAACGGAAACATTTAGGGGTGTTGCGGCGGGAGTTGGAATGGTTGAAGCGGGGGCCGAAAGCGAGGAGTACCAAGCAAAAGGCGCGCATTGACCGCATTGAGGAGATGCAGAATCGGGAGTTTAAGGAGGTTCAAGGCAAGGTAGAAATTGATACTCCGGGGCGACGCATTGGCAAGAAGGTAATTGAACTGAAGGGGATTGAGAAGAGTTTCGACGGGCGGGTATTCATTCGAGATTTTAGTTATGAGTTTAACCCCGATGACCGGATTGGGATTATTGGGGGCAATGGGGCGGGAAAATCAACGCTGATGAATTTAATCACCGGGCGCATTGAACCGGATGGGGGGACGATTGAGGTGGGGAAAACCATTCATTTTGGCTATTTTGACCAACATTCGGAGGATTTGCTGGCGGCGCTGAATGAGAATCAACGGGTGATTGATTATATTCAGGATATTGGCAGTTATGTAAGGACGGCGGATGGGGGTCAAATTAGTGCCTCCCAAATGTTAGAGCGGTTTTTGTTTCCGGGGAGTCAACAGTATGCACCGATTTTTAAGTTGTCGGGGGGGGAAAAACGGCGTTTGTTTTTGTTGTCGGTGTTGATGGAAGCGCCTAATGTGTTGATTTTAGATGAACCGACCAATGATTTGGATGTGCAAACCTTGGGGGTGTTGGAGGAGTATTTAGAGGATTTTAATGGTTGTGTGATTGTGGTGTCTCATGATCGGTATTTTTTAGACCGGACGGTGAACAGGATTTTTGCGTTGGAGGGGGAGGGGCGGATTGAGCAATATCCGGGCAATTATTCCCTGTATTTGGAGTATAAACAGAGGCGCACGGTTGCTGAACCTCCGGCGACGACTCCGAGTAAACAGAAGGGGGAAAAACCCCGGTCTAGTGGAAGTTCTCCCCGTCGTCTGTCGAATTATCAGCGTCGGGAGTTGGCGGAGTTGGAGGAGAAAATTCCCCAACTGGAGGCGAAACGAGGGGAGATTGAATCGACGCTGTATGAGCATCCCCCGAGTGGTTATACCAAGTTACAGGAGTTATCGGAGGAGTTGGCGCGGTTGAATGAGGCGATTGATCAGGCTACGGAACGTTGGTTAGAGTTGGCGGAATTGGAGTAGGGGGAGTCGGGAGTCGGGAATCGGGAGTCGGGAATCGGGAGTCGGGAGTCGGGAGTCGGGAGTAATGTCATTGCGTTTGCTGCGCAACGCTTCGCGAACGCGGAGCGTCACGAAGTGAACGCGTAGCGTTCCGAAGGAAGGTACGAAGCAATCTAGTCAGGTGTCGGGAGTCGGGAATAGGCAAAAGGCACTCATGCAAAAGTAATCAACCCATCCCCCCCTCTCCCCCTCTCCCCCGTTCCCCGCTCCCTAAAATAAAAGAGTTTTAGTTATTCACTATTCCCCTGCTCCCCTGCTCCCCCTCACGGGGGGTGTCTCAAAATCCAAGAAGCGCCAAAACATTCTGAAAAAGTAGGACAATAGGCAAGGCTGTTATGAAATGCTGAACAACAGGATGGAATAGAGGTTGATGAGGATTCTAGTTCTAAGCTGGGAATTTCCTCCTCGCATTGTGGGGGGAATTGCACGCCACGTCGCCGAATTATATCCAGAATTGGTGAAACTGGGTCATGATATTCACCTGATTACCGTGGAATTTGGCGATGCTCCTCGCTTTGAACTGGTGGAAGGGATTAAGGTTCATCGTATCCCGGTGGCCCCAGGAAATGATTTTTTCCATTGGGTGGTGAATATGAATGAGAGTATGGGGGTTTATGGGGGGAAATTGATCCAAGATTTGGGACGCTTTGAACTAATTCATGCTCATGATTGGTTGGTGGGGGATGCGGCGATCGCACTCAAACACCGTTTTAAGGTTCCCCTCGTTGCTACCATCCACGCCACAGAACACGGCCGCTATAATGGCATTCATAACGAAACCCACCACTATATCCACGGCAAAGAGTACATCCTCGCCCATAATGCTTGGCGGATTATTGTCTGCACCCACTATATGGAACAAGAAATCCAACGTATTTTTCACAGTCCGAGGGATAAAATCAACGTGATCTACAATGGCATCCGTCCAGAAAAAAAGCGACGAGATCCCCGCTTTGACCACATGAGATTCCGTCGTCAGTTTGCGGCGGATCAGGAGAAAATCGTCTATTATCTCGGTCGCATGAGCCACGAAAAGGGGATTTCTGTGTTGTTGGATGCCGCCCCTCTCTTGCTGGGGGCATTAGGCGATCGCATAAAATTTGTCATCATCGGCGGCGGCAATACCTCCCATCTCCAACACCAAGCCAAAACCCTTGGCATTTGGGAGAAATGCTACTTTACCGGATTTATGTCCGACTCCGACCTTGACAAATTTCAAACCATTGCCGACTGTGCCGTTTTCCCCAGTCTCTACGAACCCTTTGGCATTGTCGCCTTAGAAAGCTTTGCCGCCCGAGTGCCTGTAGTGGTATCGGATACCTGTGGACTGCCGGAAGTGGTGCAACATGGCCATACAGGCATCGTCACCCAAACCAATAACCCCCATTCCCTCTGCCAAGGCATTCTGCAAATCTTGAGAAACCCGGATTATGCTCGGGAATTGGTGGATAATGCTTACAACGATTTATTCTTACGCTTTGACTGGACGATGTTGGCTCAACAAACAGAAACTGTTTATCAGTCTGTTGTCACAGAACGCGCCCAAATCCATTGGTCCTAGTTTGTCCGCCCCTCCTCTCCCCGACTCTTCGACTTATTCAGCCAGCCCTATCCTATCCCAGAAAGGAGTTCAATTCCGCCCACCTAACCTCACTCAACTATGCCTAGACATTCCCCACAACCCAGATTTTACGATGCCGTCCTTGGTGGAGACTCCCCAGCACCGAGAGGGAGTCTAGTTTTAGGGGGTTTAGAAGGAGTTAGACGGCGCTTAGAAAGCCCCCTAGAAGATGTACGACGGGCGGCTTTGGTCGAAGCGATGAAATATGGGGAAACGGGAATTTCTTGGGTCATTGGGGCCCTGCAAGACCCCTCAGAACGGGTTCAATGGTCTGCCTATCTCCTCCTACGAGAACGGGCGGAAATGTCTACCTATCTCCTACAACAAGAACGGGCAGATTTAAAGGTGATGTTAGCCTTACGTTCTTATAATCCTTGGTCTTTATTTCACGCTTTACACACCCTCGAAGGCCATAGTCACGCGGTGAGTTCTTTGGCCTTAAGTCCTGACGGGAAAACCCTAGTCAGTGGTAGTCATGACAAAACGATCAAAATTTGGGATGCCACCACCGGAATCCTCAAACGCAGCTTAGAAGGTCATTCGGAATGGGTGGATAGTGTGGTGATTAGCCCCAACGGACAAACCTTAATTAGTGGGAGTGTAGACCGTTCTATTATCCTCTGGGATTTAAAAACCGGGAATCTCTTACGCATGATCACGGGACATAATAATTTTGTCAAATCGTTAGCCATTAGTCCCAATGGACAAACCTTAGTCAGTGGCGGCATTGATGGCATGATTAAGGTGTGGGATTTTAATAAAAATCAGTTTAATTATGCCATTAAGGGACATTCTAATATTATCAACACAGTGAGTTTAAGTCCTGATAATCAATGGCTAGCCAGTGGGGGATCTGATGGAACGATTCAGGTCTGGAAATTTAGAACGGGCGAGCATCACGGCACGTTTAAAGGTCATTTGAGCGCGGTTAAATCGATTCGGTTTAGTGGGGATAGTCGGACGTTAATCAGTTGTGGCGCGGATAAAATAATTGTGGGCTGGGATGTAAAAACTGGGAAAACTAAATATTGGCTACCCGGACATTCTGACGAGGTGAATGATTTGTGCATCAGTCGGGATGGAAAAACGGTGATTAGTGGCAGTGCTGACCAAAAAATTAATGTCTGGAATTTACGAAGAAAAACCCTACAACATAGTTTTTCTGGACATTCTGATTCCGTAATTTCCGTAATTCTTAGCCCAGATGAAAAAAGAATTTTCAGTGGAAGTAAGGATGGAACAATTAAAATCTGGGGTGTACTATAGAGGAAGCTAGGATAAGGTCATATTGCTTACTATCTAGCCAGTAGAGTGGTTATGAATGCCAGGCCATCCCGGCTAAAAGTGGAATCAGCTAATAGCAGGGCAGGGTGTTTTTATCTCCCGTTTTGAATTGACTTTTGCGGCTAGTTACGGTTTGCAATTACAGGAATTTTAGCTGGGTTTTAAAGTGCTTCAACGAGTTTTTTCGATTTTCTTAAATCTCATGCAATAAAGGGGTAAAAGCCTACCTTTGCATGGGTTTGATTGGCTTTAGATAGGATGCAGGAGAATTTTAGGATATCAATATTACTAAGTTCTTGTGTGTCTTTTGAGGGTGTATTCTGTTTTACCAAGGGTGTTTTATTTTATGGTTAATCCATACCAAATTATTGGGGCTAGTCTCGTTTCTATTGCCCTAGTCAGTCAGTGTAGTTTTGGGGGATCTATTAACTTAGGTCGGCTTGAATGGGGGATTAAATTAGTACAGGGAACGGCCACGCCATGCTGTCAATGTTGTGATGCTAATGGGAAAAATTGCCGTTGCTGTTTGTGTAATTAGGGCTTGCTGAATATGCCTCTAATTCGGGGAATAGCAGAGTGTGGGGTGTAGGGGGAATTCATGAATTCCCCCTACTACAACTGTAACTAGGGCTTGCTGAATAACTCTACTCGTGGGGCTAATAATTTTTAATTCCCTGACTCCCGATTCAGGACTAGCAGACTTATTCGGCAAACCCTCATTAATAGAAAGCCATCGTAAAACGACGGGGTTTTAGACCCCAATTTTCGATCAGTACCCCACTGAGTATTGACTCAGTGGGGGGCATGAATTGGTTAAGATAGAGCAAATAGGGCGATTGAAAGGAAGGGTCATGAAGGCACGAAGGGAAGTACAACTCGGCACGATGTTATGGCATCACCCTTGGAGTCGTTTTGTGGGGGGGAGTTTGGCGGTGGTTGGGGTTTGGGTTTTGCAGATGTTAGGGGCGATCGCACCTCTAGATCATTGGGTCTATCATCGCCTGTTCCATCTGCGGGGAGAACGCCCTTGGGATAACCGAGTAGTAATTATTGCCATTGACTCGGTGAGTCATGAGGGGTTTACTCAAAAGTCTTGGTCCCGCTCCCCTTATATTCAACTCCTCCGGCAATTAGCCCCTTCCCAACCCCATGCTATTGTATTTAACCTGCTCCTGCTTCAGGAAACCGCCGAAGATGGGGAACTCGCGGCAGCAATGGCCGCCTCTCCTCCGGTGGTTTTGGGGGTGTCGTGGGGTCCGAATAAACAACCCCTGTTACCAGCACCCCGCTTGCGGGAACAGGCCAGCACCCTGGGTCATCTCTTCTACCCGACCACCAGTGGGGGCTTTGTCTATCAAATTACGCCGCAAATGGGGGATATTCCGGCTTTAAGCTTGAGTTTAACCAATATTCCCGCCCTCGCTTCCTTATTTCCCCCTCAGCCCTCAGATTACCCTTCATTTTGGATTAATTGGCAAGGGGATATCGGCAAGATTCCCACGTACTCTTTTAAGGGAGTGTTACGGGGTGAAATTCCCCCGGAAACCTTTCGAGACAAAATCGTGTTAGTCGGTTCTACAGCAACCGGATTTGACACAGTGATGACCCCTTTTAATCTGGATAATGTGGGCAATGGGGTTCATGTCCAAGCGGCCGTCATTAACAATCTGTTACAAGGGAATAATCTCAAGGTTTGGGGGGAAGGGGAAAGGGGTTTATTTTGGGGCTATGGATTACTGGGCATGGTATTGGGGGGTGTGCTAACTGGGCAAAGTCTGCGTCGCTTTGTGTCGGGGGTGGTGGGGGTGAGTGGGGTGTGGGTATTGTTGGCCGTGGGGGTGTTTTATTGGGACGTGTTAATCCCGGTGGTGTCTCCTGTTTTGGTCATCGGAACCGTCAGTGCGATCGCAACCCTACAAGGCTACTGGATCAAACAAGCCCAGAGCCACTATCATCAACAGTACGATGCCCTAACCGGACTGCCTCAACGTTCCCTTCTGATTGAACAAATCCAGACCCATCTTGCTCAGATTCGGGAGGATGAACAGGGACATTTTGCCCTGTTATTTTTCGATTTGAACCGTTTGGGTGAAATCAATGCCCATCAAGGATATCCCGCCGGGGATCACCTCCTGCAAATCACCACCCAACGGTTAAAAGAACTCCTCAATCATAATGGTCACGCCCCCTGTCTGTTAGCCCGCATGGGGGGCGATGAATTCGCCATTCTCTACCCACAAGTGACCACCCCCGATCCGGTTCTTCATCTAGCCCAAGAATTGGAAAATGTGCTACAACAACCCCTTTCTTTAGCCGGAGAAGGGGTCTATAGTAATGTGAGCATCGGGATTACCTTTTCTTGGGATGTCATGACCAGTCCCCCCTCCTCTCCTAATACCGACCTCTGCCAACTGTTGTTACGTCATGGGGAAATTGCTATGTATCAAGCCCGGGTGCAAGGTCAATCCTCTTACGCTGTCTTTAACGCTTATCTCCATGAAAGCGCGATCGCCCTCTGGCAACTAGAAACCGATCTCCGTCATACCCTCAATTCCCTCTCCCTCAATGCTTCCCTGGGTCTAAATCAACCCTCCTTAGAACGAGAATTTCAACTCCAGTATCAGCCCATTGTTTCCCTTAAAACAAGCAAACTGCAAGGATTTGAAGCCCTCATCCGGTGGCATCACCCTAAACGGGGTTTAATTTCTCCCCTAGAATTTATTCCCTTAGCCGAAGAAACCGGACTGATTGCCCTCTTAGGCCGTTGGGTCATTTATAAAGCGTGTTATCAACTGCGGACTTGGCAATATTCCTTCCCCAACTTTAAGCATTTAATCATCACCGTGAACCTCTCCCCCATTCAACTCCTACAACCGGATATTGTGCGGCAAGTCCAAGGAATTTTAGAGGAAACCGGGGTCGATAGTCGCCGTCTCAAGCTAGAGATTACCGAAAGTAGTTTAATCGCCAATGCGGATCATGCGATCGCCCTATTGCGAGAATTTCGAGAACTCGGAGTGCGTCTAAGTTTAGATGATTTTGGCATGGGTTACTCCTCCCTCGGCCGTTTACAAAACCTTCCCCTACACACCCTCAAAATTGACAAGTCCTTTGTCCAAGACCTGACAACCTCGGGAGACAGCACTAAAATTATCCAAATGATTCTAGATTTAGCCCACAGTTTCAAAATGAATGTCGTCGCTGAAGGCATTGAAACCCCCGAACAACTCGAAACCTTGCGAGGGTTAAACTGTGACTACGGACAAGGCTACTTTTTCGCCCCACCCCTCACCGTGGCAGAGGTTGAAACTTTACTCACTCACCCCTTACCTTGGCAGCAAATTGTATCTTGAGGACAGAGGAGAAATCAACCATTAGATTCAATCGGTTAGGGTAGGTCATGAATTCCCCTAGGATGCGGGTTAAAGTTGGAAAGAATATGACCCATCAAAAGGGAGAACTTTAAGATCCTAAACTCACTAACAATCAGGTAACTTTTCAGGATTTTCCAGAGAAATTTTTTGAGGATAGGAAATTTTTTCGTAGGCAAAAGCGGCTTTCGCTCGTCGGATTAAATCGGTTTTATAAACAAATTCATCCCGCGCATCAATAGGATAAGAACGTAACTTAAACTGAGTTCCCCAAAAATGCTCCTGAATCACCACAACAATAGGCAGTTTAAGCTGAGTATATTTACTACTATAAGCGGCTTGATATAAAATCTGCATTACCTTTTCAACATCCACATGATGATCAAAGTAAAAATCTGTTGCCACTTGCGCCTCAAGTTCACCACTGTTGGCATTAGAAATAGGTTCTGTCCAAGTTTTATTATGGGGAATTGTAACCAGATTATCGTCAGGAGTTTTAATCTGAATTCCCCGTAATCCATAACCTACAACTTCTCCATAATATCCCTCAATGTTAACCCGATCCCCTACTCGATAAGGGGCTTCAAACAATGAAATAACCCCAGCAATAATTGAACTTACATAGTCTTTAAATGCGAAACCTAAAGCAACTGCAATTGTCCCAGTAACTGCAATTAAATTGGATTCTGATAGATGAAGAAATGAACTCAATAAATAGGAAATTGTGATTAATAGAATCAATCCTTTCCAGAAAGGAATAGATTGTTTAATAATTAGTCTAAAGCGGCGGGGAACTTTCTCAGAAAGCCAATTACAGAAGAATTGAACTAAATAGATACTAAGATACGCTATCAATAGGGCAGTTATCCCATATAAAATTTTGAGGGGCGTAATATCCGTTAAAACTTGTTCTGAAAAATCTTGAGGATCGTCGATAGCAAACACATAATTTTGATTTTGTATAACTAACCATTTGACGGTTAATTCTTTTCCATAAGCTAGCATCATTTTAAACTCAGTCCTACAAAAAAATTGTTGTTCTCTAAATCAGATTTAAGGATTAAATAGAATAAAGGATGAATGAATAAATTACCTCCTTTTTTTATTAATATTCCTTGTTTTAGTAACCACTGAATTCTAGTTTGAATTTGGCTTTCTGACTCTCCCAAGGTATGGGATAAATGACGGCGGTGAATAATGCCATGAATCAAGATAGCATGGAGAATATAGCGATCAAAGTTAGTCAGTGTCGGTAAAGCTGGTAAAGAGGGTTTAACGGCATAAACATTTAAACGCTGATCGGGTTCTGGAGAAGAACTAAATTTTAGGGCATCTAAATCCAGATTTTCGACTTCAGCTTGTTTGATTCGTAAACTCTGTAACCAAAGATATTGAGCAATAGAACTTACGCCACAAGCTTGATTTGCGATGAATTCCCAATAAGCGGGACGAGGATCATTACTGGAGGATTCTGGTTTATCTAAATTGACTAGGTTTCTCGCGATGGATGTTAACCATTTTTCTAAGTTTTCTCCATTGAGTTCAGGTAAGTTATGAATGGTGTCAAAGTAAGCGCTAATTTGACAGACAAAATCCAAGAAATTCCAAGCCCAGTCACTGCACCCAATCACCCAAAAACAATCCCTGTTCTGCACGATAACTTCTCTTAAATATTCGATGCTTTCCCAGCCTCCAATACACCGCAAAAAACACTGTTCGAGTGCGGGAACAATAATTAAGGTTTTTCGCTTTTGTTTCGCTTCTTCTGGCAAGGTTTGAGTGATTGTCTCAAAGTCACTGGTTTTGATTTGTGAATAGTCAGCAAGGGCTTGACAAATTTGCTGTTTTATGTATCTGGGGTTGAGGGGGCGTTGTAAATGTTTAAGGGGTGTAATCACTTCTAGGGAGGGAGATCCCCAGTGTTGGAGACTTTCGTTGATGATTTGGGCGGTGGGTTCAACAGCGCTGGCTAAAAAGACGAGGTGATTGGGTGCTTCGATGTTGTTTTGCCAGGTTTCGATGGCTGTTGCGATCGCATCCTGAATGCTTTGTTGATAAGGAGGGGGAGTCGATGAATCCTCCAGTCGTTTCAGAAGTGCCGCGTTCAGGTGTTCGGGAATAGCCAGCAATTCATCTTCAGATTCTGTATTGGGAGGCTGGGTAAACCAAGCTTGAATCTGGGATCGAATGAGTCGTAACATAACTTGATGGATCAATCTATTGGAACTCTAGCATAATCAGACCCTTTATCCCCCGACAAGTGGGGAATATTCTGACCAAAACCAATAAATCCTAGATTACTGTTTACTGTTCTACACTGGGGAGATAATCCAGAAAATTCTTTAAATATGATTGCCTCTCCGAGCAATCAGTAGGACAATGGCCAGTGAGGATCGGTTCTTCCTCAGCCTCTTTTCACTTGATGCAAGACAAAATGCCTGAATTCTCTAAATCCTTTCACGGCTTGTTTCAAAATGGTAAACCTGCAAACCTCCTCTATCAAAGACTGGAAGAGGCTTTACAACAGGGAAGTAAGGTTCGGATTGAAACAAATAATGATAGTTTTACCGGGGTTCCCATTGAACTCGATGGCGAATTTGTCGAAATTCTAGCGTTATCTGTCCTAGAAGAAGAGGAGGAGGAAGAAACTGCATTTAGTCGTACCACTTGGCTGGTGCGCTTATCTTGTATTGAAGCTGTAGCCTATTCTAGTGAACACTGGTCTAAGGATCGTTTGGAGAATTTATTAGCTGGGGAAGACAAGGACGATTAAGAAGGCTTGTTGAATTAAGGAACGGGGAATTGGGAGTCAGGAGTCGGGAGTCGGGAAAAGGCAATAGTCAAGAGTTTTAGCTATTCACTATTCCCCCGCTCCCCTGCTCCCCCTCTCTTCCCCCGTTCCCCGTTCCCTTCGGTGATGAAACTGTCCCCCTCTTTGCTTTAATGGGGGGTTGTGCAAAAATGCTAATAATCAGCCTCAGCAAACGGAAGACCAGACTATGATCCACGATATTTTCATGCCTGCACTCAGTTCCACCATGACCGAAGGGAAGATTGTCTCTTGGGTCAAATCCCCCGGGGATAAGGTGGAAAAAGGGGAAACCGTGGTTGTGGTTGAGTCCGATAAAGCCGATATGGATGTTGAATCCTTCTATGAAGGATATCTCGCCGTGGTTTTGGTGGACGCAGGACAAGAAGCCCCCGTCGGCGCTCCCATTGCCTTGTTAGCGGAGACGGAAGCGGAAATTGAAACCGCCAAACAACAGGCCCCCTCTCAATCCCGTCCCGCTGCTCCCCAGAGCGCTCCGGCTCCGGTTGCTCCTGAACCGGGAATCGTTGCGGTAACGACTGCTTCGGTAGACACAACCTCAACAGATACAGGCAGTCGCAACGGCGGCCGCATTGTGGCCTCTCCTCGCGCTCGTAAGCTGGCGAAAACGCTCAAAGTGAAGTTATCCACCATTCAAGGCAGTGGCCCCCACGGTCGCATTGTGGCGGCGGATGTGGAAGCGGCTGCCGGAAAAGTCCCGACCCCAACGGTGGCGAAACCCTTAGCCATTAGTGATGACAGTGATTTTGTGATGGTGTCTCCCCCTGCTTTAAGCCCCACGAATACTCCGGGGGAAGTTAAGGCGATGAGTACCCTACAAAAGGCGGTAGTGCGGAATATGGTGGCCAGTTTGACGGTGCCAGAGTTCCGGGTGGGTTATACCATTACAACGGATGCGTTAGACCAACTGTATCAGCAAATTAAGTCGAAGGGTGTGACCATGACGGCGATGTTGGCCAAGGCGATCGCGGTCACGTTACAAAAACACCCTATCGTCAATGCTAGCTATGTACAGGACGGGATTCATTATGCCAGTCGGATTAATATTGCGATCGCCGTAGCCATCGGCAATGGGGGTTTAATTACTCCGGTCTTAAAAAATGTAGACCAAATGGACTTATATAGTCTCTCTCGGACTTGGAAAGATTTAGTCAATCGCGCCAGATCCAAGAAATTACAACCCGATGAGTACAACAGTGGCACCTTTACCATTTCTAACTTAGGGATGTATGGAGTGGATCAATTTGATGCCATTCTTCCCCCCGGTCAAGGGGCGATTATTGCCATTGGTGCATCCCGGCCTCAAGTGGTGGCCACGGAAGAGGGATTAATGGGGGTTAAACGGCAAATGCAGGTTAATCTCACTTGTGATCACCGGATTATTAGTGGGGCAGAAGCGGCCGCTTTCTTACAAGATTTAGCCCAGTTATTGGAAACCAATCCCCAATCTCTCACTTTGTAAGATTCAGGGTCTAATTAGGGGCTGGCTGAATAACTCTACTCGTGGGGCTAGGGAACGGGGAACGGGGGAGAGGGAATAGGGAATAGGGAATAGGGAATAATTCTTGATTCCTCAACTCTCGACTCCCTAGGGCGCAATGCTTGCGCCCCTACACCGACTCCCAACTCCCAACTCCCGACTCCCAACTCCCGCCTCCCCGTTCCCTAATGGTTAGCAATTCTCACTTGACCCAAGGAGGTGTTCTTGTTTGAGTCTGGGACATTGTGGACAAAAGTCCAAACAGCAACACAACACGCCCTAGGTCGGGGGGCGCTAAAGCCTATTCTGACCGATTGTGAAGTGGTGGAACAGGAAAATATTCCTTTTGTTGTGCGAATTTTATCAAATTTAGTCCGTAAGGAAAAAGCCCAGCAGAAACAAGTTCAAATAACCAAAAAACAAGGGAAATCCTTTAATCCATTTCTGCCCCATGACCCGGATTTATTTGTCACGGATCTATCAGAAACTCATTTCTGTTTACTGAATAAATTTAACGTGGTGGATCACCACCTGTTAATTATTACCAAGGCCTTTGAAGAACAGGAAAATTGGCTCAATTTACAGGATTTTATCGCTCTAGCTCACTGTTTAGCCGAGTTTGATGGGTTAGGGTTTTATAATGGGGGAAAATTGGCCGGAGCCAGTCAACCTCACAAACATTTACAACTGATTCCCTTTCCCATTTGTCAGTTGGGGGGAACCTTTCCCACAGAAAAAGCGATCGCCTCCGCCCAATTCAAGGGGGATATTGGCATCATCCCCGCCTTCCCCTTCCAGAATGCCTGTTATCCCCTAGAGGCGAGTTTATTAAAGACTCCTGAACAAGCGGCCGCCCAGATGTTAGCGGTGTATTATCGGTTGTTGCGATCGCTCGACTTCTTCCCCGAACATCCCCTCACCCCCCAACAAACCAAACCCTACAACTGTCTAATGACCCGGAATTGGATGTGGATAGTCCCCCGCACCCAAGCCGAATATCACACCATCCCCGTCAATTCCCTAGGCTTTGCCGGAACCTTCTTTGTCCGGAATGAGGAGCAACTGCAACAACTCAAAACATGGCAACCCCTCACCATTCTAAGCCAAGTAGCCAGTGGCTCTTGAATTGACATTACCCGATCCTTTGTCCGCTACTAGCGCGTCTTACCGTTTGGAAATAGGCAAAGCCGAAGTGTCCCACAGCTAAACCCTACGAATTTGCCCCTGTTCAATCTGCCAGCACTGATCGGCAATGGGGAATAATTCTCCCGCGTCGTGGGTGACAACCAACAGCGTCCAATGTTGCTTTAACTTCGCGAGTAATTTGGCTAATTGTTGACGCATTGACCAGTCTAAACCCGCCGTTGGTTCATCTAATAACAAAATATTCGGTTGACGGATTAATTGAACGGCCAAGGCTAGACGGCGCTGTTGTCCTCCGCTTAAATCATGGGGAGAAGTGGAAAGGGGTAAATGGTCTAAACCGACCTCTTCGAGCGCCCGTTTGACCTGTTCTGAGGTTAATTCTGGGTGTCCGAGTCGCAATTCTTCCAGTAAGTTACTGCCGCAAAAATGGCGTTCTGGGAACTGGAACACTAAACCCGCTAAATACTGTAATTCGTAAGCTTCTAAGACCTGACTTCCCCAGCCAATTTCTCCACTGGTGCGTTCTGCCAAACCTGAGACGATTTCCAAAAAGGTGGATTTTCCTGAACCACTAGGTCCGACGACTAAACCCAATTGTTGAGGAGTGAGTTCTAGGGAAATATTACTCAAAATGGGCGTAGGGGTGGCGGGGGGGTGATAACTCAGGTTTTTAATATAGAGCATTGAGGTTAAATCAAGACGGACGGCATAAGGTCTAGGTTAGGGCCTGCTGAAAAAACCGAACCCTAGACTCAACAAGGCAACAGGGAACAGATCATCTAAAACTGGCACAAGTGCCTATTCCCGACTCCCGATTCCCAACTCTCCGACTTATTCAGCAAGCTCTAGGTTAGGATGGCTTCAGGGTGGGGGTGGAACTAAGCTTTTAAGGATTCCGTCTCCCTATCTATTCAAATCTTATGCTCTCTTGTAGCTTACTGGGCTAGAAACTATTATGAACGTTTCCTTAACAGCAATTCAACGACTCTCACTCACGTTTTCCTCTGCGATCGCCCTTAGTTTAACTCTATGGGGTAATCCGGCCTTAGCGGGGGATCCTTTCCGCACCACCAACCCCCGCAATATTTCCGACACCACTGAGGCCGCTTTTGAGGCCTATTTTAAATATGGCAACTATCCCGATGCCGCACAAAAAATTGAGGCCGCTATTGCCGAAGGAACTAATGATCCCCTTGCTTTGTCTCTGCGTGCGGCCTTAGCCTTCCAACGGGATGATCTCGCCGCCTTCAAAAGCTATGCGGATCAAACCCTGGCGGCCGCTCAAGGTTTGATGAGTCAAGATCCCTTACGGGGGAATCTCTACACGGCCATTGGTCATTTTCTCGAAGGGACTTACACTTTTAAAACTCGCGGTCCCATTGGTGCGGTATCGAAACTTCAGGATGTGTTGCGCTACCTCCAAGCGGCGGAACGAGTGGATCCCAATGATCCAGAATTAAACATTGTGAAAGGCTACATGGATCTGCTGTTGGCGGTGAATGTCCCCTTTGTGAGTCCTGATAAGGCGATCGCGAACCTCCAACGCAACGCCGCCCCCTCCTACCTCGTCAACCGGGGGATTGCCTTAGCCTACCGGGATTTGGGAGAATACGACAAAGCCCAGGGCTACATTGAAAAAGCCCTCAGCGAAACCCCCAACAACCCCGAAGTGATTTATCTACAAGCCCAGATTCTCCATGAAAAGGGCAAACAGAACAATCAAGTCAGCGTCGTGCAGCAGTCGGTCCAACTCTTTGATAGTGCGATCGCCCAAAAAGACCAACTCCCCGCCGCCCTCATTCCCCAAATGGAACGAGAACGCCGCATTGCCCAAGAATGGCTGAATGAAAACTCCTAAAAACCGTGCTAACTTAGACAAAATATTCCCGTTCTAAGTCCATTCCGTGAAACTCAATTTCTCTCGTCTTGCTCAATACCCAGCACCTCTGAGGCTGGGTATTTTTATCCTCACCCTTGGCCTAGTCTGGGTGCCCTTCGCCCTCCCCCTCCACTGGTTTTTACGCCACGATGCCAACCTAGCCACCATCGTGACAATGGCCATCCTCTTCCTAGAATTCCTCATCCTCGTTCCCTTCTGGGGAAAAAAAGTCCACCGTCTCAAAACCCCTTTTGCTCACTATGGCCTCGCCCCCACCCTCCCCAACAGCCGAGAATGCCTCACAGGTTTAATCATCGGCCTTGTGCTTACCTTTAACTTATTTGGCCTCATGGTCGTTTTTGGCTGGGCTACCTTACACCCCTCCCCCCAAGTCCTCCAAGCGGCCACAGAGGGCATTTTCACCGCGTTAGGCGTTGGATTTGCCGAGGAATTATTCTTTCGAGGTTGGTTTTTAGATGAACTAGAGCGAGATTATCGACCCAACACCGTCTTATGGGCAAATGCCCTCATTTTTGCCGCCCTCCACTTCATCAAACCCCTCAACGAAATGATTCGCACTTTCCCCCAATTTCCCGGTCTGGTTTTACTTGGTCTTAATCTCGTCTGGAGTCGTTGGAAATACGGCAGTTTAGGAATGGCAATCGGACTCCACGCGGGCTTAATTTGGGGATATTACATTATTAATGTCGGGCAGTTGATTCAATATACAGATAACGTTTCCCCTTGGATTACTGGAGTAGACCGTAATCCCTTAGCGGGTCTATTAGGATTAATTTTTCTCGGTTTCTTGATGCTTTGGTTGAGTGATGCTCTCCAAGGATCAAAACCTTAATTCTGATTTGAATAAGAATCCGATAAGGGATCATTATCTTACCAACAAGATCGCACTATCTTTTGTCACAAAATATTTTTGTGGCTTTCTAATTTAGTAAGAACTTTATTATTTTTTCTATGATTCCCCAAAGATAAGGTGGGTAAATATTATAAGTTTTAATATCAAAGTGAGGCAATTTAAAAAAGAATAGAGTATAAACAAACAAGCTTAGGTAAGCCAGATAGAACTTCTCAATGAAGGGTTGAGAATAAATCCAATAAACTATTTTTTTGTAAACAAAATATAAAGGGAAAAAACAATTTATTATCCACTGGTTTCTATGACTGTAAAAAATTTCTAGCCGCACTAAGCTAGGAGTTAGCAAACATAAAACATAACTAATGGAAACAATAAAAAGCCATCTCCCCCAATCTAAGGCAATCAGGTAAAGGATACTTGTGCCAAGAAAAGGCAACAAAATATATTTAAAACTAAAACGAGTAAAAATTTCAATAGAGTTAGATTGAGAATGAATAGATAGATCAGGAGAGGTTTTTTCGTCAGAGTATCGGTTAAGAGAATAACCTAAAATTTTACAAGATATACGCATTAACAGAATCAGATTAATAGTAAATCCAAAAATCCAAAGGACAAAAGACATCCCATTATCCTGAAGAATGTTCATCTCAATTACTTCTTTAATAGCTTCCGATGTAGAAATTTGGAAGAATTCTAAGACACCGTGCATTTCTTCCTGACAGTTCGCCATTAACTCAGGGTATAGATGACTATACTCTTGCCATGATTCACAAATGCCTAATGCAATATTTTGATTGCCTTTAAAAAATAAACAAATAACGGAGACGACAAGGGTAGGAGCGTAAATAATCAATGTACGGTTTAGGGATTTAATGGGCGAAAAATTTAGGCTAATAACACTACTCGTAATAATCAGATTTAATGGCAATGATAAAAATAAGATAGCTTCATGAGTTAAGGCGGTTGGCACTGAAATTAAATTGTAGATTAGTCCTAACTTTATTGAGTAACGATTAATGGATTTGTGCTGATTGTAAAAATTAGGAGCTTCTTTATTTATAGAGTTTAAGACTGAAACAACGAGGAATAAATTAGCCATTAAACTTAAGAAAAAAAGAAACTCTTTACGACCGACGATGACCCTAGTATTTGCCGGGAAAAGAATCAGGACAGGTAAGAATAATAAAACGAGAAGAGATTCAAGATCGATGTATCTTTTGTATAGCTGGACTTTCCGAATATAGAGAAGAGAAAATAGTAAAAAAATTAAGTAAGAAAAAAATGTTAACGTCAGACCCGCATTAATATTATAGTTATCCTGTAAAAACAGCAAAATATGCCCACCTAATCCCCGTCGGACAAAGCCATTTCTGTAATGAATAAACCATTCAGCAAAAATATAATCGTGAAATTCTCGCTTAAGCAATAGGGAATTTATAAAATAGCCCGAAAATAGAATAATAAATCCATAAAAAACCAAGTTTTTCCATAAAAAACTCTGAGGATTATTTAAAATACTTTTACTGGCTTCTTTAAGTTTTTGATTAAATACCTGCATAGATGATCCTCTCTGACTGCAAGGAACAATCATTACGTTTCCCCTAAGCTAGCACAGTTTCAGAGGATGTCAACGGAGACGGCTTGATCCAGTAGTTTCAGGATTCCTGACTCATCAAACTCGGCACTGAGGGAGAGGAGGCGATCGCAAAATCCCTGATAGTCGTTATTCTCTGCCACCAGTTGTCTTGCTGCCTCTTCCAGTCCCCCAATATCCCCAATTCTTAAAGCTTGGTAGAAAATTTGCAATTTTTGATCCGGAGGAAAGACAAGAGGCTTTTCTTTTGTGAGGGGTTGAACGTCTTGCTCATACCTCCATTGTAACTTGAGATTTTGTTGAATATAACTGAGTAATTTTTCCAAGTCGATAGGCTTTTCTAAAAAACCATTGCATCCTGCTTTAAAGGCTAGACTTTGATCCGATAATGAAACACTCGCACTAGCGGCAATAATTGGCACAGTTGAAGAGTAAGACTGACGCACAGTTTTGACAAATTCATAACCATTCATCTCAGGCATTGCAATATCTGTAATGATTAAATCAGCTTGCCATTTTTCTAAAAGTTCCAAGCCTTCTCGCCCATTTTTTGCCTCTTTTATCTCAAACCCTAACGGTTTTAAAATATCTGTAATAACCATTCGGTTTACCACCTTGTCATCAACAATTAAGATTTTTTGCGTTTTCCCTCTGTAGCAAGTAATGCTACCTTGGTGAGACTGACTAGCCCTATTTATCCATTGATCAGAGATTGGGAAATCAAGGGTAAACCAGAACCGACTCCCTATGCCTAATGTACTTTGGACTTGTAGCTCACTCCCCATCAGTGCCACAATTTGACGGCAAATTGTTAAGCCTAAACCTGTTCCCTCGAAGCGTTTTGCTGTACTCCCAACTTGTTCAAAGGGCAGAAAAATTTGTGTAATTTGTTCGGGACTTATTCCTACTCCGGTATCTTCAATGGTAAAACGCAGAGTCACTGTTGAATCTAACCCAAAATTAGGATTATTGATGATAGTGTCTACCCTCTCAACTTTAAAAATAACTTGACCTATATTTGTAAATTTGATGGCATTCCCGAGCAAATTCAGCAAGACTTGTCGTAATCGTTTTTCATCGGCGTGGATTGCACTCGGTAGGTGTTCATCAAAGCTGGAACATAGAGTAATTCCTTGATGTTCAGCGCGAATTTTAGCGATTTCCGCCACACCCACTAGGAAAGCAGATAAATGAAAATCTGTAGGGTAGAGTTCCATTTTTCGTGCTTCTATTTTGGCCAGATCCAAAATATCATTAATTAGATTGAGTAAATGAGTACCCGCTTGAGCAATGACTTCTATCCCTTGACGATGTTCGTTTAAATCTTTAGCGCGATGGAGAATTTGTGCATAGCCTAAAATGCCATTGAGGGGAGTGCGTAATTCGTGGCTCATATTCGCGAGAAATTCGCTTTTAGCTTGATTGGCAGCGTCGGAGCTTTCTTTAGCTTCTGCGAGTTCTGCGGTGCGTTCTGCGACTTTTTGCTCTAGATTTGTAAAGGCTGTATCGAGTTGGTGAGCCATGTGGTTAAATACTTGAGCTAGGGTTTGAAATTCTGCGATCGCACCCCCGGAAACCTCCTGCTGTAAATTGCCTTCAGACATGGCCTCTGAGGACTCAATTAAGCGTAAAATCGACTGGCTAATCCAACGAGAGGTATAAATCCCCAAAAGGCTAGCCATGCCTAAAGCCGCGAGGCAGAGTAAAATTGTGGTGCGAGTATTGGCGTAAATTTGCGCCATAAAATCCTGCTCCGGCACAACAATCACAATTAGCCAATCTAGTCCCCATTCGTCTTGATAGGGGAGAATATGGAGAAATAGACGCTCTCCTTCGATCTCAATATCCAATTGATCTATCGCGGTAATTTGCTTAAAATTTCCGAATTTTTTCTGTAAAAATTTCGCGCTTTTTTTAATTAACAAATCCTCACTTTCTACCCCTAGTAAACGCTCATTTTTGCCCTCTTTTTCCTGAAACAATGGGTCATCGGTAGATGTGGCGACTAAAAGACCAGAACGTTCTATAATGAATGCCTCTCCCGTCTGACCAATTTCTAAATCTTCCAAAAAATCCCCAATTTGAGTAAGGATTAAATCAGCCCCAATAATGCCTAATAACTGTCCTTGAGCATCATAAAGGGGACGACTCGCTGTAATCGCTAATTCTTGACTGACTAAATAAGGATAAATTTCTGTCCAAATGGTTTTCCCGGCACGAACTCCAATTTGATACCATTCACGCTGTCGGGGATCGTAACTTGGCCCGGGATTTAATAATTCTAGCTGTTCTCCTGCTTCATCCAATAACCCAGAAGTGTTGAATGTTAGTAAAAAACTTGACAAAAAGCCCCTATTGTTTTAAAATAGGGGCTTACTTTTTTAAAAAAACTAATCCCTTGATTCTATCCAACTTTCCTCAAATTGTCAAACAATGCCTCGGTCATTTGCCTCAAGATGACTATCCCGTCTTAAATACTTTTAAATTCGTTTCCATTTGGCTTGAATTTGTTCTTGACCAGAGTCAAACCAGTATGAGAAGTCTCTTCAAGAGGCTTAATATTATGGGGGAGTCTGTTGATATTTCCACCTTTTCTAAAGCCAGTAAGTATCGCGATCCTCAAATTTTTTATCAATTGTGGGTTCATCTAACACAACAGTTTCTTAAACAGAATAAGATTCCATCCAATCAGCTACAACTTTTTCCCTTAGATTCAACCATTGTCACTCTCACCAGTAAGTTACTCTGGCATCAAGAAGTTCACCAAGTCAAGCTTTTTGCGGGTCTAAATCTCTTCACCGGAATTCCAGGCGGACTCTTCCTTCATTTTGGTCAAGGTCATGACTATAAATATGGCGATACAACCCTAGAATCAATTCCAGCTAATGGCGTTGGAATAATGGATAGAGGCTTTTTTAGCCTAATTCAAATTGCCCTGTTACAAAAGTTGAAGGATCGCTACTTCGTTCTGAGAATTAGGAACAATGTTCACTTAACTTTCCTAGATAATGGCAATTGTTTACTAGGCCAAGGTCGCGAACAAATTGAAGCTAGAGTCGTAAGTTTTAGCGACTTAGAGAAAAAGACTGAGTTTCGATTAGTAACGAACTTACCCGAGACGGGAGAAGGAGGAGTTAGCTCAGAAGAAATTGCCGAGTTTTATCGTTTGCGTTGGTCAATTGAGTTGCTTTGGAAATTTTTAAAGATGCACCTCAAATTAGATCGCCTCATCCCTAAAAATATCAACGGAATTGAAATCCAGATTTATAGTTGTCTGATTGCCTATTTACTTCTAAATATGCTCAAGATACCGACAGAGTTCGGTAAATCTTTATTGGATAAATTGCGATATTTACAGGCGTTTATGTGTCAAAAAATTAGCTATGTACACTGGTTTAGAGAGCTAGTGCCACCTGGTTAAATTTACCCCTTAACAGGGTTAGTGTGTCCATTTGTACTTAGTTCATAAGTACCGATTCAACACTTCTGCCAATAACCAAGTATTAAGATGATAGTTATTTCTCGCATCAGATACTTCTAAAATCAGAGACTGATCTTCCCGACGTGCTACCCCTACATAGTTTCGCGCTTCTGTTCCCAAGGAAATATAACTCACCGTTTTAAACTGCTGCATTTGTGCAAAAAAGTATTGTTCTAAACGGGGAATATCATTCACATCCAACAACCCTAAACGGATGGCGTCGGTGTTAATTTTATTAACTAACAAGGGAATCTCTAAATAACTACTAACTCTCTCTTTAATGCGTTTAGCTAACTCGGTGTGTAATTGACTCGCCAAATCATTAACCGCTTTTTGTCCATTGCGGAAAGATAACCACCCGGTTAAGCCTACTATTGTAAATGTTTGTAACAAGAACGGTACAATTAAGACCAAGCGCAAATGTAGTTTCATCACTATAGTCCCAAGGAAGAAGTTTAAGTTAACAGAAGTTAAAGCTAATCCTGTTTGTACAATACAGGCGTAAATTGAGCAGGTTTTGACCCTCGTTAACCCACTTAGTTTGTGATTACCAGCCGGAAGTATTTGGGAAATTGGACTGATCTAATAAGTCTTAACCCTATCTTTACAATAACTTAAAGCGAATAGTGTATTTTTGACCTATAATATCACTATTCAGAAAGAATTCACTCTCTTAAAGCTTTCAAGACTTTTTGTATATGTAGATACTTTATTGTTTCCCTTTTTGTATTGAACCTGACTCCAAAAACCTGGCCTAAAATCCCTGACTCTAAATCCCTGACTCTAAATCTCTGACTCTAAATCCCTGAGTCTAAAGCCCTAACTGGTTTTTGAACCAACTTCAATTAACGATTATTCAACCTTTAAAGTCAACCGAAAAAATACGGAACTGTAGACCAACAATAATCGATTATTGATTTATCACTTGCCAAGAGGTTAATCATGTTTGAAGGAATAGAATCCAGTACTATTCTGGTAGTTGAAGATAACCCAACAAATATTAAGGTTGTGTTCAATTTACTGAGAGATGTAGGGTTGCGGGTTTTAATTGCTAAAGATGGAGAAAGCGCACTGAAGAAACTGGAAGATGTACTACCAGACTTAATTTTACTAGATGTCATGATGCCGGGGATTAGTGGGTTTGAAACTTGTCGTTTGATTAAAGATAACCCTTCCACACAAGGCATCCCAGTTATTTTTATGACAGCCTTAGCAGATACAGAAAATAAAATGAAAGGCTTTGAATTGGGGGCTGTAGATTATATCACTAAACCGTTTCAGCAAAATGAAGTTTTAGCTCGGGTTAATCTTCATCTTAAACTGTGTAAACTTACTCAAGAATTGGAAGAAAAAAATCGAGAGTTGCTAGACCTTAACTTGTGCCTAGAGGAAAAAGTAGAACAAAAAACATTTGAGATTAAATCCATGCAGTCCCAGTTAGTTTTACACGAAAAGATGTCATGTTTGGGACAGTTAATTGCGGGGATTGCTCATGAAATAAAGAATCCCATTGGTTTTATTGAAGGCAACCTTAAACCTGCCTATGATTATGCTGAAAATTTGATTAATCTAGTCAAGTTATATCAGACCTATTATCCTCAACCTGTTTCCGAAATCCGAGAAAGATTAGTAGATATGGAGTTTGACTATGTGGCGGAAGATTTTCCCCAGCTTTTGCAGTCTCTAGAAGAAGGCACAAAACGAGTGACTTATATTAGTCAAGCCATGGGGAAATTTTGCCGTTCTGATCAGAGGTTGCCGGAAATGTTTGACATTCATGAAGGTCTAGATAGTACGCTGTTAATTCTTAAGCATCGTCTACAGGGGAATGAACAACGATCCGCTATTCAGGTGATTAAAGATTATGATAAATTGCCTCTGATCACCTGTTTTCCGGGTCAATTAAATCAGGTGTTTATGAATGTGTTAGCGAATGCCATTGATGCTTTAGATGAAGTTTATCAGCAAGGGGAACGGTCTGGAGGGGACAATCAGGGGAATTGTATTATTATCCAGACCCGTTATGTTGAGGCAGATCGGCAAGTTTGGATTACGATTCAGGATAATGGGGTGGGAATTTCTCCCGCGATTCAAAAGCAGATTTTTGATTATCTGTTCACGACTAAAAAAGTTGGCAAAGGAACGGGGTTGGGCTTAAGTATTACTCGTGAAGTCATGGAACACCATCAAGGAAAAATTGAGGTTGAATCTATTCCTAATCACGGAACAACCTTCCGTTTAAAATTGCCAATTGAGGTTTCTTTTTACCCGGATCATTCTGTTGAAGTGAGTTGAGGGTTAGGTTAATGAGTGACGGGACAGAATATCAGTCGATGAGTCAAGAATTGCAAATTTCTGAAGCAAAATATCGCCTTTTGTATGAGGGGTTACAGGATGCTGTCCTGTTGTATGATCAAAGGATTATTAGCTGTAATCGAGCTACTTTGGCAATGTTTGGCTATGAGTCGGAGGCGGAATTGTTGGGTAAGTTACCGTCGGATTTATCGCCACCGACACAGCCAGATGGTCAAGATTCTAAGATAGCTGCTTTCGCGGCGGTGGAAAAGGCAATTACAGAGGGAGAATATCGCTTTGAGTGGCAACACCGACGACGCAATGGGGAGGAGTTTTGTGCTGAGGTGTGGTTAGCAACGCTGGATTTGGGTGAACAACAGGTGATTCAGGCGGTGGTGCGGGATATTAGTCAACGCAAACAACGAGAAGCGGCACTAGAGGCAGCGAAAGAAGCAGCGGAGGTGGCGAATCAGACAAAAAGCGAATTTCTGGCGAATATGAGTCACGAGTTAAGAACTCCCCTTAATGGGATTCTTGGCTATACCCAAATTCTACAACGCACGGACAATCTAAATATTCATCGAGAAGGTTTAAGTGTAATTTATCAATGCGCAACGCATTTATTAACGCTGATTGAAGATGTGTTAGATTTTGCCAAAATTGAGGCCAGAAAATTAGAACTTCTGCCGACTAATTTTCATCTCCCTTCCTGTTTATTAAGTGTGATGGAGATGTCTCGTATCCGTGCTGAGGAGAAAGATATTCATTTTTTCTATGAGATTCCTCCGGATCTGCCGGAGGGAGTACAAGGGGATGATAAACGACTGCGACAGGTGTTAATTAATTTATTAACCAATGCCGTTAAGTTTACGGAAAAAGGTCAGGTTTTATTCAAGGTGACTCTTTTAGAACAAACAGGGGAACAAGTCTCTCTTCGTTTTCAGGTTAAGGATACGGGAATTGGTATTCCTAGCTGTTACTTAGAACAAATTTTTCTCCCGTTTGAACAAGTAAGCTTGTCTCATCATCACACGGAAGGAACGGGTTTAGGATTAGCCATTAGTCAACATATTGCTCGAACCATGGGGAGTGAAATTCAGGTCATTAGTCAGGTGGGAAAAGGGAGTGACTTTTGGCTAGATTTAACCTTTCCCATTGTGGAAGAATGGGTTAAAACGGCTGTTGTACAAGAGGGGGAGTTAATTACAGGTTATATTGGGGAAACGCGCAAGGTTTTGATTGTGGATGATAAGGAGGTGAACTGCGCGATTTTGTTGGATATTCTGCATCCTCTGGGTTTTGAATGCCAAGTGGCACGAGATGGAAAAGAGGGATTGGCGATCGCACAAAACTTTCAGCCTGACCTGATTTTAACCGATTTGGTCATGCCCAGTCTAGATGGGTTTGAAATGACTCGTCGCTTACGAGAACAGGAGAGATTTAAAGATACGATTATTTTAGCCCTGAGTGCCAGTGTGTTAAATAATGATCAGGCGAAAAGTTTAGCGGTGGGGTGTAATGGTTTTGTGTCGAAGCCGATTGATATTTCAAAACTTTTGCAAACTCTCCATCAACTATTACAAATTGAGTGGGTTTACGCTACAACTGAGGTTAACCTCAGTTCTCCTTTGCCAGAATTACCTTTAATTATCCCCCCTTCTTCTGTTCTGGAACGCCTTCATCAATCTGCTAAAATTGGTGATATTGCTGCCGTTGAAGGAGAAGCCCAAGAACTTAAAGCGTTAGATGCAAAATATGAATCATTTTGTGTTAAACTGTTAGAATTAGCTCATGATTTTGATGATCAAGGAATTGTAAAGTTTATAGAATCTTTATCTACAAATTTGTCAGCAAAATTGCCTGCAAATTGATGATAAATGCTCAAGAAATAATCAACGGCTTCCTGATTTTGAAAAAACTCAAAATCCTGAGACTTTAATAATGTTTTGCTGCTGGTTTCGTAAAACTTAACGGACAGAGTTCCTTGCTCAAACTCTGAGGTATTGGCATTTACATATAATATCAGTAAATACTTTTGTTCTGCCTGCTTAAAAGATATCGGAAATAAGACCTGATCTGTAGTTGGGTTCACACCGTAATTTTTTAACCCAGTTTGTTGGACATATTCACTGTTATTGCCTAAATAGTTTTTGGCAGCTTTAGCAACAACAGAAATATTAGCTGACTTAAGCTTTTCGCCAATATCTAAGACTAATTTAGTGTGATTTTCTACATTTTGCTTATGATGCAAACTGAGCAAAGCTACATTTTTAAGTTGCTCACTATAGAGTTTATTTAAAAATTCGTGTTCATCTTGTAACTCTTTAAGTTCCTTGGCTTGTTCCCGTAACAGGAAATTTTCTTGCTCTAACTGTTCAACCTGTTGTTGTAACATTATAACCCGAGCTTCTAAGGCCTGAATCCGTTGTTTTAACTGGGGGGTACTCAGTTCATCTAACCAACGTTGACGAGTGTTTTGCATCCGTTGGAGACGGGTTTCTAATTTGGTGATCTGTTTTTGCCATTGTGCCTGATGGAGGGGATCTCGCTCACACCTGCTGTAAGCATGATTAACGCTCGCTTTCAGGAGTTCGATTTCTAGATCCAGATTAACTAATCGTTCGGCAAGGGGGTTTCGTTCTTCGGTCATAATGTTACCCTGACTCATCGAAAATTTTGGGTCTGAAACTCCGCCCTTTGAAGGCAGCTTTGCTGTCAAATGGCGACACATTTACGACGAGGTTTGCGAATCACCATCCTTGGGCGGTAAGGATGTCAACACCTTAGCGGATATAATGCAATATAGCTACAGCTTTTTAGACCTATTTCGCTTTGTCCTATGGATGGGCTAAAAATCCTATGAGTTAAGCAGATGGGCGGAGAGCCGGGAAGATGGGGACAGCTTTGTAGTGAACTACCCCACCCTGCCGAGGCGCGAGGATGGGGCTTCCTGATTCAATGGAACATCTAGCAAAACCGAAATCTTGCCAGGTTGTCTTACGTTCCCTCCCCAGGCCGTATCGCTGGTTCCCAACGACAATATCCGCAAGGCTTCATTTTTAATGTTTTGTGCTGCATTAATATCACGGTCATGGTGAGTGCCACAATTTTGACATTCCCATTGCCGAACTTCTAACGGTAAGCTATCCACTCTATTAAGGCACAGGTGACAGGTCTTTGAAGACGCAAAAAAGCGGTCAACTTCAATATAGGTTTTGCCTTCCCACTCGGCTTTATATTTAAGCACAGTGGTAAACATCCCCCAACCCACATCACTAATTGCCTTGGCTAGTTTAGGGTTTTTTACCATCCCTTTGACGTTCAGATTCTCTACAGCAATCACTTGGTTTTCGTTGACTATCTTGCGGGATAGTTTGTGTAGAAAGTCCTCACGACATCGGGCTATCTTACTATGAACTTTGGCAACTTTTTGTTTCGCCTTAGCTCGATTTTTACTACCTTTTTGTTTACGGCATAGCTTTTGTTGCTTACGCTTTAGGTTTTTCTGATGCTTGGCAAAATGGCGAGGATTATCGTACTTAGACCCATCGCTCGTAATCGCAAAATGAGTTAGTCCAACATCAATGCCAATAGCTTTGCCCTCAACCGATGGGCTAATGACATCTTTCCCGTCATCCACTAACACTGAAGCATAGTATTGACCATCCGGATTTTTGACCAGAGTAACGGTTTTGATTTTCCCTTCAAATTCCCGATGACGACGGCAATACACTAACCCAATCTTCCCCGGTATTTTGAGATAGTCCCCTTCAAACTTAACGTTGGCAGGATAACTCAGAGTCTGCCGACCATGCTTTGACTTGAAACGGGGTAACCGCGCCCGTTTCTCAAAGAAGTTTTTGTAGGCAGTAGAAAGATTAAGTGCAACCACCTGTAAGGATTGGGAGTAGGCATTTTTTAACCAAGGATACTCCTTTTTTAGTTCTGGTAATAAGCCTTGGATATATCCCCTGGACAATCCCTTACCCGTCTCGATATAGGTTTTTTGGCACAAGTCTAACGCCAAATTCCAATACCAACGACAGCATCCGAACGCCTTAGCCAGGGATACTTTTTGCTCATCAGTAGGATAGATACGATACTTGTAAGCCTTATACATTATCGAGAACCAGTGTTGCCGATAACAGTCTAACATATTATAGCAACCGCCTGAGCCGTTAGGACAATATCTTGGTCTGGCTTGGTGCGGATACAAACCCATTCGATGTCCTAATTTCCCTGACTCCTGCTTAAGGGAACAGGGAACAGGGAACAGGGAACAGGGGAAATTCAGGTTTTTGCCCTCAAGTCTATTTAATTGGGTATAAACCGCTAAAAGTCCCAGTAACAGGACTTAGAGAGATATATTGCTACGCAACGCTTCGCGTTCGCGGAGCGTCACGAAGTGAACAGCAGACCCTATCTAAGGATTTTATCTAAAGATTCGCTGTCGCTCAGTTTATTACTGGGTTGCTATCCATCCCCTCCCTGCAAGCGAGGAAGGGGAATTCCGCAACATTTTTGTTAAAATGTAACAGGTCACAATAGCGAAAGTCTGGCAGAGTCTCTTCCTTGATTGATGGTAGAGACTCGCTCTGCTGTCTGCTGAGTGAGAATAATAAGCAAAAATATAAAGTCAATGACTGCAACCGCCCTCCAAACCCCTCCCACCCAAACCCGTCGCCTCGTGTTTCCTTTTACGGCTATTGTCGGTCAAGAGGAAATGAAATTAGCCCTGTTATTGAATGTGATTGATCCCAAAATTGGCGGGGTGATGATCATGGGCGATCGCGGAACGGGAAAATCAACCACGATTCGCGCTCTGGCCGACCTCTTACCGGAAATCGATGTGGTCGCCAATGATCCCTTTAATTCCCACCCTTCCGACCCGGATTTAATGGGGGATGAGGTGCGAAATGCGATCGCCCAAAATCTCCCCCTGACCATTACCCAGAAAAAAGTCACCATGATTGACCTGCCTCTGGGGGCAACAGAAGATCGGGTCTGTGGCACCATTGACATTGAAAAGGCCCTCTCTGAAGGGGTCAAAGCCTTTGAACCCGGTCTATTAGCCAAAGCCAACCGGGGGATTTTATATGTGGATGAGGTGAACTTGCTGGATGATCACCTCGTCGATGTTCTGTTAGATTCGGCTGCCAGTGGTTGGAATACCGTAGAACGGGAAGGGATTTCCATCCGCCACCCCGCCCGCTTTGTTCTCGTGGGTTCCGGCAACCCTGAAGAAGGGGAATTACGCCCCCAACTCCTCGACCGTTTCGGGATGCACGCCGAAATCCGCACGGTTAAGGAGCCGGCCTTACGGGTGCAAATTGTGGAACAACGGTCAGACTTTGACCGGGACCCTCAAGGGTTTATGAGTCGCTATCAAGTGGAACAAGAAGCCCTACAAGCGCGGTTAGTGGAAGCGCAAAAACGCCTAGGGGATGTCACCATTGAGTACGATTTACGGGTGAATATTTCCGAAGTTTGCGCGGAATTAGATGTGGATGGGTTACGGGGTGATATTGTCACCAACCGCGCCGCGAAAGCCTTGGCCGCTTTTGAAGGCCGCACCGAAGCCACGGTTGAGGATATTCGCCGCGTTGTCACCCTCTGCTTGCGTCACCGTCTGCGCAAAGATCCCCTAGAGTCCATTGATTCGGGTTATAAAGTGCAGAAGGCCTTTAACCGGGTGTTTGGGGTCGAAGCTGAAGAGTCCTAAACCCTGTCGGTGAAACCAGAGCAGAGGGGAATTCCGAGTTCATAATTGAGGGGTGCAGGGGGACTCGCTTTTCCCCTGCTCTCTGCTGACAGGAGATGTTGTCGCTAGACCATGTTTGAACTACTCACCAGTACGCTGCTGCTCCTGCTGATCGGCGTTTTTCTCTATTATCTACTGGCTAAAGTCATCCCCAAGGCCGCCCTAACGGTGATTGGGGTGGGCTTTATTTTAGCGGTGATTGCGATCGCCTTTATCAGCCCCACCTATGCCCCTGTAGCGGTATTGTGGAAAGTCATGTCAATTCCCCTCACCCCCTTGGGTTTAGCTTTACTGTTAATTTTATCCAGTGTTTTAAAGATTAATAAAAAAGGGGAAATTAAACAGCCCGCTCCCGCGTTACTCTGGACGGCTTTAATTATTTTAGTTCTCTCTAGCAACCCCCTAATTTCCTATCAAATTGCCCGAGCGATTGAACTGGAAACTATTCAAGTAGAGCAACAAAAACGAGAGGCTTGTGTGCAAGATTGCCCCGAACCCCTCACCCCCGAACCCTTTCAAGTGGGGCCAGCCATTGTGTTATTGGGACAAGGTAGCACGGAACCGAATATTGGCTACCGGACGCAAATTCAACTAACCGCACAAGGTAGCCGGATTTTATACACCGCGCAACTGTTCCGGCAACAGCGAGAACTCGGGAGTTTTCCCATTGTAATTGTCTCCGCGAGTCCCAGACGGAATATTGTCGGCACTGCCGAACAGATGGACGAAGCACGAGATATTGGTGTTTTATTGCAACGGTTAGGGGTGCCAGAAAGTGCCATTTATCCCGAAACGACGGGCTTAAATTTGCGCACTAATGCCCTTGAAGTGCAGCGCATTTTAAGCACGCAATTGGGGGAAGATCGACCGACGATTTTATTAGTGACTTCGGCGTTACAAATTCGTCGAGCGGCTCAAACCTTCCGAGAAGTAGGAATGCGGGTGATTCCTCGACCGACGGATTTTCAGACTTTTGAGGGGGAAGAAGGAGCAGGTCGGCGGATTACGTTAGCGGATTTGATTCCCTCTATTCAAGCGTTAGAAATTACTACCAATGTGATTGAAGAGTATTTAGCAACGATTTATTATTTTCTACGCGGTTGGCTCTCCCCTATTGTGTTTTAGATGATTCTCCACAATAGGGCAAGTGGTTATTATGGGGCTAAAATGACCCGCTTTGGGGATTTGCAAGGGAAGTTTTAACTTCTCTGGGTGCATCGCTGCGCTTTAGCACCCGGATGTATAACGAGAACTTATAGTTTCTATGTTCTTTTTCTGACTTTTTGTGCTAAAATTGAAAATATAAGCTGACATTGTTATGCTTAAAGTTTAGCCTATTTGGTACAGGTAGCAATGACTTTATCTATAACAAGCAAAAAGTAGTAGCCGAAGAGATACAAAAAATATTTCCAAATCGTATTCAACTTTTTCGTGTACCCATCCGTTTTTGCAATAAGGACAATCATGAAAAATATATAAAAAACAAGTTATCTCGTGCGCGAGGAGTCGTGTTTACGATTCTGGGATCTGCTTGTGCTTATTTAATGGGGGAAAACACTCTTTATCTTTATGAAAATGGTATTGGAGCAATTAATCTTCCTTATCGTCAATCTGATCTCGGTTTAGCTCATTCTCGCTCAGTTCATCCAAAAACTTTAATGATGGTTGACGAATCAAAACAATGGCAGTATCTGACTGAAGAATACCCAGAGTTCGATGATATTGTTGATCAAACTTGCCAATTTCAAAACATTTCTGCTGACGAAATGAGAATCCGTCTAATGAAACTTTATAAAACCTATGTTCAAGAATGGAAAATGGTTCAAGACCAGCTTATGACTGGAATGATAAAGGCAGATAAATCATAGGTTAAATTAACGGTAAGCATGGAGCAACTGCCCAAACGAGGATACAATGGCGATCAATATTCTTGACAATATCGATTTACGGCAGTTAGGGGAACGCCTGCAACAGGCTAGAAAACGCTGTGGGATGACTCAATTGGATGCCGCCCAAATTATTGAGGCCGGCCGCACCACGATTGTTGCGATTGAAAAAGGCGATCGCCGCTTAAAACCCGAAGAATTAATTAAACTGGCTCGTGCTTATGGTCAGTCTGTGAGTGATTTTGTTCGCCCTCGTCCAGTTGTAGAATCCTTTGATGTGCAGTTTCGGGCAGCATTCCGCCGCACCCAAGAAGATGAAGCAGAAATTCAGCCTGTAATCGCCAAGTTTCAGCAGTTTTGCGAGAATTACTTGGAGTTAGAACAAATTATGACCTCTCCACTGCCCCGTAACTACCCCTCAGAATATCAAACCAGTGGGAGGTTAGTTGAACTTTCGGCTGAGGCGATCGCAACTCAAGAACGCCAACGTCTCGGACTCGGAGATCGTCCCCTCAGTAGCTTACGAGACATTTTAGAACAAGAGGTAGGCCTTCGGATTTTTTATCTTCCCATGCCGGGTAAATATTCCGAGATTTATAGCTATAATGACCTAATGGGAGGGTGTCTAGCGATTAATGTTTATCATCCGCCAGAACGTCAGCATTGGTCTTTAGCCCACGGTTATTTACACTTTTTAGCCCATCGTCACACGGCTGTAGTAGATCGAGAGGAGCAGTATCAAAAGCTGCCCGAAAGTGTTCGTGAAACGTTGCGAAGCAAACGCTTGGCGGAGGCTTTTGCGAAATATTTTTTAATGCCAACCAGTAGTTTATTGAAACAGTTTAATGATCGTTGTCGCGCTAATGAAGGAAAATTTACCCCCACCGATTTGTTTAGTCTTGCCCATTATTATGGGGTATCAGTGCAAGGGTTAACCTATCGTTTGGAAGAGATGAAACTGTTGCCGAGTGGAACATGGGATAATTTGTTCGTGAAACGTTGCGAAGCAAAAGAACGGGGATTAAAAGTCAGAAAGATGCAGCAGGAATTAGGATTACAACCGGATCAACAACGTCGTGAAATTACGCCCATTCACTATCAACATTTAGCGATTGAAGCCCTTGATCAAGGAAAAATTACAGAGGGGCAATTTTCCCGTTTTCTCGGTGTTGATCGTTTAGAAGCTCGTCGGATTGCTGAATCCTTACGGGACTACTCTAGTGGTCTATTAGAAGATGTTGAGGCGAATTTAATCCAAGGTTAAACCAGAAGTGCATAAAGAGTTATGAGTTCCACCTATTTACTTTTTGATGCTTGTTGTCTGCTCAATTTGTGTGCATCTGGTTATTTATTGGATATTTTAGAAACGATTCCCTTTCAAGGGGCAATGGTTCAGGAAGTGCAGCGAGAATTACAAACTATAGAAAATGTAGAACAGTTTGAGCGTGCGATCAATGGGGGACTTTTGAGGGGGGTGGACTTTGCTTCAGATGCAGAAATGGCGCGATTTGTCAACGATGCTGTTACACTGGATGATGGGGAAGCGGCAACAGGTGCGATCGCCATTGAACGCCACTGGACTCTAGCAACCGATGAGAGAAAAGCCCGTTCTTTTTTTCCCAAGAAGCCCCCCACCTCCAGATTTTATCTACTTTGGAAATTGTCAAAGATTGGTCAGAAATTGCCCAAATTGAACGAATAACCGTTAAAGCGGTGTTAGATGCCATTAAGATTAAAGGCCGATATATTCCCCCTAAAACCCATACTCTTTACAGTTGGTGGCAGTCCGTATTATTAGAACAATAAACCCAATGGCCGAAAATCTTAGGGGGAGTTTGGACGGGAATAAGGAATAGCTAGGGCTTGTACCCTTTCAACAACTCCGCCTATTGCCTCTTGCAACGACTGGGGCAACCAATCATAGTATTGGGGGTAAACGGGAAGACGAGGAACCAGTTGCCAGCCATCGGGTGCGATCGCCTCCTGCAAAGCCACCACCTGAACATGGGGATAATCAGGATTCACCTCATCCTTCGGGCCAATCCCCCCTAAATCCCTCGCCCCCGCGGCCAAACAAGCCCGCAACAGCACCCCATCCCCCACCAAATTAGGGGGAACTTGTAAGGCAATCTCTGGGGGCAAAATTTCCCGAGCCAAGGCAACCGCCCGCAACAATTGCCCCTCCTCCCTTACCCCCTCCTCATAACTCTGGGTTGCCCCTTGGCGGTGGGGTTGGAGGATCACCTCTTGAATATGTTGGTATTGTTTATGAATAGATGCGATCGCCTTCAAACTCTCCACCCAATCCTCCTCCTCCTCCCCAATCCCCAACAATAACCCCGTAGTAAAGGGAATCCTTAACTCCCCCGCCCAGACTAACTGCTGTAACCGCACCTCAGGCCGCTTACTCGGCGCTTTTTGATGCACCGTCTCCAACAAGCGGGGAGTCACCTGTTCCACCATTAACCCCATAGAAACATTCACCTCCCGCAACCGTTCCATCTCCTCCCAACTCAACGGCCCCACATTCGTATGGGGGAGATAACCCAAACTCAACGCCAACTCACCCAACTGATAAATCCGCTCAAACCAAGCAGGGCGACGGGAACTCCGGGGGTGAACCTCCCCACTTAAGATTAAGATTTCCACCACCCCAGAGTTTTGTAAGCCATGCAGAATAGCCCCCGCCTCCTCCAAACCCAACCAATCCCCCACCCCCGGATCTTGGCGAAAATTACAATAACCACAGCGATTAAAACACTCATAAGTCGGCACCAGCGTATAAGCCGGACTATAAGTAATTGACCTCCCCTCTTCCATCCTCCCCTCAAAAAATTCTCAGAAACACTTTACAAATTGTAATGCACCCCCTATAATGAAACCTAGCGGAAAGTTAATCTAGGTCTTTCCCTACATCATCCATTATCTAGATTTAGAAATTATCAAACCATGACAACGACCATTCAACAGCGCGAGAGCGCCAACGTTTGGGAGCGGTTCTGTCAGTGGGTCACTAGCACCAATAACCGTCTTTATATCGGTTGGTTCGGTGTTCTCATGATCCCTACCCTCTTAACCGCCACCACCTGCTTCATCATCGCCTTCATCGCTGCTCCCCCCGTGGACATCGATGGGATTCGTGAACCCGTTGCAGGTTCTTTACTCTACGGCAACAACATCATCTCTGGTGCTGTTGTGCCTTCCTCCAACGCCATTGGTTTACACTTCTACCCCATCTGGGAAGCCGCTTCCCTCGATGAGTGGCTGTACAATGGTGGCCCCTACCAGTTAGTGATCTTCCACTTCCTGATCGGTGTGTTCTGCTACCTCGGTCGTCAGTGGGAACTCAGCTACCGCTTAGGGATGCGCCCTTGGATCTGCGTGGCTTACTCTGCCCCCGTATCCGCCGCTACTGCTGTATTCCTGATCTACCCCATGGGTCAAGGTTCTTTCTCCGATGGGATGCCTTTAGGAATCAGTGGGACTTTCAACTTCATGTTAGTGTTCCAAGCTGAACACAATATCCTGATGCACCCCTTCCATATGTTGGGTGTTGCCGGGGTGTTCGGCGGTGCGTTATTCAGCGCCATGCACGGTTCTCTGGTGACTTCTTCCTTAGTGCGTGAAACCACCGAAACCGAATCTCAAAACTACGGTTACAAATTTGGTCAAGAAGAAGAAACCTACAACATCGTAGCGGCTCACGGCTACTTCGGTCGCTTAATCTTCCAATACGCTTCTTTCAACAACTCCCGCGCCCTGCACTTCTTCTTAGCAGCTTGGCCGGTGGTTGGGATCTGGTTCACCGCTTTGGGTGTAAGCACCATGGCGTTCAACCTGAACGGTTTCAACTTCAACCAATCCATCTTAGACAGCCAAGGTCGCGTCATCAACACCTGGGCTGACATCCTGAACCGCGCTAACTTAGGGTTTGAAGTAATGCACGAGCGCAACGCTCACAACTTCCCCTTAGACTTAGCAAGTGGTGAAGCGGCTCCTGTAGCTTTAACGGCTCCCCAAATCAACGGGTAAGTTAAGCACAAGACTACGCTAACAGGTCTAAGCTAATTTAAGCCAAAAGCACTCCCTCATCGGGGGTGCTTTTGGTTTTGTCCTGCTTCTAGAAAAAACGCTCAACTTCCCCCTGAGCATCGGGATTATGGCACACTGGAGAGTAAAGGTTTTTTCTATCCTGCATCTCTTTCTTCTTTCCACCTTGACCCAAGCTATAGTTTCATGAAACGCCGTCAATTCATCCAATATAGTTCTCTCGCCCTGGCCAGTGGTTTAATTGCAGGTTGTGAGAATCGCGCCCCCAGAACCTCCCCCTCCGACCGAGAGCGCATAGTCTACGGCACGAACTGGTACGCCCAGGCTGAACATGGGGGATTTTATCAAGCCGTCGCCACAGGCATTTATGAAGAATATGGCCTAGATGTCACCATCCAAATGGGCGGCCCCCAAGTGAATTTGTCTCAACTCTTGATGGGGGGAGTCCTTGACTTTACCATGGGCGGTTCCATGGGATCTATGCAAGCGGTTTATGAAGGAGTTCCTAAAGTAACCGTCGCGGCCATGTTTCAAAAAGATCCCCAAATTCTCTTAGCCCATCCTAACACTGGGGTAGAAACCCTAGCCGACCTGAGAGGAAGACCCATCTATGTTTCCAGCATCTCCAATTCCACCTACTGGCCCATGCTGAGAAAAGAATTTGGCTTTACCGACGACCAACGACGCCCCTATAACTTCAGCGTCGCCCCCTTCCTCGCCGATACAAACTCAGCCCAACAGGGTTATCTCTCCTCAGAACCTTGGACGGTGGAGCAACAAGGGGGGTTTACTCCTGTGGTGTTTCTCCTCTCCGACTATGGATATACACCCTACGCCATGACTATTGACACTCGTCGCCGTTTAGTGGAAGAAAACCCGGACTTAGTGCAGCGTTTTGTCGATGCTTCCATTAAAGGCTGGTATAGCTACCTTGAAGACCCCGCTCCCGGCAACGAATTGATTCAACAAGATAACCCGGAAATGAGTAGTGAGTTACTCGCCTATGGTCTAGAAAAAATCAAAGAGTATGGCCTGGCGACATCGGGAGATGCTGAAAAATACGGCATTGGCATTATGACCGCCGAACGCTGGGAGGCCATTTTTCAGGCGATGTTAGACGCGGGAACCGTCAGTCCCGATTTCGACTATACTCAGGGGTTTACCCTGCAATTTGTTGGTCAATCCCTTGAATCCAGAACCCTGTGAACCCATGCCCCAAGCTCCCGTTTTTGATCTTCAGCAAGTGAGCAAAGCTTATTCTAATGGTGTCGTGGCTTTGCACAATCTGAACTTGACCGTTAACCGGGGCGAGTTCGTCAGTTTAGTGGGGGCTTCTGGTTGCGGGAAAAGTACCGTCTTGCGTTTAGTGGCTAACTTACTCAACGTCACCGAGGGAGAAATTGAATGGTCAGACAGCGAACCCCAGCAAAAGTTAGCTTTTGTCTTTCAACAACCCGCTTTATTGCCTTGGTCAACGGTGTTTGAAAATATCCGTTTGCCTTTGAAATTGGCTGGAATGTCTCGCAATAAAAGCCGGGCAAAAGTGCAAGAGGCGATTCATCTCGTTGGTTTAACGGGGTTTGAGTCCGCCTATCCTCGGCAACTTTCCGGGGGGATGAAAATGCGGGTTTCTCTGGCTCGGGCTTTGGTGACGGATCCTCAATTGCTCTTAATGGATGAACCCTTTGGGGCTTTAGATGAACTCACCCGGACGAAGTTAAATCACGATTTATTAACTTTAGCCCAACAAAAACATTGGACGGTTTTATTTGTCACCCATAATCTATATGAAGCGGTTTATTTATCCCATCGTGTCTTAGTGATGTCTTCCCATCCCGGTCAGATTTTCGCTGACGTTCCCATTGAAGTTCCCTATCCTCGACCGGAGGATTTTCGTTTATCCCGACCTTTTCATCAATATTGTGACCGAGTTGCTGTGGAGCTAACGGCGGCAACTCAAGGGCAATATTAGGGCAACTTCTATTCTCCAGATTACTCGCTCTTGTTTATCCGTGATTGCTGTCCTATGTCATCCACTCAAATTAAACCTTCTGAGTCTGAAACGCGGAAAGAACCTGAATCTCCTCGGGTTAATTTCTGGCAAGGCTTAGTCCGTCGCTTAACCTCTATTGAAATTATTGCGCCTCTGATTGTGGGGGTGTTGTTTTTGGTCAGTTGGGAACTCTTCGTGCGCTGGAGCAACACACCCCCTTACTTGTTGCCGGGGCCGCTTTTAGTAATACAAACCCTCTGGAGAGATTGGGCAATTTTGTTGCCTGCTCTTTGGATTACGTTGCAAATTACCCTGGTGGCTTTTGTGGCAGCCATTGTGTCGGGGGTGGTGTTATCGATCCTTTTAACGTTGAATAAATGGGTGGAGTATAGTTTATTTCCCTATGCGGTGGTTTTACAAACAACTCCTATTGTGGCGATCGCACCCTTAATTATCATCTGGACTCGCCAAGTCCTGCCCCCCCAATCTAGCACCTTTGCCGCCCTGGTGATTTGCGCTTGGATTATCGCCTTTTTCCCCATCCTCTCGAACACCACCTTGGGGTTAAACAGCGTTGACCATACCCTGAAAGATGTCTTTCAACTTTACAATGCCTCCCCTTGGCAAACCTTGCTCTATTTACGTTTACCTAGCGCTCTGCCCTACTTTTTGGGGGGATTGCGCATTAGTGGGGGATTAGCCTTGATTGGGGCCGTCGTGGCGGAATTTGTTGCTGGGACTGGGGGGCAACGTTCGGGCATTGCCTATCAGATTTTAATGGCCAGCTACAATTTACAAATTGCCCGGATGTTTGCGGCGATTTTATTAATTACCCTCTTGGGCATTGCCATTTTTTGGGGTTTAACCGTCTTGTCAAATCTCCTGTTAGGCCATTGGCACGAAAGCGCCCTAAAGCGGGAGAATTAACACAAAAATGTTGCGGAATTCCCCTTCCTCGCTTGCGTAGATAGTTTAGCGTTAGAGGTTAGGCAATGGGAATGTCAATATTGTGGCACTCACCATGACCGTGATATTAATGCAGCACAAAACATTAAAAATGAAGCCTTGCGGATATTGTCGTTGGGAACCAGCGATACGACCTGGGGAGGGAACGTAAAACAACCTGGCAAGATTTCGGTTTTGCTAGATGCTTTTCCCATTGAATCAGGAAGCCCCATCCTCGCCAACGGCAGGGTGGGGTAGTTCACACTGTATACCGAGCTTGAGAGGCTCAAGTGGGGAAATCCGAATCGTTATAGGTGGGTCATTCCCTCCTAACATCTGAGCCAGAATCACGCACAATCAAGGATACGGACTTTTAGGCTAAACTGAACAATCTCTATGACTGTACTAGAACAAGGCAATATTACAATCCACACTGAGAATATTTTTCCCATTATCAAAAAATCTCTCTATACGGATCATGAGATTTTCTTGCGGGAATTAATCTCCAACAGTGTGGATGCGATCGCAAAACTCAAGATGATCTCCTATGCGGGGGAAGTGGACGGCGACCTCCCGGAACCGGAAATTACCATCAACATTGACAAGGAGAAGAAAACCCTCTCGGTCAGCGACAATGGGATTGGTATGACGGCCGATGAGGTGAAAAAGTATATTAACCAAGTCGCCTTTTCCAGTGCGGAGGAATTCATCCAGAAGTACCAAAAAGACCCCAACCAGCAAATCATCGGTCACTTCGGTTTAGGGTTTTACTCTTCCTTCATGGTGGCGCGTCATGTGGAAATTGACACCCTCTCCCATCGCAGTGGCTCCCAAGCGGTGCATTGGTCCTGTGATGGCTCTCCGGCCTTTGAATTGAGCGACTCTAGTCGGACGACTCCCGGCACTACCATCACCCTCACCATGATGGATGAAGAACAGGAGTATTTAGAAGAAGGTCGCATTAAACAGTTAGTTAAAACCTACTGTGATTTTATGCCTGTTCCCATTAAATTAGGGGACGAGCAAATCAACAAACAAAAGGCCCCCTGGAAAGATTCTCCCCAAAATCTGACCGATGAGGATTATCTAGAGTTTTATCGTTATCTTTACCCCTTCCAAGAAGACCCCCTGTTGTGGGTACATCTCAATACGGACTACCCCTTTATCCTGAATGGGATTCTTTATTTCCCCCCCATTAAACCGGATGTTGATATTAATAAGGGACAGATTAAACTGTTCTGTAATCAGGTGTTTGTGAGTGACCACTGCGACCAAATCATCCCAGATTTCCTGATGCCGTTACGGGGGGTAATTGATAGCACGGATATTCCTTTAAATGTGTCTCGGAGTGCTTTAACCAATGACCGCACGGTGCGACGGATTACAGATTTTATCTCGAAAAAAATCGCCGACCGTCTGAAACAAATTTATCAAGAAGACCGCGCTAAATATATCCAATGTTGGCAAGATGTGGGAACGTTTGTTAAATTTGGTTCCCTCAAGGATGATAAGTTTAAGAAACAGGTGGAGGATTTAATTATCTATAAAACCACCTATGGGGCGGATAAACCGAAGGAAGAACCCCAAGTGGAAGTACAAGCCGGAGAGGGTGATCCTTGGCAACAGGCCGACGGTGCGACTACGGAGGGGGATGGTTATACGACCTTAAAGGATTATCTCGAACGGAATAAGGAAAAACACGAAAACCGCGTTTTTTATTGTACGGATCCGACGGCTCAAGCGACCTATGTAGAACTGTACAAAAAACAGGGATTAGAGGTTCTGTTTTTAGATTCCTTTATTGATACCAACTACTTTGTTCCGTTCTTAGAACGGGAATATTCTGATGTGCGTTTCTCGCGGGTGGATTCGGATTTAGATCAGACGTTAATTGAAGAGGACAAGTCGGAAATTATTGATCCGAAAACCAATAAAACGCGCAGTGAGTTGGTGAAGGAGTTGTTTGAGCAGGCTTTAAATAATAGCAAGGTGACGATTCGCACGGAGTCACTGAAAACCGATAATCCGCAAACGACACCCCCAGCGATGGTGATTTTACCGGAGGAAATGCGCCGGATTCAGGAGATGACGGCTCTATTGCAACAGAAGGCGGTGGAATTCCCAGAAATTCATACGTTGCTGGTGAATACAGCCCACCCGATGATTCAAAATTTGGTCAATTTGAGTCAAGGTGCGATCGCCGTTGGGGATGGACAATCTAGTACGGGTACATTAGTAAACCAGATGTGTCAACATATCTACGATCTGGCCTTAATTTCTCAGAAGCCTTTTGATCCTGAAGGGATGAAGTCTTTTATTGAGCGTTCTAATACTTTATTAACTCAAATGACAGAACGCTTGTAAGTTCAGAGTTTTGTTGAACGACCCTAGGGCTTGCTGAATAAGTCCGAGACTTGGGGAGTCGGGAATAGGGAATCGAGAGTCGGGAATCGGGTGTCGGGAATAGTCAAGGGTTTTGGCTATTCACTAGCCACTATTCCCCTGCTCCCCTGCCCCCCTGCTCCCTATTGAGGATTGCTATACAATGGGGGCTAACGGTTATCAATGCCCTATTATGAAGATTCAACGCCAATTTTGGGGAACGGTGCGGACTTATCTGTTATTGAGTGGAATTGCGATCGCCATGCTGTTTCCCCTCCTCTGGTTAGTGAGTACGGCCTTTAAATCCCCCACAGAACCGATTTTTGGCTTTCCCCCCCCACTCATCCCCCAAAACCCTACCCTACGGAATTTCCAGATCGTCTGGGAAACCTACCCCTTCGCCACCTATCTATTGAATAGTGTCGTCGTCGCGGTATTAACCGTCGCCCTTAACCTACTCTTTTGTTCCCTCGCCGCCTATCCCCTCGCACGACTGGAATTTAAAGGACGAGATTTCATTTTTGCCCTCATTGTCTCCACCATCATGATTCCCTTCCAAATCGTCATGATTCCCCTGTTTATCCTGACAGTACAGTTAGGACTGCGCAACACCTACCTGGGCATTATTTTCCCCTCCATTGCCTCCGCCTTCGGGATTTTCCTCCTCCGGCAAGCCTTCCAAGGTGTCCCCAAAGAATTGGAAGAAGCCGCCCGCATTGATGGCACATCAGAACTCGGCATCTGGTGGCACGTCATGATTCCGGCCGTGCGTCCTGCCCTTGTTACCCTCGCTATTTTCGTGTTTATTGGCTCTTGGAGTGATTTCCTCTGGCCCTTAATTGTCATTGATCAACCCGACTATTACACCCTACCGTTAGGGGTAGCGACCTTAGCCGGAACATTTTCCCTCGATTGGCGGTTAATGGCGGCGGGATCCGTGATTTCCATTGTTCCCGTGTTGTTGGTCTTTGTCTTCGCCCAGCGCTATATTATCCCCACTGATGCCGGAAGTGGTGTGAAAGGATAATAACCGCTACTGCTGCCTATTTCCATCGCTCCAGAAAATTGCTAGAATAGAAAGTTATGCTGAATTCCTAAGCTTGACCCTTAATTTATTATGCCTGAAGCAGTTGCAGTTATTGAAACGATGGGCTTTCCCGCCATTTTAGCGGCGGCGGATGCGATGGTGAAAGCAGGGCGTGTTACGCTGGTTTGGTTTGATAAGGCCGAAAGTGGGCGCTTTGTGGTGGCTATCCGGGGGCCGGTGTCCGAGGTGAAAATGGCACAGGCGGCGGGGATTGAGGCCGGAGAAAGTGTTTTCGGGGGGGAAGTTCTCACCCATTATATTGTGCCGAACCCGCCCGAAAATGTGATTAATGTTCTGCCCCTCGAATATACCGAGGCGGTGGAACGCTTCCGATAGCTTAAGGGGGCTAAAGCCTCGTACAATAAGCGTGGCTGATCTTTGGATGTCAAGGTGATATAAGTCTTTTAAAGAAGGAGAATTTGAATGCCAGAGGCTGTTGGATCATTAGAAACTAAGGGATTTCCCCCTGTACTGGCTGCTGCCGATGCAATGGTTAAAGCAGGTCGTGTTACCTTAGTGGGCTATATTCGCGTGGGGAGTGCGCGCTTTACGGTGAATATTCGCGGGGATGTGTCTGAGGTCAAAACGGCGATGGAAGCGGGGATTGAGGCAGCGAAAAATACCCCCGGCGGTACCCTAGAAACGTGGGTGATTATCCCCAGACCCCATGAAAACGTGGTGGCGGTGCTGCCTATTGATTACAGCGAAGGGGTGGAGGTCTATCGTCAAGCGGTGTCTCAACCTCGGGTTTTCAACCGTTAGAGTAGGTAGATCTGTTTTCAGTGGGGAGGTCAGGGGGAATAGGTCAAGTATTGCCCTCCCTGCTAGTCTCGGTTCCCTCGGCACTGTGTTGATCCGGATCGGGTGAAGTTTGACCCGTAAATTCTCCCAAAGTTTAACGTTCACTCTTATACTAAGCTCATTAAACCTATTTATAAAATCGGCAGTGTTGTTACTGAATCAGAAGAACTTGGGTGAGGAAGCGCTAAATAAAATTGCGCGGCTGGCTTTAAAAAGTCAAATTAGAAAGGCGCAGGATTTGCAAGTCCGGGTCAAAACGGATCCTAATCTCTTGGCGCAAGGTAAGTTAGAGTCCCTGTTAATCGATGGGACGGGTCTGGTGATGGGGCAAAATCTCCGCATGGAGGAGATGCGTCTCCAAATGAAGACGATTGCGGTAAGTCCTTTTAAGGCACTCATGGGCAATATTGAGTTAACTCAGCCGACGGATGGGACGGCCTGCATTCGTTTGACGGAGGCGGATTTTAACCGGGCGTTTAATACGAAATTGTTAAGCGATCGCATTCAAGCCCTACCGACTGAGCAAAACCAACACCCCATTACCCTAACCCCCCAGAGCATTCATTGTCATCTCCTCGCCACGGGCAAAATTGCCATTGATGTGGATTTGACCGTTTCCACCGGGGAATGTCAACAGGTGACCATGGAAGCCACCCCCACCATGTTAGGGGAGGAGGTGATCTTAGCCGATTGTCACTATAGCCAAGGGGTTGAACCCTGCCCAAAATTCACCGAGATATTGCGCCAGAAGGCTCTAGATGTGCTGAATTTGCGAGATTTTGAGATTCAAGGCATTTCGTTGTATATCGAGGAATTAACCATAGAATCGGGGCAGTTAACGGTTTGTGCGATCGCCAAAATGACCCACTTTCCCCGCAAAGCTTAACCCGTGCTGCGTTTTACCCATCGCCCTCGTTTCTTAACCCTGTTCTATCTCCTCCTGATAATCCCCCTCGGGTTATCCGCCAAATTTTATCAGGGGTGGGGTTCGGCTTGGGTCAATGATTCTTTTAGCAGCATCTTCTACGAAATGGCCTGGTGTTTAGTCTTTTTCCTCATCTTCCCCCGTCGTCAAGCCATCTGGCCCATCGCCTTGGGGGTTTTCCTTTGCACCTCGATTTTAGAGTTTCTCCAACTCTGGCATCCCCCTTGGTTACAGACCATTCGGGCAACCCTCCTCGGTCGTCTCATTTTGGGGGTTGCCTTCGATTGGTCGGATTTTCTCTACTACGTTATTGGCAGTGTTTTAGGGGGTTTCCTCCTGCAACATATTTGGGCATTGACGGAGGGGCAACCTTGACAAGTTAAAAGTCAAGGGAACAGGGAATAGGGATTAGGGAGTCGGGAGTCGGGAATAGGCACTCGTGCAACAGTAATCAACCCATCCCCCCTGTTCCCCGTTCCCTAGCCCAGTTATTCAGCACGCCCCAATCAGACTATTTCCAGCCCACTTGATCCATCAGTCTCACTGCATCGGCATTCCGTTCACCATAAACCTCTACATTGAGGCCCGATGCTTGGAAATCGCCGAAACCCTTCACAAACTCGTTCTCAGCTACATTAGCCGTCACCGGATATTCATGATTGGCCGCCGCAAAGACTTTTTGCGCTTCTGGGGTGGTGAGAAATTCGAGGAACGTCACTGCATTTTCTTTATTGGGTGCATTAGCCGCTACACCCGCCCCACTCACATTAATATGAGTGCCTCCAATGTCTTGATTGGGGAAAAAGACGGCGATGTTAGCGGTAATTTCTCGGTCTTTGGGGTCTTCAGAGGCCAAGAGACGCCCCACATAATAAGTATTGGCGATCGCAACATCACATTGTCCGGCCGCAACCGCTTGAATTTGCGCCGTATCGTTGCCTTCGGGTTCCCGGGCAAAGTTACCCACTAAACCCCTTAACCACGCTTCGGTTCGTTCAGTCCCCCATTCTTCCAATTTCGCCGCCACCAGAGACTGATTATAAATATTGCTAGAACTGCGCATACAAACCCGTCCCTGCCATTGAGGTTCTGACAGTGCCTCATAGGTAGAAAGTTCGTCGGGTTGGACATTATCGGTGTTATAGATAATCACCCGAGCCCGTTTGGTCAGGGCAAACCAGTGACCCTCATCCTCCCGTAAATTCTCGGGAATTGCTGCCTTGAGAGTCGCCGAAGAAACAGGCTGAAAAACCCCCGCCTCTTGCGCTTGCCACAGGTTGCCCGCGTCCACCGTCATAAACACATCGGCCGGACTGTTGACTCCTTCGCTTTGGATGCGTTCTAACAATTCTTCCGCTTTCCCCTCAATTACATTGACCTTAATCCCTGTCGTTTCGGTAAATTTGCGATAGAGGTCAGAATCTACGTCATAGTGACGGGCGGTGTATAGGTTCACTTCTCCCCCCCCACTGGGGCTGCTGGCGTTGTCTGTAGGGGCTTCGGTCGTCGTCGCACAGCCTGTTCCCCACAACATCACAAGTCCAGCACTGAAGGTGAGGAGGTTTTTTCGGTTAATGGTCATGATTCGTCTAAACGGTTTTTTGCTTTGCGATTTCTTATTGTACGCTTAATGCGATAAATTCTTAATTAAATAGCAGAATTTTTTCTAAAAATTTGCAAAAAGAGCAGAGGAAGGAGGCAGAGATAAAATAGAGATGGGCAGATCGAGGATAGAACATTGCTAGAAGAACGGGCTTACTGGTTGGCGTGGTCAAAAGTGGAGGGAGTTGGAGCCGTCTTAACCCAACGCCTCTATGGGAATTTTGGCAGTTTAGGCAAGGCCTGGGAGGCTTCACCCGGAGAATTGCGTGAGGTGGAGGGGGTGGGGCCGAAATTGTTGGGGGTAATTCAAGAAAGGCGATCGCAGCTTAACCCAGAAAAACTACTCAAAGATTGCCAGGACAGGGGTTTTCAGTTTTGGATTCCCCCCGATCCCGACTATCCTCACTTATTGCTAGAGATTCCTAGTTTACCCCCCGTTTTATACTATCGCGGTCAAGTAGACTTAGCCGAGAATCAAGGCAAAACCCCCCTGATAGGCATTGTGGGAACCCGCAACATCACCGAATATGGTCAACGTTGGGCGCGTCAACTCAGCACAACCTTGGCAAAACATGGATTTACCGTCATTTCCGGCCTAGCTAGTGGGGTAGATGCGATCGCCCATCAAAGTTGTTTAGCCGCCGGAGGACGCACTATCGCCGTCTTAGGCACCGGGATTGATATCATTTATCCCCGCAGCAACACCCACCTTTACCAGCAAATCCCCAAACAGGGCTTAATCTTAAGTGATTATCCCCCCGGCACCCCCCCCGAAGCCAAAAACTTCCCCCCCCGCAACCGCATCATCGCCGGATTAAGTCGCGTTGTCCTCGTCATCGAAGCCGCCCGCCGTTCCGGAGCATTGATTACCGCCCGTTACGCCAACGAATTTGGGCGAGATGTCTACGTCTTACCCGGTTCCCTCGATCAGCCTCAATCCTCCGGTTGTTTAGAATTAGCCAACAAAGGCGCCCAGTTAATCCTAGGGGAAAAAGAACTGATCGAAGCCTTGGGCGAAATCCCCCAACTCGATCAAATGACTCCACCTCCCCCCCCACCCCCCGATTTACCCCCCCATATCGCCCCCATTTTCGCCGTCCTTTCCCTAGAGCCCTTACCCGTAGATGTGATTGCCCAAAAGGTCAATCTAGACATCTCAACCGTCTCCGTCGCCTTATTTGACTTAGAATTAATGGGTCTAGCTACCGCCTTACCGGGGATGTTGTATCAACGGCGTTTATGATCAAAAATCAAAATAAATATAAGGTAAACCGCCTCCCGGAGCTAAAATCCAAACCACAAAAATACAGACCGGAACCAACGCTATTTTAACCGAACTACTCAGTTCAATTTTTAACCCCCGTTTCACCAAATATAAAAACGTCATGGTCATGACCAACGCTAACACCAACCAAACCAAATCCGAGCGCCCCATACCTAAGGCTTCCCCATAAACTTTGTGGGCAAACTGGACATCAGCCCGATGATTAAATAAACGACTAAACACTAAATTCGCTTGTTGAACATTGGGTAAGCGGAAAAACACCCAAGCGAGAAACACCATAAACTGGGTCATCATCCAAGCGCAAACTGTGCCGGGGATAGTTTTCCACCATCGTCCAAACCCGGTAAAAACCTGAGAAACCTGTTCCGTGAGTCGGTGAATTACCAACGCTAAACCGTGAATAATCCCCCAAATCACATACCCCCAAGCCGCACCATGCCAAATCCCCGCCAAGAACATAATTAAAAACAAATTAATACAGGTGCGCATTAAGCCTTTTCTTGACCCGCCCAAGGGAAAATAGAGATAGTTGCGTAACCAATCCCCTAGGGTAATGTGCCACCGCCGCCAAAAAGCCGCGATACTGGTGGTAAAGTAGGGAGAATTAAAGTTCTCCGGCAGTTGAAATCCCAATAACATGGCACTGCCTCGCGCCATATCGACATAGCCACTAAAATCAAAATAAAGTTGTAGACCGTAGCCAATAATAGCTAACCATAAATCCCCACTACCTGCCCGTTCTAAGTTGCCATAACAAAGGTCTACAAAAATTCCCAAGGAGTCCGCAATTAAGGCTTTTTTTACAATGCCACAGGCCATAAGCCATAACCCCTCAGTAAATAGAGGGTTCGTCAAGGCTTGGCTTTCTTTCAGTTGGGTATTGAATTGATGGAAGCGGGTAATCGGTCCAGAAATTAGTTTCGGAAAAAAGAGTTTATAACTGGCAAATTGTAAAAATGAATAACTGGCAGGTGCGCCGCGATAAACGTCTACTAAATAGGCAATACATTCAAAGGTAAAAAAGGAGATGCCCAAGGGAACAATGAGGTTAGTTCTCAGCCAGTTAGAACTAAATTGAGCTAAGGGGAGATTCAAAATATCGTCAATAATACCAAAGAGGAAAGGCAGGTATCTAAAAATAATTAGAATCAGGACATTTAAAACAATCCCAATCAGGAGGATCTGGGTTGCCTGACTATTCCAGAAACGCTGCATTTCTTCCCATTCTTGATTAGAAAGTTGGGAATATTGGGGTTGTAAACAGCCCCGAAAACGGGCTTCCATTGCCTTGGCTAACCGATAATTTAAAAAGGCAGCTAAGAGTAGGAAGGGGATATAATAAATCTGTAAAAGGGCATAAAAAAATAAACTAGCCAAGAGTAATAAACACTGTCGCCGTTTTTGGGTGGATTCTGAGGAATCGTTCATATCCACTTTGGCAGTGGTGACGTTGCCTTGGGTGTTTAAATTAAAAGCCGGGGTAAATTTCCCATAGTGCCAATAAAAGGGAACGAGTAGACAGAGAAAGAAGCCATAGAGGGTATCAACAAAGCTCATAGATTGGTGATGAATGACATTAATTTCGGAACTATAGCTAGTCCTAATGAGACGTGAACTCTGAACTATTGTCCTAGTTGGATTGCAAGCGAGCCTTTTTAGCACGACTCAGATAAGTTTGCTATATAGCCACCCTAAATGAGTTGTGGTAAGGGGAATTTATGTTCCCCCTACGCTATTTTCTTACAAATCATTGAGGAATGCTATATGGGCTTAAATCCAAGGGCTTTCAGGCTATCGGGCTTTCTCATAACCCTGACTGGACATCCGAATAGGTGTGTCGGTATATTCCGGAGTCCAGCCTGCTGTCGTGGTAAAGTAGCGCACTGCTTTAATCCGTTGACGAGGAGTTAAGTAGAACCAATGTTCTGTTCCCGCCGGAACATTGATATATTCTTCCCCCTGAAGCGTTAACTCCATCTGTTCTCCCGTCGGAGAGACAAAACCGAAAATCCCCTCTCCTTCGATGATATAGCGCACTTCATCATCCGCGTGGGTGTGGCAGCGTTCAAACTTAGCCAACAAATCCCCTAGATTCGGGATATCGGGATGGAGAACAATCAAATCTCGGGACTGATACCCCGCTTCTTCTTGTAATTGGACAAAATAGTGATCTAAAGTGCCTAAAACTTGTTCTTTCTCCCCATCACTCAGCGCGGCTTTCCCTAACAACGTCTGAATTTCGGGATGCTTCCCCACAGGCCAATGGTTTAGATGAACATTCAGGGGGGCGAGTTGGGCGCGAATCTCAACCAGTTCGCTGTAGATCGTACCATTTTCTAAACGTAGAGTAGCCATAATGCAACGTCCTCCGTAAAGTGAACCAACATAGCATTCCTCTGTTTACTCTTCACATCCTCCCATCCTACCATCCTGCTCCCAACCCCTCCCCTCAAACCGGAATAAATCCTCCAGAAGGCTAACTCTGTAGCCTGATCGTCTTGGGATACAATAGAAGATTGCAGCGTCAGGTTTTTAGGAGTAGTGAAGTTGAATTCATCCCCTGTAGTGAAAGACCAGAGGCGAGAGAAACAACTTCAAAAGTTGGTTCAACGATTGGGGTTAGCCTCGGATGCCCCGGTTAATTATCGTTTACTGGATTTAGCCTTAACTCATCCCAGTATTAACAAAGGGGCTAATTATGAACAGTTGGAATTTGTGGGGGATGCCGTCGTCCGTCTGGCCGCTTCGGAAGTGTTATTAGAAACCTATCCTGATGCACCCGTGGGGGAGTTTACAGCCATTCGGTCGGTGTTGGTGAGCGATCGCGTTTTAGCCGATTTTGCCGAAATCTATGGCTTAGAACGCTACCTATTAGTATCCGGGGGGACATCGGCCGATCATGGAGGCAAACGCTCCCGTTTAGCCGATGCGTTTGAGGCTGTTTTAGGGGCTTTATATCTCAGTACCCACACCATGACCCTCGTGCGCTGTTGGCTGGATTCCGTCTTAAAAGATAAGGCGATTGAAGTCCGACAAGATCCCGCCCTCCAGAACTATAAAGACGCGCTGCAAGAATGGACTCAAGGACAGTATAAACTTTTGCCAGAATACCGCGTCCAAGAAACCGGAAAAGGAGCGAACTACACAGAGCGCTTCACAGCTGAAGTCTGGCTAAAAAACGAGTGTTTAGGTCGGGGGATCGGACACTCAAAAAAAGCAGCAGAACAAGCGGCCGCGAAACAGGCTTTCTTAGCCATTGGTCAACCCAAGGAGAATGCAGCTAAATGAGAATTAAAATAGCCCTGTTAGGGGTGGGACGTTGGGGAAAACATTGGGTGCGGGTTTGTTCCCAACACCCCCAGATTGACTTAGTGGCCGTGGTAGACTCCAATCCTGAGCAGTTGGCCGAATGTGGGGCCAATCTTCCCCCCCAGGTCATTCAAGCCACGGATTGGGCGAGTATTCGGGAACATCCGGATCTCAATGCGGTTCTAGTGGCCACTCCGGCGGCGACCCACTATGCTTTGATTCAGGATGCCTTAACCTTGGGGTATCATGTCCTGGCTGAAAAACCTCTGACGTTAGATCCTGCCGAGTGTCGTCATCTCTGCCAACTCGCCCAGGAAAAACAGGTGCAGTTGTTTATTGACCACACCTATCTCTTCCATCCGGCCGTAGTAGCGGGTCAAGGGGTGGTTGAGTCGGGAACATTGGGGGAGTTACGCTATGGTTACGCCACCCGGACTCATTTAGCCCCTGTGCGTCAAGATGTCGATGCTTTATGGGATTTGGCCATTCATGATCTGGCGATTTTCAGCCATTGGTTAGGGGAGAAACCCCAAACGGTACAAGCAACGGGGCAAGTTTGGTTACAGCCTCAGTTAAAGATGGCGATTCCGGCGGTTTCGGAGTCCTTAGCGGTGCGGGATTTGGTCTGGGTGACAGTGACCTATCCTAGTGGGTTTCAAGGGGTGATTCATCTCTGTTGGCTCAATCCGGATAAGCAGCGCCGTCTCTGTGTGGTGGGGAGTCAAGGGACATTGATTTTTGACGAGTTGGCGGGGGATGCCCCCTTAACCATCCAACGGGGCTATTTTGAGCAGGTGGGGGGGAATTTTATCCCCCAAGGGATGGGGCGAGAGGTGTTGGCGTTGGACTCTTATGAACCGTTGGGGCGGGTGTGCGATCGCTTTGTCGAATCCGTTCTCACTCAAACCCCCTCCCCCCTCTCTTCCGGCTGGGTGGGGATGGAGTTAGTCGAAGTGCTAACTGCCTTAACTCGTTCCCTAGCTGAGGGTGGGGTTCCCGTTTCCTTGGATCTTGAGAGAGAAGCCCCAGACTAGCGATAATTCGTAAACTGTAAAGCCACGGGAAATTCTTCCTGTTTCAAGGCTTGAATCACTTCCTGTAAATCGTCTTTCGATTTACTAGAAATCCGCACCGCATCCCCTTGAATCGAAGCCTGCACTTTTTTAAAATTATCCCGCACTAATTTACTAATTTTCTTAGCATTCTCTTGACTAATTCCCCTTTTTAGGGTAACTTCTTGCCGAACTCTGCCCCCACTGGCCGACTCAATTTTCCCGTATTCAAAGATTTTTTGCGAGAGATTCCGTTTGGCGGCTTTTTGTCGCAAAATATCGTGAATGGTTTCTAGGGTCATCTCACTATCTGTATTCACGGTAATAGTGCTTTCCCCTAATTCTAGGGTGCTGTTGGTGTTTTTGAGATCATAACGACTTTTGATTTCTCGTAGGGTTTGATCTACGGTGTTGACCATTTCTTGATGATCAAAGTCGCTGACAACATCAAAAGAACTGGTGGATGCCATAATTTTATTTAAACTAGAACGGTTTTCAGGATGTTGAGAATGTGCTTTTCAGACACTTTCCGAGGTGTGAGGGTATTGTAGCCCTAGCCTGCCACTTGTAACAAACTGAGGGCGAATAAAATGCCACTACAAGTTAAGCCCAGCACGAACATTAAGGGGCGAATGAGGGCAAAATCTAGGATATAACAGAGGGAGTAGAGGAAACGGACGATTAAAAAGGCGATCGCCGCATATCCCGCCACCATAGACTCTACCCCCGTCACATAGGCCATCAAAGCGGCCGGAGCATAAATAATTAAGGCCTCAAAAGAATTCTGATGAGCCCAAGTCGCTCGCTTGGCATAGGGGGGAAATTTTTCAAACATCAACCGAGGGGCGCTCATATCATAGCCCAAACGGACTCGATTATACGCCACCACCAAATAGGGCAAATACACCAACACCACCGCCCCCAACACAGAGGCTAATAAAATCAATTCAATATTCATAAGTTCAATTAGGCTTTGCTGAATACCCAAGACAAACAAGACTAAGCCCAACACTTAGTCCTGTTTAAAGGGGAGTTCACAACACCCCTTAATCAAAGTAGAATAGAGTTACTACTTTTCGTTGTTCTTCTGCTTCCTCACAGGTCTTTAAAAGGGTGTGACTATCATGGAACGCAAAACAAATCAACTGTTGACAGCGAGAAATGATGTCACGATTACACAGAGCGCTGGCTTCTCCTAAGGACAGATGATCATTATCGGGATTTTCCACTAAATGAATCACCTTCTCTAACTGCTCTCGAGATTCCCGCGTTTGGCGGGCGAGACTTTGAGGCAGAATCACGGTTAACAGGTTGGGATCAGCGCGCATCGCGCCCCGAATGGCTGCAAAATTGGTTCCCGTTGCGCCAGAAGTCATCAAACGGTTGCCCGTCAACACGAGGGCATAACTCATCATCTCAATGAGTTTCTGATGAGTAAGCGGCACATGACGAGTCCCTAGCAAGGCAATCCGCTTAGAACCCGTTTGTTGAATTGTAGCGAGTTCTTGCGCGAGAGTATCGATTTCTTGTATTTCGGTGGATTGATTCAAACGACGTAAATACTAGCTTTAGAAATGACCCTAGTTATTTTAACACTCCCCGCGAAGACAGCGACGGGGATTCTTGGTTCATCGACCGAACCTCACTGAGCAGGACTGCTCCAACTCAGCCAGAGGCTCAATCTCCCCAAGCGTATGCGTTCCCGTGTGCCCCACGGTACGGAGTCCAAGGCGCAGCACACAAACCCGCGTCACTATCGACTTAGCCCAATGCCGATGCCAAATTAACCCTTTCACATTCAAGTCTTCCTAGGCGACCAAATCGTTAGATTGGATGTTGTGATTCTTAGGATATTCAGAATTGATTATCAGTTGTTAGGGATAAATGGACTGGGCTTCTGGGGGTTCTTTTTGTAGGATGCTGGTTAAGAGGGAGGCGGGGGGCTGTTGGTGGGGCCAGGCGAAGGCATGGCGGAAGGCGGCATCTTGACAAGCTTGGAGTTGTCGGAAGTCGATGATGTCGTGGGTGAGGAGGTTTTCGTATTCAAAGGGGAGACGGACGTTATGGAGTCCGGCGTTATCGGTACAGATGGCGATGTCTACCCCGGCCTCAAAACAACGGTCAAAGACGATTTTTAACTGGGAGAGGTCGTCGAGGGTGCCGGTTTTAAAGTAGGTGGTGGGGCAAACTTCTAAACATTGTTGCTGGGCGGCGAGTTGGGGCAGGAGTTCGGGATATTTTAGGGGGATTTGGATGCCGTGACCAATGCGCATGAGGTAGGGGAGGAGTTGGGGATAACAGCCATCGACGGTTTCGTAGAGGTGTCCGGTGGTTTTGATGCCCTGCGATCGCGCATAATCATATAACCCCACAAACTCATCCAAACGCTCCTGATAATGGGCATCTCCCCCCGCCACATCAACAGCACAAACATATTCAGGATAACTCACCGCTAATTCCACAATGGCTCGATTGACCTCTGAAGGTAAACGGGAGTGCATACAAAGGATTTGGCTGGTAATAATGGGGTAATCTTCCGCTTGAGAGGCTTTCCCCACAATTTCCACAATTTGCGCCATCTGCTCAATCCGTTCCCCTTGGCTGAGGCGTTCTGGGGTGCGCAAGTAGGGAGTATAGCGGAGTTCTAAATAGGCGAGGTTTTCAAAAATATAAGCCCCGCGAATCAGGCGATAAATAAAATAAGGGAGCGCCTGTTCTGTTTGGACTGTCTCCACAAGGGTATGTAATTCTAAATACTCATCAAGGGTATTACGAGGACGGGTATAAAATTCTTCAAATTCGGGATACACCGGGAATTGGGCGGCTAAATCCTCGTTGCGTCGTTGGAAATAACGCCACAACACGCGGGGAACAACGGAACCCCCTAAATGACGATGTAGTTCTGCATAGAGTGCCATAAATCTCCTTGGGGAATTGGGAGTCGGGAGTCGGGAATCGGGAATCGGGAGTCGGGAGTCGGGAGTCGGGAGTCGGGAGTCGGGAATCGGGAATCGGGAGTCGGGAATCGGGAGTCGGGAGTCGGGAGATTGCCTCTCCCCTGCCCCCCGTTCCCGATTAAAACCCTTGACACACTCCCCCCTTCTTATAGATAATGAGAGTTTGTGAAAAGTGTTGAATAGAAACAAGACCCTTGGCTAACGTTATAGTAATTGGAGCCCAGTGGGGGGACGAAGGCAAAGGTAAGATTACAGACCTGCTGAGTCGTTCAGCAGATGTCGTCGTTCGCTACCAAGGGGGAGCGAACGCGGGACATACTGTAGTCGTACAAGGACAAACCTTCAAACTCCATCTAATTCCTTCCGGCATTTTATACCCAAAAACACAATGTATTATCGGTTCGGGGACGGTAATTGACCCCAAAGTGCTGATTCAAGAAATTGATCAACTTGCCGAGTTAGGAATTTCCACAGAAAAGTTGTATATTTCCCAGACGGCTCATGTGACGATGCCCTACCATCGTCTGATTGATGAAGCTGTGGAAAATAAACGGGGTGAGCATAAGATTGGGACGACGAAACGGGGAATTGGCCCCACCTATGCTGATAAGTCGGAACGGATGGGGATTCGCATGATGACCTTAGTGAATCCCGATGAGTTGCGCAGTCAGGTCACTTGGGCGGTGCAGTACAAAAATGCCATCCTCGAAAAACTGTATGATCTCCCTCCCCTTGATCCCCAAGCGGTGGTAGAGGAGTATCTGGCCTATGGGGAACGGTTACGCCCCCATGTGGTGGATAGTTCCCTAAAAATTGATGAAGCGGTGCGCAATCGGCAAAATATCCTGTTTGAAGGGGCGCAGGGGACGCTGTTAGATTTGGATCACGGGACTTATCCCTATGTGACTTCTTCTAATCCCATTGCGGGGGGAGCCTGTGTGGGGGCGGGTGTTGGTCCGACGATCATTGACCGGGTGATTGGGGTAGCGAAAGCTTACACGACCCGGGTGGGTGAGGGGCCGTTCCCGACGGAGTTAAAAGAGGAAGTGGGGAAAATGTTAGGCGATCGCGGTGCAGAATTCGGCACCACCACCGGGCGGCCTCGTCGTTGTGGTTGGTTTGATGCCGTCATTGGTCGCTATGCCGTGCGCATCAACGGTTTAGACTGTTTAGCCATCACGAAACTGGATGTCCTCGATGGTTTAGAGGAAATTAAAGTCTGTGTGGCCTACGAAATTGACGGCGAAACCTGCCGGGATTTCCCCAGCAGTTCCAAGCGTTTCGCCCGATGTAAGCCCATCTACAAAACCGTGCCGGGGTGGAAAGAATCCACCGCCGACTGTCGAACGTTGGAAGACTTACCCCAAGCGGCGCTGAATTACCTAAAATTCCTCGCCGAATTGATGGAAGTTCCCATTGCCATTGTCTCTTTGGGAGCCAGTCGGGATCAAACCATTATTGTTGAAGATCCCATTCACGGCCCCAAACGTGCCTTACTGGAAGTCTAGGCTCACGTTTGGGGGTGGGCAGTGGCTTCACCTTGACCCATTGCCCTTGATTTTGCTGATTAACCCTTATATATCCAGAACACACTATGTCCGCACCAACGATTGAATGTAAAACCAGACCCGAAGGCAGTAAGCCCAATGCTTTGCGCCGTGAGGGTCTTCTCCCAGCCAATATCTACGGTCATAATGTCCCAGAGTCTCTGTCTTTAGTGGTCGATGCCAAAGACGCAGAAACCCTGCTGAGAACGGCTGTAGTGAATAAAACGGTTGTCGAAGTTAATATTCCCGAACAGTCTTGGCAAGGGAGCGCCTTAATTCGGGAAGTGCAAGCTCACCCTTGGAAAGGGAATCTCTATCATGTGAGCTTCTTTGCGGTTGACCCCGCGAAGCTGTAAAACGCCTAGATGAATAGACATCTCCTAAAGGGTTTAGGGGGTGTCTAAGGATTCTTGACAAGTCGAGGGTATATGAATGCTTCGCCACCTGCGTTCCGCGAGGTGGCGGAGTGCGTCGCTAATTTTGTTCAATGTCTCCATTAATTGGGACATAACCGCATTTTCCCAGCCCCCTTTCTTGACTTTTTACGCCCTCGGACAGACTACCCACTGTCTATTAGGTGAAAGCCTCCTAGATAAGGTAACTGGATGAACAGGGAATCCCTCGCTTTTAGCGATGGGAGCGTCAATTTCTTACGGTGAAACATTCAATGAACCCCAATCCTGAATCAGAACGGGAACAAGAACCGGATCTTAGTCTAGAACGAGATATTCTATCGGGTCGCAAATTTTCCTTAGCCGATGTAATTGGTCGGGAAGGGGGGGCATTCTTAAAAGGGGAGTCCCCTGTCCCTCCTCTAATTCAAGCCAAAGCCGAACTGAATCAATTTATTACTCAGAACTTGCAGGACTCATCGGGAGCATTACAAGCTGTATTACAGACTTGGGTTCAGAATGATTTGCGGGTGAGTCAAAACCTAGAGCAGCCTTTGATAGCCCTGCGGGATATTTTAAATGCGATCGCCTCCAACCCAGAAATCCTCTACGAACTGGTGCAACAAGTCGATGCCAAATGGGGGCAAATGTACGGCGAAACCCCCCACTTCCAACAACCCGGACAACCGCCCCACCCCGACGATGAATACACCCACGCCTCCGTTAGACACCAGCTAGTCCAACTCCTCGAACAAGTCAATCAAGCCATCTAACCCATTGTTTTTAGAATTAGGGTCTGCTGAATAACTCTGCTGGTGGGTCTAGGGAACAGGGAACGGGGAACGGGGAACAGGGGACCAGGGGACCAGGGGACCAGGGGAATAGTGAATAGCCGAAACTCTTGACTATTCCCGACTCCCTAGGGCGCAAGCATTGCGCCCCTACACGGACTCCCGACTCCCCAACTCTCGGACTTATTCAGCAAGCCCTAATTATTGAGAGTGAACTACCCCACCCTGCCTAGGCGCGAGGATGGAGCTTCCTGATTCAATGGGAAGTGCTTTCTATACCGAAATATAGCGAGTCTTATCTTCCCTCCCCAGGCAGAAGTCCTAGTTTCTAAGACCCAAATTTTCTCTTGCAACACAGCCCTTTTTAGCTTGGTTTTCGCTTTGGGAGTTAGTGGTCAAGTCCATCCCCTCCCTGCAAGCGAGGAAGGGGAATTCCGCAACATTTTTGTTAAAGGGAACGATCCTCAATCACCTTATCAATCAGACCATACTCCCTCGCCTCTTCAGGAGACATAAAGAAATCCCGATCCGTATCCTTCTCGATTTTCTCAATCGGTTGTCCGGTATGACCCGCCATAATCTCATTGAGTTGTCGTTTAATGCGGAGGATTTCCTTCGCCTCAATCTCAATATCCGTCGCTTGCCGACGACCTTGGATACCGCCGAGGGGTTGGTGAATCATAATCCGAGAATGGGGCAGCGCCAACCGTTTCCCCTTCGTCCCCGATGACAACAAGAAAGCCCCCATCGAAGCCGCCAGACCGACACAAATTGTCACCACTTCCGACTTAATGTGCTGAATCGTGTCATAAATGGCCAATCCCGCCGTAACAGACCCTCCCGGCGAATTGATATAGAGATAGATCGGCTTACCCGAATCTTCCGAATCCAAGTAAAGCATAATCGCAATCACTTGATTCGCCAGTCCGTCATTAATTCCCCGACCGATGAAAATAATGCGTTCTCGGTAGAGACGGTCGTAAATATTAATCCAGTCAGAATAAGGCTGACCGGGCATTTGATAAGGAACTCTGGGAACACCAATAGGCATGATTAAATTTCGGGGATAAAAAAGAACAAAACAACTAAGGAGTCGCCGGAACAGGAGTCGGCAGTTGACTACTGCTTTCTAACACTTTATCGATGATCCCATATTCTTGGGCTTGAACGGGGGTCATATAGAGCATACGGTCAGTATCCCGCTCCAATCGTTCCAGAGGTTGACCCGTCGTTTTAGCAAAGATTTCCAGCATCGCCCGTTTATTCGCCAACACCTCTTTCGCCCGGATTTGAATATCCGAGGCTTGGCCTTGAGTCCCCTGACGGGGTTGGTGGAGGATAATCGTAGAGTGGGGCAGACTCGCACGATAGCCCTTTGTGCCAGCCGCCAGAATCATGGCCGCCGTCCCCATTGCCTGACCAATACAGATGGTATGGATAGGAGGCTTGATGTAGTTCATGGTGTCGCAGATGGCAAAGGCTTCCGTTTCAAAGCCGATGGCCTCTCCTCCATACCAAGAAGTCCCGGTTGAGTTGATATACATATAAATCGGCTTGTCGGGATCATCAAATTGCAGGAACAAGAGTTGAGCAATGATTAACTCTGTCACATCCAGCCCCATTTGTTCTTTATACTCATCCGGTGACACGAGGGGCAATCCCAGATAAACAATGCGCTCTTTGAGCAACAACGAGGGCAAGTCAGGGGGTGGGGTTTTATAGTATGCGTCTCCTCGATAGGGAGCTTGTACAGCCTGAATAGGTGAATCCATAGTGTTTTTAAGGGCGCTCTGATACGAGGTCTAGTTTGCGCTGGATTTGAGTTTCTGTTTTTGAGACAAAAAGCACAATTCCAGATTGATTTTAACGCTTTGATGACGGTTTCGGGGAGGCTGAGGGGGAGGGAAGAGAGAAAATACGGATTTTGGCTCATCAGTTTGTTGGATTTTTCCCCTGGAGGAGAAAATCGAGCCTAAGCAGTGGAACAGTTGTAGAAAAAGATGGGTATGCTTAAGATGTTCTGTAGCCCTCGGTTAATGTCTGCACTCAATAATGAGGATTGGGCGAAGAGACAAACCATTCTGGGCTACTTCCTTCTTGAACAACAGAAGGAGCGAGACATTACCACGAAGTTATTTGTTTTGATGAGGAGTTTGTTATGTTAGCTGCATCTTACCTATCCCAACTGAAACAGAAAGCAGTTGCTTTAACCATCGGCACCACGGCACTGCTAGCGACTTGGGGCGGTGCTGTTTCGGCGGCGGAGGTGATTAATTTTAAGTACAATGCGCTGGAAATTGCTGTGCCGACTCGGGCTTTGGTGGATTTTGTGGAGACGGGAGATTTAGAACCGGAGGTTCAGTCTTTTTTAGAGCAGGAAGTGGGAACGGATTTCCCCAACATTTTACGGCAAATTTTGGGGGCGGAAATTCGGGTGAGTCCCAATTTTGTCCGGGATACGTTGGGCAGTTCTTTAGGTGAATTTGCCTTGCTACAAATTGATAAGGCGATTAATCAAGGAACGCTAGACACCAATGTTGCAGCTTTGCGGGATGCCATTCGGGGGTCTGTGGAAGCCAATGGCATGATTTCCCTGATTGATGTGATTCAACGCTATCCGATGCAAAGCGTCAATGTAGATTTAACGGGATTACAGGTGACCTATGACCGGGTGAGCCGCTTTTTAGAGAATATTGAACCCGCACTGCGAACGGCTCGTCAGTTTTTGCAGGAGATGATTTGTGAGTGTGAACCGGGTTCAATGTTGCCGGGTGACGGGGCAACGTTGGCGGTGAGTCCGGGTGGTGAGAATTGTGTGAGTGACACTACTTTAATGGTGACTGAACGCGCTAAGGCTCTCTCTCAGGAGTCGGCCTCTGTGGTTGAATAAGGGCTTATTTCTTGTGTTTTTGGTTCTTTGTTGTCAGTTTAGGTCATTTTTTAAGGATTATGGGTGTTCAAGCCGGAAAATTAGCCCAAGGATTGAGCGGGCGGGTGCGAAAAGCTCTCCGTTGGGGCGGGATGTGCGCGCTAGGGGTGGGGAGTAGCCTGTTGGTGGCACAAGTTCCTTCTTCGGCAGCACAACGGGTGATTATTACTTATGGACCGCTCCAGCAGTCGGTGTTGGTGGAGGATTTGGAACGGTTTGTGGAAACGGGGGAAATGTCGTCCTCGGTGCGTTTTTTGGTCAATCTGTCGGGACAGGATCCGGAGAATGTGCGCCAGGTGTTGGATTATAAGGTGGGGGTCAATTTCCTGTTTTTACATAATGTATTGAATACGTTGCCCGGGGAGTATCTGCTGTTTGAGACGGGCAATTTCATTCATACGAAGTCTCGCCGCGCTAATATCCAATCATTGCGGGCGGCGTTGGTGTTGTCGGCGCGTGAGAATAATGAGATCAGTATTTTGGAGTTTTTGCAAAATTACCCGACTCAAGATATGTACATTGATGGGGTGGCGGTGACTCGTTTTTCTCGCCAAGTGAGTCGTTTTGTGGATCAGTTTCGCGGGTTTGTAGAATTGCCGATTGCCATTATTCAGGACTTTTTGGGCGGTTTTTTATGTGACTGTGATTAGTCGAGGAGTCCCCGCTTAAGCTGTTTCAGGTTGGGCGGGGGTTTTGCGGTTGGGCAATCTTAACAAGTTAGACTTGTGTGCATTTTGTCAAGTCCCATATATAGCGTTCCACAAATTGGACAACACTATTTATGGACTATTCACCATTGGACACAACCGCATTTTCCCGACTCCCGACACCTTGACTTCTAACGAGTGGGTCTTAACTTGTCAAGATTGGCGGTTGGGTTAAGGTGTGCTTTCGGGTTCGCTGGAGAGGGAGCTATTCCCGGCGGGTAGTGTACAACAGTTCACATCGTTGAGACAAACTTTCCCCCACTGTAATGCCCAACGGACTAGGGCCACTCGATTATCTGTGGTGGTTTTGGTGAGGATGTTGCTGATGTGGTTATCTACGGTGCGTTTGCTAATTTCTAGTTTTTGGGCGATTTCATAGTTGGTTAGGCCACTCGCCACTAGCTCGACAATCTGAAGTTCGCGGTCTGACAGAGCAACGGGTGTGGATGATTTTTCCTCAGACATATTTAAGTTCTACCTTAGTTATTATTACTTATCTTTAATTCTAAAAGATTGTTTGGCGGTGGATCCGGAGAATCTTAGTTTTTCTTGGCTCATGGACGGGTTAGGATAAGGGCAAAATTTATTTATGGGCCTGTGGGTTGGGGGACGATATGAGCAATCCTCGTGTGATTTGTCTTGGGGAAATTTTAGTCGATTATTTGGCGGATCAGGTGGGGGTGTCGGCTGAGGGGGTGGAGTCTTGGACTCGGTTTCTGGGGGGTGCGCCTGGAAATGTGGCTTGTGGTTTGGTGAAGTTGGGGACTCCGGCGGCGTTGGTGGGTTGTGTGGGGCGTGATGAGGGGGGGGATTTGTGGCGGGTGTTGTGTGAGGAGGTGGGGGTGGATAGTCGAGGAATTCAGGTTCACCCTTCGGCTCCGACTCGTTCGGTTTATGTGTTGCGATCGCCTTCTGGAGAACGGGAGTTTATCGGGTTTGGGGGGCAGCCCCCAGATGCTTTTGCCGATGCCTATTTGGAGGCGAATCTCTTACCGACGGTGTTGTTTGCCGAGGCGGAATATTTGGTGTTAGGCACTTTAGAGTTAGCGTATCCTCAAACGCGCTCGGCTATTTTCCACGCGCTGGAGTTGGCGAATGAGTACCATTTAAAGGTGTTTCTAGATATTAATTGGCGGCCGATGTTTTGGCTGGAACCGGACAGCGCTCGCGCTCGCATCGCTCAACTTTGGAATTGGGTCGATTTTGTCAAGCTTTCCCAAGAGGAGGCGCAATGGTTATTTAATACGGTGGATGCAGGTGCGATCGCCCATCAGTTAAATTCTGTCGAAGGGGTTGTTGTCACTGGGGGCGGTAGTGATCCCATCCGTTACTGTTTAAATGATCATGAGGGCAGTCTCACCCCCTTTCAGGTTGCCGTAGAAGACACCACAGGGGCCGGGGATGGCTTTGTGGCCGGATTACTCCACCAACTGGTTCAACAGGGCTTAAAAGCCCTAAATCGCCCGGAATCCGTGGGCGAAATCATCACCTATGCCGCCGCCGTAGGAGCATTAGTGACCACCCAACGGGGCGCACTCTCTGGACAACCGACGGATCAGCAGGTGGGAGAGTTTTTGAGGAGATAAGGGAGATAAGAGGGAGTCGGGAATCGGGAGTCGGGAGTCGGGAGATTGCCTCTCCCCTGCCCCCCTGCTCCCCTGCTCCCCTGCTCCCCCCCGTTCCCTGTTCCCTGATCTAACCATGAAGCTGTAACAAAACGGGAAATTGTTGGAGCAATTGCGTTGCTGCTTCCACAGACAAAGGTTTTGAGAATAAAAACCCCTGCCCTTCTTCACACCCCATCTCCTGTAAAGTTCGGGCTTGGTGTTCCGTTTCAATGCCTTCTGCGACAACACTCATTCCCAGTTGATGCGCCAGATTAATAATTGTTTTAACAATGCCTAAATTAACCGGACTTTGAGTCATAAAATTAACAAAAGAACGGTCAATTTTTAAGGTATCCATCGGGAAACGGTGCAGATAACTAAGGGAAGAATAACCTGTCCCAAAATCATCAATCGCTAATAAAATTTTGCGTTGATGGAGTTTATTAAAAATGCCTTGAACTGAGGCCGTATTTTCTAATATAACGCTTTCGGTGATTTCTAACTTTACTTGTTGAGGATTAATAGTTGTTTGTTTTAAAATACTATCAATCCAATCTAATAAATTCGGTTGAGCAAATTGTTTCACCGAAAGATTGACACTTAGGGTTAAATCTGAAGGAATGGCAATTGTATCTTGCCAAGATTGGAACTGAGCGCACGCTTCCCGCAAAACCCAGAAGCCAATCGGGACAATAAATCCAGTTTCCTCTGCAATGTCGATAAATTCCCCCGGAGACACTAATCCTCGTTCAGGATGATGCCAACGAACGAGCGCTTCAAAACCTGTTAATTGACCAGTCGTAAGAGAAATTAGGGGCTGATAATACACCCGAAACTCTTGCCGTTCAATGGCGTGGCGTAAGTCGCGTTCTGCTTGAAAACGAATCACAGCATTACGGTACATTTCCGGTTGAAATACTTGATAACAAGACTTTCCGGCTCGTTTTGCTTGATACATAGCCGCGTCAGCATCTCGTAATAAATGCTCAGCTTGCTGATAGTCTTCATTAACCATTGCAATCCCAATACTCATATCAATAAAAATGTCTTGATGTTCCAGCTTAAAGGGATATTGCAATTCGGACTGAATTGAACGAACAATCAGTAAAACATCTTCGAGTTGTTCAATATTTTCTAGCAAAATGGTAAACTCATCTCCTCCCAAACGAGCGAGGGTATCTCCCAAACGCAGACAACAGCGTAGACGGGAGGCAATGGCACAGAGGAGGCGATCGCCTACACTGTGTCCTAGGGAGTCATTGACCACCTTAAAGCGATCGCAATCCAAAAATAACACCGCAAAACGTTGTCTGGGATTAGCTTTATAGGTTTTTAAAGACTCTTTCAACCGTTCAATTAATAAACTGCGATTGGGGAGTCCTGTTAACTCATCATGTAAGGCAATATGAAGTAATTGTTGTTGAGTTTGTTGGTGTTGTTGAATTTCTTGGGCTAGTTCTGCTGTTCGTTCTTGAACCCGCTTTTCTAATTCTAGATTGAGTTGATAAATTTCCTTTTTTGCTGATTGTAACATTAAGTGATTTTCAATCCTTACCAAGACTTCTTCCTCTTGAAAAGGCTTAGTAATATAATCAACACCCCCCACTTGAAAAGCCTTGACTTTATCTAAAACTTCATCTAACGCACTAATAAAAATAACCGGAATGTCTTGGGTTTCTTTTAACCCTTTAAATTGTTGACAAACGTCATACCCATCCATCCCCGGCATTTTAATATCTAACAAAATTAAATCTGGCGGTTCAAGTTGAGCAGCACGCAACGCTAACGCTCCCGAGAGCGCGCATTGAACCTCATAGCCTCTGACCTCTAAAGTTTGGGCAAGAAATCGTAAGTTATCTGGGGTATCATCAACAATTAAAATATTCGCTTTTCGAGATTCGGTCGTCTCAATTGTCATTTTTTATCATGGTTAAATAAAAGAAGAGGGAAAAGAAAGTTGAGGATCTTAGGTGACAATTTACAAAATTAAATTTAGCAAATCCCTTTGATAGACTCAGGAAAAAAGACGACCTTTACTATCTGGAGAAACAAGAAACAAAACAATTCAATGCTCGATAAACTCTTTACCTTTCTGAGTGAATTTTGTCAAGAGTTTTTTGGAATAATATAATGACGGATGATGTAACTAGGAATAATCTAGTGAGTTGGAGGCTATTTCCCTTGTGGAAGCTAGGATTCTAGGCAAGACTCCGTCAAATCAATTATAGTGTCATATCGGAAATTATCAGCCAATTGGCGGAGAGCATCCCTGAGCTTAGTTGATTCTGGGGGGAGTTGTGCGATCGCCTCAATCATCACATGATACTTAAGAGTTAAAGCCGCAGCATGAAGTTTTTGCCGCAAGTGAGGAGGCAGTGAGGCCAAATCTTCCCCTGTGAGAGGGACTTCCTTCAAGACAGTCACCGCAGGATTCAGGACTTCCCCCCCATACCGATAACGCACCCCCAGATACTGCTGAATTTTTTCAAAAATCACCCGACTCGCAAAAGGTTTGCGCACACAATCATCACATCCCACTGAAACAATCACCGCTTGTTCCTCATCAAAAATACTGGCTGTCAGAGCAATAATCGGTATCTTTTGACCTTCTGGGGTAGATTTAATATAACGGGTGGTTTCGTAACCATTCATCCCCGGCATTTGAACATCCATCCAAATCAGATGGGGATGCCAACTCTGAAAAAGTGCGATCGCCTCCTCCCCATTCTTAGCCTCGCGAAGCTCAAAAAACGGTTCGAGCAATTGTACTAATAAATGGCGATTAGACCAACGATCATCTACTACTAGAATACGATAATCTGGCTGATCCGGCTCCAAACCAATAATACGCTGACCCACAGAAGAAGCAACCGGAAGAGAACCCTCCGAGAGCATCACAGGAATTGTAAACTGAAACACCGTCCCCTCCCCGACCCGACTTTGTACTGTAATTTCCCCCCCCATCAACTCAACAAACTGTTGACTAATCGCTAAACCTAATCCAGTACCACTATTTGACTGTCTCCCTACCTCCGTCTGCACAAACGGTTCAAATAGCATCGGTAAATCTTCCTCCCTAATCCCTACCCCTGTATCCCTCACTTCAAAGCGTAACCGCAAATTATCCCCAGAACTTGCACCCTCTAACATTGCTCCTAAACGGACTTCTCCCTCTGTCGTGAACTTAATCCCATTCCCCAATAAATTAATCAAAACCTGACGTAATTTTCGTTGATCTACCACAATCAACGGAGGAATAGCCGGATCACAATCCACAGATAGCATTAACCCCTTTTGTTGTGCCTTTAATTGAAACAAATCCTCCAACATTCGCAATAAACCAGACAAATCACAATCCGTCTGATTCAACGTCAAACAACCCGCCTCAATCTTTGACATATCCAGAATATCATTAATTAAATCGCGCAAATGTTCCCCACTTCGATTAACAATCTGGATATATTCATGCACCTTGGGATGATCCAAACCTTGGGTTTCCCGTTGTAACAGTTGACTAAACCCTAAAATCGCATTCAAAGGAGTACGTAACTCGTGGCTCATATTGGCTAAAAACTCACTTTTAGCGCGATTGGCTGCATCGGCCGCTTCCTTCGCTTTTTCTAATTCAAAAGCTGCCTTTTTTTGCAGGGTAATATCTCGTCCCACCCCCTGATATTCCACCACATCCCCCTGTTCATTAATAATCACTCGATTAATCCACTGCTGCCAACGGACTGCTTGGAAATCATCCGTATGTTCTGAACTTAACGTGCGCTGTTCTACACTGATCACGGGATTTTCTGGACTCAGAGACTGAATGCTTTCTTGCACCTTTTCCCGATCCTCTGGATGAATAATCGGCACAAAAGACTTAGATAGAATTTGGGATCGTTCCACTCTAAAATAACGACAATAAGCATCATTGACAAATAACAAACTTCCATTCTCCTTAAAGCGGCAAATCAAATCCGTTTGATCCTCCACAATCGCCCGATAACGAGACTCACTAATCTGGAGTGCTTTAGTCCGCTCTTCTACCTTTTGTTCTAAGGTTTTGGAATAGTCCTCAACCTGTTGCTTCGCCTGTTGTAAATCTTGGTACAATAGCGACTTTTCTAAAGCAATCGCCGCTTGAGATGCTAAAATTCTTAAAATTTTGAGTCGATACTCCGTAAATGCCCCAGCAATTAACTTGTTTTCTAGATACAAAATCCCAATTAACTGACCTTGGTTCAATAAGGGCATACATAAAACCGATTGGGGTTGATATTGTAAAATATAGGAATCTTGGCTAAATTTACCCTCCATTACATCGGCTAAAACTAAATTTTCTTGGGTTCGCATGACATAATAAATCATTGATTTAGGCAGCGCATTAGAGGGTAAACTCTCTAGAGGAGATTGTAAAAAATCCGAAACTTCCTCGCCAATGGTTTCCGTGGCTACAACTTGCCAAGGTTGGTCATTATACCCTAACAATAAAATCCCTCGATCTGCTCCTGCATTTTCAATGACAATTTTCATCATCTTGGTCAGCAGTTGTTCAAAAATAATCTCACTGCCTAAAGCTTGGGAAGCTTTGAGAACACTGTCAATATCTAGCGTAGAATCCTCATTGTTTTCCTGACTAGAACTCGGACTATTGCTAGGGTGCTTCAGTCCAATCAATAATTCATTATATTGTTGCTCAATCTGCTTAACCTTGGTCGCCGCACCCCAAGAGCGATAATGATAGTGTGCTTCATGAATATAAGCCCGGGCTACAATCGTGTTATTTTGCGCTTGATAACATTGGGTTATTAATTCATAAGCCATTGCCTCATCCTGAATAAAGCGGTTGTTCTTAGCCTCCTGAATAGCTTGCTCGTAGCAACGAATCGCTTGAAAAAATTCACCTTTTACAAAGTGAATTTTTCCTTCCACTAATTTATATTTATGCAGGTGATTCATTGGTGCAAAATTTACATATTTTTTCAAGTTAACCTGATGTTTATTAACTTGCTGTAACAGACTCTCTTTTTCAGAATCTGTGATTTTATGATAGTGTTCTAATAAAACTAAAGCACTATAAAAATCAAGGATAGTTACTTGGGGACATCCGGGGAAAGCATCACTATATTCTTGGGCGAATTTTAACCGTTCTAAGGCTAAGTCGTAATCCCGAAAGATATAGGCGAGATAAATTTGATGGATATAAAAAAATAAAAGAACAGTACGAATTTTGGCGTTGTTTAACCAACTAAATTTAGACTCGTTATAAACTTCCCCTAATAACTGACTGGGGTCAGAAGATTGATCCGTTAATTTATAAACTAGCTGGAGAAAAATTTCTAAACAATGAACTCCCGTCGGTTGTTGAATTTTTTGTAGGGCTTTAATATATTCCATTAAAACTGTTTTCATTTTGCCTAATGGAGTTCCAACCCAGTATAAATAACCACAGTAATACATCGCCGCATAGCCTGCAAACTCTAAGTCGCCATTTTCTACCCCAATCTGATAACATTTTTTGAGGGGGTTTAATACGTCCCGAAAATGTAGTTTCCAGCTTTTAATTTCATGGTTAACAGCAAAAATAGTTCGGGCTAAAAATGAATCTGCTTGTAATTGATCGGCTAAAGATAAGGCAATTTCTCCCAGTTCATATCCTGCATCTAAATCAAACAAAATTCCGCATAAAATTAAGCCGTAAGCCGCATAAGCAAAAGGAGAGATTTTGCTGTTGCCATATTGCAAGCTAAGATCAACCATCGTACAAACCGTTAAGGGAAATAAACGGGGACGATGCAAATAAGAAGCCGCACAGATGTTAGACAAAAGTCCCATCATTGCTTCAACTTCTAAGCTGACTATTGAAGGTAATTCTAAGATAGTTTTTTTTGAAAAGTTGACTAAGTTTTTCTGAGTTTGCTTGATTTTTTCCTGAACTAGATTCTCGCTAGGTCTAGGAGGTATATTCAGCCCTAGCAATCCCAAGGTTTTTAATCCAACATTAATAGCGGCTGATAGATGCCCTTGAGCGATTAAACTTTGAATTTTAATTTCATAAACTTTAACTTGATCTAAAAGGGTTGCTGTTTGAGGTAAAATTCTATTAATTAATTGCTCAAGTTCTGTGAAATGACTGCTCAAATAAGCTACTTCGGCCGCAGAGATAAAAACTTTTAGGGTAAAATCATAATGATTCTGCCAACTATTCTCCGGTAATAAGCTTAAGCCCGTCTGGAGATATTGAAAAGACACAGCATAGGCGGTTGATTGTTTGGCTTTTATCCCCGCTTCCCAATTCAACTGGGCTAGTTTTATTTTATCGCCTTCGGCAAAGGCTTCTGATGGCAATTGACATAATCCGAGATTCAGTTGATTGACGATATCAAATAGTTTTTCGTCCCGTTCAAATTCGGGAATACTTTGTAATAAATATTCGCCAATTTTTTGATGAATGATGGGTTTTTGCTCTTGCGGCACTAAGGAATAAGCGGCTTGTTGGATGTAATCATGAATAAACTTATATTGGCAGCCTAAGAGAGTATAACTGGATAGTTCTAAATCACGTTGATTTCCCATTTTCATGGGATAATAGGATTGTTCCCCAACCGGAAAAATTAACCCCATTTCTAAGGCTTCTTGTAGGGCATTTTGGATCTTAAGGGCTGATTGTTTACTTAAAACAGCTAAAAGATTTGCTTCAAAGCAATTCCCAATACAGGCGGCTTGTTGTAATAATTCTTGGGTGATAGGATGGAGTTGTTGGACTCGAGTGGCAAGGAGCTCAACAACATTATCAGTAATTTGTAAAGATTGTAATTGAACTAAATCCCAAACCCAACATCGGGCTTTATGATCAAAAACAATATATTTTTGATCATATAAAGTTTTAAGAAATTGTACTAAAAAGAAAGGATTGCCATTAGTTTTGTTTCCTAATAGTTCAGCTAATGGCATCACCTCAAAGATGGATAAATTTAGGGTATCTGCTACTAATTGACCAATGGAGAGAAAATCTAAGGGTTGTAAGGTAATCTCAGGGAGAGAGTAACCTAAATGGCTAATCTCCTCACGCATTAAGCTGAGGGGGTGTAGGGAGGAAATTTCGCTGTTGCGATAAGTCCCAATGATAAAAAGTGCTTGGGGGAGAGGACGAGTAACTAATAAGCGAATGAGGTCTAGGGTTTCTAAGTCTGCCCATTGTAAATCATCGAGACATAGGACTAAAGGATGTTCAGGTTTGGCAAAGATAGATATAAAATCTTGTAAAACTAAATTAAAGCGATTTTTAGATTCATTCGGGGACAATATGGGTGCAGGAGATTGAGTCCCAATAATGAGTTCTAGCTCGGGGATAATATCGATAAGAATTGAGCTATTTTTTCCAAGATGTTCTAAAATCTTTTTCCGATATTGCTGGATAATTTGCTCATTTTCTGTCAAAATTGCCTCGATAAGGCTTTGAAAAGCGTCAATAATAGCACCATAGGGTCTGTCTCGTTTATATTGTTCAAATTTTCCATATAAGAAAACTCCACGTTTTTCTGTAATGGGCTTATAGAGTTCTTTGACTAAAGCAGATTTACCAATACCCGGAGAGCCAGAAACTAATAAAAATGGTAAGGGTAGTTTTTCTGATGTAGTTGATTGAATGGGTGTTTTATTTGTTTGGAGATGTTGCTCAAAGTAGTGCAGCAAAAAGTCGATTTCTTGGGTTCTGCCATAGAGCTTTTGCGAAATTTTAAAAAAGTCAGAGTAATCAAATTTACCTAAAGTAAAAGCTTTGATTTCTTGCTGATTTCTTAACTGTTCCCAGCAACGTTTTAGGTCTTCGTGAATTCCTGTTGCGCTTTGATAACGGGATTCAGGATTTTTTTCAAGTAGCTTTAAAACTAACTGAGCGAGAACTTCAGGACAATGGTTAGGGGGAGGGGGTTGTTTGGCAATATGACAGTGAATGAGTTCTAAGGAGTCTTGGGTTTTAAAGGGGAGTTGTCTGGTGAGTAATTCATAAAATGTCACCCCCAAGGAATAAAAGTCGGTGCGATAGTCTAGGAAACAGTTCATTCGCCCGGTTTGTTCAGGAGAAATGTAGGCTAAAGTGCCGACTAATGAGGGGGAAATTTGGGGGGAGGTGACTTCAGATGTTAGTCCACTGGATAGACCAAAATCAATGATTTTAAGTTGTCCGGTGGTGCTATTATAAAGGAGGTTGGATGGGTTAATGTCTTTATGGATAATGTGGGCGGCGTGGATTTGGGCGAGGGTTTGGGTGACTTGAAGGGCGATCGCCAAAAACTCCGATAAGCTTAAAGAACGACGCTGTATTAACCGTTCTAGGGATTCTCCTCCAAAGTCTTCTAGGACGATCATTAAGCTGTTTTGATAGCGTTCTAGGGCGTAGGCTTGGACAACTCCGGGGAAATTCAGCGATCGCGTAATTTGATATTCTTGGTGGTAGCGGCTTAACTGTTCAGGAGTGGGATAATCCGCTTTCAGAATTTTGCCGATCACCGGACGTTTTGCCACCCGATCTACCCCTCGATAAACGATAGAGTGAGATCCTTCATAAATTTTTTCTTGCCAGTCATACTGTTTCATGCTTATAGTCCCCATGCCCCCGATGTTATGAGAGCAAAACTGATAGATTTGCCAAAAATGTACACAGCATAGCCCGTTCTTCGGCTATCCTGTAACTGTTCTTAGTGTTGCTTGTGTTACAGAGGAAACGATTTATGTCTGAGGATGTGAGCTATAATAATCGCCCAAGACAACCCTTTCCTGAAACGGCCCCCCTTCAGCCGTGGTCGATTGAACAGGATGCAGAGGCCCTGATGGACGACCTCTTTGAGGATGTAGACCGTCTCCTTGATGGAGGCGCTAAACTCCCCACTAAGACGGTTAAATCAGATTATGTTGCCTTAGAGTCCGTCGTTGTCCCCTCCTTAACTTTACCAGCGGGCAACAGTCCTCAGTCCTCCTTAGCCGAAAACCCCACGACCAACACCTCAGCCACCCAACTCCAGTCTACTGAATCTAAGTCCCTTCAAGCTAGAGGCAAAAAACGCCAAAAAGGTGCTAAGGCAGACCCCACAGCCACCGGGAAAGGCCCGAAGTGGGCGACAAGCCTCAAAAGCATCTCATGGCTCGAACACGCCGATAAAATTTTATTCGGGGTAGCCTGTGTTTCCTTTGTGGGGGTTGTCGCGTGGCTAGTCAACGAAGGAAAGTTAGAATGGCCTCCCGCCTTTTTACAGGGGGGGCGTTCTCGCTCTCAGTACGTCTGGGTGCCGATGTCTGGGGAAGATGCCCAGTTTGTGCGCTATATGCAGCGATCGCTTGAAGTCATCGAAACCAAAGCCAGATCCGCCCCCCCAGAGGGCAGCAGTACCTCCCCCGTAGCCAGTGGATTACCCGCCATCCCCGGTCAATCCCCCCAAGTCGTAGAACGGGTGTACATCCCCATCTACCCCCCCAATCCTTCCGTGAGTAGCCTCTTGCCCCCCTCCCCGGCCCCTTCCCCTGCCCCTCAAGCCAGTCCTAGCCCCAGTCCCAGTCCTAGTCCTAGTCCCAGTCCTAGCCCTCCGGCCGCCCAATCCCCGCCCCCCTCTCCCTCCCCAGCCGCCGCACTGCCCGAATCCCCCCGCGCTGGTGTCAGTCGTTCCGAATTGCCCAACGTGCCGGAAGAACCGGAAGTTGCGGCCTCCCCTGATGCCCCCCAAGCCAGTCCTAGCCCCACTCAAACCGCTTTAGGGGACACCCATAAACTGGTGGGAATTTTGGAATCTGGCGATCGCACCGCCGCCCTCTTCCGCATTGGTCGCAGCACCCAGCGTATTACCATCGGCGAAACCATTGGGGAGAGTGGTTGGACTTTAGTTGATGCTAACGGTCAAAATGCCATTATTCGCCGGGATGGGGAAGTGCGTTCTATCTTTGTCGGGCAAAGTTTTTAGATACCCAGAATTCCTTATGCCAAGCAACTGGTGGGAAACCAGCTTTCCCCAAGGACAACAAACCCTGATCATCCCCGATGCCACCGGACGAGAGGTTAAAATCGCCTACGGCGAAAAAGGCAGCGGGCAGCCCCTAGTATTGGTGCATGGAATCGGCAGTTGGAGTTATAGCTGGCGACATCTGATTGACCCCCTCGCCCAATCATTCCGGGTGATTTGTGTTGATCTTAAAGGGAATGGCTTCTCGGACAAACCCCAACAAATCGAACCCATCGGTCATGAAATTATCGAATTACAACGGGTGATTACCGCCTTATGTGATCAACCTGTCATTCTCATCGCCCAATCCTTGGGGGCCTTAATTAGCTTAGGGTTGGTGGAAGAGTATCCCCAGTTATGCGAGAAAATGGTCTTGATCAACGTGCCGATTTTCTTAGATGCCCTGCCCAGTTGGTGGATGCCTGCGATCGCCCGTTTGCCCTTCTCCCTCATCCAATGGTTTGATCAAGCCCGTCTCAGTAAACCCCTCGCCCCCCTGATTCGGGAAATCACCCGTTTTTCCCGACGGGAATTAGTCACGGATTCCAGTTTAATCACCCTCGAAGATGTCTACTGGATTACTTACCCCTATATTGAGTTTCCCGGTGCGATCGCCCAATATGGCCAAGCCCTCCAACAAGCTTGTCGAGAAATCGAGTCCCTCGTGCAACAAAAACCCAATACCATCGGCAACATTCAAGCCAAACTCCCCCAAATCACCCAGCCCACCCTCCTCCTCTGGGGCGATCAAGATCATTGGTTTCCCCTACCCCAAGGAAAAACCCTCCAGCAAGCCCTCCCCAACGCCCAACTCCAAATCCTCCCCAACTGCGGCCACGATGCCGCCGCCAGTTGCCCCCAGCCCATCCTAGAAGCTCTTAGCCCCTTTCTACCCCTCCCCTGATCCCCCCAAATTCTGGTAGGATCGCCACTAATAAGCATCAACACTTGACAAGCCAAATATGCACACACCCTTAGACATCCTCGCCGCCGCCAACGCCCTCCCCTTCTCCTTCACCACCGTTTATGTCGTCGGTTTTATTGCCGCCGTCGTCTTCGGATCCCTCGCCTGGTACAACTCCAAACGTCCCCCCGGCTGGGAAGACAAAGAGCGCCCCGACTTTATCCCTGACCTCAAACAAGACGACAAAAAAGACGAGTAAATCCCCGATAAACCTCTAACATCAACCGTCTAAATTGTTAGTTGGTCAAGAAAACAGGCTCTATCAACCATCAATTATCAATTTTCGCCATCCTATTTAGGGCGTGCTGAATAACTCTGCTCCGGGTGGGGAACAGGGGGAGCGGGAGAGACGGGGAATTAAGACTTATTCCCTATTCCCTATCACCTATTCCCTATTCCCTATTCCCTATTCCCCGTTCCCTGTTCCCTATTTCCGAAAATCTATGAAAGACTTTGATATTCAAACCCTACAACTTCTTGCCCAACTCAAAGATCCAGATGAGGGTATTCGCGAACAAGCCACCGCAGACTTTTGGAACTTGTGGTTAAACCAAAAAGGAGAATTAGGCTTAGAATACCTAAAACGCGCTCAAGCTTTATTAGATAATGGAGAATTCACCAAAGCTGAACAAATTTTGACTAAAACCATTCAAAACTACCCTGATTTTGCCGAAGCTTGGAACCGCCGCGCCGTTTTATATTACACCCAATCTCGTTATTTAAAATCACAAAAAGATTGTCAAAAAGTCGTAGAACTCAACCCCATTCACTTTGGCGCATGGCATGGTTTAGGCTTATGTTATGCCGCCGTCGGTAAATATAAGCCTGCCATTCACGCCTTCCGTAAAGCCTTAGAAATTCAACCCTATGCAACCATTAACCAGAAACTCATTCTAGAATGTACCATGCGGTTATAGAAAAGGCATTCATTCTAGTCTGCGCCGCTGCCTTTTGGGATTATTTAATCGGAGATCCTTGGAGTTTTCCTCACCCCGTACAATTGATGGGTTGGATCATTAAACAACTCAGCCAAATCATTCTTAAACAATTTAATTCAAAAACGGCTCGTAAACTTGCCGGAGTTTTCTTAGGACTCATCCTGATTATAGGCACAGGGTTTTTAACTTGGCTAGGGCTTTATTTTATCGAAAAAATTAACCCCATTTTAGCCGCTTTATTACAAATTATTTTACTGGCGAGTTGTTTTGCAGGTCGAAGTTTACGACGGGCGGCTGAAGAAGTTTTAACGCCTTTATCCCGGGGAGATATAGAACTAGCGCGAGCCAAATTAGGGTTATATGTAGGGCGAGATACTGCCCAATTATCTGCACCAGAAATATTGCGCGCTGTCTTAGAAACTATCGCAGAAAACGCTACGGATGGAGTCACAGCCCCTTTATTTTATGCCCTCCTTGGTATCTTTATCCCTACGGTTGGCACTGTTCCCTTTTGCATGGCCTATAAAGCGGCTAGCACCCTTGATTCTATGATTGGTTATTTACGCGAACCTTACAGAGATTTAGGCTGGTTTAGCGCTCAATTAGAAGATCGTTTAACTTGGTTGCCTTGTCGTTTAACGGTACTAACAATTGCTTTATTTTCGACTCGTCCTTGTTATATATTAACAATCTGTCGTCGTGATGCAATACAAGATCCTAGCCCTAATTCTGGGTGGAGTGAATGCGTTTATGCGGCAACATTAGGCGTGCAGTTAGGAGGGATTAATTCTTATCAAGGAGAAGTGAAAGAAAAACCGTTATTAGGAGAGGCAATTAAACCCATTACACCGGAGATTATTCACCAAGCTTTAGGGTTAATGCGTTGGTGTTTTTTGGGCTGGTTAATTGCGGTGGGGGGGATGATTTGGATGTTAACTCTGAGCTAGTTTAAATAGGACTTGCTGAATCAGTCCAAGAGTTGGGAATTCTTGGGTCACAGTGCCTTTTATTTTACCCTTCACAAAGGGGAAGTAATATTTCAAATTCTGTGCCGAATCCTAACTGAGATTTAACTAAAAACTGTCCCCCATGTTTGGCGGTTATAATCTGATAACTCACTGCCCAACTGGTTTCTACATCTGCTCTATTTTTAAGGAAAAAAGAATCGATAAATTGTTTATATTCCCTCGGATTCATCCCGGCACCATTATCAATAATCCTAATGGAGACAAAACGCATTTCTAAGGTGGATTTCGTGGTGGCATTCTGAGAAATAACCTGAGTAATAATAGTAATTTGGGCGGGATCATGGTTAGGGATGGGATGATCAAATTCTTGGGCAATTTCTTGAGTAACGGCTTGTTCTAATAATGAGTTAATCGCTTGGGTAAAAATATTAATAAAAACCTGACTGAGTTTGCCTACATAACACACAACTGGGGGTAATTGTCCATAGTTTTTAACAATTTTTATTTCGCGACTAATTCGACTTTTCAGGAGTAATAAAATCCCATCTAGGCAGCTATGAATATCGGCAGGTTTGGGGTAAACTTCATCAACATGACAAAAGTTTTGGAGGCTACTGGCTAAGACTTTCAGGCGTTGTGCTCCCGTGGTAATACTGTTAACAATACGGGATAAATCTTGTTTGATATAGTCAAGTTCGATATCGTTTTGTAGGTCTTGAATACAGTGGGGGGGATTCGGTAAAACCTCCTCATAGGCTTGCAACAGTTCCATGAGTTGTTCACTGTAGCGGGAAATATAGGTGAGGTTGCCCCAAATAAAGCCTACGGGATCTAAAATTTCGTGGGCGACTCCATCAACTAAGCGGCCTAAGCTGGCCATTTTTTCACTTTGAATCATTTGGGCTTGGCTGCGTTCGTAACGGATTTGGGTTTCAATGCCGCGAATTTGCCAAGCAACTAAACTCAGTTGTCCAAAGTCTAAAATCTGGTAGGTTTGGGGGTCTAATTGGACGATAATTGGTTCTGTGATGAGGGTGGGCGATCGCCTTAAGGCTTGACGATTCCCTTCTAAAATGTGTGTATCCCCCTTCAGAACAAGGGTTTCGCTGCGTTGGTAGTGATGTAAAATAGCGAGAGGACGGGGTAAAAATAACTCTGGGCCTTGGGGCAATAATAAATATTCTAGGAGTTGTCGTCGGGAGATCATGCCGACAAATTGGGGGGGTTTATTGTGGCTAGTCTCGACTAAGATGGCCCCCGGTAACTGGGGATACTGCTCAAAAATGGCGGCTAATTCCGTTCCCGTTTGTTCCGTAGAGACAACACAGGAAAATAGGGATAATTGGGCGATGGTGGACTCTAAACTAAGGTCGTGGAGGGTTGAACTGAAGTAAGAGACAGGGGAAGAATTGAGGGAATGCTGCATAGACATGGGAAAAACCCGATTCCTCAAAAATTAGTGGAAATGGCCTGCACAGGACAAGCCGGAATACATTGCTCGCAGACTACACAGCGCGATCGCGTAAAGTTGAGTTTGTAAGTCTCTGGATCTAAGATTAAGGCTTGAGTGGGGCAAACTCCAGTACATAGACCACAATCGACACAACTCTCCTCATCAATCAGGATTTCTCGACTGGCGAGGGAAACGGTGATATCTTGCGATCGCATCCATTCTATGGCGGCATCCATTTCATCAATATCCCCCAACAATTCCACGACTAACTTTCCCACTTGATTGGGTGCGACTTGAGCGCGAATAATATTAGTCGCCACATTAAAATCTTTGGCTAGTCGATAGGTGACAGGCATTTGCACCGCCCGTCTGGGGAAAGTAAGAGTGACTCGCTTTTTCATAGGTCAAGTGTAATCGCAACACCCCATCTTGAGATTCAGACCGAGGATTGAAGGGACATTACTAATATGCTACCGCACAGAACAAGCCAGACCGCGTTTTATCCGGTTGGGGAATCGTCGTCCTCCTAGGGCGGCGAGGATGTCACAATAGACCCAGAGCCATTTTATCGCCCAGTGATTCGATGACAAATCCTACAACCAATCCCACAGAACCCAATCCTAAACCCTATCAACGGCTACGCAATCTTGTTTTAGCCCTGGTAGCGGTGTTATTGAGTGCTACCCTCGTTTGGGGCCTGCAAACTGAAACGGGGGTATCTTCCCTTGAAACCCAGGCCGCCCAAGCCACCCCCCTAGAAGTCGCCTTACACAACGGCAAACCCACACTGATGGAATTTTATGCCAATTGGTGTACCAGTTGTCAGGCGATGGCGAAAGATTTAGGGGAAGTCAAGGCCGACTATGAGAACCAGGTCAACTTTGTGATGTTGAATGTAGACAATACTAAATGGTTGCCCGAGGTGTTGCGCTATCGAGTGGATGGGATTCCCCATTTTGTCTATTTTAACGCTCAGGGAGAGGCGATCGCCCAAACCATCGGAGAACAGCCCAAACCCATTCTCCAAGCCGATCTAGAGGCTCTCATTGCCCAGCAAACTCTCCCCTACGCCAACCAAAGCGGGAAAGTGTCCGCCTTTCAAGCCAAGGTAAAACCCCAAAGCGGCGAAGATCCCCGTAGTCATGGCGGGTCTTAATCTGGGATAATCGACCAGATGTTTTCCAAGCCGCTATGACCCCAAAACGCATTATTTTAATTCTCCTCACTGGCCTAGCTGTGGCGAAACTCCTCTTTTCCCTGCTATTCAGTGTCAACCAACCCCAAGTTCAAAGCCGTTTGCAACTCTATCAAACCAATTTGATCTTACAGGCGGCAGAATTACAAGTTGAAGGGGAGTCTGACCCACTCCCCTTACAATATCTGTTAGGAGAAAACCCCTACAGCCAGGCGCAAGAGCAATATGAACAGGCATCAGGGGAAATCCACCGCAATTTCGAGCAACTCGAAAGTCAACTAAAAACCCTGTTAGAAACGGACTCTGGGGCTGGAGATCCTCAGCTACTGGTCACAGATAATCCCTCCACCGATGCTCAACCCCGTTTACAAAACGCCCTGGGAGAAATGACCCGATTACAGGCAGAAATTGGCTTAAATAAGGGCATTTTACAGGCGAAACAAGAGCAAGTTAAGGCCGCCCAAGACACTTGGGAAGAAGTCATGCTGATCCATCCCGGTAGTCATTGGGAAGCAACGGCACGGGTTTTAATGGGTTTATGGTCAGCGGCTCCCTTAATTGCTCCCGATGGGGAAAGTTTGATTCAAAGCCACCTACAGGGCTGGTTTCGGGATGAGAGCTTAAGTCAATTGTACCAAGTGCAAGGAAATAGTAGTGCTTTGGCTGCCTTGGTTACTCAACGACAACAAGCGGCAGAGCAAGCCTTGTTACGATTAATCCTGATTGGGGGGATTCCCTTCTTGGGTGGCATTTTGGGGGTAGTGATTTTGGTGGGATTGATCCTTGGGTTGATCTTACACAAAGAGCGATCGCTGCTCGCCGGAACACAAAACGCCCTTTGGGAGACACCGTGGGATGGAGAAATCATCTGGCAAGTCTTAATTGTGGGATTTTTCTTTATTAGTCAGATTCTCTTGCCCGAGTTTCTCCCCCTGATTGTCCAAGGGATTGGTTTAGATCCCCTCAGTTTCGACTTACGGGGCAAAGCCTTCTATGTGTTGACCAGTTATGTTCTGATGATGGTGGGAGGATTAGGGGTTCTTTATCTCTCCCTCAAACCCTTTTTCCCCTTACCCGACGGCTGGTTTAAGGTGAAATGGCTCAGTAATTGGCCTCTGTGGGGTGTGGGGGGGTATTTTGCGGCCATTCCCTTGGTGGTGGTCATTTCCTTGGTGAATCAACAAATTTGGCAAGGACAGGGGGGCAGTAATCCCATTATTTCCCTCGCCCTCCAATCTCAAGATACCCTCGCCCTGCTGATCTTTTTCTCCACCGCTTCCCTCGCGGCGCCCTTGTTTGAAGAAATCATCTTTCGCGGCTTTTTCCTCCCCTCCCTAACGCGCTATATTCCGGTGTGGGGAGCCATTACCTTGAGTAGTTTAGTCTTTGCCATTGCTCACCTAAATATCTCCGAAGTGCTACCTCTGACCGTGTTGGGGATGGTGTTGGGGTTTGTCTATGTGCGATCGCGCAATCTCCTGGCCTCCATCTGTCTCCATAGTCTTTGGAATAGTGGCACTTTGCTGAGTTTATTCTTACTTGGAAATAGTTAACCCCATGATCGAGTCATAGAAACCAGAAAACTCGGGATGAAGCTCTCCCACCTGGCGTAGCCGAGGTGGGAGTGTCCTAGGCTAATCTTGAACTATCGAGAGTCCAGAGAGCACACAGACAAGCCCAGCTTCGGGGCAACCGTCCAGAACATTGGCTGGAACAGCCCTCAGTGTCCTTTTGCCATCCTCAAGCAGTACATTGAGAACCCAGGCTATGATGACTAAACCCCGCCGCTCCTTAACCCCCACTTCGAGGTGGGGGAATGCGTCGCTAATTTTGTTCAAAATTCGCTAATTTTGTTCAAAATTTCTTCGGCAACGGTTTGAGGCTGTTCTAAATGGGGAACATGACCACATTGATCAATCCAAACTAATTGATTATGGGGCAGTTTTTGAGCAAAAATGGACGCGTCTTTTGTGCCTAAGATTTTATCATTTTTTCCCCAAATAATTAGGGTTTGTTGTTGAATTTGGGGCAAAAACTTGACAAAAGAACCATAACCCCCACTCTTGGTAAAGGAGATTAAGGCCTCACTCCAACGGGGACAGGCTAAATGTAAGGCGGCGCAGAGGTTCGCATCGGGGGTGACAAAACGAGGGTCATAATAGGCTTTACGGCTGATGCTTTCTCGGACTTTGGGGCTGCGCAAAAAGTCTGTCGCCCAACGATCTAAGGGGGGGAAAAGAAATTTACCCATGATGGGGCGTTTGGCGAGGCCTGCACTATCGAGGAGAATTAATTTTTCCACCGCTTGGGGGTAAGTGAGGGCAAAATCAAGGGCGGCGGCTCCCCCCATGGATGCCCCTCCTAGGATCATGGGGCGCTGAATGCAGGTTTTCCAGAAGTGGTACAGGTGGATTTTCAAGGCTTCGGTGTCGATGGGGAGTTCTGGGGGGCGATCGCAAAATCCAAAGCCCAAAAGATCCACAGTCCAGGTTTCTTGCTGGGGGGCAAGATAAGGCAGGAGGCGACGAAATTCCAACAGCGAACTATCAAACCCCTGTAGGAGGAGGAGGGGGGTGTTCGAGTGACCTTGTTGGGTGTAACAGGTGCCAATGGGCGCGTCACACAAGGGGGTTTTTAGGGCGATGCGCTGGATTTGTTGCGCCATCTCAATGGAAGTCTCTTCTGTGAGTTGAATGACTTCTGGGGGCAAAAAACTAGGGAAGGGGGAAAGGGAAGCAGGTGATCGCATTAGGTTTCAATTCATAAGGTCACTTCGTGACGCTGCGTGTTCGCACAGCGTTGCGTAGCAAAGGATGCCGAACATCAGACAGTCCCGATTAATGTAGCGGACTCATTATACTATCTAAGAGTATTGGTCTTCCCCTTCCCGCTTGAGGTTCATTCTGCCAGTAGGGGAACAGATTCCCTAGACTCGGGAGAGATCAATAACATCTGTTTGACTAAATGACAAAAATGCTGGATGGGGGGAATCTCAAGGCGATCGCGAGTCGTCACTAAAACCACTTGACGAGTCAGGGGAGGACAAGTCACTAAAACGGAAGAATTCCCAAGAGAACGCACCGCTAAGGAGGGATCTTTCCTTGATTCGAGTAAAGCGGACTGGGGCAATAAAGCAATCATTTTTCCTTGTCGCACTACCCCCCGAAACGCATCAAGGGTATTTAATTCCATTGCCGCTTGTAGGGTCGCTCCTAATTTATTAAAGCGCTCTTGGACTAAGCGCTGCATCCCATAGCCATCTTTAAACACGACTTGAGGATAATGGACTAATTCCGACCAAGGCACCTCATTATAGGATGCGAGGGGGTGTCCAGCCGCCATTAACACTTCTACCGGTTCCTCATAGAGGGAATCCACAATCATCTCGGGGGATGTGGTTAATAGAGGATTGTTCATCACAATCGCCACATCTACTAAACTATCCCGCAGAACTTTAATCGCGCGATCGCTCCCTAATGCCGTCACCCGTAACTGCACTTGGGGATACTGCTGACAAAACTCTAATAAAACTGGAGGCAAATGATAAGAACAAACCGAATGAATCGCCGCCACACAAAGTTCTGGCTGTTTCCCCTCCCGCAACTCCGTTAAGTCCCTTAGCGCATTTTCCCATTCCTGACAGATGCGTTTCGCTCGGGGAAATAACTGCTCCCCCGCTAAAGTTAACTTCGTTTGACTCGTTCGGTGTAACAGTGCTAAACCTAACTCTGACTCTAAAGCCTGAATTTGTCGGCTGATGGTGGACTGAGTAATCCCACAGAGTCGGGCCGCTTGTCCAAAACTTCCCTGCTGTGCCACCGCTAAAAATGCCTGCAACTGCTCGATGCGCATACTATAGGTGATTCGGCATAGTAAACCCGGCAAATCCCGTTAGAATCTGCCCGGTAATTCTAGAATACTCGATTCTGTTCGGGAGAATCGTTCTTTATGAACAATTACTAAATCCCCTCAATTCATGTCTGATCCTTGAGTCAATACTAACCCAAAGGTTAAAAAAATGGGTTATTTTTGACTTTGCTACCACAGTAGATTATAATGCAGTTAAGTATCAATTGCCGTCAAAAGGCTTCTGTAAATTGAGATAACCTCAGCTTTCTCGTCATAACTTTTAGCCTGATGTCTGTTGCCATAATTGGTGCTGTGATAAGTACCTTTATGGGTTGGGTAGTTGGTTTGGTTTTGTGTAGATTGCCTAGCCTGATATTGCAGATTAATACTGCAAATTAACGAAATGCTATCTAAAGCCGTTTCGTGAAGTGCAATCATAAGCGGATTGAGTTGATTTAGTGCAGAATTAAGCTGGCACTAGATCCGGTTGGGTTCGCGCTGACTGGAGGAGTGATAGCCCATCACAAAAACTCCGATGATCTCTACTCACAGAGATAGTTGCTTGCTGTTTTTTTAATCTAGTCTCCTGAATGAATTATGTTTGAACGAATGATCCTCGCTATAATGACGACCTTACTCCTATATATCTTTGTCCAAGCTCATCCCAACTATACGAGCGACTCCCAATCTCACTCCCGAAACGAGTATTTCCCAAACAAACAAATGATGTTTTGGGGCAGTTAAACCCTTAAAATTAAAATCAGCGCATTTTAACCGATCTGATTAACAACCCTATGGGCTTAAGTCAACAACTCTGGCAACTCAATTGTTATTATCAACAAGCTTGTTTGAATCATCCCTTTGTGCAGGGAATTTATGAAGGAATCCTACCCCCAGAAAAATTTGCCTTTTATGTGGGGCAAGATGCCTTTTTCTTAGAAGCCTTTGCCCGCGCTTATAGTATTGCCGCCGCCAAAGCCCCGGATCAAGAGGGCTTCACCCAACTTTATCATCTGGCCGGGGGAGTGTTGGAGGAGTTAAAACTCCATCAACAGTATGCCAGCCAGTGGGGGGTTAATTTAACCAATATTCGCCCCAGTCCGGCCACTCGCCAGTATACAGACTTTTTGTTAGCCACCGCTTGGGGAAACACCGTCGGCCTGACCACGGTAGCCATGACCCCTTGTATGCGTCTATATGCTTATATTGGGCAACAACTCGCCCAAGGGGGCATTCCCGATCATCAGTATGGGGAATGGGTGCGCACCTATAGCAGTCCAGAATTTGAGGATTTAGCCCAAACTTTGGAAGGTTTAGTCAACCGTTACGCACCAGACACCCCAGAAACCCAAGGGACTTATGAATATGCCTTAATTTGTGAAGAACGCTTTTTTCAAGCTGCTTTTGAGTGGAATTCTCCTGATGCGTCTGCCTGAAGAACCGGAACGTCCTTTTACGATTAATTTGATCCCGATGATTGATGTCATTTTCGGGATTTTGGCCTTTTTCGTCTTGGCCTCCCTGTCTCTCACTCGCTGGGATAGTTTCCCGGTGAACTTACCCGGTGCGACAACGGGGACTCAGACAGGGGAGGAGGTGATCTCGTTAACCATTGCGGCCGATGGTAAAATGGCGCTCAATGGTCAAGGGGTGACGTTAGGGGAACTTCAGGCAACGGTTGCCGCGCTGGGGGGGGAAAGGGTGGTGTTAATTCAAGGGGATGAGTTTGTGCCTCATGGTTTTGTGGTGCGGGTGATGGACGAGTTGCGACAGGTGCCGGGGGTGCGTTTGGCGATCGCCGTTCAACCGGAAAATGGAGGCCAAAAACAATCCCAGCCTTGAGACTGAGATTGAGAAGTGCCTTAATTAAGTCAATGGTTTAATTTCAGAGGGTGATGGTTAGTAAGTCACTCCACGATATTTTCGCAATCCTAAATAGGAAGAGGGGGGCATTTGTACGGGGCGATGCAGATAGTAGCGATTCCCTAAGAAGCTGGCGACAGTATCAGTTGTAACTGTTTCAATGATTTTACCTTGGGATGGATAATGATTGCCGAGGAAGGATAAGTGCATGGCGGTGTCCTGTTTGTTTGAGTGAATATACTCTGATAATAGGTTGCTTCAGAGGCTTCTGCATTGATCTCAATCAGGAGATGGGGGGAATTTAACACCATTTTTAGGTGATAAGATGGGGTAGAACAGGGTAAGGAGAAAAGGAATTAGCGATGATGCAGATCACCCCATTTGACGCCATATTAGTCACAAGGGAGTTTCAGGCAAGGGCGATCAGCATAGGGTGTGAGGCAATGGTCTAGAGTCATCAGTAACTATACTTAAGCAATAGTTCTTATGTTTGACCAGTTACAAGAAGTTCTCAAGCAAGGGGAAAAATCGGTAACATATTCCCCCATTCTGGCGCGTTTGATCGGGGGAGTGACGGCAACGGTTTTGTTAGATTATATCTTGAGTTATCAGGAGGCTGGAATTTCCCCTAATTGGCTTAAATTAAGCCCGCAACAGCTAGAAGAAGTAACAGGACTCTCGGCTGAAGAACAGAAGGCGGCACGGGATTTATTGCGTCGTCGAGGCTTTTTAAGAGAACAGTGGGTGGGACAACCTGAAACACCTATTGCGGTACAAGTGGATGGGGCTGAATTGTTAGGAAAATTAGAAAAGATGAAACTATTTTTTCCACTTTCTGAGCCAGAAAAGTCTATTTCTTCCCTACTGCCACCAGAAAATCAGACTCAATCTGAAAATACTTCAGAGGCGAAAAGTTTAGTTCAAACTACAGAATTCTCCAAACTTGAAGCGGTTTCTCCTGCTCCCATTGACCCTTATTTTCACTCAAGGCGAAACTATAACATGATAGGAGTCAGTCCCCATTATCAATTTGCTGGGCCTTGGGAATCGCAAGAAGAATTTGAGGAGTTTCAATGGGCTTTATTAGAATATTTTACCCAAAAAGGGGTAGATAATCCATCAGGTTTTGTCTTTAAAATTATTGATAGTATTACGAAAGGGTTGGTTTCTCCTTTTTGGGAGGAATTTAAACGGGGAGAACCATTAGGAGCGAGTCAAAAGATCCAACGGGATTGGGAAATTGCCCCCGGTGTGCCTTATCCGGCCTTTGAGGAGGAACGGATTCAGTATTATTTACAGAAAAAAGAACCCCTCGAAATGGCTGTAGCGAAAGCGCGGAAAGAATTGCGTGATCCTCGCTTGGCACAAGACTTATGGGATGGTTTTTTGCGGAAATGCGATCGCCTGGCTGACGACGGACTTAAAGCACAAAAGTTAGGTGTTAAAACCCCCTATCTTCCATCTGCTTTTACCGAGAAAAAAACCGTGACGAAAGAAAGTGTCATGGAAAAATTAGCCCAGTTAAACAGTCAAGTTAATGTCCCCCCTTCCCTAGAGCCAAATAAAGCCCCTAAAAGTGATGCCAGTCCTCCTCCCTCCCTAGAAAGTTTACAAAAAGCCTATCAAAATCCGTTAGGTCGAAAGATTGTAGAACAACAGTTACAAAAGCATCCCGAATGGGGGTATAAAATCGTGGAGGGGCAAATCGTGGATAGTTTACCCTTTTAAGGGGGATCTCTTAGACGTTTCGAGTTTGGCAGAAGTGGAGAAATAGTTACAAGAAAAGGGGGGTGAATTCCCCCACCACGATTTCTGCTCACCATCCTACAAGTGAATGCGACCATCGGGGAGAATAGCGCCGGAGAGTTTCGCCCCGGTGAGTTTAATAAAGAGGCGATCGCCTTTGCCCACTTTGGCATTGCGTAAGTCTGCCTCCCGTAGGTCTGCCCCGCTAAAATCAGCCCCAATTAAGTTCGCTTCTTGGAGATTAGCCCCGCGTAAATTAGCCTGTAACAAATTCGCCCGAAACAAATTGGCTTGAGATAAATTGGCGGACTCAAAATTAACCCCGTGGAGAAACGTATCACTCAAGTTAGCCCCACTAAAATCCGCCCCTTGAAAATTGCGTCCTGAGAGGTCTTTTTCGGTTAAATCTGCCCCTTTAAAGTCTTGACCACTGTAGTCAGCATAGTAGGGTCTACGGTAGTGGGGTTGAGGGGTGGGGTCACTTGGAGGGGGGGTGTGCGATCGCTTAGTTTCATAACAGGGATCCCAATTGGAGGAAGGGGGGGGAGTGTTGCTAGATCGCCGACTCTCAGAATGCTTAGTTTCATAACAGGGATCCCACTCCGATCGAGGAGTAGCATTCGGGGTAGAATGGCGTTCATGAGGTCGTGTATAAGTCGCACGAGAAGCTGAAGAGTACCCATAGGCAGAATACCCCGAATTAGAAGCCCCATAGCCCGAATTCACCCCACTAGAATAACTCGCCGCAGGACGACTATAGGCCGCTTTTTTCGCTTCTGCCACCGGATTAGACCGTTGAATAGACCGTAAATAATCCCGTGCTTCATTAATCGCCTTTAGCTTCTCCACCGCCTTCTGTAACAATCTAGGATTATCATGGGGAATGCGGTCGGGATGCCAAATAAAAGCCAAGTCCTTATAAGCTTGGTTCACTTCTTCCAACGATGCACCGGGTTCTAACTCCAAAACCTTGTAGTAGTAATCCATATTGTTTCTCATGCCCCCCTCCTTGGCATAAACCCACTATAACCTTTTGCGGGAAACTGCACACAGCAACCCAGCCCATGCTGGAGAGGTAACATTGTTGGAACGGCCAAATTAATCACTGTAGGCATAAGCATCATTGATAAGTGACACTGGTGCAAAGCATAAGATCATCCTATAGGCGATCTCCATATTGTGACCACTTTCTGCCCAAATTACGGAAAAGTTTAATAATTTGGCTTTCCTTGCCCACCCTTACTCCCTCACCAAAGGCAATAAGCTTAAATCCGAATTAAGATTCTTCCCCTCCCCCAAAATCCTGATCAACAGGAACATTTACTCATTAATGCCCTTGGTATAGTAAGGAGAAAGAGCCGTCCTCGGATCCTCTTTCTCCCCTTGTGGAAGGGGAGCTTAAAGGGGGACTCCCCCGCTTTTTCCTATCTCCTAAACCCTAAATTATGTTTGATTTAAGCGCCCAACTTATTCCGTTGTACACCAAACTCATTGGCGGGGTGTTAGTGGGCTGGCTTTTAGGCCGAACGTTACCACAATCCACCTGTACAAACTTAGGAAAATTTCTCTTCTGGGTAGGAGTTCCTTTGGGTAATATTATTTTCCTCCGTTGGGCGGATTTATCGAATACCCTTTGGATTTCTCCCCTCATTGCCCTCATTGCCATTGTATCGGGAGCAACCTTAGCGGCAATCTGGTTAAAATTGCAGTCTCATGATTGGACTTCTCCCCGTCAGGGGAGTTTTGTCCTTACGTCTATGGTGGGCAATACCGGATATTTAGGCTATCCCATTGTTCTCACCCTTGCCGGAGAACAACATTTTGCCCTAGCCTTGTTTTACGATATGTTTGGAACGGTTGTTGGTGCCTATGGTTTAGGCGTGATTCTGGCGGCCTATTTTGGCAAAGCGACTAAACAACATTGGGAACTGTTTATCGAAACACTCCGTAATCCGATTTGGTGGGCGTTTGCCTTTGGTTTATTCTTCCGTCAAGTGGTTTTACCTGTCCCGGTTGAAAGCACCCTGAAAGGGATTGGTTGGGGGGTGATTAGCCTCTCCTTGGTCTTAATTGGAATGCGTTTAAGTCAATTGCACTCTTTCCGTCAATGGCGGTCAGTTTCCATTAGTTTGGGCATTAAAATGATTCTGATTCCCCTGGTTTTTGGCTTAATTTTAGCCGGATTGGGGATTCGTGGCATGACTCAGTTAGTCCTGGTGTTACAGATGGCAATGCCCCCTGCTTTTGCGACGCTGGTTTTAACGGAAACCTATGCTTTAGATTGGGAATTAACGGTCAGTGCGATCGCCATTGGGTCGATGGGTTTACTTCTAACCCTTCCGGTGTGGGTGTTTTTATTTGGTTAATCGGGATTAAACAACCCTAGGGGTTGCTGAAAAAAACCAACCCTAGAATTAACAAGGGAATAGGGAATAAGTCTTAATTCCCCGTATCCCCCCTGTTCCTCACCTGGAGCAGAGTTATTCAGCACGCCCTATGGTAGGGTCTGCTGTTCGCGAAGCGTTGCGTAGCAATATATCCCTCTAAGCACTGTTAGTAGGACTTTCGATTGGGAGCGAGAAACTAAAAGGTTTTAGGGATAAATCATCAAAAAGGCTTGCCTTTTTTTGATTCCCCCTGTTCCCTGTTTCCCATCCAGAGTAGAGTTATTCAGCACGCCCTATGGTACGTCTTCATCGGCCATAATTCTAGGTTCATAATCCCGCAGAATTCTATAGGTTGGCGTTAATAACTCAATCTGGGCTTCAGTGCATAAATCCTGTATATTCTGGTGCAGTTCTGAGTAAATTTTCTCCATGACGGTGGGCGCGTTTGTATAGGCATTTAATTCATACAAAACAGCTTGAGAATCCAGTTGGGTTTGTAGAACAAAACTGGCAGGATCGGTCAAAATATAACGAGTCTGTGCCGCCGCATTGAGCAAGACTTTATGGACAATCTGCCAAGGAACCTCATAGCTAATCTGGATGGTGGTATGTAATAATAGGGGCTGTTTTTTCTCGCGTAAGGCGGTGCTGTAGTTAATCACCACCCTCTGGTTTAAAAGGTGGTGGGGTAGGGTGACAATTTCATTTTTAATGGTCCGAATGCGCACTGTCAATAAATTCTTTTCTAAGATTGTGCCTTTAATCTCCCCAATTTGTACCCGATCGCCTAGGGTATAAGGACGATTGTAGGTGAGAAAAAATCCGGCGATCGCATCCTGAATAAAATCACGACTCCCCCATAGCCCAATCCCTAGCAACAACAGGAACACACCGCTTAACAGGGGGGAAGCAATAAAGGGCAAAAAGGGATAAGCCACAACAAAGGCAAGGGTAACAATACCCAGTCGCGCTAACTGGTAAGTCGGCCATGCCCAACTGGGATCAAATTGTTCTAGTTTAATCTCTTCTTGGGCAACTTTTACACTCAATTTATGGGCAACTCTCAGGAGAATGGCGGTGATGAATAACACAACCCCTAAGCCTATCAGTTTTAATAATTCTGCCCAAAAAATAGGGCTAAAAATACCTAATGTATAGCCCAAAAACTGCACAATTTGCCAACCGATGCCCTTCGTCCAAGGAAATAGGCATAAAACCAAGATTATATAGAGAGTCAGCCAAATGAAAGACAATCCTAGTTTAAGCCATTGAATACCCCTCAAAAGCCAATGCTGCACGCGCTGGGGGTTCAAGATTTGTTGATTTTGAATGGCTATTCCTAGGCGTTTTTCTTGATAAGAAAGGTTAACTTTTTTCACTAACAAATTGACTTTTTTGTTAATCTGTGATAAACCTAAGAAGAGTAGTAGGGTGGCCAGTGCTGTCCATAAACCGCTAACGACCAGATTTTGAACGCTACGTTCTTGGCGGTATTGACGAATGGCTCGGTCGAACACGACTAAGTAGGTTCGGGCTAACTGTTGCCTTGTTTGCTCTTGAGCGGTTGCATCAAGTTCTGTGAGGGTGAGTAGGACTTGATCGCCAATAGCGAGGTTAGTCATGTCTCCCACCTCCTCCTGTCGGAGGGAACTGAGGGGGATGGATAGGTCATTAGCGGCTTTCGTGAGGCGATCGCTAGTTGTTCTGGCTCGTTCCTGTACCGATAATTCCCCAATGCCTTGTTCTAGAGTAAAGAGGGTTTGATCCCCCAAGACGACAGGGGCTTTAATCGGTTCGGTTTCAGTAAAGGGAGTTTGGGGAAAACCGACCCCCGGAGTTACTAAACAAAAGAGGGCTGTCACCAGTCCCAACAGCAGACTTTTCCAGGATGAATGAGGGATTACAAGAGAGTTCATGCGGCGACTAATTGGCATAATTTGTCCTCTAAGTCCTGTTCTTGTTGCTCTAAGGCAATAATAGCTTGCTGGAGGATTTCCGATGGGGTAAGGCCTTGTTCAATTTGGGCTAACCATTGCTGGGCTGTGTTGCCTGTGCGGAGGATCTTTTTCACAGGGGAGAGGAAACAACTGTAACCTTGGGGTTTTGCGATCGCCCACATTTGGGGATATAACTCCTCAATCCAATCCCGGGCGGACAACTTCCGGCCATCTTGCCAATGGTGTAGAATCGCGTCTAAACTTTTTTCGGCCACAGCTTGTTCATTGCGATCGCCCAATTCGGCCAATTCTTCCGGCGAAAAACAACTAGACTGTAAAGGGTCTAAACCCGGATCTGCCAACATTTGGCTAATTCTCGCCTCTAAAAAAGCCATAATCCCTAACAACGCAATTGGATCCGTCACTAAGTCACAAATGCGTAACTCTAGACGATTCAAATTGTAGGGACGGCGATCGCCATTGGGACGCACCGCCGACCACAAATGCCGCACATTCTGCATTGTACCGATTTCTAACTGTTCTTCGGTCCAATCAATAAAATGACGATGATCCCGAAAGAGGGGGACTTGGGCGGGGGTTTTCGGGAAAACACCCCAGCGCGTGGAATGATACCCCGTCACCTGACCATCTAAAAAGGGAGAAGAAGCACTCAACGCCAGATAGAGGGGAGCCTCCAAACGAATTAAACGACAAGCGCGGAGAATCTCATCGGGATCATCAATCCCCACATTAATATGAATACTGGCCGTGACCACCTTAGTCTGGTAGGTCTGCTCAATATAAGTATGATAGGGATTTTGAGGGTCAGACCGATAAAAGCACCCACTGTCCCCCAGAGACAACGTACTACCTGGAACAAGGGTATAATCCCCCAAGCCTTTTAAATAAGTGCGCAAACGTTGCCGAGGGCGCACGAGAGCGCACAATAAACGGTCATAGGCTGCATAGGGAGCCGTGGTGTACTCCACATTCCGACTATCGGGTTCTCGCACAAATCCGGTCAAATCCCGTACAATCCGATCCGATAACCCCACAATCTCCCCTTGGGGTGTTCCGGTGTACATCTCAACTTCAAAACCTTTGGATAGCAGCACGCTTTTTTCTCGACTTTAACTAGGCTGGGACTATCTTCTATTTTAGGGGGTGGCGGACTGTTCGTAGTTGCGCTTCAGCGCGCATTTTCGGGCTGAAGCCCAACAACGAGCAACTGGGTTCGTAATTGCGCTTCAGCGCGCATTTTCGGGCTGAAGCCCAACAACGAGCCAACAAAGAGCCAAAACTAATGGATCATCCAATCCTTCGCTCGTTCCACAGCCCTTAACCATACCTGAAAATGGGCTTGAGCTTGTTCCTGTCCCTCACCGGGGGTAAACGTGCGGTCTACTCGGCGCTGGGCAATTAAATCCTCATAACGCGGCCAAAAACCGGCCGCTAGACCTGCCCCAAAAGCCGCCCCTTGCGCCGTTGCATCCAAGATTTCAGGACGTTCTACCGGAATCCCTAAAACATCGGCCTGAAACTGCATTAAAAAGTCATTGCGAGACGCGCCCCCATCGACCTTTAATAAACCAATGGGCTGGTCAGCATCCTTATTCATCGCGTCTACCACCTCTTTCACTTGGTAGGCAATGGATTCTAAAACCGCCCTTACCAGATGTTCCCGTTTCACCCCTCCGGTAATGCCCTGAAAAGAGCCTCGGGCTTTCATATCCCAGTGGGGCGCACCTAAACCACTTAAAGCGGGGACAAAATACACCCCATTGTTATCCGGCACCGACTCGCAAAGGGCTTGAGTTTCTGCGGCACTGTGAATTAAACCTAAACCATCTCGCAGCCATTGAATACAAGCGCCAGAGGTGAACATAGCGCCCTCTAGAGCGTAGTTGGTTTGTTGCTCCTGAGTCCAAGCGACGGTAGAGAGGAGTTGATTGTGCGATCGCGTCAAACTTTCCCCCGTCTGTGCCACCAAGAAACAGCCCGTCCCATAGGTACATTTTAATAAACCCGGGCGATCGCATCCATGGGCAAACAAAGCCGCCTGTTGATCCCCAAAAATCGCCATAATCGGGATTTCCACCCCAAATAACTCCGGATTCGTCGTACCGAAACAGCCTAAACTAGGTTTAATTTCCGGCATGATCTGACGCGGAATGCCAAACAAACTCAATAACGCCTCATCCCAATTCCCCGTCGCCAAATTCATCAACATGGTACGGCTAGCATTACTATGATCCGTTGCGTGGACTTTGCGCCCCGTCAACTGCCACAACACCCAACTATCAACCGTTCCCGCCATTACATTCTCTAAATTGACCTCGGGCTGGTTTTCTTTCACCCAATCCAACAACCAAGCCAATTTAGTCGCGGAAAAATAGGCATCTAACACTAATCCCGTCCGTTCTTGAATCTCTGCGGCCTTTCCCTCGTCCCGCAATTGATTACACCGGGCTGTTGTACGGCGATCTTGCCAGACAATAGCCTTATGAAGGGGTTGCCCAGTGGTTTTATCCCACAACAAACAGGTTTCGCGCTGCACCGTTAAACCAATGGCCGCAATTTCCGAGGCCAAAGTGTCCGTATTGACCAACACATCCCCCATCATTTCCCTGGTATCCCGCCAAATCGCCGAGGGATCATGTTCCAGCCAACCGGGTTGGGGATAGTATTGGGTCAGTTCCTTATAAGCTTGACCCACCATTGCCCCTTGTCGATCAAACAAAATTGCACGAGTTCCGGTGGTTCCGACATCAAGGGCAAGGATGTATTTAGCGTTACTTGTCATTGCTCTACTTTCGTCACTGCATCCCTAGAAAGGGTTTGAGTTGACCTTAGCAGTTTTTGGGTGCAAGTTCGACCGGGGGTGAATTTTTAACCTGTTCACTCCCCTATCTCTCTTGCTTAATAAGCATCTACGGGGATATGTAGCACCTCACACCATTTCAATTTCAAATGATAGGGGGTAGGGAGAATTGAGTATTAATAATTATCCCCTTTTGCCTCTTGCCTTTTGCCTATTCCCACCTGACCATTTCACTGATTACTGCTTACAGTTTGAGGGGCGGCTTGCTTGTCCAAAATCGCTTTAGGATAGGCAATCCGTTGATGATTGTATTGCTGCCACACTCGGATAAATACTTCTGCAATCACGGTTAAATCTTCCCGTTTTAAGCCGGAGTCTACCAGTTGATTATCTTGCCAACGGGCTTTAAAGATTTTGTTCACCATGTTTAAGGCCGTTTCGGGGGTAGCATCTTTGAGCGATCGCAAGGCCGCCTCACAAGCATCTGCTAACATAACAATTCCGGTTTCCCTCGACTGGGGAATGGGGCCATCATAGCGAAAGTCTTGTTCATCAATTGTCTCGCCTTCTGCTTGGGCTTGTTGACTGGCCTGAAAATAAAAGTAGGAAATCAAAATTGTCCCTTGATGTTCGGGGATAAAGTCCCGCACGGCTTGGGGTAAATTGCAACGTCGAGCCATGACTAAGCCCTCGCTGACGTGCTTTTTGATGATCTCTGCACTTTGCCAAGGATCGTTAATTGCATCATGTTTATTAGGCCCGCCCATCTGGTTCTCAATAAAACCCAGAGGATCGTGCATCTTGCCAACATCATGATACAACGTTCCGGCTCGCACTAATTCAACGTTGCAGTGCAGTTCTCGGGCGGCGGCTTCGGCGAGGGAGGCCACAAATAAGGTATGTTGGAAGGTACCCGGGGCTTCAGTTGCTAATCGCTTCAGTAAGGGGCGGTTGGGATTAGACAGTTCCGCTAAACGGATGGGAGTTACAAGATCAAAGACCCGTTCTAAATAGGGAGAAACCCCTAAAGCGACCACACACCAAGCTAAACCCGAGACTCCAAACACCATTGCACCCGGTAAGACTAGGGAGACTAGGGCGGCGGTGGTGGGGGTGCCGACGAGTGTCATGACCAAATAGACAACACCCTGGGTTACTCCTACACCGACTCCCAAGAGGGCTAATTCTTCTCGCGATCGCAAGCGCCCTCCCATAAAAGCCGCCAATAAGCCACCCGCTGCCCCAGCAAGGAAACCTTCCCACGCTAGGCCTACCCCACTCCCGGCACTGAGGGAACCAAAAACGGACAATCCGGTAATCAGGGTGACTTGGGTTGCGGCTAAGACAGGATGGTAAAAACCACTAACTAATAAGGCTACGGCCGCCACATTATTCTGATTAAACTGCATTAAGAGGGGGGTACTCACACTGAGTAAACAGAGCAGAATGCGATCGCGACAGCGTAGACGCACATTCCAACGACTCCGCACCCCCCAAAATATCCCCACAGCCCCAGTGACTAGGGCGCTGGTAATCAGTAGCCCTCGCCAGTTAATACTCCGTTCACTGGCGTTCAGTTGATCCAATAGGAGAAAGGCTTTCCGGTCAATTTCTTGACCACTGCGCACAATCATCTCGCCCCTTTGGATTTGATACACCACGGGTTCAATTTTTTCGGCGGCCTGTTCAGCCAGTCGTCGAATGGCCTCCTCATCCCGTTCTAAGTTCGGTTTGACCATTTCCGTCAAAAGCTCGACCCCCAGGGGGGTGGTTAAAACTGGAACTTCAGAGACTAACTGCACTTGAATGGCTTCCCGTTTCAGGTCTTCGGGCATTCCCCGATGAATCCCTTGGGCTAAAATCCGGTCCAGGGCTACCTGGAAACCATCCCGGGTGCTTTCCCAGGTGCTATCCCGTAGGTCAAGGAGGCGTAACTTATAATTCCGTTCACGCAGTGTCTCGGGACGAGAATGGGCAATGGATTGTTGACTACTGGTGAATTCCTTCAAGGCTTGACTATAGCCCAGCCTTACGGTGTCAATTTTGGTCAACAACTGCATCAGGGCTAAGTCCCCTTGGGCGGTGCCGTAATTTTCCAGTTCTTCTAGGGCTTGTTGGGCATTTAAACCCAAGGGACTGGGAACTACAGCGTCTTGGAGTCGGGCGTTCTGCTCTGAGTCTTCTGGGTCCGGTTCGACCGGACGGGGTAGCTCTGGGAGGTCAAATTCTGCTTGAAGTTGACTGACCATGGTCTGCCAGTCTTCTTCGCTAATGGCGCGTAGGTGGCGTTGACTGGGTAGGGATAACACATCATCGGAGACAAAGGGAAAAGCCCCAGCCATGCGCCGCATTTGTTCGACTTGGGCTAAAAAGGCTTCTAAATCCTGTCGGGTTTTGGCGGTAACTTCAGGATTTAGTTTGAGAACTTCGGAGGCTCCGGTTTCTGCGACCTTGCGTTGTTCACGGGTTAGTTCTTCATCCACCACTTGCACATCTTCCTCAGCCCAAATGGTTTGAGGGGCAATCATGCCCGGTTTTAAGCGGGGTTGATTATAGAAGCGATACCCCACCACACTGGTTAAGGAAACGACCACAAACACTAACATCATCGGATTGGGGATGGTGTTTCTCTGACTTTTAGGGGGTGTTGTCTTGACTCGCTTGGAGGGCGCGGAGTTAGACCTTGACGGATTAGACCGTTGCCACCGGGTAAGTCGTTGTGTGAAGAAGTCCAGGGTTTTCATAAGCCGTGTGAGTTGTGAGTGGGGCAGTCTCTGCCTGGTGAGATGCAATCTAGAGAGTGAGTGAATGGGTAATTATTGATATTGTACTGAGTGGTGATTTTTAAAGGAGAATGACGCATCCTAACACAGATCCTAGGGGGCATTTCAAGGGGGAGCTTTTACCTACGCTGGGAGATGACGGATAGCTGGGGACGGGATTGCAGATGCCCGGAGGGTGCGATCGCCTCTTGGGACAGATCCCGATTAAGGGGGTAGGCCCCAGACCAGGCGGCAAATAACGCCCCGATGGGTTCAAGGAGGGGGGATAGATCCCTCGATAAACGCCAAGCAATGGGAAGGCTACTCAGACTGTTGTACACTCCCGACAGGGCTCCGGTTAACTGTAGGGTGCAGTGGGGGGCGGGTGTTTGGTGTAAAGCGCGCTGGAGGCTGGTGGCTAAGTCCTCGGGGGTTGCTGCCCAGTTATAAAGAGCCATCCAAATGGGGCTAGCTGGCGCGTTAAACCCTTGGTTTTGATGATGTGATAGGCTCAAAGGCTCATCCCGGTTGAGAGCGGTTTTTAGGCTTTCTAGGGGGGGGCTGAGTTGGGGGCAGTGGGACACTACCCAGTGGTGCAGTTGCTCTAGTCCTAGGCGGGGTTTTGTGCCTTGCAGTGCGATCGCCATACTTTGCCCCCACAATAACACCTCGGCTACAGACCCAGACTCCCTCAAATAGTCCCCGGCCAAGCCCCGCAACCCTTGATCTAACAAGTCCGGTTGATCATGCCAATACAAAATTAAGGGCAAACTCATCACCGCCACCTCTGCCTCGGTCATCCCCTCTCCTGATGAGGCGAATTTATCCCCAGCCCAATCCCCCTCTCGGAGATGTCTTAAATCATCGGGGGAATTTCCGGTGATTAAGTGCTTTAGAACACAAAATTTAATTTTCTTTGTCAGAGAATAAGATCCCGAGAGACTCAATCGGGTGGTGTCCTGACCAAAAACCTTGGGGCAATGTTCTACTATCTCACTCCCCACCCATCCCCCTTGAAACCGACTGAATAAAGAATAATTCATGCTCTTCCTCCGAGAACCCCTATTGCCTCTTGGGCGAGGTTGTTGATTGCCTGACCCACTCTGTCCAACGCCGACCCTCACCGAAAGAGTCGCTCCTTTTTATGCTAGTCCAGAAATTTAATTCCCGACAGGCACGAACCGACCGTTAATTGCTGATGCTATCTAGGGTCTGCTGTTCGCGAAGCGTTGCGTAGCAATATATCCATCTAATCACTGTTAGTAGGGCTTTGAGTGGTTTAGGAGCGAGAAAGTGCAAGGTTTTAGGGATAAATCATCAAAAAGGCTTGCCTTTTTCCGATTCCCCTTCCTGTTCCCCGTTCCCTGTTTTCCACCCAGAGTAGAGTTATTCAGCAAGCCCTATCTAACGGGGGCTTGAAAAAGTCCAAACGTGACCAGACTATGTTCTTTGAGAATGACGTTATCAGGGTCAAGACACCTCGGAATGTGTGCCAATTCGCGGCTCTGTTAGCAATGGCTATGAACCAAGAATCCCCGTCTTTTTAGAGCGAGGAGTGTCAACCTATCCCAAAGGGATCATGAGGAATCTCTAAACCCCTTAAAATTATACCTTCCTGTTCAATCGTCAAACCCTTGCCTTGGACTAACACCCCAAATCCCCCCAATCCATCAGGATTCATCAGTTGATGCAGTGCATCCCGACGCTTTAACACCTCCAGAATTCCCAAGGTTCCCCCCGACAATGGGGCTAAACGTTCCCCTAATCCTAAAGCCATTAAAAATAGGGCTTGTTGAGTAAAGCCAAGGGTTTTTACCCCCCATAACTCGCCCTGTTTTTCCAAGGCGGTAAAGTTCACATGAGCGGTAATGTCTTGATGACCTAAATTAACGTAGGGGTTATTATGGCGATGGTGTTGATAGTAGCATTGCAACGTCCCGTTATGACGTTGGGGGTGATAGTATTGAAGGGCAGAATACCCATAATCAATCGTGATAATATAACCTTGCTTGAGTTTTTGACTCAAGATTTTAAGCCAATCCAGAGCCGCTAAATTAACCTCTGTACGATAGTTCTCGGGATAAGTCGAGTCGAATAAATTAATTTGCAAAAACTCAAAATACTCCTGAAGTTTTGGGGTTGAAAGTTCTCCGATGGTTTCCCTAGGCTTCCCCTCCTCAAGGGTGATATAGATTTCCCGTAATGTCCCCTCCTGAACTGTGACTTGATGCACCGGAAAAGCATCGATGAGTTCGTTGGAAAAACAACAGCCTATTACAGAACAATTCGGTAAACTTTCCCAACTGTGCCACTCCACAACGATTCCCTGTGTTAAATAATCTGCGAGTCGCTCTTTTTGGTGGCGGATCAGTTGGGGTGAAGCCTCAATAATTAAATATTGTAAAGATTGTAATAAATCAGGATAATTTATGCTAAGAAAATGTAGAATATCCCTAGCACATTCTCCCATTCCTGCTCCCATTTCTAGAACTTGGAAGGGGTGAGGGTGTCCCAAAATTTCCCAAATTTGTTGAAGTTGTTGGGCGAGTAATTCACCAAAATCTGCCCCGAGGTGGGAGGAGGTGAAAAAGTCCCCTTGGTTGCCGATGGTGGAAATCCCGGTGCTATAGTAGCCCGATTGGGGATGGTAGAGGACTAGGTTCATGTAGTCGGCGAAGGTGATACGTTGGTGAGGGGATTGTCTAAGGCGATCGCGCAGAACACCCACTAATAATTCACTATTCGGCAGTGTAGGCAACTCAGACATTCAGAATCCAACCTTAAAATAATGGCTCAATATTGCTATCCTATTAAAGAATTGTTGTTTTTTCTATGACAAAAAATTAATTTTTCGGCACATTATCCGTTTTTGATGCGTCTATAAGATGAATCAACTCTTGCAGTTTGTTCTAAGGTCAAGTCCCATGAAACGTTTACTGCATTCTTCGCTCAGTGCCAGTTTTCTCACTCTGCTTTTAATTACTTGTAGCCATTTTTCCCAAGCATCGGGAGGCAAGAATACACTGTTGGCACAAGCTCAAGTCTGTGCTGATGGAGTTTCTCCCGAATATTGCTTATGTGCGGCGGAAGCGGAGGCCAATTATAACCAGCAAGGGGATAATTTAGCCGAAGATGCCAAAGAAGCCGAAAAATGGCGAGTTTGGCGGGAATATACTCTGAATCTCCAACAATGTCATCGTTTCTTGTCTTCCGGGGAACGGGAAGCGGTGTATAGGGATGAGTGTTTAACTCAGTTTAGTGATTTACCGAATCCTGAACAATATTGTAGTTGTCAGGTGGCGTTGGATTTGGACGTAGAAAATACGTTTCGTCAGGGTAATGTTAACGTCAGTGCGGAACTGTTCCAAGAATTTGGACAACGGAAAATCATCTGTGCATCCTATCTTCACACTCAACCCTAGGTAGGGCTTTCGGGAGTCGGGAAAACTGCTCAATTCCCGACTCTCGCCTTAACAAGGGGCAAGGGTGACTTTTTCCCCGGTTTCTACGGAATGGCGAATGGCATCGGCAACGAGGAGGGCATAATAACTCTGGCGGGCGTGAACGTACAGAGGCTTTTGGTCTAGTAGGTAATCTAAGACCAATTGGGTGTCTTGTTGGAATAAACCGCGCCGACGGCTGACTTCTAGGGGGGTTTCCTGCTCTCCTTGGATGAGTTTTCCGGTTTCCCCCGCAAAGACTAGGGTTCCTTGTTCTCCGTGGAGTTCTAGGGTACGGGTACTTTGCCAAAAGGTTTCCCCTTTGCCATAGACGAGATCGGCGATCGCACCATTGCGGAATTCCAGTTGGGCGGTGGCTAAACAAGCCCGAAAATACTCGCTTTCGGGAACATCCCAATAGCGCAATGTTCCTCGAACGCTGGCCACTTCTCCCCAAATGTTGGTTAGGCGATGAAGACGAGACAGGGCGGCGGTGAAGGGAAACCCAAAGAGACTTTTATGATAGGTCCACCGTCGGGAAACGGGACGCTGGGGGGTAATGGTGATATAGCGCCCATAGGATACTTCCCCAATCTGCCCTAGGGACTGACGTAGGGCTTGATGTACGCCCCCCAACAGTTCGATATGTTCAACATGGAGCAATTTCCCTTGCTGTTCGGCCAGGGCTAGGAGAGTTTGACCGTCTTGGGGGGAAAGGGCGAGGGGATACTCTAAAACAACGTGTTTGCCTGCTTCTAGGGCTTTTTGGGCAATAGGGGCATGATCCTGATTAACCGTGGCAATGATCACTAAGTCAAGCTGGGGATGCTCAACGAGGGCTTGCCAAGAAGGGGCGGCCTGAATCTGATACTCCTGACAAAAAGCCTCGGTATTTTCCCGACTGTAGCCCGATACCGTGACCAAGTGCGATCGCCTATCCCCTTGGATCGCCTCCGCTCGTCGTTTTGCCGCGTATCCCGTCCCGACAATCCCCACTCCCATTACTGATTCTGATTTATGCTCACCCATTGGATTTTTCTTTCTCTTTTCCTATATTAAATTATGTTAATAATAACTTAAACTAATCATAAAAAATTAGGTAATTTCTGGATCTCTGACTTCCCCCTTAAGATATAAAAACTTAGAACTGTTAAAGATTCAGGAAAAAATAGCTTTCCCCTAGAGGGCAGTCCATCCTCTGCAAAAAATATAATTAAAACTTATTATAGGACTGATTCAGAATTCCATTACTAATGCTCTCTAAACTGATCATAATTTTCCCGTAGTATCAAAAATGAACGGGATTGACTTTCCCCGGCACAAAGGCATAACCTTAAGCCGGAAAGTCCAATCATGGCTGCTATCCTAGCAATCCAACCGACGACCAATTTCTAGAGGAGTTCACTCATGGCGACCTATAAAGTCACCCTGATTAATGAAGCAGAAGGGCTAAATACCACCATTGATGTAGCCGATGATGAGTATATTTTAGACGCGGCCGAAGAACAAGGCTTGGATCTGCCCTACTCCTGTCGTGCTGGTGCTTGTTCCACCTGTGCAGGGAAACTGGTTTCCGGTACGATTGACCAATCCGATCAGTCTTTCTTGGATGATGATCAAATCGAACAAGGTTTTGTGCTGACTTGTGTGGCTTACCCCACCTCTGACTGCACGATTGAAACCCACCAAGAAGAAGCACTGTACTAATTCAATAAATTTCTAGAGGAGTTCACACATGGCGACCTATAAAGTTACCCTGATTAGCGAAGCAGAAGGGCTGAATACCACCATCGAAGTACCTGATGATGAGTACATTTTAGATGCGGCTGAGGAACAAGGGATTGATTTACCCTACTCCTGTCGTGCTGGTGCTTGCTCTACCTGTGCAGGGAAAGTCACGGCTGGAACTGTTGATCAATCTGATCAGTCCTTCTTGGATGATGATCAAATTGCTGCCGGGTATGTGCTGACTTGTGTCGCTTATCCCACCTCTGACTGTACGATTCAAACCCACCAAGAAGAAGAACTGTACTAGAACAAGTTTTTTCGGTTCAGCACAGGGGGATCTCAAGGGATCTCCCTTGTTATACTCCCCCGTTAGGTTCAAGTATAACGGGGGATTCTTGTTCGTCAACTTAAGTTAACGTAAAACTTGATTGCGTCCTCTGGCTTTGGCGAGTAATAGTTTTTCATCAGCCCGTTGTAATAGACTTTTACCTTGGGGTTCATCCTCTAGTTTTAATTCAGCAATGCCTAAGCTAATGGTGACACTGAGGGAGAGTTCAGGTTCTACGAGAAAGGGTTGTTCTGCAACGGCACGACGTAACCGTTGGGCGATGACTTCGGCTTGATCGAGATTGGCTTGTTTAAACACCACAACGAATTCTTCCCCACCGTAACGAAAAATGGTATCAAGGGGACGCAATTTCCGCTTGATCCGGGTGATGAGTAGCTGGAGAATGCGATCGCCTACTAAATGCCCATAGTTATCATTCACTGCCTTAAAGTAGTCAATATCGACCACGGCTATAGACAGAGGAACATAGTGTTTACGGGCGTTGTAGACTTGGCGGGGTAAGTCCCAATCTAGGGCGCGACGATTGCCAATTTCTGTTAGGGGATCACAAAGGGCAATGGTGGATAAATAATCGTTTTCCTGCATTAATGTTCTGCATTTTTGACTCCACAATAAGCCGATTTCTAAATGAGATAAGAATAATTCTTTTTGAGCTTTTGCTTGATTTTTACTCAAAGAATCAGGCGAAATAATATCTAAATATTCATCGACTCCTTGACTCAAAATTTGTTTCTTGTGTAAGCAATAGGACTGTAAATTAGAGTCAGTTTTTTCTGATTTATTTTGAGAATTTATGGCTAAAAAATAGATCCATCGACCATAGGCTTTTTGTTTCACAGATTGACATAATCCTTGGTCAATCAATACCGTATTTTCTAAGATAACAACATCCGGTAGATGGGCTTTAATTGCCTGTACTACTTCGTCCATAGATGCTCCTTTTACCCAAGTTGAATTGAGGGGCGCATTTTGTTCAGTCAGGGTGGATAGGAACTTATGATTTCCAATTAGTAAGATCGAAGTAGTCATAACCCATTGATCTAGTGTGAGGAAGAAAGGGAGTTATATTGGATCAAATGGCTACATAAGGGGTTAGGCGAGGGGGTAAGACTTGGGTTGTGCTGGATGATGCCGAGTCCCTGATTGCCAAGATAGACTGTCTCTATCATTCTGTACAAACCAACTCGGAAGAATTTCTGAATAAGTCTGGCTTCGGGAAGATAAGGTTATCAAAACTTCATAAAAGGGGTATTTTTATGAAGTTTTGATGAACATTTATTGGCGACAAAAATCAGTAGATGTACGCAATCTTTATCTAACCTAAAAGTTAGCTGATGCTAAAACGCCTCAACTCAATGCAGAAACAGGCTGTTATCCAACGCTCTATAAAGGCGGATGCTATAAGCTACAGGGCTATGAGCAGATTGAAATCAAGGTGTTTACAGGCACTGACTGGGTTTGGACAACCGTTCAAATCACGGGGCTATGTAGGGTCTGCTCCCGATTCCCGATTCCCGACTCCCTGTTCCCTAATTAGCCACCAAAACCGGATCTAACAACGGTTCTCCTGTCAAACTAAACGCCCGAACTTCGGTAATTTTCACAGGTACCGTTTTCCCCTTTAACTCCCTTAAATCCCCCTTAAAAAAGGTTAAACGATTCCCCCGCGTCCGTCCCATCACCTGACTCAGATCCTTGGGATTCACGTCCTCCACTAACACCTCTTCAAGACGGCCTGCATAGCGTTGAGAACGTTCGGCGGCCTTCACCTCCACCAAACGATTGAGACGTTGTAGGCGATCGCGCTTCACCTCCTCACTTAACTGATTCTCCCACAGCGCCGCCGGAGTCCCCGGACGCGGAGAATAGGCCGCCGTGTTCAACTGATCAAAGCCAATATCAGCCACCAACTGCAACGTCCTCTCAAACTGCTCCTCCGTCTCTCCCGGAAACGCCACAATCGCATCCGCACTAATCGAAGCATCCGGCATCAACTCCCGAATTTTATTGATAATGCGGCGGTACTTCTCCTGAGTATAGCCCCGCGCCATCGCCTTCAATACTTCATTATCTCCCGACTGGAACGGGATATGAAAATGCTCACAGACCTTCGGCAACTCATGGCAAGCTTGGATCAAACGTTCCGTAAAATAGCGTGGGTGACTCGTAGCAAAGCGAATCCGGTCAATTCCCGGCACATCATGGACAAAATAGAGTAAATCCGTCAGGGTGTGCTTATGTCGTCCATCCCTCGTACTCCCGGGCAAATCTCGTCCATAGGCATCAATATTTTGCCCCAGTAGCGTCACCTCCTTAAACCCTTGGGCGGCCAACTCTTCCATCTCTGCACGAATAGCCTCGGGAGTCCGAGATTGTTCCACCCCCCGCACATTGGGCACCACACAGTAAGTACAACGCTCATTACAGCCATAAATCACATTAACCCAAGCCGTCACCGTGCTATCGCGGCGGGGTTTCGTGATATCTTCGACAATATGAATCGGTTCCGTGGCCACCACTTGACTCCCGGCCAGCACCTGTTCCAGTAAATCCCCCAAACGATTGGCGTGTTGGGGTCCCATAACCAGATCCAATTCTGGCACCCGACGCAGGAGTTGTTCTCCCTCCTGTTGGGCGACACACCCGGCCACAATTAGAGTTAAGTTGGGATCCGTTTGTTTCCGTTTCGCCTGTCTGCCGAGGTAAGAATAAACTTTTTGTTCCGCGTTGTCCCGAATAGTACAGGTGTTGTAAAGAATCACATCAGCTTGATAGGGGTCTTCTTCCCAAATCAAGCCCATTTCATCCAGAATACCCGCCATCCGTTCGGAGTCGGCCTTATTCATCTGGCAACCAAAGGTAGTGATGTGATACTTACGGGATGCGGTCATGGGTGGTTTTATCGCGTACAAGTGGTTATTAGGTTAACACATTTTCTTCTCTTGACGTACTCCCCGCCCGCGCATAGACGGGGATTCTACCTAGGGCTTACTGAATAACTCCGAGTGGGATTCGGGCGATATGCCTATCCCTGCGGCAAGACAAAACCTCCTGATGACTCAGGAGGTTTTTGAGATGATCTAACCCTCGGTTGGGACATTAAACGGATTTGTGAAAGACAGCAAAGGAGTTTAGGAGCGTGGAAGGACAGGCCTCACGCTGGACTTCTCCCCGTTTTAGTGCTGCTTCAAGTTTGGCGATCGCCTCCATCTCGGAAGACTGAAAAGAGCGAATGGCCAGAATTTGACGGATGAGACTCTCGGATGCAACACTTAAACAACCTGTCTCCAAAGCAGACTTAACAAGTGCGTAAATCATAATGAATTAGCACCCTGATTGGTTGACTGCTTCTAGCATAGACAAATCTTTGACTAGAAGAAATTGATTTGAGGCGATCGCACAGGTGATTCTGCTCACAACAAGGGGTCAGGAAATTGAGTATTGAGTCTTGATGGCCCACCTCTCGTCAAATAGAACCCTTTCAAGCTAAATTAGGTCTGATTAAGCGCATTGTGTGAGGATGGAGGGCGTGATTCACAACTTGAACACTTGGTGGCATCACTTGGAGAAAAATCCCCAGAAAACTGGATGGTTTTGTGGGGTATCTTTAGCAATCATTGCCGGAATTGCCTTCTTGCTAGCCTTGGGTAGCACCCCCTTAGTGGACGAAACCGAACCCCTGTTTGCTGAAGCTGCGCGACAAATGACCGTAACCGGGGATTGGATTACCCCCTACTTTAATCAAGAAACCCGCTTTGATAAACCGCCCCTCATTTACTGGTTAATGGCGATCGCCTATCACCTCCTCGGAGTCAATGAATGGGCGGTGCGTCTGCCTTCGGCCCTCTCGGCCATTGGTTTAATGGTCTTAGTTTTCGTCACCCTACGTCGTTGTGGCTTGGCTCGCCCCAAAAATGCCCAGCCTGAAGCCCTCCACAGTCGTACCAGTCAGCGTCAACTGTGGCTTTCCCCTTGGATTGCTGCGGCGTTGTGCGCCCTCAATATTCAAACCATCGCTTGGGCGAGAACTGGAGTTTCCGATATGTTACTGAGTGGCTGTATGGGGGGAGCGATGTTATGTTTTTTCTGTGGCTATACAGCCCCTCAAGAGGCCTCAGAACGCCGAATTCTCCCCAATGGGTGGTACATCGCCTTTTATACTCTCCTCGCCTTGGCGGTCTTAGCGAAAGGCCCTGTGGGGATTGTTTTACCGGGTCTGACCATTATTCCCTTTCTGCTCTATGTGGGGCAGTTTCAGACCGTCTGGCGAGAAAGTAAGCCCCTGTTCGGTGCCCTGTGGTTTGCTCTGTTAACGGTGCCTTGGTATGTGTTGGTCATATTAGATAATGGTCAAGACTATATCGACTCATTTTTTGGCTATCACAATGTAGAACGATTTACTCAGGTGGTCAATGAACATTCTGCCCCTTGGTTTTTCTACTTTCTAGTGGTGTTGGTGGGCTTTTTGCCTTGGTCGGTCTATTTACCTTGGGCGATCGCACGTTTACGCTTTTGGCAGCCTCAACTGTGGCGACAACAGCCCCGCTCCGCTCATCTGGGGATTTTCGCCCTCGCTTGGTTTACGAGCATTTTTGTCTTTTTCACCATTGCCGTGACCAAACTCCCCAGTTATGTTCTCCCCCTCCTGCCTGCCTCGGCTATCTTAGTCGCCCTACTCTGGAGTGATCTCCTCACCCGTGAATCGACCTCGGAGCAAAAACCCTGGGGGATGTGGTGGACTGGGGGCGTTAATGGTCTATTCCTCTTGGCGCTAGGGATTGCCTCTTGGCGGATTCCCCAATTTATGGGTTTTGATCCCGCGGCTCCGAATTGGGATCAGGTGGTGGATCAAACGCCTTTCCCGGAAATTGGAGCCGTGATTTGGTTGCTCGGATTCGGTGCGATCGCCTTTTGTCTCATCCTCTCCCGTTATCGTCACTGGATTTTATTGATTAATCTCGTGGCCTTTACCAGTTTTCTGTTATTCAGCGCTTTACCCCTGTTGGATGTTGCCATCGGACAGCGACAAAATGCCCTCAAGGCACTCTCCCTAGAAGCTAGTCAAGTGATCCAACCCGAGGAACAAATGATGATGATTGGCTTCTGGAAACCTAGCATTGTCTTTTATTCCCATATTCCCACGCTCTTTTTCTCCCATACCCCCATCGCGCTCAACCATTGGCGAGAGGAGGCCGATAGCATACAGCCAGAGGATAGTTTATTGTTGATTTCCTATCCCAATTCGGTGGAGCAACTCAATTTAGAACCCCAAGATTATGAGATTTTGGCGGAAAAGGGAGCTTATCAATTGTTTCGTTTTTCCCCTCGGGTGTTGTTGGAACGGAATCCTTGATCAATAGGGAATAGAGGAGCAGGGGAACAGGGGGGCAGGGGAGAGGCAATCTCCCGATTCCCGACTCCCGACTCCCGATTCCCGATTCCCGATTCCCGACTCCCGATTCCCGATTCCCGACTCCCGACTCCCGATTCCCGATTCCCGATTCCCGATTCCCGATTCCCCCTAACGCTCAAACTGCTCATAGGCGGCCACAATACGCTGTACCAAGGGATGACGCACGACATCACTAGAAGTTAGATGACAAAAGGCAATCCCTTCAACAGATTTAAGGATTTTTTGCGCCACCACTAAACCCGAATCTTGAGCCGATCCTAAATCGGTTTGGGTAATATCTCCTGTAACCACCATACGAGAGCGAAACCCCAAGCGCGTTAACACCATTTTTAACTGGGCTGGGGTGGTGTTTTGGGCTTCATCTACAATGACAAAAGCATTGCTCAGGGTGCGGCCGCGCATATAGGCGAGGGGGGCGACTTCGATTTTGCCTCGTTCCATGAGGTCGGGGATTTTTTCCGGGTCGATGAACTCGTAGAGGGCATCATAAAGGGGACGCAGGAAGGGGTTCACTTTTTGCTGTAAGTCACCGGGTAAAAAACCCAGCTTTTCCCCCGCTTCTACGGCCGGACGGGTGAGAATCAGGCGATCGCATTCATCACTCAACAACGCCTTCACCGCCAACACCGCCGCTAAAAACGTCTTACCCGTCCCGGCCGGCCCCACACAAAACGTAATATCGTGGGTTTGAATCGCTTTAATATATTGCCGTTGTCGGAAGGTTTTCGCCCGGATCGCTTCCCCCCGTCGGGTGTGGGCGAGAACACTTTTCTGTAAATCTTGATACTCGTCGGTCTGCCCAGTGTCGAGGGCATGAAAGGCCGTTAAAATATCCGCTTGAGCAATGGTTTTGCCCTCTTTCCAGAGCGGTTTGAGCGATCGCACCACTTGAGAACAGCGTTCTACCGCTTTCGGCTGACCCGAGAGCCACAATTCTAGGCCTCGCATCACCACCTGAACCCCCGTATGGCGGGAGAGGAGTTGTAAGTTCTCCTCCCGCATCCCCGCCAAGGCGATCGCACTTTCTGGACTCGGGAAGGGGATAGTTTCTGAAATCACGTTTCACTGCGTCTTCGGGGAGACGGTTTAGAGACGGGAGAAGAACGGCGAGGCGAGCGAGGAGGACGGTTGTTCCTTTCTCGTTTGGGGCCGCTGGTTTCTGAAGAAGAGGAATGGGCGTTCTGACTCCCATATATTTCCAGTCGGGCCGACTGTCCTACTGCACTCGCTGCCGCTTCTAGCACCATCCGAATCGCTTCGATATTCCGTCCCCCTCGACCAAACACTTTCCCCTGTTCTTCTGGGTCAAACGCCATACGAATCAGAACCTTTTGATTGCCCCGCGACAATTCACAATTCAGACTCAAAGACTCAGGGTTATCGAGTAATGGCTCGACTAAATAACGCACCAGTTGGTCATAATTGGGACTCATAATCTTGACTGATCTTCGGAAATCGTTAGTAAACACCCCGTTCCAACGGCACTCCGCTTACACGGCACTCCGTTTTCATAAAACTGAGCTTCGGGAAAACTAACCTTTCAGTTGCTCAAAAACTTGGGCTTTGGTTAAAATGGAACGAACCGTATCCGTAGGCTGGGCACCATCTTGTAAACGTTTGACAATGGCGGGAACATTCAAACGGGTTTCATCGGTGCGGGGATTGTAAAATCCCAACTCTTCTAAGGGACGGCCATCCCGGCGATCGCGGCTGTTCATTGCCACAATCCGATAACTCACCGCTCTTTTCTTGCCGTACCGTTTTAATCTCAATTTGATCATCTTGGTTTTACAATCTTTCTTGTACGCAAAATTCTCCTTTTTGATTGTACGCGCTTTTGGTAGAATTTTGCAGCTTTTCCCTCAAGGGACATCGAAACCATACTTCTGGGCCAATTGAGCCGGGGTAGTCTGTTCGTAATACTCAAAAGGTTGATGAATCCAAGGATTATCGGACAAGTACTCCACATAATAATCCGGTTCAATGACTGAACAGGCCTTATACCATAAAACCCCGGTGCGGAGATCCTGAATCTGGGATCCGTAATTTTGTTTTAACCAATAGATGGACTCTCGCAGACTAATTCCCGAGTCTACTAAATCATCTAGCAATAAAATGCGATCGCCTAACCTTTCCGTCGTCATAGCCAGATGCTGAGAAAACTTTAACTCCCCCCGCACCTGATTTTTACTCCCCCCATAGGACGAAGCCGACAAAATCGCCAGAGGATAATCATACAAACGACAAAGGGTATCCCCCACCCGGAGTCCTCCCTTCGCAATACAGATGATTTGGTTAAACTCCCACCCAGAACGATAAACTTGGACGGCTAACTGTTCCACTAAATAATGATAATCCGACCAAGAGACATAAAGTTCCGTTTGTTCTGCCATACCCCATCCCGAAACGTGAAAACTGAGCAAGTCTCCCCTTATTATGGCAGCAAGACGACCAAACGAGACACTTTCCTGACCCAAGCCATTCCCCGTGAAAGACAACCTAGGGTTGCTTGCAGAAATTGCAAAAAATCTGTATCACTAAGACAGCAAGAATACCCTCACACAGCCATCCGTTGACTCCATGAACTACTCCATCCATCAATGACTATGAGCGACGTTTCGACTTCCAAGGATACAACCTCAGAGACGATCAAACCTGCCGACGAACAGCTACGCTTTTCGACCAAATTAGCCTATGGTGCGGGGGATCTTGGGACAGCCATTTCCGCTAACGTGATGATCTTCTTCCTGTTATTTTTTTTAACCAATGTCGCAGGATTATCACCGGGATTGGCGAGTTCAGTCTTAGCCGTGGGGAAAGTGTGGGATGCCATTAACGATCCCATTACAGGTGTTTTGAGCGATCGCACCCGCACCCGTTGGGGAAGACGTATCCCTTGGATGTTAGCCGGAGCCGTCCCCTTTGGTCTGTTCTATGGTTTACTCTGGATTGTCCCCCGCTTTAGCGAAAACCCCACCACCAACGAATGGTTACTCTTTGCCTACTACGTCACCATTGCCATTGGTTTCCATTTAGCTTACACCGTTGTTAACTTACCCTATACCACCCTCACCCCAGAACTCACCCGAGACTACAACGAACGCACCCGTTTAAACAGTTTCCGCATGGCCTTTTCCATTGGAGGCAGTATTTTTTCCCTCATTCTCGCTCAAATTGTTTTCCTCCTCTATCCTGACGATTCCTTTACCCAATTTCGGGTTTTAGGCACCGCTTGCGCCATGATTGCTGTTCTCTCCACCTTATGGTGTGTTCTGCGCATTCAAGAACGAGGCATGGAACCCTTAATTCCCCTCGAAAAACGTCAGCAATGGGGCTGGATTTCCCTGTGGATTGGGGGAGCTTGTGGTATTTATGGACTCAGTATTTTATTTTTTAATACCCTGAAATCTCTGCTCGTCTACCTAGGAAATGATCCAATTTTTCTCATTTTCCTCAGAAGTTTTGACTTTAACGTTATTAACGGAATCTTGCTCTGTATTCTCTTTATAGTTGCCGGATTAACCCTAATTGATTCCGTCCCCGAAGAATACTTAACCCTTCAAAACAACAACGAAGAAACCCAAACGAACGCATTTCCAATCTTGAGTTTACGCGAACAATTTCAAATAGCTTTAAGTACCAAACCTTTCCTTTTTTTGATCGGGATTTACCTTTGTTCGTGGTTAGCCGTTCAACTCACCGCCTCTATCCTAATCTACTTTGTCGTGAGTTGGATGGGCTTCACTGAAGCCAGTTTTCCCTTAACTGCTATTGCGGTTCAAGGTACAGCCTTAATCATGCTATTTATTTGGCAAAAAGTCAGTAATAAACTAGGCAAGAAAAAGGTTTACTTTATGGGAACATTCCTCTGGTTAATTGCTCAATCCGGTCTATTTTTCCTCCAACCCGGTCAAGTTTTATTGATGTATGGTTTAGCTATCTTAGCCGGAACGGGAGTATCCGTCGCCTATCTCATTCCTTGGTCAATGGTGCCAGATATTATTGAACTCGATGAACTGAAAACTGGACAGCGACGGGAAGGCATTTTTTACGGATTTATGGTGTTGTTACAAAAACTCTGTCTAGCCTTTTCTTTATTTATTGTCGGCCAAACTTTAGAATGGGCTGGATTTATTAAACAAATCCCCGGAGAACCCATTCCCCTTCAGCCAGACAGTGCCTTATTCGCCATCCGAGTAGCCATTGGTCCCTTGCCTATGTTGATGTTAATTATCGGCTTAATCCTGGCTTATTTTTACCCCATTACCCAAGAAGTTCATCAAGAAATCCGCCTACAACTATTAGAACGGAAACAGACTGAACAATCTAGTTAAACATCAACCGAGAAAGCTAAACCCTCGAAAACCAGTATCATTGTCCTAAAGGTTTGCTAGACTAAAAAAGATGATACACCCCTCACCCAGAGGAGATAATTGATATGACCATTTCCTTGGATTGTGAGATCGTCTACCCTGATAGTGATGGTCTACCAATGGCAGACAATACCTTACAATTTCGCTGGATTGTCCTGATTAAAGAAAACCTAGATCTGCTTTTTGCTGACCAGCCCGATGTGTTTGTAGCGGGAGATTTACTCTGGTATCCTGTCCAAGGACACCCAGAAATCCGGGTTGCTCCCGATGCACTGGTAGCATTTGGTCGCCCCAAAGGAGAGCGAGGGTCTTATAAACAGTGGGAAGAGGAGAATATTGCCCCTCAAGTGGTCTTTGAAATTCTGTCCCCCGGCAATGGTTCAGGGGAAATGAGCAGAAAGCAGCAATTTTATAATGATTACGGAGTAGAAGAATATTATATTTACAACCCAGACCGCAACGATTTACAGGGATTTTGCCGTACAGAGGGAGGATTGAGCGCGATTGAGGAAATCCAGAACTGGACAAGTCCTCGTCTAGGGATTCGGTTTGTGGTCACGCCGAATACATTGGAACTGTATCGTGCCGATGGACGACCATTCTTGAGCTTTTTGGAGTTGGAACAAAGAGCCGAACAAGCTGACCAACGGGCCCAACAAGAACGCCAACGGGCCCAACAAGCTGACCAACGAGCCGAACGATTAGCGGCTCAACTCAGAGCGTTAGGTATTGAACCGGAAGTCTAATCTCGGGTGAATTACTCCAGCCGGAAGGGGATGGGGAATTTTTAGCAAATTTGTTAAAAAACAGCAAAAAACACTCAAAAAAAACACTCACTAAGTAACAGTGAGTGTAGGGGAGGTTAGCGAAAAGAACAGAACTATACTTGCGTGAACTCCGACTTCTCTTCTACTGTTTGGCAGACAGATTTAACTTCCGTATAAACCGGAATTGAGAAGGTTGGAAAATCATTGACATTTTCTCTGCCCGCATTTTCTCCATTAGAGTCAGAAAGAGTGACTGGAGAGAGAGGATCAACATTACAAACCCCCTCGGATTTGAAGCGGCGAGATTTTAGTAGCCAATTCGCCCCAAAAGACCCAGCAACGGCACAACTTCCTAATCCAAGTAAGGATAATTTACCCCAAGGAAAGGGTTTATTAAAATCTCTTAGTTCTGATTGTAAAGTTGGTTGAGTTGCAGAATCTCTGGCTCCCTGTGTCTTACTAAAAGGACAGTTAACTAGAGCGTTAGCCGAAGAAGTCGTTCCTAGCAAAGTGCTAGTTACTATGGCTGTTACAGAAAGGAAAGTATGGAAAGAAGATGCTGCTCGCATGACGACCCCCGAGCGGTTTTTATGAACGATTACTAAGAGATAATACTAATATTTTGAGTGATTACTGCTAAATTTGTTACAGAATGAATATTAGCGGCTTACGCTTGGGGGATGAGGAGAAAATTAAAGTCCTATTTTTTAGCTAATCCTCGGTAGAACATTCTAAAGGAGAGCATTTTATCAGAATAGCCAAGAAGAAAGCCTTTGGGAGTCTTGCCGTGTTTCGACCCCAAAGGCTTTCTTATTCGATTCCTCACACACACAATTTAATTATGGGGTGGGGAGGTCTGGGGTGCTTGTCCAAAGGTGACAGTTTAGAAATTGGCATAAGCCAAAATACGGAAAAAGTTCGGGAGTTTGGTAGCCTCGTCTTCCTGAAGTTTGCGCGGCTTCAGCCCGCAGAGTGTCAAGGAGGCTGAACTTTGAGAGTCCCCAGTCTAAAGGTAGGGTGATTCTCAGGTTGTCGGGGGTCGGGTCAAACAGGGGTTAACGACGGCCTGTTTGACAATAACCCACTGGGTTACAGGGGCCATTGCTTTCCAGCCCAAAAATTGACCGACGGGTTCGGCTTTTTGAATGCTAATGCGAGTCAGTTCTCCCCCTAATTTACGCTGCCATTGCAGGAGGATTAATTCACTTTCGACGGTAACAGTATTACACACCAGACGACCCCCTTCGGGCAGTGCCGCCCAACAGGTTTCTAATAAGTCGGGGGTGGTAATCCCTCCCCCAATAAAAATCGCGTCCGGTTGGGGTAAATCGTGGAGGGCTTGGGGTGCTTTTCCGGCAACAATTTTGAGGTGGGGAGTTCCCAAGGCGGTTGCATTATCGGCAATGTATTGTAAGCGGGTGGGATGATGTTCAATGGCGATACTCTGGCAACGGCGATCGCACCGCATCCACTCAATGCCAATGGAACCACAACCCGCCCCCACATCCCAAAGCAATTGTCCGGGTAAGGGCGCTAAGGTCGCCAAGGTAACAGCACGAACTTGTCGTTTTGTCAACTGTCCATCATGCTGGTAGGCGGAATCGGGCAGACCGGGGAGACGCGGGGGGAGGGTGAGGGGATGGGAGGAGACGCAGGTTATGGCGATGACATTCAAAGCCGCAATATCTCTCAAGTCCCAACGATTGGCGATGCCTTGAAGGTGGCGTTCTTTGGGGCTGCCGAGGTGTTCTAACACCGTGATGGGACTCTCGCCAAACCCTTTCTCGGTCAGCATTTGGCAGACCATTGCCGGAGTCTGGGCATCAGCACTGAGCACCAGCAGTTGAGCGCCGGGATACAGCACCCCGTTCAACAAGGCCGGGGGGCGACCACACAAACTCAAGGTTTCCACCTCACTCAGGGACCACCCCAAACGACTACAGGCGAGACTAAACGCCGAAGGAGCCGGAATAATCGTCATTTCAGCTAGGGGAATGTGGCGAGTGAGGGTGACACCAATCCCGTAGCACATGGGATCCCCACTGGCCAAAACACAGACCGCTTGACCCCGACGGCGCATAATTTCCTCAAGGGAGTCCTGTAGGGGAGAAGTCCAGAGGAGTTTTTCCCGCCGATCTTCCGGGGGTAACATTGCCAGATGACGTTCACCCCCCACAATCACGGAGGCAAGAGAGAGGAGACTTCGCCCCACCGGACTTAATCCCTCTAATCCATCCTCGCCAATTCCGATAATTGAGAGCCATTTTGATTGGCTATTGTGATCCGTCATATCTAAGAAGAATTAATGATGATATAGTTCTTTCTATTAATTCCACTTTACTTTAGTTTATGGTTATGTTGCCGCCCATAACCGTTTTGCGGAAAGGATATCGTTTATCCCGTTGGCAAAAATTCACCAAGTTGGAAATTCCCTCGGCGATGATTGGTTTAGTCTGGAATGGGATGATGAGTTTTGGTGGGGGATGGTTTTTTGTGGCGGCGAGTGAGGCGATTAGTGTTTTAAACCAGAGCTATACTTTGCCCGGAATTGGCTCTTATGTTGCTGAGGCGATCGCCCAAGAAGACCTGAAAGCCTTATTATGGTCGTTATTTACTATTGCTCAAGATATAATTAGGCTAGTACAAAGTTAATTCAGATTAAAAGTTATGACCACCACTGCCGATGATGTTTGGCGATTATTAGCCGAATTAGTTGAAGCCCAAAAAGAAACCGAGCGACGTTTTCAAGAAACCGATCATCGTTTTCAAGAAACCGAGCGACGTTTTCAAGAAACCGAACGTATTCTTAAAGAGCAATCTGAGAAAACCGATCGCCAAATTACCAGACTCAGCAAAGAAATTGGTAATCTGGGGGGAAAATGGGGGCGTTTTGTGGAAAATATGGTAGCTCCCGCTTGTGAAACTTTATTTGTCAATCGAGGTATTCCCGTCCATCAAGTGAGTCAACGAGTTAAAAAACGTCTGAACGGTAAAACCTTAGAAATTGATGTTTTGGTCACTAATGAAAATCATGTTTTAGTGGTGGAAGTCAAAAGTAGTTTAAGTGTCGATGATGTGAAAGAATTAATCAAGAATCTAACAGAATTTAGGCAGTTTTTCCCTGAATATAACCAAAAACAATTATATGGGGCAGTAGCAGGAATTGAAATCGAAGAAGGAGCGGATAAATATGCTTATCGTCAAGGTTTATTTGTTTTGGCACAAAGTGGAGAAACTGTATCGATTCTGAACGATGTTCAGTTTCAACCGAGAAATTGGTAAGGGCTTGAAAAACAAGATATAATCGGGTTAGTGTCAAGTTAATTTAGATGAAAAATTATGAGATGAAAAATTATGAGCAGCACCGCCGATGACGTTTGGCGATTATTTTCTAATTACTTCTCTGCGTTGCATGGAGAACAGATAACTGTGAATTGGTTAGTTAAAGCAAATGTTTGTCCCGGCTTATTTTATGGAACCCCTGCCCAAGACGGATTCTTAATCCGCATCCGCACACCGGGGGGATGGCTGACGGCGCAACAGGGAAAGGCGATCGCACAACTCCTCGAACAATGGCAGACTACCATACAAGTAACCAATCGGGCAAATTTGCAAATTCGCGGCGTTCAACAATCCCCTACCTTAGAAGATTTCCAAACCTTACAAAAACTAGGATTAGCCTCCCATAATCCCAGTATCGATCACCTGCGCAACATTATGGCCAGTCCCACGGCCGGAATTGATCCTCAAGAATTAATGGACACTCGTCCGTTAATCCCAAAACTCGATCATTTTATTCAAAATCATCCCGTCCTAGCCGCCTTAAGTCCTAAATTTAGTATAGGAATTGATGGCGGAGGTACGGTAGGAATAGGCACTCGTTCCACCCTAGCCGCAGAACACCGCTATAATGAGATTCAATTGTCTGCAATTGTCCTCAATTCTCAGCCCCATTTACCCCCTACTTTAGGCTTTCGCTTGGCACTGGGAGGGGATAGAAAATTATATAATACTGACTTATTTATGAAGCCAGAAAACGCCTTAGCCGTTGTCTGGGCTTTCGTCAGTGTTTATGTCGATTATGTTCAACAAACCCCCTTAATCCAAGGCAAAAAACCTCGGATGAAACACTTGCTCAAGGATTGGGGAGTTGAAAAATATATAGCACAAGTTCAGTCTCAATTCAATCCTCCTGTGGAAAGAATTAAGCCAACAGTTTCCGATTCAGACTTACCCACTCCACCTTATTTTTATCTAGGCATTCACCCTCAAAAGCAAGCCGGATTATCTTATATTGGTATAGCCTTAAAACTCGGACAATTGACCGCCCCTCAACTAAGGGGATTAGTGGAATTATCCGAAACCTTTGGCCGTCATTACTTACGATTAACCCCTTGGCAGAGCCTTATATTACCCGATATTCCTGAGCAAAAACTCTCCGAATTGTTACCCCAACTGACCGAATTAGGACTATCATCGGCTGGGGGATGGGAAGCCGGGATTGTGGCCTGTGGAGGAAAACCCGGTTGTGGGAAAGCGGCCACTGAAACCCAAGTTCATGCTTCAATCTTAACCGATTATTTAAACAAACACTTACCCGGTCATTCTCCTGTTAATATTCATTTAACAGGTTGTCCGAAGTCCTGCGCTCAACCTAGTCCAGCAGAAATCACACTTTTGGGAACTACCCTTGAAGAAAATGAGCAAATTATCACAGGATATCAAGTCTATATCGGTGATTCTCCCCTAGAGAGCTTACTGGATGCGCAAAACCCATTACAATCACCCTTAGTTGAGGATAAACTTTTGCCAATTTTAAACGAAATAAAACAATTTTTAACCAGCCAAAATTTAAACCTAAAATTTAAACCTAAAATTTAAACCTAAAATTTAAACCTTGGGAACAATAAATACAATGGACTATATTCGCAATGGTGAGGACATTTACCGCAAATCTTTTGCTATTATTCGCGCTGAAGCAAACTTAGAAAGTCTAGCTGATGATTTAGCTCAGGTGGCTGTTCGTCTCATTCACTCCTGCGGGATGACTGATATTACACAAGACTTAGAAGCGTCACCGGATGCCGTGAAAATAGGGCGAAATGCCCTAAGTCAGGGAGTCTCCATTTTTTGTGATTCTCAAATGGTCGCTCACGGTATTACTAAAGCCCGTTTACCCAAAAATAATCCCATTATTTGTACACTCAATCATCCCGATGTTCCCGAAATAGCCCGTCAGATTAATAATACCCGGTCGGCGGCAGCTTTAGAGCTTTGGCGACCGGATTTAGGGGGAGCGGTGGTGGTCATTGGCAATGCACCGACCGCCCTTTTTCGCTTACTAGAATTACTGGATGAAAATGTCGCAAAACCTGCTTTAATTTTAGGGTTTCCGGTTGGATTTGTGGGAGCAGCAGAATCCAAAATGGAATTAGCGGCCAATAGTCGCGGGGTGCCATTTATTACCCTACATGGACGTAGGGGAGGAAGTGCGATCGCCTCGGCCGCCATTAATGCCTTAGCCAAAGAGAGCGAATTATGAATCAATTAGGAAAACTTTACGGATTAGGGGTAGGCCCCGGCGACCCAGAATTACTAACGCTGAAAGCACACCGGATTTTAACGACTGTCCCGGTAATTGCCTATCCTAGCTTAGAAAATGGCAAAGTTTTAGCCCGGTCAATTGTAGCGGATTTTATCCGTCCGGATCAGATTGAAATTCCTATGCCATTACCCTTTAGTGTTGAGCGCAGTTCTCAACCCCATTATGATATAGCAGCCGAAAAGATTGCCGAACATTTAAATTTAGGTCGAGATGTGGCGGTGTTATGTGTCGGAGATCCGATGTTGTATGGCACGTTTATGTATATTTTTAATCGCCTCTGCGATCGCTTTTCCATTGAAGTTGTACCCGGAATTTCCTCGGTGATGGCCAGCGCTGCCATGTTGGGTGTCCCCATTACCTACCGCAATGATGTATTCAGTATAATGCCCGGAACTTTAGAGGCGGAAATTTTGCGCGATCGCCTATCCGGGGTCGAGGCGGCCGCTATCATTAAATTAGGCCGTCATTTCTCTAAAGTTCGGGATATTCTAGACGAACTAGGGTTATTAGAACAGGCCCTTTATATTGAACGAGCCACCCTACCCAATCAGCAAATTATTCCGATTACTGAAATCGATCCAGTTGCTGTTCCCTACTGGGCATTAATTTTAATTCCTAGTCGCACTAAACCGAAATGAAAGCACCCGTCATTGTTATTTTAACAGAAACCAGCGTCACTGTTGCTCGTCAAATTCAAACGGTTTTAAAATCATCAGTAGTTTATGGCTTGAAAGATCGCACCCAGTCGGCGGATTTTACCTATACAAATTTTGGCGAAACCCTGCGAGAATTGTTCCAAACGGGAACGCCCATTATTGGCATTTGTGCGGCAGGAATTTTGATTCGCACAGTCGCCCCCTTATTAAGTAACAAGTGGCAAGAACCCCCGGTATTGGCGATCGCAGAAGATGGCAGCGCCGTAGTCCCTTTATTGGGAGGATTACAAGGGGTTAACGATCTCGCCCGTCAAATTGCCGCCCTGTTGCAAGTTTCCCCCGCTATTACAACCACAGGGGATATTCGCTTTAAAACGACTTTATTATCTCCCCCAGTAGGTTATCGGTTAGTGAATCCGGATGATGCCAAGGGGTTTATTTCAGACTTATTAGCGGGAGAAAAGGTAAAAATCATCGGTCAAGCGGACTGGTTAACAAATAGCAATTTGCCCATTTCATCGGATGCAAACTTAACTATTCAGATTCAAGAAAAGAATAGCTTAGACGGGGCAAACCCTAGCCCCGATTGTTTAGTATATCTCGTTGAAGAGAGCCATAAAACAGGGAAATTAGCCATAGTGGGAACGGGACCCGGGGCTATGGATTGGATGTCGCCCGAAGTGCGAGAGGTACTGGCAGAAGCAACGGATTGGGTGGGGTATAAAACCTATTTAAACTTGGTGGAAGCCCTGCGTAAACCGGAAATTATGCGCCATGAATCCGATAATCGGGTAGAACTGGATCGGGCAGAAATCGCCCTAGATTTAGCCGCTCAGGGGCGCTCTGTTGTGTTAGTCTCTTCTGGTGATCCGGGGATTTATGCCATGGCTTCGGCGGTTTTTGAGGTAATAGAGCAAAAGGCAAAACCGGAATGGGATGCGATCGCCATTCGGGTATGTCCGGGGATTTCCGCCATGCAGGGGGCGGCGGCGCGTGTTGGCGCACCGTTAGGCCATGATTTTTGTGTGATTTCCCTCTCCGATATTCTCAAATCGTGGGACGTGATTGCTCAACGGATTGAGTTAGCCGCACAAGCTGATTTTGCGATCGCCTTTTATAATCCAGTGTCTAAAGAGCGGACTTGGCAACTGGAGAAAGCTAAAGAAATTTTGTTACGATGGCGAGAGCCTCAAACTCCTGTCGTGTTGGTGCAGAATTTAGGGCGCAACGGGGAAAAGGTGACAGTCAAATCTCTAGAACAATTAACCCTTGAAGATGCCGATATGCGAACAGTCATTTTGATAGGTTCCAGTAAAACCCGGATCATTCGCCAAGGGAAAACAAAACAATGGATATATACTCCACGCCACTATAGCCATCCGATTTAAGTTTTAATTCCTTGGTCACTTTAACCCGTATTACAGGGGGACTTCATGCCCCTATTACCATCTATTGTTAATTGCTATAATATAGCCGTCAAATTAAGAGTTACCCTTGACGACTTTGATCAAGCGGTTGTGCATAAGTTCGAGCAATTAGCGCAAGTCAAAACAATGGTGAAAATTGCAATATTTGCCGACCTCAATAAAAAGGTTTTACTGTTAGTTTTATGATTGACCTAGATTTAGGTACCGTTATCTTGATGATTTTTATTAGTTCCATATTACAATTGATGGTGCTATGTGTTTTTGCTTGGTTTGCGAGGGAATATCAAGGGCTTTTTACTTATGCCTTGGGTATGTTTATATTTTTTCTAGGATATTTAGGGATATTTATTAACAATTCTATATTGTCTCGCAATCCTGATTTTACTTGGTTTATTGTATTAAATAATTGTCATATATTGGGTTCAATATTGTTTTATAGATTGGGGATATGTAAGTTTTTGAAAGCACGATTTTATTATATACGATGGATTTTGTTTTTTATAATATTTGCGCTCAGTCAAGTTTATTTAACCTATGAAATAAATAGTTATTTTTTACGAAATTTGCTGATTTCGTTATTTGCTATCACTATCTATATGTTGATGGTGATTAATTTGGTTCAGATCAAAGCAGAAGGATTTAGAGCCGTGGCAGATGGGCTAGCTATTATTTTAATTGTGATTATCTTATTTTTTGGGTTTCGCATTTTTGCTTTACTTTCCGAATATACCCAATCCCCCATCGATCCAACCCTTGCCAATAGAGTTGGTTTTCTAATGGTATTTATCCTAGACTTTTTGCGAAACTTCTTCTTTGTTTTAATGGTGACTAACAAAATGTATTTTGATTTAAAGAAATCCTCTAAAACTGATTTCTTAACTCAGCTTTTAAATCGCAGAGCTTTAATGGATCTTGTTCAAGATTCTATCACAAAAAAATACACGTCTTTTAGTATTATTTTGTTAGATATTGATCATTTTAAAAAAATCAATGATACCTATGGTCATGATGTGGGAGATTTAGTGTTAAAACAGGTGGCAAATTTGCTGCAATCTCAAATGAATTCCTCGGACTTATTAGGACGTTGGGGAGGAGAAGAATTTTTAATCTTTTGCCCAGAATATTCACGGGATATTCTTTCCCAACGGCTGGAGAATCTCCGCTCCCAAGTGGAGATGATGGTCATTCATACTCCCCAAGGCGTGATTCACTGTACTATTAGCCTAGGAATTGCCAGTACAGCTATGGGATATGATAATTTTGAAGAACTGCTTAGGTCGGCGGATTTAGCTCTTTATCGAGCCAAAACAAACGGGCGCAATCGATTTGAATGGGGTCACTTTTTCTCCGATAATTATCTAATATAATACAAAAAAGATTTGAGTAAATGCTTAAGTTTGATCCAGCTACTATGATGCTCATGATTGCAATTTCTGCGATTTTGCAATCTGTGATTATTATAGGTCTTGCCCTATCTGCTAATCAGTATAAGGGCATTTCAAGCTATGCTATCGGTACAGTGTTGTCGTCTTTTGTTTTTTTAGCCATTGTCCTAGATACCAGTCTATTGAGTTCATGGGTGATACCACCTTGGATTATAAATTCTACTTTAGTCTATTCTATCTTGTGTTGTTCTTTTGGGGTTAATTTCTTTTTAGATCGCAAAATTTGTTATCCTAAATGGCTTTTTCTGGCGGCTCTTTTTCCTTTTATACAATTTTACTTTACTCAAAACTATGATTATTTTTGGCGTAACTTTTTTACTTGTCTAGTCGGGAGTCTGTTTCATGGGCTAAGTTTTATTAACTTAATCCATTTAAAACAAATTGGGTTTAGAATCATAGCTCGTTGTCTAGCCCTTATTGTGTTTTTAACGATACTACTTTTTCAGGTTCGGATCATTTACTTAATCCCAACCAATACTCAAAGCCTATTACAGCCAACGATTGCCAATATATTGACATTTTTTGGATTATTTATTTTAGATTTTCTGCGCCATTGCTTTTTTATGTTAATGGTTAGCCAGAGAATGTATTTTGACTTACATCAGGTTGCTCAAACCGATTTTTTGACCCAGCTTTTGAATCGAGGGGCAATCACAAACTTAATTGAAAAAAGCATGGATGAGCAGGCTTACGCATTTTTTAGTCTCATTTTGCTGGATATTGATTATTTTAAAAAAATCAATGATACCTATGGTCATGATGTGGGGGATTTGGTCTTAAAACAGGTGGCAAAATTGCTTCAATCTCAGATGAACTCACAGGATTTAGTGGGACGTTGGGGGGGGGAGGAGTTTTTAATTTTTTGGCCGGAATGTTCTCCCGATTTGCTCACCCAACGGGTGGAAAATCTTCGGCATCAAGTGGAAACTATGGTGATTCGCAGTCCTCAAGGGGTAATTAGTTGTACAATTAGCCTAGGTGTTGCGACAAGAGCTATGGGAACTTATAGCTTTGATGAGGTGGTCAAAGCGGCGGATTTAGCGTTGTATCAGGTTAAAGAAAAGGGTCGCAATGGCTTTGAGTGGGTTAACCTTTCTGCACCACTAAAACCCCCATCAATCCCCCAGTAATGGGGTAGTGAGTCGCGGCTGAAAACCCGGCGTTGTGGGCGAGGGCAACTTGTTCAGACCCGGTGGGGAAACGGTCTAAACTGGGCATAATGTAGGCATAATCTTCCTTGAGATTAAACCGTTGCGCTGTTGGGACGACGATTTGATCTAAATACCATTGTTGAAAGGTTTTCCATTGGGGGTTTTTCGGATGATTAAAGTCCAAAATAGCGGCTTTGGCTCCCGGTTTTAAGACTCGGTGAAGTTCCCTTAAACTGCGGGAAATATCCCCTACATTGCGCAATCCGTAGCCCATTGTGGCACAGTCAAAGCTGGCATTTTCACAGGGTAAGGCGAGGGCATCCCCTGCTTGCCAGTCTAGGTGATGGTGGGGATATTGTTCCTCGCCCCGTTGTTTTGCGATCGCCAATTGTGCCGTCGAAAAGTCAACCCCTACCACTCGCCCGGTTTTGCCCACCTGTTTGGCTAACAACAGCGCTAAATCCCCACTACCACAACAGACATCTAAGGCACAATCTCCCGGCCGAGGATTCGCCCATTTCACCGTCATTAATTTCCAGACGCGATGGAGTCCCCAACTCAGTTGTTGATTCAGGTCATCATAGACGGGGGCAATACGATTAAACAGGTTTTGAACGTCAGTGGTAGTCATAGGATAGGGAATGGGGAACGGGGAACAGGGAACAGGGGAGAGGGGGAGAGGGGGAGAGGTTGATTACTGTTCCCTTTTGCCTTTTCCCGTTCCCTACTCCCTACTTCAAATCGGCGATTCCTACGGAACGCTACGCGAATGCATTCTTAGCCATAGAAGCAATCGCCTGATCCGTCGCCTTCGGTAACTGATAATACTTCCCGCCCGCTTGTTTAGCAATTTCCTTGCCGAAACCCGTAGAAACAAACTTTTTCTCCGTATCAATCACCAACAACTGGAAACCAATCGAGCGAATCCGCCCCGCAATCTCCAGTAATTCCCCCTTAATATCCGGCTTTTCCCCCTCGGGGAGTTCATCCCCCAAAGACTTCGCCAAAGGAATATTCCCCCGGCCGTCAGTAATCGCCACAATCACCACCTGGCCGATATCCCCAGACATTTTGGCATTCATCCCAATATGGACCGCCTGAGTTAAGCCATGAGCCAAGGGAGATCCCCCCCCACAGGGCATTTTTTCAAGCCGTTTTTTCGCCAAAGTAATGGAACGAGTGGGGGGTAACAACACCTCCGCCTGTTCCCCTCGGAAGGGAATTAAAGCCACCTGATCCCGGTTTTCGTAAGCTTCCGTGAGTAAGCGCATTACTGCCCCTTTCGCCGACTGCATCCGGTTTAACGCCATTGATCCTGACGCATCCACCACAAACACAATCAACGCCCCGGCTTTGCGCGCTAACCGTTTTGAGCGTAAATCCCCCTGTTCCACAATCACCTTGCGGTTAGGTTCCCGTAAACGGCGCGCCTTTTGGTAGGGAGCCGCCGCCCGGAGGGTGGCATCAACGGCGATGCGGCGCGCTTTGCCTTTGGGTAACATGGGTTTGACATAGCGCCCCCGATCATCGGAAAAAATCATGCTCCGCGCCCCGGATTTCCCTTGGCGTTGCGCCATTTGCGCAAAGTACAACACACTGGGATCTAAGATTACCCCTTCCACATCAAAGACAAATTCTTCTGGGATGCTGGGGGGATCTTGTTCCGGTTCTTCCGACTCGTCTTGATCGTCTTCTTCCTCTTCGTCGTTATCCTGTTCCGGTTCCTGTTGATCTTGGGGGGGTGGGGGAGGAGGGGGCGGCGCTTGGTCTTCGGGGGGCGGCTGGAGGATGGTGGAACGGGGGACAATGACCAATTCTACCGCTCGGCGCAAATCGTCGGAGCTAACGACTTCTCGCCCTTCTAGGGCGGCGGCGGCCTGGGCGACGCGCACGGCGAACAGTTCGGCGCGGTGGCCTTGTACGCCTCCCCGGATGGCTTCTTCTACGAGGTATTGAATTTGATCGGGGGTGATTTGTACTTCTTTGAGGTATTCTCGCGCCAGAATGATGTCGGTTTTGATGCCTTCGATATCTTGGCCGTATTGTTCAATAAAGGCTTGAGGAGAACTAGAGTATTGAATCGCTTGTTCTACGGCGGTGACGCGCTGATCGAGGGCAAGGACTCCATCGGCGGAAAGGGCGATCGCAATCCGATCCAGTAAGTGGTTGCGTAGGGTGCCTTCTTCGGGGTTATAGGTGGCGATTAAAATAGGTCGGCAGGGGTGGTCAATACTAATGCCCTCCCGTTCAATGCGGTTAGCCCCTTCACTTAACACCGTCAGCAGTTGGTTGGCAATCTGTTCATCTAACAGGTTAATTTCGTCAATATACAACACCCCCCGATGGGCTTGGGCTAAGAGGCCGGGCTGAAAGATGGGGCGACCTTCTTTTACCGATTGTTCCACATCCACAGAACCGAGTAGACGATCTTCCGTGACACCGAGGGGAATCTGTACAAAGGGGGCGGGAATGATGGTAGTTTCCGCGTTTTCGCCCTCTTGAGGGGCGGCGTTATAGTAGGAGTCCTTCACTACTTCAATGGGGGGCAGGAGGGCGTGAATAGCCCGTGCCATGACTGATTTTGCTGTACCACGACGACCTGCGATCGCAACGCCGCCTAACTGGGGATCAACGGCCGCCAACAGCAAGGCCAGTTTAATCGCTTCTTGTCCAACAACGGCGGTGAGGGGAAAGGTGAGGTTACTAGGGGAGGGGGTGAGTGTTGCCATGATCCGCGTACATTAGGGGCAACTTCTTACTTTAGCAGGGCATGGAACCCTTTGGCTGGATTTATCCGGCTTCCTCCCCGGCGGATTCTCCGAAAAAACAGGAGGCAATGTTAGGATCAAAGTAGCCCTCAATTCGGGTGAGATCACCCCAGAACCCACACTTATCCTAGATTGAAACCTTGGACTTGCCCACTCTACTCCGCATCACCCTCCCCCCGATTGCAGGTGGGATTATTGGCTATTTCACCAATGACATCGCCATTCAGATGTTGTTTCGGCCTTATAAGGCGATCGCAATTGGGAAATATCGTCTCCCCTTCACCCCCGGTTTAATCCCCCGCAATCAAGAACGTTTAGCCCGCCGGGTTTCTGATACAATCATGAACTCCCTGTTAACGCCGGGGGAATTACAACACCTGACTCGCAGACTATTACAACCGGAACGAGTCGAGGCCGCCCTGTTGTGGTTATTACGTTTAGCCATTAAGCAACTCCAAGCCGATAAAGACCAAAAAACCGCCAAAATTTTGGCCGAAATTCTGCGGGATTTATTCGGGGAATCCTTACCGCGAGTGTTGCGCGTTTTATCGAGACGAGAGGATTTTTTAGAGGATCAAATTAACCATATTTTTGATCAAGTTTTGCTAGATTTTCGCCTCAATGATATGCAGGCGCGCAATTTTGCCGATTGGATTTTACAAGTGGTGTTACCCCCGGATGTCTTGCGCGTTGCTATAGTAGACTTTCTGACAGAGCGCAATATTCAAGTCATTGACGAGGGATTTCGGGAAAAAACCAGTGGCAGCACTTGGGTAATGGCCAACTTGTTTGGGGTGCGGAATTCCTTAGTGCGTCTGCGTTCCTTCTGTGTGGAAGAGAAAGACGTGGCGAATGCTCGGTTGAAAGAGTTAATCTTATCTTTGGAAGTGCGCGATCGCATTCGAGTCTGGTTACAAAACCTCTCCCTACAAAATCTCCCCCTCTCCACAGTCCGCCAACTGCGCAAAACAACCCGGGAAACCGTGCGTCTTTATGTTCAAGAAAAAGGCGGGGAACTCTTAGGGCGTTTAGGGGATACTGTAGACTGGGATAAACTTTCTATTATCCTCATTAAACGCCTGCGCAATTCTCAAGTGGTTAATGATTCTTTGACCGTAATTAGTGCAGAATTAGCCCTCATTTTAGAGCGTTATTTAGAGGAAGATTTAGAGCATTTAGTCACCCAACTCATCCCCATTTTATCCTTAGATCAACTGATTGTAGATCGGGTGATGGCCACGTCTCCGGCTCAATTAGAAGAAGCCATCCAAGGGATTGTCAAAAGTGAGTTACAGGCGATTGTCAATTTAGGAGGTGTTTTAGGCTTTTTAATTGGAGGATTACAAGGGATTTTCTTGTATGTAACAGGATAGGGAATGGGGAATAGTAAACAAGACTCATCCAAGCTCACTAGAACTTTCCCGCCGCAGTTGGTCTAATTCCTCTGCTGTTAAGCCAGTGGTTTTTAGGATCACTTGTTCGCTAATCCCTTCTTGAAGTAGGGCAAGGGCAACAGTTTTAACCCCCATCTCAATACCTTCCTCACGACCAATCTCAATGCCAATTTCAATGCCTTCCTCTTTGCCTTCATCCCGTGCAGTATCCATCGAGTTTTTTAAATCTCGATAGTATTTCAAACTATCCTCATAGGAGCGCATTTGTTCCCGACTCAATCGGGCTATTTCTGCTGTCTCAAATAGTTGTTCAAATACCTGTTCTTGCAAGGGGGCGGGTATTTCCTCCAGTTCTGTCAAGTTGCGCAAAATGTAAAGCCATTTATCGAAACGGGTTTCTAGTTGTTCTAGGGTTTTAGTAAACTTGGGCATTTCTAAGTAGATGAACGTGAGTTTGTCATAGAAGATTTTGCAGGTTTCAATATCGGTAAGTTTGACATCATAGCGATATTTTTCCGGTTCATGTTGATCTTCATCAAAGACAAAATCGAGGATGGCGATGAGGTAAACAGCTTTTAGTTGATAGTCCCAATCATTTTTAGGGGCTTGGTCACGGATGGGGAAGGTGGAGTAATAAACGGTGCGGTCTTTAAAGAACCGTTGTTTGGTTTTTTGCAGTTCAACAATGAACTTTTCCCCAGCTTCGTTTTCGCAATAGAGGTCAAAGATGGCTTTACGATCAAGGTCAGAATTGCCCAGTTGTTCGTTTTTAATATAGTTGAGGGAGATAATTTCCCCCTGTTCTTCTTTGAGTAGTTCGTTGAGGAAGTCGAGGAGCAGGTTTTTATTGGGTTCTTCCCCGAAGAGTTTTTTAAAACCGTAGTCCGTGAAGGGGTTGAGGTATTTAGTCATGGTTCACTCTTGCTCCCATTCGATAAACAATTCTTCTCGAATTCTAGTTCTTTCCTGATCTCCGTGGCTTGGTCTGGGCTGAGTTTTTTCTGTTCTCGTGTCATAGCCCAGGCCGTGACACGGACATTGGGCGGTTCTGTCGCTTGGAATGGAGGCAGAGTCTCCAAGAGGGCGTTAACGGGTCAAGATTGGGTGTTGGGTTACGCTTTTCCCTTCGTTGAGTGGAATCCCCCTAAATCCCCCTTTGAAAGGGGGACTTCCATATTTCCCCCCCCGTCTTGTTCCCCCCTTCCAAAGGGGGGTTAGGGGGGATAAGTCCCTTGAATAGGGGGTTAGGGGGGATAAATTCATATTTCCCCCTCGTCTTGTTCCCCCCTTCCAAAGGGGGGTTAGGGGGGATAAGTCCCTTGAATAGGGGGTTAGGGGGGATAAATCTATATTTCCCCCCCGTCTTGTTCCCCCCTTCCAAAGGGGGGTTAGGGGGGATAAATCCAGAGGATGTCAACCATCGGACCCGTGAGGATTAGCAAATCCGGGGATTCCCGTTCCGAAACGCTGCCCAATCCCACTCATCTCCTCCACACTCCCCTCACGGTTCAAAAACTCGTACTGAGACACCATTAAGGGAATCCCTGCCCGATCCAATTCCTGCTTAATCCGTCGTCGAAACTCCCGCGCCACATTCCACTGTTGCAGGGGTTCCGTGCGCATCCACACCCGAATAATCATCCCCTGAAGGGTGAACTCATCCAGCCCTAAAATTAACGGATCCGAGAGAATACAGCTTTGCCAGTCCGGATCATGGCGCATTGCCCAACTGGTTTGTTTCACAATCTCTAGGGCTTGATCAATATCAGCACTATAGGCTACCGGGATCTTAATATCCGCTTGGGAATGACGACTCGAAAGATTAGAAACAATGCGGATTTCACTATTGGGAATAGTAATCAAACGCTGTTCTGTATCCCGGAGTTGAGTAATCCGCAGGGTGATTTTTTCCACCATCCCTGCTACAGATCCCACCCCAATCACATCCCCCACCGCATACTGATCTTCTACCAAAATCAGAAACCCGTTGATGGCATCTTTAATCAGGTTTTGGGAAGCCAAAGAAATGGCTACCCCGATTAACCCAGCCCCAGCAATCAGGGGGGCAATATTCACGCCTAATTGAATCAAAATAGTGAAAATGCCGATAATACTCACCACAATAGTAGTAATCCCCTTGGTTACGCCGGAAATCGTCGAGACACGCTGATTCATCCGTTGATCGCGTCGGGGGATGAGTTGAGCGCTAATGACAAAGGTTTCAATAAAGCGGTCAATGAGAATATAGGCCAAGCGAATGGCAACATAGGTTAGCAGAATAATCAGACTGACAAAGAAATAAATCCGCAGTTGACTTGTCAGCCACGCTTGAATCCCGCGAGTGTAGGGGAAGAGGGAAAGCAGCACCAGCCCAGACACCCCCCAGAGGAGAACTTGCGCGAGTCGTCCGAGAATTTTCTGCACGGCCTTCAAATTGTCCTGTCGTTGCCGAGTGAGTTGGGTGGTGATGGGGGTATCGGCGTTAGGCTGTGAGAGGGGGCGTAAATGGGGCAGTCGTTGATTGAGATGATGCACCGCAAAACTGAGGGCGATGGTTAGGCCAAGGATGGCTAAAGCGCGCCAGAGTTGTTGTTGTAAGGATTGGGCTTCTCGTTCCCGTCTGGCACGAGGAAAGGCATCAAGCAGGGCGCTCCGAATGGTTTCGGCATAAGATAGGGGGTCACTATATTGTTGTCTAGCATCTTGAGGCAAAATTTTAGCTAGTTCTTGGTCGTTGACCTCAATAATGATGGTTTGGGATTCGTAGGGAACGTTGAGGGAGTCTGAGGTGTCTTGTTGAGGGCGAATCGCAATCTGTAACTGGGGATCTTCTTGACTGAGATAGTCTTCTAAAATGAGGCGCAGGTTTTGCTGAATGGTGCGCTGACGTTGGGCGAGGGGGGTGCTACCCTCGGCAATTTGAAAGAGGGGGCGACCGTCAAGGCGAATCCAAGCCAAACGAACGGTTTCCTCGTCGCTGATTTGGGTGAAAACCTCGGGGAATGGGGTTGTGAGGCGTTCTAGGGGCAGTTGGGCGATCGCACGGGGCATTCCCACCCCGGTAAACAGCAAGGTGAGAAGCAAGAGCAAGAGGAAACAGCTTCCTTTTAAGCGTCGAAGGACTCGAAAACGGAAACGGGAGAAAATCAGCATAATTCCTCAGAAAACAACAAGTTCAACCCCCTAGGGGACTAGATGGCGAGACATACCCCTGTGAGGAGGGGTGTTAACCCAACTTCAATATCTGTTACAGTATGCCATGAACTAAAAGTTGGCATCAGGTTTGGGGGTGGAGTCCACTCACCAGCCCATCAGGGTGATTCGCAAAACGTTACAATAATCAGTCAACAATTTTAAACTCTCGTTTTCTTGGTGTAATTCGGCAAAAAATCACTATGTCTTATTGGGCTTGGTTAGCACGGATGGCTTTGTTTGGGTTATTGGGAATTGGCGGCACATGGTTTATGGTGCGCTCTATTCCCCTCGAATCGGCTACTCCCTCCTCTTCTGCGACTTCTGGGGATGCGATCGCCATTAATCCAGAATATTTCCTCCCCTCTGGCTACGATCCCAGCCAAAGCTATCAGCCCACTGCTAACACTCTAGCTTTACCGACTCTACCCATGAGTCGTCTGGATTCCCTCCGCCCTCCAGAAGACTACGAAGCGATGGAAACAACAGAGGGGGAAAGCCCCACCCCCCAAAACTCCAATCGACCCACAGGCAACACCCCACCCCCCCCAACGGCTGAACAACAGGCTGCCTATCGTCAAGGGGGAGAGGATCTCGAAAGTAACCCTAATTTTGACCTCAACAACAGCGTAACCCGCCATTCCCGCCTTTTTGCGACCCCCATTTCCTTGGGGATGTTGGCCATTGGGGTGGCTGAGGGCAATTATCGGGTATTTGCTGAACAAGGCACTCTCTATGTGGAGCAAACGCCCAACTATTTTGGCCATGTAGACCCCGGCAATCTCTCCTGGGGTCAACGCGTGACCAATTTCGGCCCCTGTAGTGACCAAGGACGCAGTGGCGGGGATATTAGTCAAGCCGAAAAAATGTGTTTAGCCCGTTCCCTCGAACGACTACCCACCAATTTAAACGATTTAAACGCCGCCGGGATTAATCCGGATCAAGATATTGAGGCGCTACTCAATACGGCCGATTTATACAATCAAGCCAGTCCTATTCACTCCCGTTTATTCCCCTACGCTTTAGCCATTGCCTATCGCGCCGGACTTCAGGGAACAGAAGCGATGGCCTGGGCGCGCACGGCTTCTTTTTATGTCAATGGCAATCAACAACTGGACTTACAACGGGGTCGCAATGTCGCCAGTGGACTCCTCGGCATCTGTTCCCGAGAAGGCCGGGCTGTGACGGAGTGGGAATGTGTCCACATGGATCAAATGCGACGGACTAAAGCCATTCGTCGGGTCTTGGATCTCTATGCTCAAGTCTACCAGTCCAACTAAGTGCTAAAACCCTGTGCCTCCTCCCATTTTGCTATACATTAGGCGGCTTAAAAACGCGCTGATTTTGGTTTGGAATAGTAGCCCAAACTGGACAATTATTAGCGCGCTCTTGGTGTTTTTTCAAGGGGTGTTACCTTTACTGGCACTCTACCTCAGCAAACTGATTATTGATCAGGTTGTCCTCCGTTTACAGTCGCCTCAAAGCCGGGATTTTTACCCGGTTTTTATTTTAATTTGCCTAGCAGCAATTGTTAGTTTTGTCAATAGTATTTTACTGGCGAGTAGCCATTATTTAAACGAATTACATCAGCAGAAAATTGTGGATTATGTACAGAATAAAATCCATGATAAATCCATTACAGTTGATTTAGAATACTACGAAAATCCTCAATATTACGACATTCTCCACCTTACCCAACAAGAAGCCCCTTATCGTCCGGGAATTATTTTTACCAGCTTAATTACCTTGGTGCAAAGCAATTTGTCGCTGATTGGACTCTCTAGCTTGTTATTGTTGGTTAACTGGCCAATCACGCTTTTATTAGTTGGGGTGAGTATTCCCTTATTAGCCATTCGCTTAAAGTTTGCCCAAAAACTCTATCAAAAATGGAAGAAGTGGCTACCTCAAGAGAGAATCGCGGTTTATTTTAATTCAATTCTCATTGAAGAACACTATGCCAAGGAGTTACGATTATTTAATCTAGGGCGATATTTTCAACGAAGATATAAAACTATTCGTCAAGATATTTTTGAACAAAAACGGCGGATTCTACTCCAGCGTTCTCTGGCGGAAAGTATTAGTCAAAGTTTGCTCACTCTCCTCTTGTTTGTTCTGCTTACCTATTTAGTTTATCAAACCTATAGCAATCAACTCACGGTCGGGAGTTTGGTGTTATATTACCAAGCCTTTCAACGGGGGCAACAAGTGTTACAGGATGCGGTGCGCAGTCTCGGCACATTATACGAAAATAGCTTATTTTTAGAGCAGTTTTATGATTTTTTGAACTTGCCTAATATTGTTCTGAATCCCCCCCATCCCCAAGGGGTGCCTATCCCTTTAAAACAAGGGATTCGCTTAGAAAATGTCCGGTTTCACTATCCCCATAGTTCCCGCCCGGTTTTAGAGGATGTGAGTCTGGAGATTAAAGCGGGGGAAACGATGGCGTTGGTGGGGGAAAATGGGGCGGGGAAAACCACGTTAGTTAAATTATTGTGTCGTTTATATGATCCCGATGGGGGCAGAATTTTATGGGATGGGGTGGATTTAAAACGGGTGAATTATTGGGACTTACGACAACAGATTAGTGTGGTATTTCAAGACTTTGGGCGGTATCATTTAACGGTGCGAGAGAATATCCAGTTGGGGAACTGGGATAGTATTCCCTCGGAGGGAGAGATAGAACAGGCGGTTCAGGCAACGGGAATGGAGGAGGCGATCGCACAACTTCCCCAAAAATACGACACTATCCTAGGCACCCAATTTGCCGAGGGCAATGAGTTAAGTGTAGGGGAGTGGCAAAAAATTGCGATCGCCCGTTGTTTTCTGCGTCCTGCCTCTCTCCTGATCTTAGACGAACCCACCAGCGCCCTCGATCCCCAAGCAGAAGCGGAGGTATTACGGCAATTTCAGCACCTCACCCAAAACACCACCGCGCTGTTAATCAGTCATCGTCTCTCTACAGTTAAACTGGCGGATCGGATTGTGGTTTTAGAAGGGGGAAGAATTAGCGAAATCGGCACCCATGACGAACTAATCGCCCACAATGGCACCTATGCCCGTCTTTTCCACACTCAAGCCCAATCCTATGGCCTAGGCTGAGGAAAGTCAATCAACGCTACCCCGTTTCTGGGTTGATGTTTGAAACCGGGTTTTTGTTAGGGAGTAGCGGGAAAACCAGCCAATTAACGCAACCCGGTTTCTGGGTTGGTGAGGAATAAGAAACCGGGTTTCAGGGAGGTTATGGCGGGTAAAGAATGGGTGCAAGAAACCCGGTTTCAAGGTGGAGGTTTGAAACCGGGTTTTTGGCAGGATTTAGGGGGGAAAGGAGAGGATGAGGGCAACCCGTACCCCTGTTCGGATATGGGGAAGGTGCTAAAATGACGGGTGGGAGCTTTGGACAGGGTGGATTGCGCTGTTGTCCAAGGAAACCCTCAAAAATAAAATTCCCCAAATAGAGTAAAACTTGGGTTGAGGGTTATCTACTCAAAAATCATCCCTAGGAGAATGTGCTATGAATTGGGCAATTAAAGAAAAACTCCTCGAAAAAATTGAACAAGCTTCGGAATCGACTCTCCAATAAGTTTTAGATTTTTTGTTGTTTCTAGAATTCAAAGAACGTCAGAAAGATGATTTAGAAATTAGCCGATTGAGTGAAGTTAGTTTAGCAGAAGATTGGCTAACTCCAGCAGAGGACAAAGCATGGGAACATTTGTAAGAGGTGATACAGCAAAAGTTCAAAAAAATCCTACGTTAAAACTTGCGCCAATTGTTAAAAATGCTGAGGTCACTAAAGATTGAAAATTTCCGTTGTTTTGAGAGGTTCGAGCTTCAACAGCTGGGTCAGTTGAACTTGCTTGTTGGGACGAATAATAGTGGTAAAACCTCAATACTAGAAGCCGTTCAGCTTCTAATTTCCCAGTCTAATCTTGAACTGTTGCGAGAAGTCATGATCAGTCGTGGCGAATATATTCTAAGTGATGAAAAAGGTAGAGGTCGAGAACTAGACATCCGTCACCTGTTTTATGGTCATCAGATTGAACAGGGCAGTAGGTTTTCAATATTTGGTAGTAATCATAATGAGCCAGAAGGAGTTACGGTATTTGTAGAAGATCCGGGAGTAGTACAATTAACTTTATTTGATGAATTTCCATTTAAAGAATTACAACAGTTTCTCCTAGGTATTCAGTTATTAGGAGAAAACAATGAGAGTGTTACGTTACCTTTATCACCTCAAAAAGGATTGCCATTAGATTATACGAGACGTATTACCAGAGACTGGAAAAATGGAGGTTTAAAAACTCAATTTGTCACATCTTCCTCTTTAACCAGTGAGAAAATGATCGAGTTATTTGATCAAGTTGTATTGACACCAGAAGAATCTCATGTTATAGAGGCACTCCAAACCATTGAACCCACTATTGATCGGATTGCTTCAGTGGGCTTTGAAAAGGATAGATATACAAGCTCGCGTCGTGGTTTTGTGGTCAGGCTTACTGATGGAAATCAACGCATACCGATTGGTAGTATGGGGGATGGAATATGGCGAATGTTAGGACTTACATTAGCGATTGTTAATGCAAGGGATGGAGTTTTGCTCGTTGATGAAATTGACACGGGGCTACATTTTAGGGCGATGTCTGATATGTGGAAATTAATATGGGAAACGGCGAAACGGCTTAATGTTCAAGTTTTCGCAACAACGCATAACAGTGATTGCTGGACAAGCCTTGCTGCAATTGCCAGTCAAGAAAATCCCAGTGAGGAGGGAATTACAATTCACAGGATAGAAAAGGGAAAACCGAATAGTGTTGTTTTTACAGAACGGCAAATTGTAATCGCTGCGGAACGAGGAATTGAGGTGCGCTAGAGCATGGCTAATATTAACTCAAAGGTTCTTCTGGTTGAGGGGAAACAGGATCTTTTGGTGATACCAGAACTCATGGAAGCCAATGGTATAAAGTGGGGAACTCGTAAAAGTCCAGTGGTTTTTATTCGTGATTATGAGGGGTATCAAAATCTTATTGATCCAGATAGAATTGCAACGGAGCTACAAGCTTCTGGACTTTCTGCACTTGGCATTATGATTGATGCTGATGATGATCCTATAGGACGTTGGCAAAGTATTAGAAACGCAAGCTTAAAAAGTATTCCTGATATGCCGGAAAATCTACCCGCAGATGGTTTAATACACACAACACCCACTGGAATTCAATTTGGAATTTGGATGATGCCTGATAACCAGATGCGTGGTATGTTGGAGACTTTCCTAACTTATCTGATTCCAACCAACAGTGAAACACTCTGGCAGTTTGCCCAAGCCGCAACTCATGAAGCTAAAGGTAAAGGTGCGGTATTTACAGATTATCAAAGTGATAAAGCTAACATTTATACTTGGTTAGCTTGGCAGAATCCTCCTGGGCGACAACTACATCAAGCCATTATAGAACGCATTCTGCATCCTAATCACCCCAATGGTCAGAGATTTGTTACTTGGTTTAAGGATTTGTATAGCTTGTAAAAAATAATTGCTATCGTTTTCCCCAGCTTTCTATTATCACCCCTGAAGCATTGATTAAGGAGTAAATACAATATGGCAACCTTAACAATTCGTTTACCCGATGACAAATATTCTCGTCTAAAAGCACTGGCTCAATCTCGTGGCATTAGTGTGAATAAACTAATGGAAGAACTCTCGACGATTGCACTGGCTGAGTTTGATGCTCAAACACGCTTTCAAACTTTGGCAATGCAGGGTGATGTGGCGAGGGGTTTAGAGATTTTGGCTCGGTTAGACGAACACAATTAGGGGAGTCATAAATTGATAGGGTCTTGGATCAGTGTTAATAGTAGATTAACGGTTTATCATCCAGTCAGATAGACAGTTTTCTGGTACATTAGCAGGGTTACTGGCACAGTTTATAAATGGGATAGAATCTACTAGCAAAAGATTAGAATATCTTTGAGTGATTCTAAATTGGGACTCATGAATTACGCCCCAAACTGCCTACGGTGATATTGTAATAACTGGCTTGTCCTTTCCACGAACAAACTTTGTGAGTATTACTATCAGTAACCTATCCCCCAAGAGAGGGAAAGAAGAGGTTAGTTATAACGCAATTGAAAGCGATGGGTAATGTTCATGGTGTCTCTGGTATAACATTCGGGAAAGGGTCTGAATTGACGTTGTAAGGTCTGGACATGGGCGATCGCAGATTGATCCAAAGGAGCAAAACCACTGGACTCCAACACCTGTATATTGCTCACTCGGCCATCCCGGTGGAGATCATAACTTAAGCGCGTGACCCAAATCCCGCGATTAAGATAAAAACTCCGCCAAGAAACTTAAATTTTCTTCTTCTTCTGGAGTAAAGGGATCATCTTCCCAACAAGGCTCTGGGATTAAAATATTTAGGGCATTTTGAATATCTTCGTAAATCCCCTCCAAGTCCGTCACACTGCCAAAAATCTGATTAAGTGCTTTCCAATCCCGTCGCGTGAGGGGCATTAAATGAGCGCCATAATACTCCTCTTTGTAAAGCAAGCGGTAACGACGGGCTGAATTTCGCCAAGTCGCCGAGGATTGACGGGCTTCAATGCGCGCACTGTAAAGCCGGAGGTCAACCGGAAAGTCACTATCGCGACTGGGAAAAGAGGCAGCCATAATTTAATAAAGCGATACGACGGCGCAACAATCAGAAGCCGATACTGTATTTTAACTTAATTCCGGCGAAGCCCATCGGTTATTCTGCTGAGAGGAGTTAAGCTTTACTTAAATTGGCGGCTTTCATCTGGGCTTCGTAGCTGTTGATTTTGCCGTTGAGTTCTCGAATCCGACGGGATAAAGCGCGGGTGACATTCACGGCAATCTCGGGGGTTTCTTCAATAGCATCAATGAGTTGAAGTTGATTGAGGGTGAGACAATCACAAGCTTCCAGAGTTGTCACGGAGGCGGAACGAGGTTCTGCGTCAAACAGTGCCATTTCGCCGAAAAAAGTCCCTTTCTCCAAAAATGCTAGATCGCGATCGCCTAAATGTACCCGTACCCGTCCCGACACCACAATATACAGTGATCTCCCCTCTTCACCTTGCTCAAAAATAGTGTGATTATTGGGAAAGGAGAGTTCATCCATTGCCGAGGCCAATTTAACCAAGAACTCATCGCGCAATTCTTGGAAAATTGAAACCCGACGTAAAAACAACAAGCGTTCAAAGCTACTTAGCATTGTTGATAGCCAGAAGAAGGATTACAGCAAACATCAGAACTCCCAAGACCTCATCAAGATTCTAGCCCATGTTTGCTAAAAAACAAGCAAGGGGGAAATTGATAATTGAGAATTGATAATTCCTTAAGAGCTTAATTCACTCTTAAGACGGTTCACCTGCGCCGCCACGAGGGGATCGGGATCGTCGGTTAAGATGGGCAGCAGTTCAATACAAGTCCGAGGACTGGCTTGTTTTAAGTAAACCAGAACGGCCTCCCGGACAAAACTACTGGGGTGTTGCAAGCAGACTAGGGTGGCCTCTCTTGTCACCATCCAACGCTGTTCTCGGGCGAGGTGGAAACAACAAGCGAGGGTCCAATCTGAAAGAAAATGACGTAATTCTAACAAACGACGGAGGCGATCGCTGGGACTTAAGGGTTGATAAGGCATTAACTCCGCCAAATCCGACAAACTTTGAGCCGTAGAACGACGCTCTAATACCCTTAAAAGCACTTGTTTCTGGGGAACATCTAGGGTGTTATCCAGAATTTCTAACCCCAAGGCGATACTAATTTCTGAGTCAGAATCCAGATTGAGGATTGCGGCTTGAATGGTACTAAAAGGATAGAGGAGTTTCATGATTAAGAAACACCGATCCAGTACATCTTGTTGAATCCCCTGTAAAGCCCCACGCAGGAGATCGGCCGCTTGTCCAGTGACGAGATCCGGTGCTAAATCGAGTTCTGCGGCACACAGTTGAGCTAATAAGAGCAGTTCTTGCTGAATGAGAGTTTCTACCCCACTGCGCCCTAAATGCTCTAAAACGGCCTCAATTCCGTGATCTCCGGGAACTTTAATCAGAATGCGCAATAGATTACGGCGGGTCATGCCCCAACTATTCATCAGACGTTGGGAGAGGAGAGCGAGGGCTTCTCGGCTGCCGATTTCTGCCATTGCTGTCCAAGCTTGTTGGCGGATAAACTCGGGTTTACGCAAGTCATCCCCTAACTGGGTGAGTAGAGGGAGGGCTTTATCCCCGAGGGCGACGAGGGAACGCTTGGCGGCACTGCGGGTAGAACGGTAGTATAAACCGCGAACGAGTGCGCCATAGTAGGGGGTGAGTTCTTTGTGGGCGATCGCCTCTAAAAGAACACAACGCACCCGGGGGGACTCATCTTTAAGCAGAATGGGCAGAAAATGCTGACTCACTCGGGATGTCGCCGGGAGTTCTTCGAGGGCTTGAATGCCAATCATGCGATCGCGCTCTCGTTTAGAAGTTAACAAATCTTCCAAGGTTGCGATCGCCTCCGGTTGTTCCCCCACCGTCCCTCGACGCAAAATCAAACCCGCCGCCGTCCCCCGCACCATGGGATCCACCCGTTCATTGAGATACGGCTTCAAACTATGGGTTTCCAACTCCGGCTGAGACAGCCAAATATAGCGCAACGCTAAAGCCAAAACATCTAAATTGGGCTTATGTTCAATCAAACGCTGAACATGGCTCAAATACACCACATTGGGACATTGCAGCATCACCTCCATACTCTGACGCTGCAACACCGGAGACATTTTCACCAAACGCGGAGCCAAAATTTCCCCCGCCCCCTCCACATCAATCCGTTCCAATAACTGAATACAAGATCGTTGATCCTCCTCATTCCCCTCCTGATCCAAAGACTCAATAATTGCCCGTTTAAACGCCTTCAAATCCACCGACGAGAAACTAATCCGCCCCTGTTCCGCACTCTGGACCAACAAACTGACATAGCTTTGGCGCAAAGACAAAGCACTGAGCGCCCAGATAATGGAAAAGAACACAATCGCCCCGACAAAAATTCCACCCTGGAACTCTCGTCGTAAATCATCGGGTAAATCCGTAAACAGACCGCTAATGAACCAAACCGCCGTAATAATCGAAACCCCAGTTAACCCCGTACTCAACGGTTCCGCAATCCCTTGTACTTGGGTTTGAATAGAACTGCGAATCTCCGCCGGAATCGGTTGGAACAAAAACGGTTCAATCCCCGCAATCAGGGTATAGCGCAACAGTTCATCAAAAAACTTGAGGACAATCACCCCGATAAACAGAATTTGGGCGCTGTCTAACTCAAAGCCGCCAATTTTAGTTAAATCCAGAACAATAGTAAAGAAACCCAAAATCGAGAGAGAAACCGGGAGGAACATCGCCGCAATAAACACCCCTAACCGTTCCACCGCCCGACTTGACACAAACCACTGAGTAATTAACTCACAAATGCCTACAAACCCCGAAAATAGCCCCAAAAATCCCGCAATCTCATCAGTATTAGGATAAGCCCGCTCTAATTCCCCTAAATATTGGAATTCCACCAATAAATACAACACTTCCCCCAAAATAAAGAAAGCAAACAGGGGAATAACATACTTGCGTAGAGAGGTATTGGTGCGGCGAGAGGCATAAGTCGGTTGTAAATCATCTAACTCCCGCACCGGAGTATCGGGGAAAAACTGCTTATAACGATTACTAAGGTACAAAAGCGCCCCACCCCCTAACAGAATCATCAAAGAAGCGAGGAATAGGACATTTTTCAGCCCAATCAGCCAGAGTAACAGGGGCATGGAAAACCCCGAAATCACATCCCCCAACAACAACCCACTGGCAATAATGGGATAAGCCCGCTTAATTTCCCGAATATTAAATAACTGGTTCGCGGCCACCTGAGAATTGAGATCATTGAGGATTTCTTCCGCATCCATCCACAAGCGCAGAATAAAAACCGTCGCCAGTACAAAAAAACCGTTAATGTTCGCCAATTCTAACCCCAGACGGAAGACAAGCAAGGGCATGGACATTAACAGGGCAATAATGACAAAGACCTTTTTCAGGGGGAAATTATTCTGAAGCCAAGAGTACAACACCCCAAGACCGGATCCCATTAACGCACTCGCCATATAGATCAGGGGCAAACCTTCAGCCCCAAACCCGTCTAGGAACAGCGCGATAGTAGTTTGCTCTAACCACAGTAACCCGATAGAGGTCAAGGTGTAGGCAATGAACATAAAGAGGGTTCGTTCCCCTTCTTCAGGACGGAGATTGAGCAGATTCAACAGCTTTGCACCCCAGTCCGTTGGACTTTTGGCAATTTTTAAGGATTTCATAGTCTCTGCTGGAAGGAAAAAGAGAAAAGAAAAAGGCAAAAGCCTAAAAAATCACTTCCGCCTTTTGCCTCTTACCTTGTTACTCAAAAAATCATTTTTTCGGAGAAAGTAACATAATCATATTACGCCCTTCCTTTTTTGGAGCCTGTTGAAGCTCTGCAACCTCTTGTAAGTCGTCAGCCATCCGTTTCAGTAAGGCTTCCGCCAGATCCGCGTGTTGACTTTCCCGACCTCGGAAGGTGACAGTGGCTTTGACTTTATCTCCTGCTTTAAGAAAACGCTGGGCGCTGTTCACACGAACTTGGTAGTCGTGTTCTTCAATCTTGTAGCGCATTTTGACTTCCTTCACATCAGCCGTATGCTGCTTTTTACGAGCTTCCCGGGCTTTTTTCTCTTGCTCAAATTTATATTTGCCGTAGTCCATAATCCGGCAAACGGGGGGGTCGGATTTATCGCTGACTAACACTAAGTCCAATTCCCGTTCTTCGGCCAGACGACGACCCTCATCGGAGGTAATCACCCCGACTTGAGAGCCATCGGTATCAATGACCCGAATTTTGGGGAAACGGACTCTTTCGTTAATTTGAGGGACATCCCGGCGGGTTTTCTTTTCTCTCACAGGCGTATGCTTACTGAATTGTGTTCGTTAGCTTAGGTTGAATGGTTTTGTACAATTAGAATTGCTGCTATTTTACCCCAAATCTTGGGCGACGCATCACAGGTGTAGGGAGCAATGGGTTGTCCCCTGCCAGTTTAGATGGGTCGCGGCCATCCTCCCGAGATTCGCCTAAGTCCTACGGTCAGGCTGCGCCAACGTCAGAGTGCGGGCATTCTGCGAGATTAAGGTAAAGATTTTTGAACACCCCTCGGGATGACTAACCGGATTTTGTTCAATTTGGAGCGAAGGCATATCCAAAGCAGGGGATTTCGCGTTATCCTCATGGATACAGAACTCTGGCTTAATATCAAAGGGGGTCGTTGCTTTTAGGTTGTGTTGGGAGAGGAGGTTGCGTGGCATATTGGGTCCGAATTCAGTATGAACGACAAGAGTATATTGTTGATCTTGATCATATTAGTGCTTTTGTTTGCGCCCCCAACGGTCGTTTAACCTTCTGGCTTCCTGAAAGTGCTAGTCCGATTGTGATTAATCATCAGGCGAGTCCTGATGATTACTACCGGGTTCTTAACTATATAACTCAACTGGCAAATCATTCTTTAAGCGGTTCATGGATTCGTTTACTCTATGACCGCAGCGAGTACATTATTGATTTGAACCGCATCAGCACGTTTTGTTATAGTCCTAATCAAAAAATCACGTTTTGGTTGCCGGATGCTTCTATTCCCATCATTATTACCCAACTCGGGGATCCCGAAGGGTATGAGAAGGTGCGAGATTTCATCTATAAGAAAACTGGGGAAGTTTTGTCTTAGCTAAAATACTCGATGTTCTAAGGAGGGCATTTGCCGCCGCACTTGGGCTAAACGGGCGGGGTCGATTTCTGCCACGGCGACACCGGGCTTGTCTCCGGCATCGGCTAAAACCATGCCCCACGGGTCGATAATCATGGCGTGACCGTGGGTGTGACGGAGGCTGTAGTGATTGCCTGTTTGGGCGGGGGCGATGACATAGGCGGTGTTTTCAATGGCTCTGGCTTGTAGTAATACCTGCCAGTGGTCTTTTCCGGTGTAGGCGGTGAAGGCGGCGGGAACAAAGAGGACTTCGGCGCCCTGTTGAGCCAGATAACGGTATAGCTCGGGGAAGCGCACGTCATAACAAACCGATAAACCTAGGGTGCCGAGGGTGTCTGAATGATAGACAGGGGGCAATTCTTTCCCGGCCATCACGGTACTCGATTCTCGGTAGGTGTTGCCGTCGGGGACGTTGACATCAAAGAGATGAACTTTATAATAACGGGCTAGTTCTTTGCCATTGGGATCGACTAATAGGGCGGTGTTATAGACTTTCTGGGTGCCTTCAACGAGGATGGGGAAACCGCCCCCGAGAATGGTCACTTGGAAGCGTTGCGCCATGGTGTGGAGGAATTTTTCGGTTTTTTGGGCGATCGCCTCAGCCTGAGCAATTTTATCCTGTTCCTCTCCCATAAAGGCAAAATTTTCCGGTAAACAGACCAACTCCGCCCCCTGACGGACGGCTAAATCAATCAATTCTTCGGCCTCGATCAAATTCTTCTCTAGATCGGGTTGGCTGGTCATTTGAATGGCGGCGGCGAGATAAGACTTCATGCGTGGGTTTTCGCTTAAATCGTGTGGTGGGATCAGATCACTATCATAACTTACGGCGATCGCTTTCAACAGCCCTTAAGTCCGGTTGAATACTAAGAGGGTGTTCTTTACAGCCATCAGCCTTAAGCTCAAAAACTAACCTTGAGGGCGTTTTCTGGGTTCCTCCCCACAGTCGGAGTGTGCCAGCAACGGATCTATTTCTCTACTCAAGAAAATTTCCGTTGCTGCGAAATGAAAGGTTGATCGTCTGTAGTGACTTATGAAGCATTTATCACCGCGAGCTTTCGAGGGTGAGCCGTTTGTTCCTAGTTTATTCATCAATGTTTTTGTGGGGTATTCATAATTATGGGGAGTATTAGTGAGATTGTTCAACAAGCCCTTAGACAAGGTTATTTAACCATTGAGGCAGAACAAGAACTAAGAATACTACTGGGTCAAAAATGTCCCTGTGATGACATGAAAATTTTCTGTCACTTGCAAATGGAAATCATGGAGGGTCGTGTCACTCAAGAAGCGCGAGAAAAGTTAGTCTACTCGGCTCAGAAATGTTTCTAGCTCAAAAGCATTGTAGGTTGGGTGTAGCGACAGCGCAACCCAACCCTTACGAGAGAAAGGCAAGAAAGAAATGTTGATTTACATTTCATTGCACCCAACCCACAAAACGACTACTCAAAAGCACTATAGGTTGGGTGTAGCGACAGCGCAACCCAACAATTAAGGGAGACAAGTAAGAAAGAAAGGTTGGTTTACATTTCATGTCACCCAACCCACAAAACGACGATTACTCATTCATCGTCTTATAAGTCGCCACCGCAGAGGGAGAAATGCGGTTAAGATAGCGGAAAATTGAATACTTTAACACCGTATCTAAAATAACCGGAAATGTAGCAATAAACAGAAAATTGAAATCTCGGCTTTCCGGTAAACCAAAATGATGAGCAAACCCCTCTAGAATCACTTCCCAGCCGTGAGGAGAGTGGAATCCTACAAACATATCTGTAAACAAAATAATTAAAAATGCTTTTGCTGAATCACTTAAACCATAAATCAACTCATCAATAAAAGCCTTTAAATTCGCAACTTCTCCTTGATTAATCAAGAGAATCCAAGTAAACGCACCTACAGAACAGAGATCCGCAAAGACATTAGAAACAGAATCCGCCCCACGTTCTCGAAACTCTTCGGCTAATTCTTGTGCTTTCTGCGTCACTTGTTCTCCTATTTGTTCCTCGGAAATATCCGGTATTACCCCAATCATCCGACTAAACTCTAAGCTACGTTGAAACCGTTCTAGTTCCATAAACGCTTCTTCTTGCTGGTCTTGATTTAAAAATACAATATCCTGTTGATGGGAGAAAAATTGCTGTTGAATAATCGGTTTAACTATAAAGTTTTTGCTCAATTGATGGGTGAGCAGAGGAATAATAATCAGCAACAAGATAAACTTAATAGAACTGGCGGTGCGATTGCGAGCTTTGCGAAACTTGCTCACAACTTCATCTTCGGATTCGGAGGTGTTGGGGTCAATTTCCCGTTTGATGCGGCTAAAGGTGTTTAAAATAGAGCGAGGAACTGCTCCCCGTTTATCGGAGGCACTTTGTAGATTTGGGGGTTCTTTGGGTGGATTAATCGCTTTAGGCTGCGGGTTTGGCTTGATTAAATCTAGGGATTGATTGGCGGAATACTCCGGGAGTTTTACCGCAGAAACCGAGATGGTATTATCGGGTTCTGGGGGGGGATTGTACCGTAAAAATATCTCATCAATAAAGTTTAATTTTTCAATGATAATAGCGGAACTTTTTTGAATTTCTGCTTTATAATAGGGGGAGTTGAGTAAGTCAGGATCATTAATAATGCGGCGAGTGGCTTTAAATTCTGTGAGCCGCAAACGGGCTGTTTTGAGTTGTTTCTGCACTTCTGCTTGGCAATAACTAAAAACCCGTTCGGAATGTTCTCCATTCTCCCGGGCGACTTTTTGACCGCCAAAATATTCATCTTCGAGGGTTTTGATAATCCGGGCGGCTCGATACGCTTGATCTAAAGCGCGATCGGGTGTGTCATAATACCAGCGTCGGAGGTTACGAATTAGGGTTTTTAGGTTCATCGGGGAAAAAATATCGTGTAAGACTTAAGTAGGAAAAGACAACTTAACAATCCGATGAGTTAGGCAAAATTCCTTTAATCGGCTGTAGGGAATTTCTAGGGGTAAACTGGGTTCGGTGTTGGTACTTTTTAAGAAGTTCATCAGGACAAAGAATCCTCCGGCAGTTTGATGTATTCTACCAAAAGAATCTAAACTGTCGATACAGCCGAATTGAATTGATTTCTGAACATTTTGCCATGATGTCTGACCTAAAACCCCTTTGGATTAGTGGGATTACGCGCAGTGGGAAAACCCAACGTTTGGTAGGGGAATTTCAGCGCTGGGTGACTCGACAGGAAGCGGTGGCCGGGGGGAAAACGCCGGGGGGTTTGGTGTTGGCGGCTAATGATGATAATCGGCGGGTGTTGGCGGAACAGTTGAGTCAGGCGATCGCAGGACGTTATCCCATTTACTCCAAAACCCCCCTCGGTTTCGTGACGGATGAGGTGGTGTTATTCTGGCCTCTGTTGTTTGAGGAGTTACAGATTAAAGCCCAATTTCCCCTGCGTTTGCGGCCGGAGATGGAACAAACCTTAGCTACCCGTCTCTGGCATCCTAAGCTGGTTCAGCAGAACCTAGGGGGGATGTCTGAATCCCGTTTTGTGCGGGAGACGTTGGATATTTTGCAGTTAGCATCGGCGAGTGGCATTCCTTGGGAAGAGATCCCCGAGAGGTTAACTCGGGGTTTCGTGGGGGAAGATCCAGATAGGGTTACTCAAGGTTTCGTGGGGGAAGAGTGGAAGTATCAACCCGAGGCCAGTCAGTTACGGGGGGAATTGTTAGAAGAGTGGCGCAAATGGTGTTTAGATCGGGGGTTGTTGAGTTATGGCATTCTCTATGAGTTGTATTGGCGCTATTTACTGCCTCATCCCACCTATGAGCATCACTTAAAACGACGGTATCAGGGGATTTTTGCCGATGATCTCGACGATTATCCGGCGATCGCCCGAGATTTAATTGAATCCCTCCTCAATCACGGGGCCTGGGGGGTGTTTACCTATAATCCTCACGGAAAAGTCCGTTTAGGCCTCAATGCCGATCCCGATTATCTCCTAGGACTCAGCACCCGGTGTCAGGTGGAACAATTCCCGACTCCCCCCGGATTAGCCGCCGACTGGGGGGATGACCTAGTTAGGACAGCATTAGGACAGCAAATTATCCCCGCCCTCCCCCAGTCCATAACATCCCTACAAACCATTTCCCGCTCAACTTTACTCAGCCAGACCGTTCATGCGATCGCCCAGGCCGTGCGGGAGAAACAGGTGCAACCTTCAGAGATTGCCGTCATTGCTCCGGGGTTAGATGCGATCGCCCGTTACACCCTAATCTCCCTCCTCACCCAGCAAGGCATCCCCGTTGAACCCCTCAACGAACAGCGCCCCCTGATCAGCGAACCCTCCATCCGCGCCCTCCTCACCCTCCTCCCCTTCTTTTACCCCCATCTCGGCCGCTGGGTCGAACGAGATAGCGTAGCAGAAATGTTAGTCGTCTTAAGTGGAGCAGGCAACCCCGCCCACAGTACCATTGACCCCGTAAGGGCTGGCCTTCTCGCCGATTACTGTTATCAGGTCAATCTCGAACAGCCCCAACTCCGCCCCGCCACCACTTACCCCCGTTGGGATCGTTTAGGTCATCGAGCGCTCAATGCCTATGAAGAAATTCGCCAATGGTTACAAGAAACCCAGCAAAAACAGCCCAACCTCAAAACCATCATCTTTTTAGATCAAGCCCTGCACCATTTTTTCCTAGATCGAGCATCCCTACCCTTTAGCCAGTTAGCCGCCCTACGGGAGTTAATGGAAACCGCCCAACATTTCTGGCAAGTCGAACGGCGTTTAAATCAACATGAACCCCTTTCCGGTGCTTCTGATGCCATTGCTCGCTTTATCCAACTCCTCCGGCAAGGCACCATTTCCGCCAATCCCTACCCCCTCCGGTCTTGGGGCATGACCCAACCCAACGCCGTCACCCTCGCCACCATCTTCCAATACCGCTCCCTCCGTCGTAGCCATCCCTGGCACTTTTGGTTAGATATTGGATCAAATTTGTGGGCAAAAAGTGGGTCGGCCGGACTATTTGGCGCACCCATTTTTCTCCGCCAGTGGTCTGGTGCTTCCTGGTCCCCAGAAGAGGAAATACAAACAGACAAAGAGCGCCTAGAAAGACTTCTGCGCGACCTTTTAGGGCGAGTAGAAAAAAATCTGATTCTCTGTCACAGCGACCTCGCCGTTACCGGAACAGAACAAATGGGACCCCTCTTAGGTTTAGTCTATGGGACGATGGAATATCCTTCACTGAAGATTGCCCAAAACCTACCACTTTAGCACCAGGAATCCATTTCACCGGGCTGAAGCCACGGCAATCCTTAACATTTCCTGGGGATATGCTGACAAGCCAGTCTTACCTTCCCTCGGTGTCCGTACAATTTTCAATATAATTTTCAATTAAAATTCTGGTATAACTATTTAAAGGATAATCTAAAGCCTGCTCAGGATCGACCCAAGCCCACTCCTCAATCTCATGATTGGGTATAATCACATCACTTTCAGAAAAAGCGTAGTAATTCATCATAATAAAATGGGCTTCCTTATGAAATTGGGGATCTAAAATCGCCTCTTGACACAAAGCAAACTGGATATTTTTGAGTTGCAAACCCACTTCCTCTTGAAACTCTCGAATAAGAGCCTCTACTAAGCTTTCTCCCCAGTCTACTTTACCCCCCGGAACCCCCCAAGTCCCTCGCCATTTTGTTGTTTGAACGATGAGAACTTGTTGATCTGGTTTAACCACTAATGCCCCAACAGTTGTCAAGGGAAACAGTTTTGTCATGGATTAATAAAGAAACCAAAAATAAACATGGCAAAAGCAGCAACCGGATTAGACTTGCGTTGAACTTCCTCACGTCGTTGAGACTGGCTAGAGGCTAACCGCACTTAGGAGTACAGGCTTCACACTCTCTGCGGGCTAATTAGAGGATGTTATCGCGGTCTGAATCAGTTGCTGCCCTTGCGTTAGTCGAGACAGATATGAAGGGTAACAGCTTTTTTACCTCTCTATGCTATTGGACTCGAACTTGGCTGTTTTATCTGCCAGGGAAGCTTGATTAGCTTCAATTACTAATGTAGAGGAGTCAACGAAAAAAAACAAGGGTTTGTTACTAAAGTTAACCAAAAAATAGACCGCCATTAAACCTAAAACTTTAAGCAGAAACGGTTCTCTTTTGGGCAAAACCAACCTCCAAAAATTCCCAAGCAAAAGCGGTAACTGCATAGACTTGCTTAATTTTTCCTCTGATCCTTAAAATCTGAATGGAGTGGGTACAGATTCGGAAAATTCAACTTCATGAATCTAAACCATTACTCCCTTCTGTTAGCTGAGGAAACCAAAGCTTTCTTCTGAGTTACCGCTTTTACCGTTTAACGAGACAGATATAATCTTAAACAGCGCTTTTTACCTCTCTATGTGTATTGGATGTAACTTGCTTTACGTCAATAGCCTAGGGGGTTTCGCTAGACTATTGGGCTTGGCTGTTTTATCTGCCAGGGAAGCTTTAATTGCTTCAATTTCTACTTTAGGGAGGTTCTGAGAAAAACACAAGTTTTTGTTACCAAAGTTCACAGAAAAAGCCTAAATAAACAATTTTGTTGAGTTTAAGCTTGTTTTTGTTTACTAAAATAAATAGATAAAAGATTAATCGCTCATTTTTTGCTTAAAGTGTTTTAAAGCTAGTGATCCAACCGGGGGGCGATGATCCCCTGAGCCGGGAAAAATTAAAAAATGCCATGAGAAGGGCTGAAATTGTCCTTAAAGGCTTATCCTAGTTTAGCCAGCCCTTGTGATGGGCGGCTTGCCATTACGTTATCCTGCCGTTATAAACCCGAGCTTTTTTATGATGGAGCAAACGCCGAGTTTTATCTCCCCTCCCCTACTTTTCGAAGACCTACAACTCCCGGAAACCCTGAAGCTCGGAGTTCTGGCCTCGGGTAGTGGAAGTAATTTTGAAGCGATCGCCCATTCCATCGCCCAAGGTCAACTCAACGCCCAAATCCAAGTTCTGGTCTACAACAAACCCAAAGCCAAAGCCCGAGAACGAGCCGAACGTTTAGGGATTCCCGCCATTCTGCTCAATCATCGCCACTTCCCCAGTCGAGAAGCCCTCGATCACAAGATTGTCCAAACCTTTAAACAGCATGACGTGGAATGGGTGATTATGGCCGGGTGGATGCGCATTGTCACCCCCGTATTATTGGATGCCTATAGCGATCGCGTCCTCAACATCCACCCCAGCCTACTCCCCAGTTTCCCGGGCGTAGACGGCGTAGAACAAGCCCTCGCCGCCGGAGTCAAAGTCACAGGCTGCACCGTCCACATCGCCAGAGAAGAAGTCGATAGCGGCCCCATCCTCATGCAGGCCGCCGTTCCCATCCTCCCCCAGGACACATCCGACACCCTCCACGCCCGGATCCAAGTGCAAGAGCATCTAATCTTTCCCCGTGCGATCGCCCTAGCCGCCTTGCAATACAGCCAATAACAGCATTATGATATCCTTAAAACCAGCCCTTAGTTGAGTCAACACTAGCCCCAAACTTTCCCCCTCAACCCCATCAGCCATCATGGACTACTAGGAGAACCAGAGCAAATGGAAGGATGTTTACGAGTCGGACAAATTGCCCCAGAATTTAGCGCAACCGCCGTCATAGACCAAGAATTTAAAACCATTAAACTCTCCGACTACCGGGGGAAATACGTCATCCTCTTCTTCTACCCCCTCAACTTCACCTTCGTTTGTCCCACCGAAATTACAGCCTTTAGCGATCGCGCCAACGAATTCACCACCCTGAAAACCCAAATTCTCGGCGTATCCGTCGATAGCGCCTTCTCCCATCTCGCTTGGATGCAAACCGAACGCAACCAAGGCGGCATCGGCAACATCACCTATCCCCTCATCTCCGACATCAAAAAAGACATCAGCACCGCCTACAACGTCCTAGACCCCGACGCAGGAGTAGCCATGCGAGGCCTCTTCATCATCGACAAAGACGGCATCATCCAACACTCCACCATCAACAACCTCTCCTTCGGCCGCAGCGTAGACGAAACCCTCCGCACCCTCAAAGCCATTCAATACGTCCAAACCCACTCCGACGAAGTATGCCCAGCCGGATGGCAAGAAGGAGACAAAACCATCGTCTCCGACCCCAAAAAATCCAAAGTCTACTTTTCCGCCATCTGATATCCTCCCACACCCAAGGGATTAACACCCCATCCCACCCATTCAAAACCCTATGCTCACCTCCACCGACTTCCGAGGCCTCCTAAACCCCCGCTTCTTCTCCAACCTCCTCCCCATCCCCGCCACCAGTCCCCTCCTCCTCGGTCGTAAAACCCCCGACTTCCTACTCCCCGATATCCGCAACAAAACCACCCTAAGACTCTCCGACTACAAAAACCAACAAACCGTCATCCTCGCCTTTACCCGCATCTTTACCGAAAAACAATACTGTCCCCTCTGTTATCCCCACATCAAAGCCCTTAACGAAACCTACGAACAATTCACCGCCAAAGGAGTCGAAATCCTGATGATTACCAGCACCGACAATCGACAAAGCCAAAAAGTCGTTCAGGATCTCAACCTAAAAATGCCCCTCCTCAGTAACCCCAGTTGCGACGTCTTCCGCAGTTACCAAGTCGGCCAAGCCCTAGGCGCCCCCCTTCCCGCCCAATTCATCATCGACAGCCAAGGCATCCTACGTTACAAACACCTCTTTTCCTTCCTAGAACCCAACGCCAGCCTAGAAAAACTCCTCAGCCAGCTAGACCAATAATCCCCGCCCCTTCTTCTCCTCCCTTGCCCCCACAGCAAAAATTGAGTAATATAAAAAGAAGCGTTTGCTGAAACGTTGGTGACTGCCCATTCAGTTTGTTGATCTATGCTTGAATGATACGGGAATCAATGCGTTTGCGGCGGTAGACCGAGCTTAGATACTCGGAAACCTAAAGTAGAACCAAAGGTACCCACCTGGTTTATCCAGGTCAAAAACTGGGGTAAAACGGCGTTCCGGTGAACCAAAAGCATAAAGTCCCTTTTATCTGACGGTAAAAGGGATTTTTAATAGCATCCTTAAGCTTTTTTTCCATTTATCCGAAAAAACAGTTACTCTTGTGTTTTTGTAGAGTAAAATCAAAACATTCGAGGCTGTCCCCCCTTCCAGCTAGCTGGGCTCGATCTACTGGACTCGACCCAAGAGTTTCCCAATGAGTAGTATGAGCAGTAACATTTATATGAAAGAAGCAGTAAATCTATCAAGGGAGCATCAAACTGCTTTGGAGCAACCCCAAGATATCGAAGAACTTCAGGAAACCATCTTTCGGTTTTTCTTAGACTTAGTACGGCATTTTCCCCCAGCGGACGCCCTACAGGAATTTTGCCGCATCTTTTTTGAATACGAATCCTCCCCCAGCAATATTCAAGTTTTTCGTGCGGTAACAGCCTTAATTTACCATGACAACAAATCACAATTTTTAAATACTTTCAAACGTTGTTGTTATATTTTAATTAATAATTGGGAATCCAATCGTAGTTTTGAGGCCATTCAAGACCTCATTGATATCTTTGAATTTACCAACTTTGAAGAAGCACAAAGCCGCACCTCCCGTTTAACTCATCGCTATAACTCCCCCTCTGCCAAAATTACCCGGCGGCTCAACTCTTGGGTTCAAGAGTTTAAAAATGGTCAGGATTATCAAGACTTACAACTCTTTATTGCCAAAGTTGATCCCCAATTAAAACACCATCACGAATCCCTTTTACACAAACACGCTGATGAACAAAATCGTCCTCTTCGCAAAGCTAGAATTGAGAGCAAAAGTTTACACTGGAGTAAACGTTACACCTCTTATTTACTCGTTCCCCAATATATAAACACACAAAACTCACCGGAACAGAGAGAAGCCGCTAGGCAACTTTCCCATGAACTGAAACAACAGTTTAAATTTGACCTCGCAATGTACACAGCCCTTTCCCAGTCCGAGGCTGCTCGTCAAGACCTGCCCGATAATCCCACAGGTTTAGGAGAAGAAGCCGTCCGCTTAATTAAAAAAATTGTGGCCAAACGAGGGAGATTTAGCTACAGCAATTTAGCACATATTTTTCTCAAACAAATTGAGGGATTGTACTACCAAGAATTTAAAGACGCTTTAAAAAACTACTTAATCGGTTATACTGATGACCAAGGGGATAGCCAAAAACCTGAACTCGGCTCATTCCAACACAAAGTCAGTGAGTGTATTGATAACATCTATCCAGACTATGAAGAAGAAATTGTCAATGACCCACTCCTTTTGAGAACTTGTAATCGTCTCGTTGATGATTTAACCACAACAGATCAAAATACACCCTCAGAACTGTTTGCTCGTTTCCTTTCCCAAGGGCATCCCCTCACCTTAGTGATTGTTTTATTAAAGTTAATTCTGATTTGTCCTGCGGCACGAATGCACCTAGATCATCAGATTGCTTGTCTTATTCGTTACTATATGCAGTTTCCTGAAGACGAGTGTCAATGGGCGGTTCAATTCTTTGAAATTTTCAATATTACGTTTGCGATTTATGCTGATAAAGATGTTAAGTATGACCTAATCCGCCGTTCCTCCAACAATAAATCTGCCAACGCAGATCAGGACAATCAATGGGATGACTACTGTATTTTTTCTCAATATAAAGGAGAATCTTCTAGGAAAAACCAACAAGCCACAAAGAATCAATCTTAAACAATCCCATCAGTACAAAACACGGGCTTTTCAGTGACTTTTCCCTAAGTATTTCCGTAAATAGGGGGAAAAAACTTCATAAATCAAGGTGAGAGGTTGTCCACTATGCCAAAACAGGTAATGACGACCCCAAAAAGGCCCTTTCTCCTGGAAAGCTTCTTCTAACGGTTCAGAATGCCCAAAGTAAACCCCTTGAATATCCCGATATAACTCACTATGGAGATGTGAGAGGTTATCCCAAATGGGAAGAGCGCGGTTTTGGAGGTAATCATCCACTTGGCTACCATCCCACCAAGAAGTCGCATAGGCTAAACGTTGACCTGATGCCGTGCGTAACCAAACTTGTCGCCGTAAGCGAGGGCTAGGTACCGCCTCAATCAGGGGCGGAGCCTTGTCATTGTCCATGCCAATGAGGGACATATCAATCACATCCACTTCGATTTTCTCCCGAGTCAGTAAGGTCAGATGGCGGGTCGGTGAACCATCCCCAAGGAGTAAAATCTGCCAGGCGGGGGCGAGTTGGTTGTGGGGAAGTCCTTGTTGAATGACTTCCGCCCCCCCTTGCCACAGAGGGCTGAGGGCGTGCCAAGTGCTTTCTAGGATTAGGCTGCTTTGGGGTTTCAAGATTCTTGCTCAGTTTAGTTACAAAACTTCACGTTTTGCTTTTATGATAACCTTGTTTGCCCATTCCTGTGGGTGGATCTTGGGAGTTAAAGGTTAGGATGAGAGAAATATCCTAACTCCTGTGCTATGGTTAATCTCACCCCAAGGCAGAAAACCCTGCCGACTATGTATGATCTACCCAGTGAAGAAGTAGGAGAACCGGGTTTGCCGGACCAATTCCACCCCCTACAAGCCGAATTACTGCGTCTGACATTTCAACCGGGCAATTACGACCCAGAACAGGTTTTTTCGGCAATGGATCTCAATGTTTATTACGATGAGAACCACACCAGACGATATAAACGCCCAGATTGGTTTGGGGTGGTGGGAGTGCCTCGCTTATATGAAAATCGAGACTTGCGCTTAAGTTATGTGGTGTGGCAAGAAGGGGTTAGCCCTTCTCTGGTAGTGGAATTATTATCCCCAAGTACCCAAGGTCAGGATTTAGGACAAGTGGAAGGGGAGGTAGATGGAACACCGACAAAATGGGAGGTGTATGAGCGGATTCTGAGGGTTCCCTACTATGTAGTATATGACAGGACAATGGGGGGGTTTCGAGGGTTTGAATTAGAAAGGGGAGCAACAGCCGAATCTCCTCGCTATGTGGAGGTAGAAGTAAGGGAGAATCGCTGGTGGTTGGAGGGATTGGAATTAGGAGTGGGTTTGTGGCAAGGGACTTATGAGAATGTGAATCGTTTATGGTTACGTTTCTATGGGAGTTCGGGGGATTGGATTCCTACACCGACGGAACGGGAACGACAAGCTAGAGAATCTGCCGAACAACGGGAAGAAGAGGAACGACAAGCCAAAGAATGGGAACGACAAGCTAGAGAAGCGGCAGAACAACGGGCGGAACGTTTCCGGCGTTTACTGATGGAAAATGGGATTAATCCTGATGATGTTTAGCCTATTCGGGGGGAAATCCTGCGCTGTATGGAAAAACTCCCCCGTTACAGGGAAGTTTTTCCGCCTTGCCGTTGCTGTCAACGACGGCATCGACAAGGGGATGGTAGTTTTTTCGGCGAGTCTTATAAAACGCCTTTGGAACTGGGAATTTGGCTGGCACGACGGGGGTCAATTTCAATGGCCATGCGGAGGGCGCGGGCAAAGGCTTTGAAGGTGGCCTCAATGATGTGGTGGGAGTTGATGCCGTCGAGTTGGCGAATATGTAGGGTCATTTGACTATGATTAACGATGGCGACGAAGAATTCTCGCACTAATTGGGTGTCGTAGGTGCCGACGCGCTGGGTGGGGATGTCTAGACCATAACTGAGATGGGGGCGACCGGAGAAGTCTAGGGCAACTTGAATGAGGGCTTCGTCTAGGGGGGCGATGAAATGACCAAAACGGTGGATTCCTTTGCGATCGCCTAATGCTTTCCCCAAGGCTTGACCTAACGTAATCCCCACATCTTCGTTAGTGTGGTGATCATCAATTTCAATGTCCCCGGTGGCGGTAATTGCTAAATCAATTAGACCGTGAGAGGAAATTTGATGCAGCATATGATCTAAAAAGGGCACCCCCGTATTGACCTGACAAGCCCCTGTACCATCTAAATTGACCCGCACTTCCACATCTGTCTCCCCGGTCGTCCGCCGCACAGCCGCACTCCGTAAGGGTCGAGAATGGCTCATTTCTGGGCTTTCTAGGGGTTTATCACTTAGCTGCATCAATGGTTCTCCTTCAAAATTGATATTAGAACAGGTTCACATCCCCATGATCTCATAACCAGAATCGACATAGATCACCTGTCCGGTAATGCCACTAGAGAGATCACTACATAAAAAGGCGGCGGTATTGCCTACTTCTACTTGGGTGACAGTGCGGCGGAGGGGGGCCGTGGCTTCAACATGGTGGATCATGTCCAGAATCCCGCCCACGGCCGAGGAGGCGAGAGTCCGAATGGGGCCCGCTGAGATGGCATTGACTCGGATATTGTGGGGGCCGAGTTCTGAGGCTAAATAGCGGACACTACATTCTAGGGCGGCTTTCGCTACGCCCATCACATTGTAGTTGGGAATGACTTTCACGCCCCCTAAATAGGTGAGGGTGACAATGGCTCCCCCGTCAGTCATCAGAGGTTTAGCACTATGGGCAAGTCGGGTGAGCGAATAACTGCTAACATCAAGGGCAGTGTTGAAACCTTGGCGGGAGGTGGCGCTAAAGTCTCCAGAAAGGTCATCTTTTTGGGCAAAGGCTAAACAGTGAATGAGGATATCGAGTTTTCCCCATTTTTCGGCGATCGCACTAAAGGTTTCCTCGACCTGTTGATCATTCTGGACATCACAGGGTAAAAACACCGTCGGAGCAAGGGGTTCAACCAACTCACCCACTTTTTTCTCAAAACGCCCTTTCTCATCGGGTAAATAAGTGACTCCCAACTCCGCCCCCGCTTGGTGTAGTTGTTGAGCAATCCCCCAAGCAATAGACCGATTATTGGCAATGCCAGTCACCAGAGCTTTTTTTCCCGTCAAATCTAACATAAGTTTCAATGGTTGGTGTGAAGACCGGACAATACTCTACCTTACCATTCTCAGGGAATAGGGGATAGCTTCACTTACCCCCTAGAGAAAAAACTTGAACGTTTTATCCGCCTGACTCTATATTTGATTCAATTCCCCCAGAACGTCCTATACCCGGATCGGTAGGGTCTGAACCTATCCCCATCGGCATTCTTGGGTAACTGTCATCCAAGTGCAGATCACAAATCCCACCTCTCTAAGCATGATCGCCTATAATTGTCTCAGCCTAAGTTCACTTAACTATTGTCCCTAAACCGCTTCTGCAATGGATTTTTCCGTATTTGAAAATCAACCTTTAGCTTCGGTGTTTCGTCAAGTGGGAAGTGGTTCATTTCCGCCCGTTGTCGAAACCTGTGAACGCGGAAAAACGATCTTTTTCCCCGGAGATCCCGCCGAACGAGTTTATTTTTTAATGAAAGGCGCAGTGAAGCTGTCGCGAGTCTATGAGGCCGGGGAAGAGATTACCGTGGCCTTGTTGCGGGAAAATAGTGTGTTTGGTGTTTTGTCTCTCATTACCGGACAAAAATCCGATCGTTTTTACCATGCCGTCGCCTTTACCCCTGTAGAGATGCTCTCCGCGCCGATTGATCAGGTGGAACAGGCCTTAAAAGAAAATCCAGATTTAGCAATGGTTATGTTAAAAGGGCTATCTTCGCGGATTTTACAAACGGAGATGATGATTGAAACCCTCGCCCATCGGGATATGGGTTCTCGTTTGGTCAGTTTTCTGCTCATTCTCTGTCGGGATTTCGGTGTGCCGACTCCTAACGGGATTCGCATTGACCTGAAGTTGTCCCATCAAGCCATTGCCGAAGCCATCGGGTCTACTCGGGTGACGGTGACTCGCTTGTTGGGGGATTTGCGTCAAGAAGATATGATCTCAATCCACAAGAAAAAGATCACCGTGCATAATCCAGTAGCCCTCAGTCAACAGTTTACGTGAACTACCCCACCCTGCCGAGGCGCGAGGATGGGGCTTCCTGATTCAATGGGAAAAGCATCTAGCAAAACCGAAATCTTGCCAGGTTGTCTTACGTTCCCTCCCCAGGCCGTATCGCTGGTTCCCAACGACAATATCCGCAAGGCTTCATTTTTAATGTTTTGTGCTGCATTAATATCACGGTCGTGGTGAGTGCCACAATGTTGACATTCCCATTGCCGAACCTCTAACGGTAAGCTATCCACTCGATTAAGGCAAACGTGACAAGTTTTTGAAGACGCAAAATAGCGGTCAACTTCAATATAGGTTTTGCCTTCCCACTCGGCTTTGTATTTCAGCATAGTGGTAAACATCCCCCAACCCACATCACTAATTGCCTTGGCTAGTTGAGGGTTTCTTACCATCCCTTTGACGTTCAGATTTTCTACAGCAATTACTTGGTTTTCGTTAACTATCTTAAGGCAGCGCGTTGCGGGGGTTCCCCCCGTTGTAGCGACTGCCGTGCGGGATAGCTTGTGTAGAAAGTCCTCACGACAATGGGCAATTTTACTGTGAACTTTGGCGACTTTTTGTTTCGCCTTAGCTCGATTTTTACTACCTTTTTTTTTACGCGATAGCTTTTGTTGCTTACGCTTTAGGTTGTTCTGATGCTTGGCAAAATGGCGAGGGTTGTCGTACTTAGACCCATCGCTAGTAATGGCAAAATGAGTTAGCCCAACATCAATGCCAATAGCTTTGCCCTCAACCGATGGGCTAAGGGTATCTTTCCCGTCATCCACTAATACCGAAGCATAGTATTTGCCATCAGGATTTTTAGAAAGAGTAACTGTATGAATTGTCCCTTCAAATTCCCGATGACGACGGCAATAAATCAATCCAATCTTTCCCGGTATTTTGATGTAATCCCCCTCCAACTTAACGTTAGCAGGATAACTTAAAGACTGCCGACCATGCTTGGACTTGAAACGGGGGAATTGCGCCCGTTTCTCAAAATAACAGATTATCTAAGGATTCGCTGTCGCTCAGTATATTACGGGGTTGCTATCCATCCCCTCCCTGCAAGCGAGGAAGGGAAATTCCGCAACATTTTTGTTAAAAGAAACTGGCAAGATTGAGTGGTAAGCGGTAAGCTTAACAAACAGCAACAGAGTAGAGTAGGGAATCCATGACCAGTGCTTACGTCCTAATTGCAGCCGTTTTAGTGCTTGGTGGGTTACTGGCTGTATTGGGCGATCGCATCGGGACAAAAGTTGGTAAAGCAAGACTCCGCCTGTTTAACCTCCGGCCAAAGAATACAGCCATTGTAGTAACAGTCATGACCGGGACGGTAATTGCGGCTAGCACATTAGGGATTTTGTTTGCTAGTAGTAAGTCCTTGCGTCAAGGGGTTTTTCGGCTCGATGACATTCTGCGGGAGTTGCGAGTGGCCGAAGCGGATCTGCACCACATTAGCTTAGAAAAAGGACAAGTTGAGGCAGAACTGAACCGGGTGAGTGAAGAAAAGCAGATGGTAGAACGAGGATTAATCGTGATCCAAGAACGCTATGAGTCTACCCAAGAACAGGCCGCCGAATTGGGAGACGAAGTGCAGGAATTGCGGGAGCAACGGGAACGACTGGTTCGGCAACAAAAGGAACTCCTGCGACAACGGGAGGAATTATTAGAGCAAATTCCCCAACTTCAGGGGCAAGTGCGAGAGCGCGATCGCACCATCCAAGAACGCAATCAACGCCTTGCCGAACAGAATCGGGTCTTACGGGAACGAGAACAACGCTTTCAGGAACTAGCAAGACAACAAGACCGCTTACAAGAAGAAATTAGCGAGCGAGATGGGCGGATTCAGGATTTAGATGAGGCGATCGCCGAACGAGATCAAACCCTACAAAATCGAGAATCCACCCTACTAGAACTCGGACGACAACTCAGCTTTCTCCAAGGGGCCGTTTCCGGACTCGAAGAAGACTATCAACGCTTGCGCGTCGGCAGTGTTGTTTTAGCCAGAGGTGAAGTCCTCAGCTTTGGAGTGGTGCGAATTTTAGACCCCAACGCCGCTCAAGATGCCGTGGATCAACTCCTACGCCAAGCCAATCGCCGGGCCATAGAAGCCACCCGTCCCGGACAAAATGAACCCATCAGTGAACGAGTAGTCTTAATCACTGAAGCCCAAGTGCAACAGTTAATCAACCAAATCAAAGACGGTCGAGATTATGTAATCCGCATCCTCTCGGCCGGGAACTATATCGCCGAAGAACCCTTTGTCCGTGTCTTTGCCGATGTCGTCCTCAATCAAGAAATTTTTGCCCCCGATCAAGTCGTTGCCACCGTCTCCGTAGAACCCGATACCATGAGCGATCAAGAACTCACCGAACGCCTAGACACTCTGATTGCAGCTACCCAATTCCGCGCCAGACGCACAGGCATTGTCGGCGACATTCAAATTGAAGACGGCGACATTAAAAAATTCACCGACTTTGTAGACCAAATGTTGCGCTCCGGGCAATCCTACAATGAATTACGCGCCGTCACCGTAGACTCCACCTATACGGCCGGCCCGTTGAAAATTAAGTTAGTCGCCCTGAAAAATGGAGCGGTGGTTTTTAGTACATAGGGCTTGCTGAATAAGTCCGAGAGTTGGGGAATCGGGAGTCGGGAGTCGGGAGTCGGGAATAGGCAATCGTGCCAGTTTTAGATGATCTGTTCCCTGTTAAGAGTTCCCTGTTCCCTTGTTGAGCCTAGCATCTGGTGTTATTCAGCAGACCCTACATAACAAACTGTTACAGTTCTTGACAGAAGCACGAACAGTCTCGCCCTAGGGTGATAGCATTCCCTAAACAAACTCATTGTTTTAGAGAGAAAATTATGACAGAAGCTCTTTCTGGAAAGCCCCCCAAATTTGGCGGTAGCACAGGCGGACTGCTCACCAAAGCAGACGTAGAAGAAAAATACGCCATCACCTGGACCAGCAGCAAAGAACAAGTCTTTGAAATGCCCACAGGTGGCGCAGCCATTATGAACGAAGGCGAAAACTTACTTTACCTAGCCCGTAAAGAACAATGCCTCGCCCTTGGCACCCAACTGCGCACGAAATTCAAACCCAAAATCGAAGACTACAAAATCTATCGGATTTACCCCAACGGAGAAACCCAATATCTCCACCCCGCCGATGGTGTCTTCCCGGAAAAAGTCAATGAAGGTCGTCCCTTCGCGGGCAAAAAAGACCGTAATATTGGCAGCAACCCAGAACCTGTAACCATTAAGTTCTCTGGGAAAGCTCCCTATGATGTTTAGTTGACGACGGGTTGGGTCTATCACACTTTACGATCCAAAAAAGGGTACGATAAACCGTACCCTTTTTAGCTTCTTCGGCGGGAAGCCCCGCACCCTACCCTTTCACTATGGACAGCCGTTGTTTAGGGAAAATCTGACCAAAAAGCTTAAAACCCCCCCTTCCCTATGGCAAAATTTAACTAAGTTTAGGCTTTTATTTAACTCACGTCCCGCATGACTGCAAAAACCCCCAACCTAGCAACCCAATATGACCCCGTTGCCACAGAAGCGAAATGGCAACAATACTGGGAAGAACACCACGTTTTCCAAGCAGATCCCAGCGTCGGAGGAGAAACCTATAGTATTGTCATCCCCCCGCCCAACGTGACAGGCAGCCTGCACATGGGACACGCTTTTAATACCTCCCTCTTGGATACCTTGGTGCGATACCATCGGATGCTGGGGAAAAATACGCTTTGTCTACCGGGGACAGATCATGCCAGTATTGCCGTTCAAACGATTTTAGAACGTCAATTGCGCGAAGAAGGAAAAACCCGCGACGATATTGGACGGGAGAAGTTTTTAGAACGGGCTTGGGCTTGGCGAGAAAGTTCCGGAGGAACTATTGTTAATCAATTGCGCCGTATTGGTCTTTCGGCGGACTGGAGCCGGGAACGCTTCACCATGGATTCTGGGGTGTCTGAGGCGGTGTTAGAGGCCTTTGTGCGCCTTTATGATGAAGGGTTGATCTATCGTGGCCAATATATGGTCAATTGGTGTCCCGCGTCTCAGTCGGCGGTGTCGGATTTGGAAGTGGAAAATAAGGAAGTCGATGGCTTTTTGTGGTATCTGCGCTATCCCCTAAGTGATGGCACGGGGTCGGTGGAAGTGGCGACGACGCGGCCAGAAACCATGTTAGGGGATACGGGGGTGGCGGTGAATCCTAATGATCCTCGTTATAAGGCGTTAATCGGTAAAACGTTAACCTTGCCGATTGTGGGGCGAAAAATTCCTATTTTTGCCGATGAGTTGGTGGATCCAGAGTTTGGGACGGGCTGCGTTAAGGTGACTCCCGCCCATGATCCCAATGATTTTGAGATGGGAACGCGCCATCAGTTGCCGTTTATTAATATCCTCAATAGAGATGGCACGTTAAATGAAAATGCCGGGGAGTTTGCCGGACAAGACCGTTTCACCGCTCGGAAGAATATTATTAAGCGGTTGGAGATGGACGCGGTGCTGTCGCGGGTGGAAGATTATCGCCATACGGTCCCCTATAGCGATCGCGGCAAAGTCCCCGTTGAACCCCTCCTTTCGACCCAGTGGTTCGTTAAAATCGAACCCCTCGCCCAAAAAGCCTTACAAGAACTGGATCAAAACAATTCCCCCTATTTTGTCCCTGAACGTTGGAAAAAGGTCTATCGGGATTGGTTGGTCAAGTTAAAAGATTGGTGTATTTCCCGTCAGTTGTGGTGGGGGCATCAAATTCCAGCTTGGTATGCGGTGAATTTGACCCAAGGGGAAATTACCGACCATACCCCCTTTGTGGTAGCCCGGAGTGAAGTCGAAGCGTGGGAAAAAGCTAAGGCTAAATTTGGGGATGATGTGGAACTGATGCGGGATCCCGATGCCCTAGATACTTGGTTTTCCTCCGGTTTGTGGCCTTTCTCAACCATGGGCTGGCCCCAAGAAACCGAGGACTTGAGTCAATACTTCCCCAACTCTACCCTTGTGACTGGGTTTGATATTATTTTCTTCTGGGTCGCCCGGATGACGATGATGTCCCGGCATTTCACCGGACAAATGCCCTTTAAGGATGTGTATATTCATGGGCTGGTACGGGATGAAAACGGCAAGAAAATGTCGAAATCCGCCGGAAATGGGATTGATCCTCTGTTGTTAATCAATCGCTATGGGGCCGATGCTCTACGCTATACCTTGATTAAGGAAGTGGCCGGGGCGGGGCAGGATATTAGCCTACAGTATGACCGCAAAACCGATGAGTCGGAATCGGTGGAGGCCTCGCGGAACTTTGCCAATAAACTCTGGAATGCGTCGCGGTTTGTGTTGATGAATTTGGACGGCAAACCCCCGCAAAAATTGGGGATGCCCGATGTGCGAGGGTTGGAATTGAGCGATCGCTGGATTCTCTCCCGCTTTTATCAAGTCGTCGCCCAAACTCGCTCCCACTTGGATCAATACGGGTTAGGAGAAGCCGCCAAAGGCCTCTATGATTTCATTTGGGGCGACTTTTGCGACTGGTATATTGAACTGGTGAAACCCCGTCTCCGGCAAAGTAGCCATTCTAAATCCCGACGAGTGGCACAACAAACCCTCGGTTATGTCTTAGAAGGGATTCTCAAACTCCTTCATCCCTTCATGCCCCACATTACCGAGGAACTCTGGCACACCCTCACCCAACAATCGGGGGAGGTTTTAGCCCTACAACCCTATCCCCAAGTGGACGAAGTGCTAACAGCCTATGACGAAAAACAGCCAAAACTATCAGAACCCGATACTTTAGCCTTTCTGACCCCAAAAACGGCGGATTATGACAATCCTGTTGTACAATTTCTGGCAGACTTGCCTGTTAACACCACCAACCTCCTAAAACACAATCGGCGATCGCTCTGGGTTCTCGGAGCCTTGATTCTGCTCTTGATGCTCCTGCGCTTTGTCTTTGCCGCCCTCGATGCCATCAACGACATTCTCTTCTTAGAACCCGCCTTCCAATTAATTGGACTCCTCTATAGTGGCTGGTTTGTCTATCGTTATTGGGGACGAGTTGAGGATCGTCAGAAAACATGGGAACGGGGTAAAGCTTGGATCGGCAAAATGATCGACTTAACCCCCCATATTGCCCCCGAGACTCCCGCCATTTTTCCCTTAGAGGAGTCCACCCCACAACCCACCTCACCAACAGCTTCAGTGTCCCCCCAAACGCTAATAGATCCTAAACTTGAACAGGATTTTGAGCTAATTATTAGTACAATTCGGGTTGTTCGCAATTTGCGCGCTGAAGCGGGCATTAAACCCGGTGCAACGGTTTCCATGATTCTCCAAAGTGAGAACGAAACCGAGCGGGAGGTGTTAACCGCAGGTCAAGTTTATATCCAAGACGTTGGCAAAGGGGAAAAAGTCCAAATTACCCCCAGCTTAGATCAAGAATATGGACAGGCCTTTGCCGGAGTTGTCGGCACGATTCAAGTCCTGATTCCATTACAAGGGTTAGTTGACATTGAGGCGCTTTGTGCCAAGCTAGAAAAGGACTTGAGCAAGGTAGAGGGGGATGTGCAATCCCTCACGGCTCGTCTAAAAAATCCCAATTTTGTCAATAAAGCACCTGCCGCCGTCGTGCAAGGCACAAGGGACAGTCTAGCGGAAGCCGAACAACAAGCTAAAATTTTGCGCGATCGCTTGGTGCGTCTTCAATAATCGCTCTCTGTTTGCTTAACCAATCACCCACAACGAACCAAGGCGATGTTACACCTGGCACAAGTACAAAAAAAGTCGGCATCAGACGCACTAGAACTTAAATTATTGGCGGAACAAACCGCCGAGGATGTTTGGATTCTCGGTGAAGCTCAATCAATTCCTGTGGGGGATGAGGTCTTCGCGAATCCCCTCAGTGATGGTTTACTGGTTCTAGTGGAATTGAACGAAAATCACGAGATTTTGAAGATTGAAAACGCGGCCGACTGGGTGATTGAACTGGTGCAGAAGGTGTCTAAAAATCAAAGTGCGGCCGCGAGTTGGTTAAGTGAAGCCGAAGCCCAAATTGAGCAGTGGCGGCAAGAACTCACCCTCAAAAGTCAGGAAATTAGCATTAAACTGTTAGAAGTGGAAACCCGCCGGGAGCAGATAGAAGACAGTTTACAGAAGGAAAAAGCCCAACTGGAAAAGGAAAAAGCCGAAATGAAAGCCAACTTGGGGGATAGTGAGCCGTAAACGCAAGCCTAATCAACTTTGCGCACTCGTCCTGTGCTACCGTCCAACTCTACCCAGTCCCCATCCTGTAACCATTGGGTAATCCCGGGCAGAGAAATCACGGCCGGAAGACCTAACTCCCGAGAAACGATGGCCGCGTGGGATAATAAACTCCCTCGCTCGACTAATAACCCAATAGCGAGGGGAAAGAGTAAAATCCAACCGGGATCTGTGCGTTCTGCGACTAAGATTGTACCGGGTTGGAGGGGTGGGCGACTGGTCAAGGCTTGCTGGGGATTGGTGATGATGCGCACGGGACCCCGCACAATGCCGGGGGAACAGCCTAATCCTTGTTTGCTGTCGGTGGTGACGCTGGAAACAGGGGTGAGGGGTGGGGCTGCCCGGTTTAAACTGGGGGGGCCGAAGGTGGCAATGCGATCGCCTAAACCAGAACTACGGCGATAATCCTCAAACTCGGCCTGACGTAGCACTACTAAATCTTTCACCCGATTACAGGTGCTAGTCCCCTCCAACAGGGCGAGAATTTCCCCCACTTCTAAGTAAAAAATATCCCGAGGCTGTTGTAACAGGTCAAGGGTATAAAACCGTTGCCCCAACTCTAAGAATAATTGCCGCGCTCGACCAAAAACCCGGGTTCGTTCAAAGCGCAGGTTTTCCCGTTGCCGTAACCGTTGCCGAGCATTGACTAACACCCATTTAAACAGCAAACGACGCAGGGGATAGCGGCGTAAAATTCGACGCACCCGCAAGGCCGCCGGCTCCGGGATACGAGTGAGGGCGGAGGAGGTGTGACGATGGATGGGGTGAGCCAAGGCCCCAATCGTCCGCAAGAGGGGCAGGGGATTTTCAGATAGGGTGGGGCTTTCTAGTTTCAGTTCGTCTAGGCAGCGATCGCTAAACTTGTGCAAATAGTCCTCATAGCTGGACTTAAACTCAGGAAACTGCTCAATAGCCCCTAGGATGCGCTCTAACGGCTCTTGACTCAACATTTCGATGAATTTGAGGTGAGGGGCAGCCAACGCCGCCATTGCGCGGATTCTCTGGGCGGGTTCCGCGCTAATCATGCCCCCCCGTTGGGTCAGGAGGCCATTTTGTAGGGTGCCGTCCCTATCCTCACACCATTTCTCCGTTAACTGGCGCAACAGGCCATAGAAAATCATGGCAAAAAAATCATTGAGGATGGGGGCATCCCAACGGGGCAGGAGTTGACGGGAGAGGGTGCGGTAATATTGGGCGAGGTCTTCTGGGGTCAGGGTGGAAAAGTCGGGGGTGTTGCTGAGAGTGCGCTGGAGACGACGGTTAAAACGGCGGATTTTTAGGGGCAGGAGGAGGTAGTTGAGGATTAAGCCCAGTAACGTCCGCAACAGGTGGCCGCTATCTTGGAGACGTTGGACCCAAGAACTTTGATTGAGACTTTGCACAATCTCCTCGGGTAGGGATTCCTTGACCCCCATCATTTGTTCCATAAAAGCCCGATTGAGGCGAAATCCGGGCAGGAGGGCTAGGACACGATACCAGTTGAGGAGATTGTAATAAATGCGCCCTTCTAGCAGCCCAATCATGTTTTCAAAGGTGGTCTGATGTTCCGCAATCCGTCGGGGAGAAACCCCCATTAAGCGGCAAAATTGGCGGTAGACTTCCTCATAGGCTTGTCGGGCAAAGGAGAAGGTAAGGGGAGTTGTCACCCCACTATAACTTTCCGCAATGTTGCTATTATCCCAGAGACGGTAAACCCCGGTTGTGGGAGGGAGTGGGGGTAAAGCCGTAATGGGGCGGGCTTGGAGGATGTAGGTCTGTTGATTGACCCGGGCCCATTCGATATCTTGGGGACTGCCCAACTGATGGCTAATTTGCCGGGTCAGGGTGGCTAAACGCTGGAGTTGTTCATCGTTGAGGGTGGGACTGTGTAGAAGGTCGGCGGGCAGTTGACAGCGTTCGACTTCTCCCTGTTTGTTGAGGCGATAACAGAGGCGTTTTTCGGCGAGGTGACGCTGAATGATTTGGTTTTGGGGGTCGAGGAGAAAGTGATCTCCGTCCCACTCCCCGGAAACTAGGGCGTTGCCTAGACCGTAGACGGCGTTAATAGTCACCCAATTCCGTCGTCCGGTGATGGGGTCGGCAGCAAAGGATACCCCGGCCACGGTGGGATTAAGCATCTGCTGGATAATGACGGCCGGGGGGGTGGGAAGATGGGGGAGGCTTTGCTGTTGTCGGTAACTGAGGGTGCGATCGCTAAAGGCCGATTGCCAAACTTGGGCAATTTTGCTATATAAATCCTCGGGGGCAACCCCCAGAAAACTCTCTAGTTGCCCGGCAAAAGATTGTTTTTCCCCGTCCTCCTCCACAGCCGAAGACCGCACCGCAAACCGTCCCCCATAGGGAAATAATTCCGCTAACGCTTGTAAAATTTCTAACTTGACCCCATCCCCGACCTTTAACTCCCCCAGAAAGTCAGGGAGGGACTTGATTTGAGTCAGGGGCAGTTGGGCGAGGGTCTGAAATTGACCCCGCTGGACTTGGGTGAGACTGTCGAGGAAAGCGAGGGGGGTGAGAATGAAGCCCGTCGGGACGAGGAAGCCTTTTTGGTATAGTTGCGCGATCGCACAACCTTTTCCCCCCATTTGGGATGCGATCGCCTTATCCTGTAAACGGCAAATGTATTTCATAGCGCAATAACAGGGGAATCACCCCCAACCCCAAATAGGTAAACAAAACCCACAATCCAGACATCAGATTAATCCATTTTGCACTTTTCCGCGTCGGATGATTAAAAAACGAATAGGCCACCACACTCGCCCCAACTCCTAACACCAACAAAATTAAATTCATCGGTCGCACAAAATCAATTTGTTTCGCCGTCCAAAACGTCGCCACAGCACTACAACAAATCACCGTCACCCACACCAAAACCGCATTATCCCGTCCCCACAACGCACTATAACTATCAACCCCCACCTCCTCATCATTCGGACCGCGAATCTTTCGCCCAATTTCTAAAATTAACCCATTCGTCGCCGTAGTCATTAAAAACCAAATCACCGCCGGAGGAATTGCACTATTCATCAACAACCAATCACAAGCCGTCGCATACAAAGCAATCAGGGGGACAATCACATTATGGGTCAACAAATACGCCACCGGATGGGCTTTCAGGCGTTTATACAAGAAAAAATCCTGACTCATTAACACAAAATAGAACCAAACCACACTTAAAAGAATCGCCAAACTGCGACTCATATAAAGTGCCAGTCCCAACTGAGCAAACAGACTAAAAACCCCCAACAATCCCAATTCCTTTAAACTCACCAACCCCCGAGGAACCGGACGATAAGGCCGATAAATCCGGTCATCATCAAAATCTTTAAACTCATCCGTAATCCGCAACAGCAGAAAAAACAAAAACGTGCTAACGGCAGCCACCGTCAGAGATTCAAACGTCGGAAACTGTTCCCGCAATAAAGCCGAATAACTAACCGCAGACGTGCTAAAAACCAGAATCAGTATCCCATTACTAAAAAGGGGAAACCGTTCTTGTTGATAAATCCACCATCGCTTTAACATTATCAGATCCGGTGAAATCTAGGAGACGAAACAAACAAACGACCGAACAAACACAATTTGAGCAATCTGCTTAAGGAAAAAACATTCAACCAAACTCTAAGAGAAGAGCTTGAGCGAAACATCCCTCAGAAGGGACTGCACAATACTCTGTCCTTCCCTAGTGTAATCCAAAAAGCCCCCCCGTTGAGCATTTCCCTAGTCTTGTGTCCCCATTGCAACAGCCAACTCCCTCCCCCCCTCAATTTCCTCCTCCGTCCACCCTTTAGCCCCTAAGCGCCTGTCAATCTGACTCTCACTTAACCCCTTGTGTCTTGCCTGCCGGATATAATTCCCGAGAGCCTTCTGTTGAGGAGTCGGCCCCGCCGCCACTTCCTCACGAGTCCTAGACCATTGAGATGATAACGACTCCACCACCATTAAACAGATTAAACCCACCGCAAAACAGACAGGCAGCCACAAAGCTAGACTAATTCCAAAGGTACAAATCACCGAAAAGAAAATAACAACCACAGCATTATTCACTCCCCCCACAGAAATAGACAACAGGACGAATACAATTAACGCCCCTAACGGAGTAGCCTTAAAAACCCGAGAAACCGTTTTTGGATTGTCATTAGTCATAACGCAAAATTATCCGCAATATTCAAAACTGCAATGTCAAACAAAACGTCCCCTATCCCATTTAACCTAGGGTCAAACCTCACAGACGATTATCTAGGGTAATTTCCCAGTAACGAATAAAAGAAATAATCAAACCCAAATAACAGGGCACCGCAAAAACTACCTCAATGGGAATGTTCAATTGCGGCACAGTAAAGCCAACAAAACTCGACATAGCACTATCTCCATACACTCGATAGCCTTGGTTAATTAACGCAGTTTCTAATAATAGAATAAACGTTCCCGCAACACCTAACGCCAAGAAAAAACGCCCCCAAGTCGGATAGTGCAGGAAATATTTCTCTACAACCAAAGCCGTTACACCAATAATAGCCACCCAAGCGACAATCAAAACAACAGTAATATCAAATACTAAATAAGACCAACGAGGAAACCCTAAATTGTCCACAATTGGCTGCACCAACATCTCTAATAAAAACACGGCCAACAAAGCTAGTCCAAGACTGCGTAACCAATTACGGTACTTAATCGGCACAAAAGGTTCATCGCCTAACACCAACATCCAGTATTTATGAAAAGCAATCACTAACCCTGTAAAGACAGGTGTGTAATAAAAAACCTCAACAATCGGCACACCAAAAACAAAGAGATTAACCATATCCCTCAAAACTTCTGGAGCATAGGAACGTATGCCAAGATTAACGACAATTATCTCCAAAATCGTCACTGCAACAATTAAAAAACCCAAATAGACTAAAAAACGTTTGGGGGTTTTCCACCCACTAAACAGACGATCAACAACCGTAATAATCGTTAAAATTAAACCAGTCCAACAGAGCAATAAAATCCAACTCACATCATCGTAAATATACGCCCATTCCCCCATATGATGATTATTCCACATCGGAGCAGTAAACAACTCAAACAACAAAACTCCAACCGCCATCGTAAGAAACTGCTGCCACCACTGCTTCTCAATTTTCGAGATAAACCAAACGCTGGCAATAAAACCTAGGATTACAATTATCTCAAAAATAATAATCGGTAACGTCGCCGTTTTCGTAAAAGAACAAGCGGCGGCAAGGGGAAGAGAGGGGAGGATTAAGACCATATATTCTAACAGTCCAAAAAGGTTAAAAATTTAGAGCAAGTTTGGCTAAATCGTTCAACAGTAATCAGTGATGAGCATAGGTCATGAGAACTCGAATGAAGCGATTTTGATTAGGCATTATTTCCTAATATAGCAATTTCCCTACTGGCGAGGTACAGAGTCTCTAGTTTGAGGGAACAGAGCGTCTAACAAAGGTCTACCTCATGAGTCGCGAAAACACTATAATCGCAATAATTGTTTACTGATCACTGTTGACTGATAACTGTTCAGATGCTCCGGCAGAAACGACCGCTTTTTCCCGGTATTCTGCATCTTTAATTTTACAGCCCCCCCATTTTGCTTGACAAAACTCAGGCAATGTGGTAAGGCGTTCCCAAAGTTTCCAGAGGGGAGTTTCTAGAATATTACCAAATTTTCCATGGTTGAAATCACAAGACATCACATCCCCATAGGGCGACACATAAAAGTAACTGGTGCCACAGGAACACCCTACACTGCGATAACTGGTGAAATAGGCAAAGAAAACCACTCCCGGATACTGGGGATTTTGATTATAACGTTGGGCAGACTGAATCATTTCTTCGACCCAATCATCTGCATTTACTAGGTCTTGCCTATCTTGATATCTTCCCGAGGGCATGGCATCAAAAACTAACAGTTCATGCACGCCCAATTCTTTGGCAAGGTTAACCATTTTATGAAATTCCCCTTGTTGATAAGATTCAGGGGTTATAGTGGTGGAAATTCCCACAGAAAAGCCTAGTTTTTTGGCTTTGGCGATGCCCTGAATAGCGCGGTCAAAAAGTCCAGCTTTGCCGCGAAAACTATCATGTTCTTGAGCCGTTGCCCGGTCAATGCTAACATAAACACTGTCTAATCCAGCTTGTTTTAAGAGTTTAGCTTGCTGGGCTAAATCCCAACCATTGGTAAATAAAACGGTGGTGGATAAACTTTTATCAACGCTGGCGATAATTTGGGCTAAATCGGGGTGCATTAAAGGTTCTCCCCCCACAAAGTTAATGATAGAAACCCCTAGATTTTGCGCGTCTTGAATAAGTTTTTGGATTTGGGGTAAGGTGAGGGTTTCCCGGTGAGGTTCTTCGACGGCATTAAAAAAGCTACAATGCTGGCAAGTGACGTTACAAACATCATTGACGGCAAAACTCATTAAGTTGGGCAAGTTTTTATTTTGAATGGTGCGGTACAAAGCCCGGGCAATAAAGTTAGCGGCAGGAGGGCTAAAAACGGCTGGGGTGGAGAGAGAATAGACGGGGTATCCGTTGCGAAAGTGAATAATTTTGTTGTGGTTTAGATAAATTTTGTAAATAATATTGACAAAATCGCTGCTATAGTCCAGGGCTTTGGTTAGGAGAAACCAACGTAGGCGGAGAGAGTTGAGAATCTGAGTTAGTTTCATATCGCTTTCCTAAGTAGGGCTTGCTGAATAACTTTGCTCCGGGTGGGGAACGGGAAGGGGGAGAGAGAGTCGGAAAAAAGCAAGCCTTTTTGATTCTTTATCGCTAAAACCTTGCACTTTCTGGCTCCCAATCGAAGACCTTATTAACAGTGCTTGGAGGGATATTAAGCAGACCCTAAATAAAATTCATAGGAGACAGCCCCCCGTCCGGCGGCTAGCAGGAGAATTGAAGGGAATGCTTATGGCAACTCGACCGACGTAGGTTTAGCAATATGAGGCAGACCCCAGCCTAATTTTTCCCGTAAAATGCGGAAAAACTCCGGTCGTTGGAGACGGATAAACCGCGCCCCATACTCAGCCTTGTGAACTTGTACGGAGTCTTGAGGCAGTACCGCACAGCCTCCATTACCATCAACTACCATGACCATAGAGGTAGGATTAGCGGGGAAAATCTGCACTCGTTCTTGATTGGAGAAGACCAAAGCGCGAGAAGCGAGGGAGTGGGGACAAATGGGGATTAACTGTAACACCGGAACCCCCGGAGTCACCACGGGTCCCCCGGCACTGAGAGAATAAGCGGTTGACCCCGTTGGGGTGGAAATAATCACCCCATCGGCAGCAATATCCACTGGGGCATGATGACCAATTTGAATTTCAAAATGGCACATACTGGTTAAGGGTTCCCGGTGGAGAACCATCTCATTTAAACAGAGAGCCTCCCAGATTAAGCGTTCCTCTCGCCAAACCTGCACCCGTAACATGGTGCGGTCTTCAACGTGGTAGTCTCCAGCCATTAACTGGTCTACGGCCTGACTCAGTTGGGACACATAGGTTTCCGTTAAAAAGCCCATGTGTCCTGTATTCACCGTTAATAGAGGAATGCCACACAAGGCGACCTGACGACAGGCGGCTAACACAGTCCCATCTCCGCCCAAGACAATCCCGAAGTCAATATCTTGATTAAAGCCTTCAGGAATTAATTGGTCAATGGGTGTGTAGTCTTGGCGTTTGTCGGTCTTGGCGTAGCCTAGAATGCCGCCAAAACTGGAAGTCGTCACCACTTCACAACCTTTTGCAAGTAGCTCGTCGCTTAACTCCTCAGCAACGCGGCAAGCCATCGGTTTTATGTCGTTATAAATAATGCCGATTTTTGGCACGATACCCCATCCAGTAAAATCCAGTGATGAGAAAAGCGACTAAGATTTAGTCTTAGATTTAAACGGCGACTTCTGCCGTTTTTTCTTTTGCTTCTGTTTTTCCTTTTCATAGCCAATTTCTTTCAGCTTTTTCATAATCCGGCTGAAATACTCTTGTAGGTAGCTTTCCAAGGTGGTTGTCTCGCCTGGGTTAAACCCAAACACTTGATAGACTTCCTCCATTGAAGCATCTAGGGGTTGATTGCTGGCCAAAACCTCCGCAAAGGCTAAACGGTCTGAGACATTCCACCCCCATTGAAAGAAGCGTAGCACGCGACGGATACCGCGTAAAACAGGTAATTCTAAACGGGCTGTTCTGGCGGTTTGTCCAGATAATCGTTCACAGAGATTAATGATTTCGTAGGCGCCCCAGGCCCTTGTGCCGACAACGGGGAAGCTGCGTTTTTCGGTTTCGGGTAAGGTTAGGGCGCGGACGGCAAATTTGGCTACATCTAGGGTGTCCATATAGGCAATGGGTGCGCCCGCCCCTGTGACCCAGACGACTTGATTATCTAAAATTGGAACGGCGTACTGACCGATTAAGCCCTGCATAAAGCCACAAGGTCTTAAGATGGTGTAGTTTAAGCCAGATTCCGCTAAGAACTGTTCGGTGCAGTGCTTAATGTTCATAAGCGGAACTTTGGGGAATTTTTCCGCGTTCAAAATGGAGAAGAAGATATAGCGTTCAATGCCTGCGGCCTTAGCGGCTTGGATGAGGGCGACTTTTCCCTCCCAATCGACTCGTTGGATGCGGAGGGAGTCGGTCGCCCTTGCAGTTGCCGCATCAATGATGACTTGAATCCCGGAGAGGGCATCCGGGAGGGTTTCGGGTTTACATAAGTCCCCTTGAACCAATTCGGCCCCCCACTCTTTCAAAAAGGTTGCTTTTCTCAGATTTCTTACGAGGCAGCGAACCTGATGACCTTCATCAAGAGCGCGACGAGCAACCTGTCTCCCCAAGGTGCCAGTAGCACCCACCACCAGAACTTCCATTTAATATTAAAGGCTCATCTTAATGTTTCTACACAATTCTATCAGAATTTGGAAACGGGGGGGAGGGGGAGTCGGGAGTCAGGAGTCGGGGAGCAGGGGGGCAGGGGAGCAGGGGAATAGTGAATCGCTAAAACTCTTGACTATTGCGTTTTCCCGACTCCCGATTCCCTATTACCTATTACTTATTCCCTCTTGCAAGAGTGCCTGTTCCCCGTTCCCTGATTGAGTGAACTACCCCACCCTGCCGAGGCGCGAGGATGGAGCTTCCTGATTCAATGGGAAGTGCTTTCTCTACCGAAATATAGCGAGTCTTATCTTCCCTCCCCAGGCAGAAGTCCTAGTTCCTAAGACCCAAATCTTCTCTTGCAACACAGCCCTTTTTAGCTTGGTTTTCGTTTTGGGAGTTAGTGGTCAAGTCCATCCCCTCCCTGCAAGCGAGGAAGGGGAATTCCGCAACATTTTTGTTAAAGGAGTCCTTCTTTGTGACCCATGAGGGAGATTAAATCTAAAACCCGGCAGGAGTAGCCCCACTCGTTGTCATACCAGGAGACGACTTTAAAGAAATGATCGTTCAGTTCAATCCCGGCTCCTGCGTCAAAGATGCTGGAATGGGGATCTCCTTTGAAGTCCATAGAAACTACTTCGTCTTCGGTGTAGGCGAGGAAGCCTTGCATGGGGCCTTCGGCGGCGGCTTTCATGGCGGCGCAGATTTCTTGATAGGAGGTGGCTTTTTCCGTTTTGAAGGTGAGGTCAACGACGGAGACATCTGGGGTGGGAACTCGGAAGGCCATCCCGGTGAGTTTGCCTTTTAATTCGGGTAAGACGAGGGTGACGGCTTTGGCGGCTCCGGTGGAGGCGGGGATGATGTTTTGGGGGGCGCCGCGTCCTCCGCGCCAATCTTTGCGACTGGGACCGTCTACGGTGGGCTGGGTGGCGGTCATGGCGTGGACGGTGGTCATGAGGCCTTCGGCGAGGCCGAAGTTATCTTGAATGACTTTGGCAATGGGGGCGAGGCAGTTGGTGGTACAACTGGCGTTGGAGAGGACAAGATGACTGGCTGGGTCAAAGTCGGCATCGTTAACGCCCATGACGATGGTTTTTACTTTCTCGGGGTCTTTGGTGGGGGCGGAGATGACAACTCGTTTGGCTCCGGCGGCGATGTGTTTGGCGGCGCCGTCGTAGTTGGTGAAGAGTCCGGTGGATTCTACTACATAGTCTACTTCGCGATCGCCCCAAGGTAATTCGGCGGGGTCACGCATGGCGGTACAGGGGATAAAATGACCGTTGACGGAAATTCCCCCCTCTGAACTCTCCACGGCTCCATGATAAACTCCGTGAGTGGAATCATACTTGAACATATAAGCCAAGTGGGGAGCCTCGAAAAGGTCGTTAATCCCGACTACATGAATATGGCGGTTGTTCATGGCAGCACGCAGGACTAAACGACCAATGCGACCAAAGCCATTAATGGCGATTTTTACTTGTTTGGACATAGTGAACACTCCTATAAATCAAAGCTTCAAGCCAAATCTTGCGATCAAAGTTTTTGAAGGATCAACCATTCAATCATGCTTAAATTACGCTGAATCTTTATGGTTTTCTCCTGTTTTTGCTCTATGCGCCCAAAATCTAGGTTCTTTCCGTCTGACTTTTTCTAGTCAGCAGAATTCCTATTTCGGTCGGATCTCTAATTTTTAGAGATAGTTGGATTGCCCTTGATCGAAGCCCTCCACAAGTAATATAAACCAGAAAGATCGAAAAAGATGTTAAAAGAAAATATAGGTCATCTTGCTAACATAAATTGTCTTAAAAAGATTTTAAATAAAGCTTAAATAAATTTAAAACAAAGTCGGAGTCAATGAGATCCTGTGGCAATGTTTCTGAGATTTTCGCCCAAAGATCAACCCTTGCGCTAAGATTTGCCTAGTTATCCTAAATCCCAGTTATGTCTTCTCTACCTAATCGCACCAAAGTTGTTGCTACTCTGGGCCCGGCTAGTAATTCTCCAGAAGTGATTCGGGAGTTAGTGGCGGCGGGGATGAGGGTGGCTCGTTTCAATTTTTCCCACGGCAGTTATCAGGATCATGCCACGACCTTAAGGGTATTGCGGGCGGTGTCGGAGGAATTAGATACCCCTGTGACGATTTTACAGGATTTGCAGGGGCCAAAAATCCGGGTGGGGCAGTTGCCGATGGGGAGTCTGGAGTTAGTGGAGGGAACAAGGGTCACGCTGGTTCCTGCGGCGGATTATGATCACCAAGGGGATAAGATTCCTTTGGATTATCCCTATTTGGCGGAGGAGGCACAACCCGGAACGGAGGTTTTGCTGGCGGATGGATTGTTGGAATTGTGCGTTGAGGAGATTGAGGGGCAAGGGGTGATCTGTCGTGTGGTGGAGGGGGGGCGTTTACAAAGTCGGAAGGGGGTTAATTTCCCGAGTTTGGACTTGCGGCTGCCTTCGATGACGGAGAAGGATAAGAAGGATTTGGAGTTTGGTATTAGTCAGGGCATTGATTGGGTGTCTTTAAGTTTTGTGCGTCGGGCGGAGGATATTCGCTCGCTGAAGGCCTTTCTCTCTCATAAGGGGGCGGGTGATATTTGTGTGATTGCGAAGATTGAAAAACCCCAGGCGATCGCACATTTAGACGAAATTTTGAGTGAATGTAACGGTTTAATGGTCGCCCGGGGGGATTTGGGGGTGGAATTAAGTCCTGAAAAAGTCCCTATGTTACAAAAACGGATTATTCGGATGTGTAATCAACGGGGAATTCCGGTCATTACGGCCACTCAGATGTTAGAGAGTATGATTGTTGAACCCCGTCCCACTCGGGCGGAGGCCTCTGATGTCGCTAATGCGATTATTGATGGGACTGATGCCATTATGTTGTCAGGGGAATCTGCGGTGGGGAAATACCCGGTTAAGGCGGTGGAAACTATGGTACAAATTGCCACACAGGTGGAGCCGGAGGTGCAATTTGTTAACTATCCCCCCTACAGTAATGATGAAACTCATGCCTTAAGTGAAGCCCTGAATACAATCGATAAAATTTTAGAGTTGCGTTGTATTGTGGCTTTTACTACAAGTGGCTATACGGCTTGTTTGGCGGCGGCAGAACGGCCGAAAGCGATTGTGGTGGCTTTCACGGCTAATATTCGCACTTACCACCGTTTAAACTTGATTTGGGGAGTGATTCCGGTATTAATGGAACGCCGAATTGAAACCTATGATGGGTTAATTGAACAGACTCAATCGGGGTTGAAGGAGCGGGGTTTAGCGCAAGCGGGGGATAAGATTTTGATTTTGGCGGGTTTACCTGTACAAAACACTGCTGGGGGAACTAATTTTATGAAAATTCATACGGTAGTTTAGTGTGGGGAACGGGGAGCAGGGGAGCAGGGGGAGAGGGGGAGAGGGGGAGAGGGGGAGAGGCGATCTCCCGACTCCTGACTAGATTGCTTCGTACCTTCCTTCGGAACGCTACGCGTTCACTTCGTGACGCTCCGCGTTCGCGAAGCGTTGCGCAGCAAACGCAATGACATTACTTCCGACTCCCGACTCCCGACTCCCCATTCCCGACTCCCGACTCCCCATTCCCGACTCCCGACTCCCCATTCCCTATTCCCGATTCCCTCTTGCCTTTTTGGCCACGTGCAGCAGGGATAAATAGGTAGTGGGGATCAGTTGCCCCCATTGTTCCGTTAGGGCAAGGTGGAGATGGTGAAAGAGATTGTCTCGGGTGGGGGGGTCGAGTTGAATGTATTGGGACAAGCTGTGGAGGAGGGCGAGATATTCATCAACGGTGTAGTTTTTTTCACAGAGGAGTTGGGCGGTTTGCAGATGGTCAAAGCAACCGGAGTCTAGGACTTGTTGACCAAACTGGTGAACGTGCTGCTCATGGAGGGCGGGGTCAATGGGTTCGGCTAATTGGGGGAGATGGATTTCATGGACTTGCCGAATGATCTGTTGTACGGGGGCTTGGGGTTGAGGGGGAATGTTCCAGAGCAAAATGAGAGAACCTTCAGAGGAGAGGGCTTGGGCGGCTTTTTGGTGGCGTAGGTGGGGGGAAAGCCAATGAAAGGAGGAGGCGGCTAAAACGGCGGAGAAGGGATGGGGGGGTAAGGGCCACTCTTCAAAGGTGCTGTTGAGGATTTGGACGTGGGGATAGGGATTACATTGTTCTCGGGCGATCGCACAAGCGACCTCACTGGGTTCTAAAGCAGTGATGCTTAAACCTTTTTGGGCAAAAGCGGGGGTTGCAATCCCGGGGCCACAGCCTAATTCTAGCAAGGAGTCCCCCGGGGTGAGATTGGTCCAAGTAATGGCTTGGTCAATCAGGCTTTGAGGATAGCGCGGCCGGGCGAGATTATAGGCTTGGGCAACGGCGGAGTACCAGGTCTTTTTCTGGCTCAGGTCTTGGCTAAAAATGGCTCTTAGGCGTTGTTCTAGTTGGGTCATAGATTGAATGGGGAATGAGGAATAGGTAACAGGTGATAGGGAATAAGCAACAGGTAAAACTTTTGTCTTACTGGTCAAGGTTGTAATGGATAGCCGTTCAGGTAACAGACACGGACGAGTTATTTTGGACTCTGGTTCTATTCTTTACCGCATACATTTCCGCATCGGCTTTATGCACTAACGTATCCACATCTTGACCATCATGGGGATAAACACTGGTGCCAATACTCGCCCCAACAAAGATTTTATGACCTTCTAACATAAAGGGTTGTGCTAGGGTGGCTCGGATTTTTTCAGCGACAATTTCTGTATCACTAACTTTTTTAATATCCGGGAGAATAATAGAAAATTCATCCCCTGCCCAACGGGCGACTAAATCACTGCTGCGTAGACAATTTTTAAACCGTTGGGCAACGGCTTTGAGGAGTAAATCTCCCATGTAATGACTATGGGTGTCATTGACATCTTTAAAACCATCAAGGTCTAAGAATAATACCCCAATTAATTTAGAATGTTCTGCGCCCCAACGTAATAATTCTTTTAGGGTTTCCTCAAAATGAACACGGTTAGGGACTCCGGTTAAATTATCGAGTCGTTGGGATTTGAGTAAGTCGGCATTAGAGCGGGTTAATTCTTGGGTGGTGCGGCGCAGTTCTTCTTCAACGCGCTTCCGTTCGGTAATATCCCGAATCACACCCACTAAAAACATATTCCCGGCGGCGTCTTGGTGAAGCGATCGCTTGGTGGCCGTAATATATTCGGTGCCGTAACGGTTGGTGAATTTTTCCTCGTGTTCTTGGGCGTTATGGGTGAGAAAAACCATCCGATCTTGTTCCCAAAAGATGGCGGCCTGTTCACTTTGGAAAAAGTCGCTGTCGGATTTGCCAATCAATTCCTCGCGAGTATATCCGGTAAAGTGGGCAAAGGCTTTATTGAGAATGAGCCAATTATGTTGACGATCTTTAACAAAAATGGGGTCGGGAATGGCATCAATGACGGACTGGAGAAAGTCTGTAGAACGTTTCAATTCTTCGCGCTGATAGGCGAGGTGGCTGGTGAGTAGAATGGTGGTGCTGCCCAAGGCTAACAAGGGGGTGGCGAGGGGAATCCAAAGCCCTTGGAGAAAAGACACATAACCAATGCTGCCGAGGAGGGTGATGGTGAGTAGGAGGAGTAAGGAGGATTTAAGGGGCGATCGCCAATGCCAGACAATCACGCCGCCTACCCCTGACCAGAGTAGAATCCAAGCCCATTGGATTGGCTCAGACCAGACGCGAATCACCGGGCGTTCATCTAGGACAGCGCTCAACAGATGGCTGATAAAATTGGCGTGTAATTCGACCCCATGAATATGCTTGCGCCCCCCGGCGGATTTGGGAGAATAGGGAATATAGGCAAAGTCTTTGAGACTGGGGGCGGTGGAGCCGATGAGAATAATGCGATCGCGGATGAGATGGGGGGCTACTTCTCCCGACAAAACAGCCGACATGGACACCTGTTGAAATAAGCTGGGATGGCGGAAGTTGACCAAAACTTGATAGCCTTTGGCATCGGCTCCCACATAGTCCCCATCGTTGGGTTCAAAGGGGCGAAAAACTGTTTTCCCTAATTGTAAATAATGGCCGTCTGGGGCTTGTTGGGGGGTGATTCCTTCTCGGGCTAAATAAAGCAGGGCGAGACGATGGGCGAAACTGGTACGGGGTTCCCCGTCTTTGTGCCAATAGAGGAGACTGCGGCGAACTTTGCGATCGCCATCGGTCACAATATTATTGAACCCTACCTGGTCTGGTTGCGCATTGGGAGGCGGTGGCACTCCCACACTTTCTCGATCTGGGATTTTCTCAATAGCCACAAAATGAGGCAATCCCCCCATCACTTGGTTTAAGCGCTCATGACCGGGGGGGGCTGGTAAATCTCGATAGACATCTAACCCAATGGCACGGGGTTCATGGGCGGCCAACTTCTGTAAGAGGTCAGCCATAATGGCATCGGGAATCGGCCATGCCCCAGCCCGATTCATGTCTGGTTCATCAATGGCCACAATTAGAATCCGTTCTTCTGGGGAATCTAAGGGGCGGAGACGGAACAGTTGATCATAAACTGCCCAATCCCAAACTTGCCAAACCCCCAGAAGGCGTAAGGCGATAATCCCTACCCCAACGCCGCCCGAAGTTAACCAGAGCCGACGATTTTGGCTCATTAATTGGGTTAAATGTACTAACCAGTGCGGGAATTGTTTCATGTGAGCTAAGAGGTGGAGCCGTTCACCGTCCGGGTAGATAATATTTAAAGTTTTGCGGTCCATCATACCCGGTTAATTCTGACAACCGTTCTAAGGTTTGGGATCCCGCATATAAACGTCCGTTAATCTCCCAACTGGGATAACCCGGGACATTAGCGGCTTGACAGACAGCCGTTTGTGGGTTTTGTCCGGCTGGGTCACACTCTAAATAATCTAACGTCTCAAACGCTTCTTTGCCGAAGAGCAATTTTTGCTGGTGACAGTTGGGACACCACCAAGCGCCATAGCCTCGAACGCCGCTCTCGTTCATGTGGGCGGCCAGAGCCATTTCTGCTGGGCCCGAGGTGGTGGTAACAGGCCAACCGATACCGGGTTCTGCGTCTTGTTGAATGGCCGGAATGGCGACCCGATCCCCAACGGGTCCGTCAACATTGGCATAGACTCCCAATGCTCCCAATAAGGTGACTAAAGCGGCGAGAAAACCAATAAACATTAATGACCCCACATCTTCCCAGTGTCGTCCAAAGAGGGTCAGGGCGAGCATAGAAAAAGCGAAGGTGGCGGAACCGATACAGTACGGACAAAAGGCTTGGAGTTTAAAGGCCAAGATATACATTAAATAGCCACTAAAGGCGGCCATTGAAGTGGCCCCAATGAGTAACAAGATCCCGGTCCAATCTTCAACTTTCTCTTTAAGGTCTTTGTTTTTTTCCTCATTAATCAAGTAGGGCGATAAGGAAAAGCCCATCATGCTCAGATAGGCTAACAGACCAAACACGGGTAGGGGAACACCGAATACAGTGGCATAGGGGCTAGAGAGAACCACATCACAGTTGATGGAAGCGGCCGCGTCTCCTGTGCAAACTACATCGGAGCCGGAAAATTTAACGATGGTCAGGTAGCTGGTGAGGATGGCCCCAACAGTTGCGATCGCACCAATGATTACCCGGGACCACTGATGCAGCCAAGGAGTCTTTCTTCTGCGCTTCATGGGTTTGTATGGAATGGGTCGCTACTATTCTGACATACCTAGCTCCGATTTGGTTTCAGAAGGGTCAACGACCTTACCGACAAGGGGATGGGGTTTTCCCGGCAATCTTTATAAATTTTCAGCCGTTTTAAGGACAAGGTTTTAGGGATAAAGTCGCCATTACGGACAAGGTAAAACACAACAAACTTGTGTGTAAGGGTTACTATCCTCTGGCTTAGGTGTGGCCACAACTTTTAGATGGCCATTCATGGTTTCCAATAATCCAACACTTAATAACAGATTCATGCCGGGGGAAGGAATCGCCCGTTGGAGGAAGTTGGTCACGGCGTCAGGAGTGGTTTCGGGGGACTGTTGCAAGAGATCCACTGCTTCAGTCCAAAGGGTGCGGGGGGAGTATATGGTGAGGGTAATCGTCCCCTGTTCGCCGCTAACATCCTGCTGGGCGACTAATTCTAGGGATCCTTCCCCCATGTGAGCGATCGCCGTATCCACTAAACTCATCAGCACCTGCACGACTCGCCTTAAGTCTACCTGTAGCGCAAAGTCAGGATCCGGTACCTTCAACGTCAGGGGATAACTGCGATTTGCCGCTTGTAAGTGGGTCAGGCGTTCTATTTCACTGAAAATCTTACTGATGGGGTGGGATTCTAAGACGAGGGGGATGGCACCGTATTCCGTTTTAGAAATATCGACAATTTGATCAATTAACTTCAGTAACTTTAAGGCCGCTTGATAGCCTTGTTGGATAAATTCCCGTTCCTCTTCTGGATCTTCGCATAAGTCCGACAAAATCAACTGATGGAGGCCGATCAGACTATTTAAAGGCGATCGCAATTCATGGGAAGTCCGCGCCAAAAAACCCGCCTTAAACTGACTCATCTGGGCAGCCCGTAAATAGGCTAACTTAGCTTGTTCGAGTTCCGCTTTTAATGTCGCAATCTCATCATTCATCTGAAGATGCCTCACTCAAGACTACATTTCCCTGACGCAAAATCACCCACCCTGTTGTTGTCCATTTTGCCACAGTGGACGGTTGTCCATTCCCCAGCTTGGCATTAGGAGGAACGTCAGGATGGGAGAGGGTAAACACCGAGGGAAACGCCGCCCCAATCTCTGCTAACGTCTCTAAGGGAGGTTCTCCCGATAAATTGGCGCTCGTAGTGGCTAGGGGGCCAGTTTGGGCGAGGATTTCCTGAGCAATGGCCAAGTCGGGAATCCGCAGACCCAGCGTTTGGGGATCTCCCGGTGTCATGGCCGGGGGAACCTGGTCACTCGCGGGTAAAATCAGCGTCACTTGACCGGGCCAATAGCGGGTCATCATCTCCCCCCAGATCGCCCAATCCGCCTCACTCCCCCGGACATAGGGCTTAAAATCCTCCACCCTCGCCCCCATCAGGATTAAAGGTTTATCGGCCGGGCGCTGTTTTACGGTAAAAATTTCCTGGCCTGCCTCCGGTAAGCTGGCCAAGGCCGGAACCGTATCCGTGGGGAAACTCACCACCTCCCCCCGTTGAACCACCCGGATAAACTCCAATCCACTGACCTCTGGCATAGCCCCTAATCCACCTTTTGCAAGACTGTTGAGAGAATCTCCATCATCCGGTCAATGTGTTCCGGACGAATGATTAACGGGGGAGAGAGGGCGATAATATCCCCGGTGACGCGAATCATTAGGCCCCGCTCAAAACACTGAATTAAACACTGGGTCGCCCGTTCTCCCACCTTACCGGGAATCGATTCTAACTCAATCCCGGCGACTAAGCCAAGGTTGCGAATATCAATCACATGGGGCAGTCCTTTTAAGCCCTGTACCGATTCTTCCCAGTAGGTAGACAGTTCCTGAGCATGGGTAAATAAGCCCTCCTCCTCGTAAACCTCCAACGTCGCCAAGGCAGCCGCACAGGCCAGGGGATGACCCGAATAGGTGTAACCGTGGGCCAATTCAATGGCATTTTCGGGGGCGGCATTCATAAAAGCCTCGTAAATGCCCGGACGAGTTAACACGGCACCCATAGGAATCGTTGCATTGGTCAGTCCCTTGGCTATCGTGATCATATCCGGTACCACCCCGAAATATTCCGTCGCACTGCTGGCCCCTAGACGGCCGAAGGCGGTGATGACTTCATCAAAAATGAGGAGGATCCCGTGGCGATCGCAAATCGCCCGTAAACGCTCCAAATAGCCCACTGGGGGAATCAATACCCCCGTTGACCCGGCCACCGGCTCCACAATCACAGCCGCAATAGTCGAGGCATCATGAAGTTGCACCAAGCGCTCCAACTCATCAGCCAAATGCGCCCCCCATTGGGGTTGACCGCGAGAAAAGGCATTTTTTTCTAAATTGTGGGTATGGGGCAAATGATCCACCCCCGGCAACAAACTACCGAAAGCCTTCCGCACCGGAGCAATTCCCCCGACAGAGATTCCCCCAAAGCCTACCCCATGATACCCCCGTTCTCGTCCGATCAAGCGGGTTCTAGAGGCTTCACCCCGAACCCGATGGTAGGCGATCGCAATTTTTAGCGCCGACTCCACCGCTTCCGACCCAGAATTCCCGAAAAACACATGATCAAACCCCCCCGGAAAAAAGCGAATCAAACGCTCCGACAATTCAAACGCTCCCGGGTGTCCCATGCGAAACGGGGGCGCATAGTCCAACCGACCCACCTGTTGCCGCACCGCTTCCACAATCTTCGGCCGACAATGCCCCGCATTCACACACCACAATCCGGCCGTCCCATCCAAAATCTCCCGGTCATCATCACTGATGTAGTACATATCCTTTGCCCCCACCACCATCCGGGGATGGGCTTTAAACCGTCGATTATCGGTGAAAGGCATCCAAAAAGCCTCAAGAGATAATGCTTGCAAGGGTCTTGTCTCCTAAATTGTCTTTTTTGATTATAGGAAGGGAACAGGGAACAGGGAATCGGGAGTCGGGAATCGGGTGTCGGGTGTCGGGTGTCGGGTGTCGGGTGTCGGTGTAGGGGCGCAATGCTTGCGCCCTAGGGAGTCGGGTGTCGGGAATAGGTAATAATTATCAATTCTCCCTCTCCCCTGCTCCCCTGTTCCCCCTCTCCCCCTGTTCCCTGTTCCCTGAAGAGAGGGAATCAGTGTAGGGGCGCAATGCTTGCGCCCTAGGGAATCGGGTGTCGGGAATAGCCCTTGGGATGCCCGAACGGTGCGTTACGCTCCGCTAACGCACCCTACCCAATATTCCCCTGCTCCCCCTCTCCCCCTCTCCCCAACACAAGGCACGACCGAGGACAGACGAATATAATAAAAGCTTTCCGAAACCAGTCTACTGTGAGGACGTGAAATTCCATGAGTTTACAAGCATTGAAAGGACGCGATTTTCTGCGGATGGCCGATTTAAGCGCCAGTCAAATTACAGACCTTTTGCAAGTCGCCTCCGACCTGAAAAGTGGGGCATTAACCCCCACCTGTTCTAAAATTCTCGGATTATTGTTTTATAAAGCCTCCACACGCACCCGCGTTAGTTTTTCCGTTGCCATGTATCAACTCGGAGGACAAGTCATTGATTTGAACCCCAGTGTGACTCAAGTCGGACGAGGAGAACCCCTGTCCGACACCGCCAGAGTCTTAGACCGTTATCTGGATATCTTGGCCATCCGTACCTTTAAACAGGGGGACGTAGAAAGTTTTGCTAACTATTGCGACATTCCCATTATTAATGCTTTAACTGACCTTGAACATCCCTGTCAAGTTTTAGCGGATTTGTTGACGATTCAGGAGTGTTTTGGTCGTTTAGCGGGTCAAACCGTTACCTTTTTAGGAGATGGCAATAATGTAGCCCATTCTCTCCTAATTGGTTGTGCCATGATGGGGATGAAAGTTCGGGTCGCCACTCCCCCTGAATATAAACCCGATCCTGCCATTGTTAGTTCAGCCCAAGAATTAGCCGCCCCCGGAGCAGAAATCATCATCACCGAGGATCCCATTGCTGCGGTAGAAGGTTCTCACGTCCTTTATACCGATGTTTGGGCAAGTATGGGACAAGAAGACTTAGCCGCTTCCCGAATTCCTATTTTTCAACCCTATCAAATTAATCGCAGTTTATTAGAAAAAGCCGATTCTCAGGCGATTGTTTTACACTGTTTACCTGCCCACCGAGGGGAAGAAATTACGGAAGATGTGATCGAAAGTTCTCAATCTAAGGTCTGGGATCAAGCGGAAAACAGAATGCACGCGCAAAAGGCGTTAATGGCTTGTTTATTAGGGATTATTGATTAGCCATTTTGGGCAGGAGAGAGGGTTAGAAATTCCCTACAATTCTGTTCAAGAAAAGACCCAAAAATCAGGGTAACTCGTCAATTACCCTGATTGACAGACTCCCTCGTTAAACTTCATTGTAATGGGGGCATTCCTCCGATATTTTAGGTCAGTTTTTCAGTCCCCATCGTTTGCACTCACTCAAAACACCATAGAAAAGGCCACAAAACCAAACGCAATGATCATAATCCCGGAAAGCCAATTAATCCACTGTAATTGCTGAACGGAGAGATGTTCTCGAATTGAATGTGCTGAAGCAACTAAGAATAATCGCCAAAGAATACCACTGAGAAAAACCCCTAAAATGAAGCCCAATTTGTCCCCAATATTAATTTCTAAATTAGCCGTACATAACTCCATAAAAACAGCTAAAAAAGGCAAAACAGTCATGGGATTGACTAAATCTAATAAAACGATTGTAATATAGTCCCTCAATAGGTCATGCTTACTGATAGACAATGCTGAGTGTAACTCATTGAGACGAAAGAAAAGGGTGGATTTTTCAAAAAATATTTTAAGTCCCAAATAGCATAAAATTCCCCCACTCAATACATTTAAAAAAGTTGCTTGATGCAGGAAGGAACTTGCAAATAAAGTCAAACTAAATACCCCTAAAGCTGTATATAAAACATCTCCAAAAGATGCACCCAATGCAGAAACATATCCTGAAAGTATGCCTTTTTTTAGGGTTCTTTGAATACAGAGAATACTAATAGGACCGACTGGTGCCGCAACCGCTAAACCAATCGCTAATCCTTGCCAAAAGAAATCCAAGTGTAATTCACTCATACATCATATACCGCCATTACCTCACGCTTTGTAATTAGGGCTTGCTGAATAAGTCCAAGAGTGGGGGAGTCGGGAATAGGCGCTCCTGCCAGTTTTAGATGTTCTGTTCCCTGTTCCCTTGTTGGGTAAGTGCGTAGGCGTGTTATTCAGCAAACCCGAATTAACTAACCCTGATAAAGATACCGATGATTTAACAAACCAAAATAAGCCCAAAGCCGATACCTTGAAAAGTCAGTTGCTGTATAAATATCTCGATATCCCGGCACAAACCAACCCAACCATTCACCATCTAACCCTTGTAATTGGTAAGCGATAATTTTGTGACCTGTAATATCTTGGTCAAGATTTAAGTCTAAATTCTGCGCCCACCTCATCTCTGAACTGGCATCAGCTTCTACCATTTTAACTTGAGAATCTGAAGCGGATTTTGGAACTAATCCTTGATCAAATTCTGCGAAGGAACGTAGATTCGGTTTACCTTCACGAGGAATCGCAATATATTGATGGTTATGATCGTTAAAATGCGCCCAAACTCGACGCAGGGACTCCATCTGTTTTTGGTACAGATCGTTAATGCCGGGAACATACCAACAAGACCAATGACCACTAAACCATTGAATGCGATAAGCGACAATCTTTTCCCCTAGAATGACTTCATCTAAGTCTAGGTCAATAGAATGAACCCAACGACTATTGTCTTGAGGACAGAGCGTGACTTCTGCTAAAGCTTTAGGGGTATCTTGATCTGAATGAATCAAGGATTTTTTTAGATCAGACCAATGGGCTTCAATGGCGGAAGTAACGAGTTCTGAACCGAGTTTATCCTGTTGCCTTTTTGCGGTGATGAGATTGTTCAGGTTTACACTTAAACGTTGAGTTAACCCCTCTAAGCCACCTAAGACGGCAGCATCAACTGGAGGGGGAGAATAGCCACCGAGAACAGCATCCGTTGCCCGGGGTTCATTGTTTTGGGTTTCCATTGTGTTCTGGGGGGTGTGTCCTGACGTTTATTGAGTGGGGTCACACTTCGTCAATTGTCCCCTTTTCTCAGTTTACTCGGATTTTGAGGAGGTGAGTATAAACTCACAATAGGGGGATTGAATTGGATGTGAGTGGGCGGGGAAAACGGCTTAAACGCCTCTGGTGGAATTAAGCGCCAAACATCCATTTAGCTAGGGTTTTACGACCCATCAGCCAATCGGTCACAACCCAGCTTAATCCAAAGACTATGGCGGCAAAAATGAGTAGATTGGGGCTAGAATGACGGAATATTCCGTCGGTGTAAATCCTGTTTTCTAACATTTGCAAGGCTTCGACTATAAACAGATGTAATAGATAAATGCCAAAGGAACAAAGTCCGAGGTTTTTCAGCCAATCTTGAGAGGGGAGATAGGGGGAAAGGGCGATCGCACTCAATAGCGCCAAATACCCCCGACTCCACTCATACAACACCAACGGGAGGAAATTCCCCCCCCACTGATTCACGCCCCCAAAAGCCACCAATACCAAAACACAATACAGCCCATTTTTTTGTTCTAACTGGGGGTAAATCCGGGGAGACGCTAGAATCAACGCCATAAATAGATAGGGTAAACAGCGCAACAACCAAGCCACCAATACCCCCAACAATCGCCACCCCGGATTCCCCTCCACCCCTAACGAAGCTGAGACTCCCTGAAAGGCTACCCCCCCTTGGGTGACAAAATTATTGCCAGAAACCTCTAACAGATGGTACACCCCCAAACTTACCCCTAACCCCAACAAACCCACCCACACCGGGCGAGAATAACGAGTTAACGGGGTGAGGAGTTTAGTGGCCAAGGTTCCGGTTAACAGTAACGGCAGGAAATAGAGATGAAATGCTGCCCCCCCTAACACCATTAAACCGATGGGATCTTGTCCTAACTTCACAATCTGCCCAAAATCCCCCTTCAGGGCATATTTAATCAGCTTGTAGAGCAAATATAACCCCGTCCAAAACAGGTAAGGTATCACTAAGCGCGTTAGTCTGGCTTTGAGTGGATAATCCCCTTGACTGGCGTAGATTTTGCGGAAGGATAGGTAAAAGGACAGCGCCAAAAAGAAGGGCACCGCAAAACTGGCAAAAATGCGCATTTCCCCCCAAAACGGCAAATTAACGGTAATCCCTTCATCAGAATGGAGAATGACCACTCCGAAAATCGCAATTCCTCGAAATAAATCAATCCCTGTGAGTCGCATTCTTCCCCCCCTTCTCCACCCACTCCCAAAGTTTAACGACACTGGGGAGAACCGTGGGATTGTAAAGTTTTATGTAGATTTTGACCCTCTTGCATCACGGCGGCACATTTTCCCAGAGACAGAGATAGAGAGGTCATCCCCCAAACTAGCCCTAAATATGTGTGATTTTGATCAAGAACTCAAAAACCTGGCCTTGGAAGCTCAAAAATATTCCCTAGGGACAGTGGAACGTCGGCAGTTAATTCATCGTTTACTCATTCTATTACATCATTCGGAGCAACTGGTGCATCCTCCGGTTCCGTTTCAGTTACAAGGGGCTTATGAGGAAATTTATGATATCGCCCTTCAGCGCTTATTTAGCTATTTGTACGAAAAAATAGAATATTATAAACCGGAACGAGCGGGGGTTTTGCAATGGGTAAATTATTTGCTTAAAATTCGCTTTCCTGATGCCATAAAAGAACTAACAAATGATCAAAGAAAAAATAGAGTGCTGCAAGAAAATCTGGTCACTAACCATAGAATTGAACAAGAACAGGAGAGAAACACCAAAAACCATCAAATCACTTCCCAAGATATTATGGATTATATTGATCAAGATCCTAAAGGCGTTTTTAGGTCAACCTATATCGGCAATAATGCGGAGGCGAATTTTCGCTTCATTGCGTTAAAGTTAGTGGAAGGATATAAGTTAGATGAAGTCGCGATGCTGTTACAGGTCAACCGAAACACTTTGAGAAGTTTTTATAACAGAAGTCGTCGAAAACTTGCGTCAGAAATCCGTCAAAATTTAGAGATATAATTACAGGTACACTTAGGAGCTATGATGAGTCAAACTTTTACAGAATTAAAATTAGAATTTCCTATCACTTTATCGGACAAAAGGGCAGCTAAAGCCTTTGCTGATCAACAGGTGACACCGGAGAAAAAGCAACAAGTTTATTTAAATGTTTTAGCGGTTAAAACCGTGAGTAATTATTTGCACTGTTTGGGGATTGCTAATTCTCCCGAAGCGGGAGACAGTTGGGATATGGTGATGCAAACTTTAGCGGATACGGCGGATTTAGAGGTGGACAATTGGGGGACTTTAGAATGTCGTCCGGTTTTACCTCATGCTCAGGTTTGTATTGTGCCGGAAGAAGTTTGGGAGGAGTGTCAGGGATATGTAGCGGTTCAGTTTAATCATGAACTGCCTGAAAAAATAACCCAAGGAACGTTCATCGGGTTTTTGGAAAAGGTGACGGCGACTGAAGTTCCTTTGGAGCAGTTTCAACCGATGGAAGTTATCTTAGAAAAACTGCCGACGTTTAATCAATTAACCCACTGGTTTAAGCAGGTTTTTGGCGAAGGGTGGCATTCTTGGGAAAGTCTGTTAACGCTAGAACAAAAGGAGTTAGCCTTTGCTTTTCGCAGTCCATTAACTCAGGAAATGCCGAAAAAAGATCAGGTTAAGAGAGGAAAGTTTATTGAATTTTCACCCCAAGGGGAACGGATATCGTTGTTGGTAGGAATTGAGTCTATTGATGAACAAGAAATGGATATTTCGGTGGAAATATTCCCCCGAGGGACGAAGAAAACCTTACCCCAGAAGTTACAGATGTTGATTTTAGATGATGCGGGGGATTCTGTGATGAATGCAGAAGCGCGCAGTACAGAACGCTTGGAGTTTAAATTTAGCGGTGAGGTGGGGGAACAGTTTGCGGTGCGATTGGTGCTGGGAGACTCCATTATTACGGAACATTTTGTGATTTAGGGAACGGGGGAGGGGGAGCAAGGGAGCAGGGGAGTAGGGGAGCAGGGGAATAGTGGCTAGTGAATAGCCAAAACTCTTTTATTTTAGGGAACAGGGAACAGGGAACAGGGGGGAGAGTTCCCGGATTCCCGATTCCCGACTCCCGACTCCCGATTCCCGACTCCCGACTCCCGATTCCCGACTCCCGACTCCCGATTCCCGACTCCCTAGGGCGCAAGCATTGCGCCCCTACACTGATTCCCGATTCCCGATTCCCCAACTCTCGGACTTATTCAGCAAGCCCTAATTATAAATTTTAGGTAGGGGATAGGGGAGGGGTTGAAATTGGGAACAGTTTTGACAGGGGCCTTGGGGGTTGACGGCACAGCGAAGATAAGGCGATCGCGCACTAAAGCGACAATGGGGATCTCCTAGCCATGGTTGGGGGGTTGAGGGGGTTTCACAAGGGGGGGTGATCCGCACGGGGACTGGTTGGTATTGTATAGGACTCTGACAGGCACGGGTTAAACGCTCTTGCCACCGTTGGGTTAACTTGCGCCAAAATAGGCCGGAAAATAAAGCTGGGAGTACAGCCAAGCTGAAGATGAAAACAAGTTGAATCAAAGTCTCCTCCTCCAGATTCTTGGATTTTGCCCCATCCTAGCACTAGGTTTCCCGAGGGGGTGCAGCGAAATTAACCAAAAAATAGCCCCCCAGAAAATGAGGGATGTTGAGACAGTCCACATCTCTCAACATCCCGTTTTTTTGAGGGTTTTACTGTTTTTTGATTCTCAAGGTGAGAGCTTAGGTTAGGCTTCGTTATGCTGCGATCGCAACCTAACTTAGACCAAACAGCTTTAACCGACTAACTCGACAGCTTCCCGCTCTGTCTTCAAAGGAGTTTCTAACACACTATTGGGAAAACCTCGGTCAATTTCCCGCATTTCCATTTTCTGAGCTTGCAGCGCTTCTTTAAGGACTCGCATTGCTTCTTTCGGTTCTCCTTGACCACAGAAAAACAAATCGGCAGCAAAGTAGCCATGTTCAGGCCAGGTATGAATCGCAATGTGAGATTCGGCGAGGGTGGCGGTTGCGGTCACACCGTGGGGACTAAACTGGTGAACACACATATCAATCAACGTTGCGTGTCCAGACTCAATCGCGTCAATCAAGGCACGGCGAATGCGTTCTGGATCATTTAACAAATCGCTCGGTGCTTGCCACGCATCGACAACCAGATGGGTACCCACTTTCTTCATTCTTATCAATTTACTCCATGCGAAAGAGTTCCACTACTCTATCTTGACACAAATAGGCAAAGTCGCCGGGAATTGACTCTAACTTTTTGGCAGACTCGGGGACTGGGGAGGGGTTTTTCGGGCTTGAAGGCTTAGGATTGGGGGATCTCTAAGGTCTGGTCGCAATATGTTAAATTAACCAACAGGTCGAGAGCTTCAACTGTAGATTGCCTCAGTCCATGCGCCTTGACCTGCCCATCCGATTCATTTTTACTAGAGCCTAAGAATGCGGTATTTTTACTTTGATACAGAAGAAGGTCAACACAAATCCTTTGAACTTCCGGGTGCAAAACCTCACTACAATCCTGACCGTCCCGGACAAGTTGAACATATTGCCTTAGACCTCCAGTTAGATATTGCCCAACAAAGCTTTAAAGGAACTTGTACCATTACCCTAAAACCCATTCATAGCGGGATTAAATACCTTACCCTAGATGCGGTGAATTTGAATATTGAAGCCGTCACCATTGGGGAAGTGGCGCAACCCTTTGATTATAATGGGGAACAGCTAGAAATCGAGTTATTGCAACCTAGCGGGGAGGAGGCGTTTAAAATTGCGATCGCCTATTCCGTCGAACAACCCCAGCGCGGTCTTTATTTTATCGCCCCTGACCAACATTATCCCCACAAACCGATTCAAGTCTGGACACAGGGGGAAGATGAAGATTCTCGCTTTTGGTTTCCCTGTTTTGACTACCCCGGACAACTGGCCACCTCAGAAATTCGGGTACAAGTTCCCAAATCTTTTAAAGCCATTTCTAATGGGGAATTAATCGCCACAGAAGAAGCCGACCCTTATATTATTTATCACTGGTATCAAAAACAAGTTCATCCCACCTATTTAATGACCTTAGCGGTAGGAAATTTTGCCGAATTAACTGACGAGTGGGACGGCATCCCCGTTACCTATTATGTGGAAAAAGGGCGAGAAGAAGACGGGCAGCGCAGTATGGGAAAAACCCCGCGCATGATGGCTTTTTTAAGTGAAAAATATGGCTACCGTTACGCTTACCCTAAATATGCTCAGGTTTGTGTGGATGATTTTATTTTCGGGGGCATGGAAAACACCTCCACTACCCTGTTAACCGATCGGTGTTTACTGGATGAACGGGCCGCCCTAGATAATGATCGCACGGAGAGTTTAGTCGTCCATGAATTAGCCCATCAATGGTTTGGGGATTTAGTGGTGATTAAGCACTGGTCCCACGCTTGGATTAAAGAGGGGGCGGCTTCTTATTCGGAGGTACAGTGGACTGAACAGGAGTATGGCCAAGACGACGGGGCCTATTATTTACTCAATGAAGCCCGGAGTTATTTCAGTGAAGATCGTTCCCGCTATCGTCGCCCTATTGTCACTAATATTTATCGAGAAGCCATTGAGTTATATGATCGGCATCTCTATGAAAAAGGGGCTTGTGTTTATCACATGATTCGGGGAATTTTAGGCGATGAATTGTTTGATAAAGCTATCCACACCTTTATTCAAAGCAATGCCCATAAAACTGTCGAAACTGTCGATTTATTACGGGCGATAGAACAAAGCACTGGGCGCAATTTAGCCTTTTTATTTGATCAGTATGTATTTCGGGGGGGACACCCAGATTTTAAAGTGTCCTACAGTTGGGATAATGAGGCGAATCTAGCTAAAATTACGGTCAAACAAACTCAAGCTAAAAGTGATTCAACCGGGAGCGATAGTCAACTGTTTGATTTAACTATTCCGGTGGCTTTTGGCTATGTGAGTGAAGCCAAACAAGTGAGCCAACAGACCTTAATGTTGCGTCTCAATCAGCCCGAACAAAGCTTTTATTTCCCCTTAGCCGAAAAGCCCAAGTTTTTCAGCTTTGATGTGGGGAATTATTTCCTGAAAACGGTTAAGTTAGAGTATCCCGTGGCGGAGTTAAAAGCTCAACTCAAATATGACCCCGATCCTATTTCTCGCATTGAGGCGGCGATCGCACTAGAGAAAAAAGGCGGTCTAGAAGCCGTGAAAGCACTAGGGAAAGCCCTGATTCAAGATCCCTTCTGGGGGGTGCGAGTAGAAGTGGCCAAACAACTGGCGAAAGTCAAATTAGATCAAGCCGTGGCCGCCCTAATTGCTGGATTACAAGACAGTAATCCCCGCGTCCGTCGGGCGGTGGTAGAAGGTTTGAGCAAATTTAAAACCCCCGAGAGTTACGAGGCTGTCTATGGGGTCGCCGAGGCCGGAGATGCCAGTTACTACACCGAAGCAGCCGCCATTCGCGCTTTAGGGGGTATGGTGACAGGACGACTGAAGGGCAAACAAGGGGAAGTCCTCGACTTCTACCGCCGGATTTTAAACGAACGGGCAGGCTGGAATGAAGTGTTACGGTCTGGGGCGATTGGGGGGTTAAGCTTGATGAAAACCGTCCCCGAGGCCGCGAATCTGATTGCTGAATACACCCCGTTAGGGATACCTCAAGCCCTACGTTTAGCCGCTATTCGAGCATTAGGGGCTGTTTCCACGGGACAAACTCCCGACCAAGTGGAGGTCATTTTAGAGCAACTGGAAGCCCTTTCCCACGAAACCTTCTTTTTGACCCAAGTCGCCGTCAGTGGGGCATTAGGGCAAATGCAAACCCCGGATGCGATCGCCATCCTCCAAGCCCTCGCCGACCACACCCCCGATGGTCGAGTGCGACGCATGGCTGAGGAAGCCGTGGCCAGAGTCCAGAAAAAACTCGGTTCTGATAAAGCCCTCAAGGAATTACGGGACGAGTTAGAAAAAATTAAGCAGGAAAACCAAGAGTTAAAAAGTCGTTTAGCCAAATTGGAAGCCAAAAGCTAATCCCCAACATTTCCTAATGTTTACCGTCGGTCAGTCATTCAGGCATAGGATGCACAGCTTAACAATTTGTTACCATAGCCAGAAAGTAACAGTCAGTTGTGTTTTCGAGACTATGGTTAACCTATCGCCCACCCTATCCACCCAACACCGCTCAACGCTATCCTACGACCTTAAAGACTGGCAACGGGGTTATGAATCCCTGCGGCAAGAATCGGCCTACTGGATTGACGAGATAGAGGGAGAAGTCCCCGTTGAACTAGAGGGGACATTCTTCCGCAACGGCCCCGGTTTATTTGAAATTGGCGGACAAAGCATTAAACACCCCTTTGATGGGGATGGGATGGTCTGTGCCTTCAGTTTTCGCGGGGGGCGGGTGCATTTTCAGAACCGCTTTGTCCGCACCGAGGGCTTTATTAAAGAACAGGCGGCCGAGAAAATCCTCTATCGGGGTGTATTCGGTACCCAAAAACCGGGGGGGTGGTTGGCTAATTTGCTAGATATGCAGTTTAAAAATATTGCCAACACCAATGTTTTGTACTGGGGGGGAAAATTACTCGCCCTGTGGGAAGGGGCAGAACCGCACCGCTTAGACCCTAAAAATTTGGAGACGGTGGGGTTAGATTATCTTGGGGGAAGGCTGAAACCGGGTCAGGCTTTTGCCGCACACCCCCGCCTAGACCCGGCTTCGATTTGGGATGGCGGTGAACCGGGCTTGGTGAATTTCTCCATTGAAGCGGGCGCTTCTACCAAGATTCGGATTTACGAGTTCAGCCTAGAGGGGAAATTACGGCGGGAACAGGTGCATTCGGTGCCGGGTTTTGCTTTTGTTCATGATTTTGCCCTCACCCCCCACTACTACATTTTTTTCCAAAATCCGGTTAAATTTAATCCTTTGCCCTATTTGTTAGGTCTACGGGGGGCTGGGGAATGTCTGGATTTACAAACTGACGAACCGACCCGAATTTTGGTCATTCCTCGGGATGGGAATTCCTCTCAAGGGGTGCAGATTCTGGAAAGTCCGGCTGGGTTTATTTTCCACCATGCCAATGCTTTTGAGGTGAATGATCAAGAGCTTTGTGTGGATTCAGTTTGTTATGCTTCTTATGTGAAGCTCAAGAATGAGGTCGATTTCCGCGAGGTCGATTTTCCGGCATTGGAACCGGGGCTGTTGTGGCGTTTTCACTTGAATTTAGCCCAGCAAACGGTAACAAGGGAGTGCTGGGGGGAACGTTGTTGTGAGTTTCCGGTGATTCACCCGGAGAAGGTGGGGCGAGATGCCCGCTATGTGTATTTGGGGGCTGCCCATGCCACGGGGGGCAATGCGCCCTTACAGGCTGTTTTGAAGGTGGATCTATGGGAGAAGCGCAGCGATTGTTATTCTTTTGCCCCTCGGGGGTATGTGGGGGAGCCAATGTTTGTTCCCCGACCTAGTGCTGAGGCGGAAGATGAGGGATGGTTGTTAGTTTTGGTGTATGATGCGAGCAATCATCGGTCTAAGTTGGTGATTCTGGATGCCCAGGATTTAGGCAAGGGTGCGATCGCTACATTACACTTAAAACATCATATTCCTTATGGATTACATGGAACTTGGACTCGTGAATATTTTCTGGATTAAGTGAAGTACCCCAACTTGCTTTGCTTGAATTGGGGCTTTCAACAACAACTCAAGGACGGTTTTATGCGTCTTTAGGGTTTCCCGTCTTATTTGCCGTTGCCTCCATAAGACTTGTCTTACAGGAGGATAAAGGAGTTCTGCCCGACATTAGGTTAACCGGAACTCTACCAAGAGATACAAGTAACCCGGGGATAGGAGACACATCCTATTCCCTTCTGGGTAAGATGGAACAAAGGCCGTTATCGCTAGGGGTCACAGGATGAGATTTAGCATCGTGATTACAACGTATAATCGTTTGTCTTTGTTGAAACGAGCGATCGCTACGTCTCTCAATCAAACCGTTCCCTGTGAGGTCGTAGTAGTGGATGATTGCTCTTCTGATGGCACTCAAGACTATGTGACGGAACTGGTGGCTCAGTTAGCCTGTCAAGGGAATAACCGTTTGATTTATCATCGTAATGAGCAGAATTTAGGTCATTCTGAAAGTGTCAACGCCGGAGTCCATCGCGCTACAGGAGACTGGATTAAAGGGCTAGATGATGATGATTATTTGGCTTTAAATTGTATTGAGGAAATGAGCCGTGCGATCGCCCTTCGTCCTCAAGCTGTTATCTGTTCCTGTCGTGCCGCACAAGTGACAGAACAAGAAGAAGAGTTATTCATCACCGAAAAAGTCGGCCCAGGTAAAGCCTTTTACATCCCCCAAGAAGACATCCATCATGGAATGTTATTAGAAGCCGTTCCCTTTGGTACCCCGGTACAGGTTGCCTTTCGCCGGGATGCCTTTTTACGTTCAGGAGGCTGGGATTCCACCTTAGATGCGAATTTTGATGATATTGACTCCTGGGTAAAAATCACCCAGTTTGGTGATGCTATTTTTATTAACTCTTGTTTAGCCTATCGCACAGTTTGGCCAGGTTCTTATAACCAAAAATTTTCCCTAAAAACCCGTCTTGACACCCATATTATTATCAAAACTAGAATTTACGCCCTCGTCAATCAAAAATACCGTTCTACAATTCCCAGTTTGAAAAACATTGAGGAATACTTAAAGCTTCATTGGAGTTTAGTTGCCCTGAAACAAGGCAAAGTTTTTAAGGCTGCCCAACTGTCTAAAGGTTCTACCTTTTCCCTCATGGCTTGGAAATTATTGCTCCAACGGTTTAAACATGAGAATCACGTTAATTTTTTGCTCTATCCTCACTATTCTACTTTTAAATACTCCTCGCAAATTCTCTTAGAGACAGCTGACTATCAATGGAGTTATGAGCGTTTAACATTATTAAGAAAATATATACAACTCAGATGGGGATTGGTTGCCTTTAAAAAAGGTAGCAAAAAACAGGCATTAATATTATTTTCCTCTGCCTGCTTAAGTTTCCTATGTTGGCAATTATTGTTTTTGTGCTTATTTCCCCGAATTGTTAAAAACAATATTACATTTATTCAGGAAGTTCATCCGAACAAAATATTAGTATTAAAACTTGCCAAATTTTTAAATGATACGGCTGAACAGTCTTTATCTAATATTCGGGAATTGCAAATTTATTTAAAAATTCGTTTAGTCCAGATGGCACTGGAAAGTCGCAATTGGTGGAAGGCGTTTCAGCTTTCTTTACCCATGAGTTTTTCAGTGGAAACGTGGCGACTATTATTTAAAATTCGTCGATTACAACGGGCCAATAATCAACAGCCGATTGTGCGGAAGCTAATATTAATTGATGGGGCAGATTCTCCAGAGTGACAGAAGAGAGTTACCACGGTTTACTTAAATCTTTATTGATAAGCCAATCCTTGGCAGGCAAGAATTGATATTTGGTAGAATTAAGACAGTATAGTTAAGCCCCTAGAGAGCGAATGTGCGATGAACCCAGTCATACGTCAGGAATTGCCTTCAGATGTTGCGGCCATCCATGCCTTAACAGTCGCGGCGTTCCTCAATGCACCCCACACGGCGCACACAGAACAGTTCATTGTTGATGCCCTGCGTAAGGCTGGATCTCTGACCCTCTCCCTTGTGGCTGAACAGGAGGGCGAAGTCGTAGGTCATGTGGCGGTATCACCCATTACAATCTCCGATGGTTCTGCGGGCTGGTACGGACTCGGCCCGATTTCCGTCAAGCCGGAGCTACAAAGGAAGGGGATCGGTTCCCTCCTCATGCAGGCCGCTCTGCGTCTTCTACAGGAGCAGGGCGCGGCGGGCTGCGCCTTAGTGGGAGATCCAGCGTACTATTCACGATTTGGCTTTAAGCCTAATTCCGACTTGCTGCTGCCTGATGTGCCGCCGGAGTATTTTCAGGTCTTGCCCTTTGGTCCATCGTCAGCCCGTGGGGTGGTGACGTTCCACGAGGCATTCAGTGCGCAGGCCTAACTTCAGGTTGTGGCCTGGCCGTCGAGGAGTTCGCGATCGGATGTCCCTAAAAAGACATCTAGAGCCTCCCGTAGAAGCAGGAAAGCCTCATAGTGATATGGGGAAGCCCGCACCGTACCCGTAGGGTCGGTGTCGGGAGGATGTCACAGATAGATCGCGATGAAGTACCTCTATGGATCGCTTTAAGTAGTTGCCATCTGGCGACACAAGACACAGACATACAAATGTCATTATTCTAAAATGCCTAACAATGAACTGCTGCCGGACAAATTCTCCGCTGCGCTCCGAATTTGCCGCAGAGTGCGGCGTTAAATCTTATCAAGCTGGGAATGTAATGTTTTTGGAAACAATGCCTACTTTTCAAAAACATTGGCAGGATCAGGGAAGTTTACCCAGTTTCCAAGAGCGTGATCGGGCTATGTTCAATCTGCCTGAGAGCGGCGATAATCGATAGAATGGGTATAAAGTTCTGGGTGAAGTGGCAATGACTGAGTTGCTTGAGCGTGCGATCGCCTAATTGAAAACTTTGCCTGCTGATGAGCAAGATGAGAGTATTGTTGCTTAAAGGAGTGATCAACGATGAAACCTATACCCAGTGGGGCTTGATTCCCCCCCATCACCGTCCCGAAAAAAGCACAGCACTGGGTAAAATAAAGAAGGATGTGATTTGACGGTGTTAACTGCTACTGAAAAATGACAAAACTACTTCAACAGGCGATCGCCCAAATCCAAAAACTCCCACCCGACCAGCAAGATGCGATCGCGGCTCGATTTTTGGCAGAGTTACAGGACGAGCAAAAATGGGAAACCTGTTTTGCGACAACGACAGACGATCAATGGGATCAGATGGTGGCAATGGTGCGGCAGGAGATCGCGGCAGGAGAGACTGTTCCCCTTGATGAGGTCTTCCCACCACAAAAATGAAATCAAGCGTCACAAAGTCATTTCGCAAACGGCTAGGTGATCTGCCTGCATCAGTTCAGGATCAAGCCAACAAAGCTTATGCCCTTTGGCAAGAAGATCCTTATCATCCGAGCCTTCAGTTCAAGCGCGTCAGTCAGAAGCAACCCATTTATTCTGCTCGTGTCAGCATCAATTATCGTGTTCTGGGTTTGCTCGAAGCTGACCATATTTACTGGTATTGGATTGGCTCACATGATGAGTACGATGAATTGCTGAACCGGATGTAATTTGAAGTGATCGGTGAAGGCACAGCAATAATCGATAGAATGAGTATAAAGTTCTGGGTGAAGTAGCAATGACTGAGTTGCTTGAGCGTGCGATCGCCTTTATTACAAGTCTTACCTGAAAGTGAGCAGAATGCAATTGCTTCGCTGCTGGGATAACTCATTCTCCCGGTCGGATTTTCCAGCATATTGTAGATGTCGGGGAAGACAGCGTTTGTACTAGCATCATTGTGGCGTGTGAACTACGATTTGGAGTAGTTAAAAGTTGATGAATTAGACTTAGAAGGATATTTAATCACCCCGGAACTGGTTGCAACGTTAAAAGCTCAATTAATACATCCCGATGAAACAATAGAATCTCCTCGTCTATCTAATGATTTAGAGAAGGACGGTATAGATCCAATAAAAGCAGAAATAGACAGGCCTGCTGATGATACGCCCCCCCTTCTGTTGTGATTGAAGAAACGGGGAATAGTAGTATTAGTCGTTCAATTTTGAAGGCAATTAAGGAAGGAAGGCAACCTGCGATCGCTTATCGTTTAGAGTCAGTCATTAATAAAGCGCACCTTTTTGAGGTCATTCAGGCATTACAAACCTTATCAGATCAGGCCGACAACATGAGCATTTCTATTAAGGTCACTGCGACTAAATCGGAGGGATTTGATATCAATTGGTTACGCAATGCCATTGAAGAACCTTTAGATGAGCAAGATGTTAAGGCTTCAACTCGAATTGAGTAAGCAAAAAAAATGACATTACTCCCAACTCCCGACTGGATTGCTTCGTGCCTCGCAATGACATTACTCCCAACTCCTGACTGGATTGCTTCGTGCCTCGCAATGACATTACTCCCAACTCCTGACTGGATTGCTTCGTGCCTCGCAATGGCATTACTCCTAACTCCCGACTTTCAGAGTTATTGAGCAAGCCCTAGCTATCTTCCCTTGCTAATTTAAGCAAAATCTCGCAACATTTTTTTAATTTCTATGTTATGTAACTCCTCTTGCCCAATCATTCCCCGGGCATATTCTTCTAGGTAAACGCTGGCATCTTCTACAACTTCCAGTAATTCTTTGTATAACTCCAAAGCCTTTTTCTCATGTCCTAAACTCTCTTCTAACAGCGATTTAATATCATGCTCATAACTCTCTTCAATGGGGGCAATTTTTTGAGTCGGATGACCTTCTAACCCCGTTAAAATTTCCCCCGCTTGTTGGGCATGAAGCAACGATTCTCCCGCTTGGGTTTTAAAAAAGTCTACAATCGGCAGACGATTGGGGCCTGTCACCATCAAGCTATAGTGGGTATAACGTACAACACCCGCTAGTTCAAATTCCATAATTTGGTTCAGGATTTGAACGGTTTTTTCGGTATCAAGTTCTCTCATGTTTTCTACTTTCCCGAGATAGGTTGACTAAGAATTACATCACTGTTGACTTGTGGAGCCGCACTGTAGCAATCCTCTTGAAATTATAAGACTGGGGGAAATTTTCCCCAGATCATGGGGGAATCCATGAAGCACCCCTACTAGAACCTATTGAGGATGACGATAGGCATTAATCACACAATTTCTAAGAGCAAAATAAGGTGTCTCGGGTGTCTCGTCCGGTGACGGGATTGGTGCCGCTGGCTACTTCACATAACTTTTCTTGAATATCAGAGCGCAAAAACACATCCGTAAAATCCGCCCCTTCAATATTGGCTTTGTCAAACCGGGCATTGGGGGCTAAAGCACCTTCTAAGATAGCATTTTTGAGGTTAGCACGGGTGAGACGGGCTGATCCTAAAACGGCATTGCTTAAGTTAGCTCCTTCTAAATTGGCAGAGTCTAGATTCGCGGAAAAAAACGTCACGCCTTCTAGATTGGAGTGGCTAAAATTGGCTTTTTGGAGACTGGCAGAACGAAAACTAGAGTCTCGTAAATCCCGATTAGAAAAGTCCTGTTCCATGAAAAACCCTTTGGTGTAGTCTTCTGCTAAAGCAGGGGGCGCATTTAAGCTTAGGAGACTGAATCCGGCGATCGCACACCAACAAACACCGAGTACCATCAACAGGAGACTGGAAAAGCTTCGTTTCTTCATGGCCACAACCCAAAATTGACACAAATCACACTGATTTCTCTTTTATCGTACCATTATCACCAATCCCACTAAACCCCAGACTTGTCATGACTCCCCCCCGCAAATCCTCTCCCCTCTCCCATGAAGTGGGGAAACTGGGCGAACAATTGGTTGCCCTGTGGCTACAACAACAAGGTTGGCAAATTCTCCAACAGCGTTGGCGCTGTCGGGAGGGGGAAATTGATCTGATTGCTCAATCGGAGGCTGAGGGGATGGCTTTTGTGGAGGTGAAAACCCGCCGTCGGGGGAATTGGGATGAGGATGGACGTTTAGCGGTGGATGAACGCAAAAAGCGCCGATTTTCCCAAGCGGCTGAGGTGTTTTTAAGTCGTTTTCCCCAGTGGGCGGATTTGCCTTGTCGTTTTGATTGTGCGTTTGTGCGTTCCCGAAGCCTCAACCGAGGAGAATCAAGCCCTCTCCCCCCAACACTTGAGGGGACATCTTCTCAGATTGAGATCGGGCAACCTCTGCGCTGGGGGTCTTTTGAGTTAACCTTACAAGAGTATCTGATCGACGCCTTTGAGGCATTTTGATCCGGAAATGGGGGAGGGGGAATTCAGGATTATTACCTCTTCCGACTCCCAATACCCTTGACTTCTAACTTCGGGTCTTAACTGGCCAAGATTCTCAAGAGACTTTCGGAGACGATTGTTGACGCGATAATGTTTGGAGTTGCTGTAACAGGACTTCAACTTCCGCCTGTAAATGTAAATACTTTAACTGTTGCTCGGTCTGGTAAGCCTTCATGAGGTTTTTTAATTTCGCATCACTGGCACGATCAGAAGTTTTGACAGGAGATACAGTGGGCATTATTCTTTACGTTTTTTAACTAAGTTCACACCGCCAAGGTATTCTAACCTATTTAACGTAAACTTATCGTAATAATTGTTTCTGTTTGTAAAGGAAAACCATAAAAAAATGTAATCGCTCATCGTGAGGTCTGACCCCCTCCCCCCACCCCGAGGAAGGAGATCAGACTGATCTAGAGACGTTCAGGCACACCATTCTGGGTTAGACTAACTGGGTTTCCTGTCGCAGATAAGCCTCAATAAAAGGATCGAGCGCTCCATTCATTACGTCATCAATGGCGGTGGTTTCTTCAGTGGTGCGTAAATCCTTGACCATTTGGTAGGGGTGGAACACATAGTTCCGAATCTGATTCCCCCAAGCGGCCTCGACGATATCCCCACGAATTTGGGCGATTTCCTGAGCGCGTTGTTCTTGGGCAATGACCAATAATTTCGCTTTCAGGAGTGCCATTGCCTTCTCTTTGTTTTGCAATTGCGATCGCTCTTGAGTACAACGAACCGCTATTCCCGTGGGGACATGAACAATGCGCACAGCCGTTTCCACCTTGTTCACATTCTGCCCCCCTTTCCCCCCAGAGCGCGATGTGGTAATTTCTAAATCCTGTTCAGGAATCTCCACATTGAGACTAGACTCCTCCAAAGCAGGCATCACATCCACCCCAGCAAAACTGGTCTGGCGTTTCCCATTCGCATTAAACGGGGAAATTCTCACTAAACGATGGGTGCCCTTTTCAGCCTTTAAGTAACCATAGGCATAGCGCCCGGTAAATTCCAAAGTAGCGGATTTAATTCCCGCCTCGTCCCCCTCGGATAATTCGGCTAAATTCACCTTATAGCCTTGTTTTTCCCCCCAACGGGTATACATTCGCAGCAACATTTCCGCCCAATCCTGGGCATCAGTTCCCCCAGCACCCGCATTAATCGTTAAAACCGCCCCTTCTTTATCGTATTCCCCAGAGAGCAGTTGCTGGAGTTCCCAACTGTCCAAAGCTTTATTCAGTTGGGAGAGATTCGTTTCCGCTTCCGTTAAAAGACTCTCATCCTGTTCGACTTCGAGCAGTTCGGCGATCGCTTCTGTATCTTCCAACTGCTGTTTCCATTGATAATACTGCTCTAAAGCCCCCTTCACTTCCGTTAACCTCTGTAAGGTTTTCTGGGCCGTAGTCTGATCATCCCAAAAGTCCGGTTGTGCGGATATTTGTTCTAAGTCCTGAATCTTAGCTTGTAGTGCAGGCAGGTCAAAGATAGTCCTGGGCTTTACCCAGGCGGATGGTGAGCAGTTCAATCTCGCGTTTTAGTTCTGTCAGTTCCATGAATTATTCCAGATAATCGTTGATCTTGAAAGGAGCGAACTTTCTAGGGCTAAGTTGGTTGTTTTTTTACAGCCCAGATTACTGGTAACTGTTTTAACAATTAGTCTATCACTAGAAAAACTACATTGACATCCTCTTGCGCTAAACCTTTCTCGACTTCCCTCAATAGGCAAAGAAAAAGGGGCAAAAGGGTATATGTTGAGTCTGATAGATCAATCCACAACAGTATACACTTTTTGCCCATTACGCCAATTTGCTTATCTGATAGGCAAAACTGGCTAGTTCCTCAACAAAATCAACTCTCTCTGCATCTAGGTCATCAGCATTTTTGCTGCTTTTCTCCCTAAGACCTCAGAGAAATGATTAATGTTCCCACGAAGTTTAAAAAATTCGGGCATCCCTTCCCTTCACCGCGAAACCCCGCGCTGTACCCGTAGAGTCAGCGTCGGGAGGATGTCAGGATGCCGAGGATGCCCACCCAAAACCAATGAGCGCAGCGAACCCACCTAGAATCGGTTATCCTGTTAGCAGGTCTTTCACTAGAATCCCATGATTTATGAACAAGACTTTCACCTCTGGTTAGAAGACACAATCCAGAAGCTCACTCATCATCAATTTTCAGAACTTGATATAGAACATTTAATTGCGGAACTTCAAGACTTGGGAAAGTCAGATAAAAACGCCTTAGAAAGCAACTTAATGATCTTGTTAGCCCATCTGCTTAAATTAACCATTCAAGCAGACGCACCACAGATGATAAAAGGCAGTTGGTACAGTTCTGTTGATGAACACCGACAGCGTGTTTTAAGTCAATTGGTTGAGATTCCCTCCTTAAAATCTTATCTAGAAACGGCGCTTATTAAAGCTTATCCTCGTTCTCGCAAGTTAGCGATTAAAGAGGGCAAACGGGCAAGTTTTGGCATCAGAATTCCGGCCGAGTCGGAATATCCTGATGATTGTCCTTTCCCTCTAGATGCGATTTTATCCGAGGATTTCTATGGGGGCGCGTGAGAGTTGAAAAGCCAGCCTCTTGGCTCTTGCCTGTTCCCTGTTCCCTTGTTAATTCTAAGGTTTTGTTTTTTCAGCAGACCTAGATAAAACCTACCCAAACTTACGGATTAACAGCAGATCAACTCGATCAACTGCGGCTATAGTATGAATAGCCACCAAGCAATTCAGAAGCTCACCCATCATCAATTTTCAAAACTTGATATAGAACATTTAACTGCCCCACCTGAGTTTCACCCTTACTCTCTATAAGTTTTAGCTAGGCATGACGTATAAATATCCATTTTGAATGTTTTTTTTACTGGAATTTTTTGTATATCTGGCTAAATAATTTCGGATCTCAAGTGCTTCCATTATACCGGAAACCCACACACTAGCATCGTCAGAAATAAAATTTTCTGGATTCATCTGAGATGATGACTTTTGTATGTACCCTATTAATTCCCTACAAAACTGAGTCAGTGCTTCTGAATTTAAGTTCTTGACTTGGCAATAATAAACCTTTCCAGATAAACCTTTTAAAGGAGATACTGATTGCGCAGTGGCTTGACTTTCATCGTTTACAGCATTATGACTATTGCTATTCTCATCAGTGTTTATCTCTTGAGTTTTATCGCCTATAGTTTCACTAATTTTAGCATTTTCATCAGTATTTTTCTTTTGATTTTCATCACCTAAAGCCTCATTGATCTTGGGATCTTCATCAACTTTAATGTCCTTCTTTTGAATTGCTGTTTGTTGTGTAACTTTCTTCTTAGAAAGTGTCTCAATCAAACCTTTCTCTTCAAATGTTATCAGTAATTTTTCAAAAATATTGACGACTTCAGGCACTGATATACGAATAGGCTTTTCATCAAATCCATCTGGATCATAAATAACCTGATTGCCATCTCGTTTGAGTTCTTGGAATGAAAAATTCAAGTAATAACCCATAAAATAGATAAAATAGCTTAAGGTCTGCTGTCCGTAGTAACAATTGTAATTTTCTCATTATCATATGAATCAACTGCTTCAGATACTGTCCTTGCCGCAGAACGGCATCGAACAATAATTTCACTTGCATCTGGCACAGCGCGAGTTTTAGCCCCTACAATCTGATCTAAATCAGGACGAGTGAGATGGCGGTCTTTAAATTCTAGTGCAATTTCTTTTTTTGCCATTAGTAATCACCTTTAATTAAAATATTTCTGATCCGCGTAGCTACATTTTTCGCACCTTGTTCCGTGGGCGTAATAATACGAATCACACAATCAATACCACCATCTGGACCAAAACGCTGATCTATCGTATCGGGTGTCAGCGTCGCACCATATACGTCAGTAAATTCAACGCTTTCAAATCCTTCTAGCCTTTTCATAAGTCCTTTAAGCTCATCATGCTCAAATGTGTAGCCTCTTTCACTGGGAGTAATGTTGTTTTTAGGTTTTATCTTCTCTACGGGGTTAAACGTGAGTACATTGCTAACGTTTTTAAACCATCCAACCACGAGATCGAACATCGCATTTCACGTCCTTAGTAACTGAATAAGAAATCTACCTTCTTGGTGTTTCAAAAATTGAACAAAGCATTTAGAATAGAGCAATGACTATCATCCTAAGTGTGGTGCGTTATGGCGGACTTAAAGATTGCGGATTTTTGCTGAAAGATTATAACCGCCCCACGCACCCTACTCTACTTGGCATGAGCTAACTCACTTTTTAAAAAGTAAGCCCAAAATGGATAATGGAACTGTAACTACTGCCCAAACTATGAAAATAACCACAGCACCTATTCCAGCACCAGCAGCATAAGCATCACTGGATTCGACCATGCTAGGATCTAATTCGCCCATACTAGCAAAAAGCCAGATAACACACAAAATTGTCCACAGGATTACAATAATTTTCATAGCCAACTTCTCCTTATCGTTAATTTGGCGACCTGTGAGGGTTACGAATATATGCAGTTTGGGATAAACTCAGTAAGCCCGATCCCTTACCTGATCTCTATTGTCATCTGGCACATAAAAAATTGACAAGTCTGAAAAGGACGGATAAAGACTGATCTAGACGGGACTTTTCTAAAAAAAATATTAAGCGGTCGGATAATGGCGGATAATAGCAGATAATAGCGGTTATGAACTCAGAGAAGTCATCATAGAGTTATGGACTGGGAAACTGTGTTGCAGTCGATTGATCAGTTAGTTTTTAAACAAACTAGGAAACATCTTGATAGTCTGCAAGTAGAAATTTTGAAGGGGGTGCTTAATGGTCAAAAGTATCCTGAAATTGCCCAAAAATATAAATGCAGCAAGGGTCATGTAAAAGATGAGGCTTACAAGCTCTGGCAGTTGCTGTCCAAAAGTTTTGGGGAAGATATCAATAAGTCAAATTTTTGCGCAGTGGTTGAACGGTTAGGAATTGCTAACTCTCACTCTCAGTTATTTAATGCAGTTCAAATTGGAAATATTAATCTTTGTCCTACTTCAGAACTTCCAAAATTAGATAATAGGGATGAAGGGGATCAAAGCTTTAATAAAAACGATATACAAGCCAGTGAATATACTTCATTTGATCGGCTTTTATATGAAACAAAATTAACCAGTTTATCTAAATTAATTGAACTGGGTTTAAGTGCAGAACAAATTGCAGAAGTGCTAGATTTGCCCTTAGATGAAGTACGGGAGGCTATGGAATAGATATATACCGAGTCTCAATCGGTTTTGGTAGGGGGAATTTATGAACGGCTTCTACGTTATAGGATGCCTATGGGCTGGATTAACCACTATAGTATGAATAGCCACCAAGGAGGGTTAAGAACTATGACCATATCTTTAGCCAAATGGACGATAGAAGACTATCATCAAATGGTTGAAACGGGCTTACTCGAAGATCGCCCGGTGGAACTACTCAAAGGAGAAATTGTCGAAATGTCCCCGGAAGGTGAACCTCATGCTTATTTCAGCACGGAAGCGGGAGACTATTTAAGCCGTTTATTAGGAGAACGCGCTTTAGTCCGTCCAGCTAAACCCATCACCCTACCCAACCACTCGGAACCAGAACCCGATATTGCCATTGTGCAACGGTTGGGTCAAGAATATCTGACCCACCATCCCTATCCTGAAAATATTTTTTGGCTGATAGAATATGCCAATACCAGTTTACAAAAAGACTCCGGCTTAAAATACCGGATCTATGCAGAAGCGGGAATTCCTGAATATTGGTTAGTTAACTTAAAACGTCGGGAACTGATTATATTTCGGCATCCCCAAGGGGGAGAATATGCCTCCAAAATGACCCTAACGGCAGGAGAAATTACCCCCCTAGCTTTTGAGGATCTCAAAATTCCCGTAGCTGCCTTGATTGGTGAGTAATAGAGTGTATCAGGATGGCAGTGGGGAGAATTTATGATTCTCCCGACTTAACCCATCTGATGAGGTTTGATGCTCCCTCCTAATCACTCAAGAGGGCCTCGACAAACTCGTAACTAGAGAAAGGCCGTAAATCCTCAATCCCCTCCCCAGCACCCACAAAACGAATGGGTAAATGTAACTGTTGCGCTACGGCTAAAGCTACACCGCCCTTAGCACTACTATCCAATTTTGTCAAGACTACCCCACTTAATTGGGCGGCTTCGGAGAAAACTTGGGCTTGACGGAGGCCGTTTTGTCCTAATGTGGCATCTAACACCAGCAGGGATTCAATCTTAGCATCGGGGGCTTTTTTGTCGATAATGCGGCGGATTTTAGCCAGTTCCTCCATTAGGTTTTTCTTGTTCTGTAAGCGTCCGGCCGTGTCTACGAGCAGTAATTCCGCCCGACGGGATTGGGCGGCGGTGATGGCATCAAAGACTACGGCAGCCGGGTCGGTGTTTTTACCGGGGTTGGCAATGACGGGAGTATTAGACCGTTCTCCCCAGACTTTCACCTGTTCTACGGCCGCAGCGCGGAATGTGTCGGCGGCGGCAATCAGGCAGGAGTAACCGGATTTTTGGGCGAGGTGGGCTAGTTTGCCGATGGTGGTGGTTTTCCCGGCCCCATTGACTCCGGTCATTAACCAGATGTTGAGGATATCTTTTTCGGGGACAAACAGTTCATTTTGTTGGTCTGCGAGGGGGCGTTCTAGGATATCACAGAGGATTTTTTTCAAGTAGGCGATCGCCTGTTCCGGAGGTAAGGCCTCCTCCCGCAGCTTATTCTGGAGGGTTTCGATAATATAATCCGTCGCCTCTACTCCCACATCGGCCTGTAATAACAAGGCCTCAATTTCCATCACCGCATCTTCATTGAGGGGGCCTTGTCCCACAATGGCTTTCAGTTGATTAACCAAACTGCGCCGGGTTTTCCCCAGTCCTTCCCGCAGTCGTTTTAACCAGGTGATCTCTTCGGCGGAAATATCCTCCGGTTGTCGTCCTTGTTCCGCTAAGACTCGCGCTGACCACATGAAATCCTCATCAAAGGGGATGTCGCCCTCTGGGGCTGTCGGGGCAACGGTTTCCGGTTCGGGGGTTTCTATGGCGGTGGCTTTTAAGCGTTCCAAAGCATCGGATTTTTTCAGCCAAGCGGGAACGGTAACGGGGGGTTCGGGTTCTCCTTCGTGGGCATCTGTTACCAGTTCCTCATCTTCCTCTGCCACAATAGCGGCCGGGGTGAGTTCGGGTTCTTCTACAGGTTCTTCTAGAACAGTTTCTGCAACAGGTTCAGGGGCTTCTACAGGCTCTTCTGGAACAGTTTCTGCAACAGGTTCAGGGGCTTCTACAGGCTCTTCTGGAACAGTTTCTGCAACAGGTTCAGGGGCTTCTACAGGTTCTTCTAGAACAGCTTCTGCAACAGGTTCAGGGGCTTCTACAGGTTCTTCTAGAACAGCTTCTGCAACAGGTTCGGGGGCTTCTACAGGTTCTTCTAGAACAGTTTCTGCGAGGGGTTCGGGGGCTTCAGCCACAGGTTCTAATTCTTCCTCGTGGCTTTCGGTTTCTAACTCCTCTAACTCCGTTGCAACCGTTTCCTCTGCTTCGGGGGGAGTCTCTTCCTTCGCTTCCGGGGGTTCTTCCGTTACGGCTTGGCGCTTTTGGATGTTTTGATAAGCGGCCTTGGCCCACTGAAGATAATCTTCATGGGAGGTTGTGGTATCAGAAGACTCGCTGGATTCTTGGGCTTGTTCTTCAACGGGGGGTTGTTCAGAGGTGGGGGGAGTTTCTGGGGGTTGTTCTTGTTTATTGCGTTGGCGTGGCTCTCCGTGGGAATCGCCAAATTTCCGATTAAACCAGTTAAACATAGTAAGTTATCAATAGGATGAGAATTAATCCCCCAACCCCTCAAAGAAAGCTGGGAAAATGTAGCTTTCATCTTATTTTAATGGAAGGGGGAACAGTTACGACAGGCTGAACTCCTCGGAGGACAGAGGCAGTCAGCAGGCTGCCGCTACTCTACTGGATATAAAACAAGGAAGCCCCACGCTAGAATTGATCTATTTGCGCATTAAGATCATCTAAACCAGATCCGCCCTCTACCTTTAACCCTAGAGTCATTTACAGTAATCTTTAATTTTTTAAGACGATGAGCCTAAATATTACCCAAACCCTAATCGTCACCCTGCGTCATCCTACAACCATCGCCGCTTTAAGCTCTGTGAGTTTACACGCCATGGTCGGTGTGGCTTTGCCGAATTTACCCATGTTTGCCCCGCCCTCCGAAGATGCGCCCTATCATCGTAATGTTCAGGTCATTGAGTTAACCCCCGATGAAATTGGCCGTCTTCCCGATCTCTCCCCGCCCCCCTTAGAACTGCCTGAAATCCCCACCGCCCTTGTACCGGGTCGCCCCAATATTCCCACCCTTGAGGACTTGCCCTTACCGGAAGTGACTAGCCCAGTCTTGCCCCCGCCACCAGGCGGCACCTCTACCCCTAGACTACCCTCCGGTCAACGGGCTTACTCCTTCCCGGTTAATCCCCCTTCTGGCACGGTACAACGCAAACTCCCGGCGACTCCTCCGGCTCCGGTGGGTCGTTCTAGTACCCCACCCCCACCCCCCCAAACCACGGCTAAAGTCCCCACCCCAAGGGATCGGGAAAATTATCTCTTCCAAATTGATGAATCTGCCCAGGCGTTTCGGATTCGACCTCTCGAAGAAGTTGGCAATCCTGCCCGCTTATTACCGGGGGCTCCAAGGTCGGAGGAGGGGGAGGAGGAAAGTCCTACAGACTCCCCCCGTCCGCCTGAAAGCCGTTCCGTAGCGGCACGTCCGGGTAATGTCCGAGCCACCAGTCAAAATGAAGGTGCGCCTCCTCTCAGTCCTGAACAAGTGGCGACGCTACAACGTCAACAGGCTTTTAATCAACGACTGGCTGAACAACGGAATCTCCAACGGCGAACGGATCAAAATACGACCAATCAAGAAGCGGAGCGGAACTATGCGGCTTGGCGCAATAATGTGAGTCAAGGACAAGGGACTCCCCAAAGTCGCACTATTCGGGGGAATTATCCGGCGGATGCTTGTTTAAGACGAATGGAAGGTACGGCGGTTTATGGTTTGGTGGTTCAACCTGATGGGTCTTTGTCTAATGTGCAACAGCTTCGCAGTGCGGGTTATGCTCTATTGGATCAACAAGCGCGATCGCAAGTGACCCGTTTAGGTTTACCGCGAGGAGAACAACCCACCCCCTACCGGATCAGCATTCAGTTCACCTATGACCCCCAACGCTGTCCTACGCTCTCTGTACCGGACTCGGAGAGTGTACGCAATCAACCCCAAATTCCCCAAGCGGCCCCTTCTCCCTCCCCCCAACCCAAACCGAAACCTAGTCCTCGTCCGACGGCTTCTCCTTCTCCCTCTCCTTCTCCCTCTCCTTCTCCCTCTCCTTCTCCCTCTCCTTCTCCCTCTCCTTCTCCCTCTCCCTCTCCTTCTCCTTCTCCTGAACCAGAATCCCGTCCCAGTCCCTCAGAGTCTCCAGAGGATTCTAGGGAGGATGAACTGGCGACTCCTGAAGATTAAAGCCCTAGATGGGGCTTGCTGAATCAGGAGACAGGGGGGAGGGGGAGCAGGGGAGCAGGGGAGCAGGGGAGAATTGATAATTAGGGTCTGCTGAATAACACGCCTATGCTAGGCTCAACAAGGGAACAGGGAACTCTTAACAGGGAACAGATCATTTAAAACTGGCACGATTGCCTATTCCCGACTCCCGACTCCCGACTCCCGACTCCCGATTCCCCAACTCTCGGACTTATTCAGCAAGCCCTAATTATTCCCTATTCCCGACTCCCTAGGGCGCAAGCATTGCGCCCCTACACCGATTCCCGACTCCCGACTCCCGACTCCCAACTCCCTAGTTAGAAGTTTTCGTGCTGGGCGATCGCACCCTGAACCTTCTCCAACACCTCCGACACCGCCATAGACCCTAAATCCCCACTCGCCCGAGTGCGAATACTCAAGGTCTGGCTTTCTACCTCCTTCGCCCCGACAATGGCCATCACAGGCACTTTCTGCTTTTCTGCATTGCGGATCATCTTGGCCAGTCGTTCGCCGCTATAGTCCACCTCAGCCCGCAATCCGGCCGCTTTGAGTTGCCCACAGACCTGATCGGCATAAGTCCGAAACTCATCGCTCACCGACAGTAAGCGCACCTGCACCGGAGCCAACCAGAGGGGGAAATCTCCCGCATACTCTTCAATTAAAATCCCGATTAACCGTTCCAAGGAACCAAAGGGCGCACGGTGAATCATCACGGGGCGCTGGCGGGTGCCATCTTCGGCCACATACTCCAAATCAAAGCGCTGGGGTAGATTATAGTCCACCTGCACCGTCCCTAACTGCCATTCCCGTTCTAAAGCGTCTTGGAAAATAAAATCCAATTTAGGGCCATAAAACGCCGCCTCACCGGGGGCCTCAAAATGATCCATCCCTAAATGTTGCACCGCATGACGGATAGCATTTTCGGCCTTATTCCAAATCTCATCAGAACCCATGTATTTATCAGAAGCGGGATCACGGAAACTCAAACGGGCTTGAAAGTTCTTCAACTGCAAACTCTTAAACACCGTGAGAATTAAATCCACCACATTGAGAAACTCTGATTCGAGTTGATCGGGAGTGACAAACAAATGGGAGTCATCTTGGGTAAAACCGCGCACCCGAGTTAATCCCCCCAGTTCCCCCGATTGTTCGTAACGGTAGACGGTGCCAAATTCCGCGAAACGCAGGGGTAAATCCCGATAGGAACGCAACTGACTTTTATAAATCTGCACATGGAAGGGGCAGTTCATGGGTTTTAACACAAAACCCTGTTCTAACTCTGCCGATTCTGTATCCTCGGCCATCATGGGGAACATATCCTCGCGGTAGTTTTGCCAATGTCCCGAGGTTTTGAATAAGTCTACTTTGGCAATATGGGGGGTGACGACTTGTTGATAGCCCCGTTTGACTTGTTCTTCCCGCAGGAAGTTTTCCAAAAGGGAACGGATGATCGTCCCTTTGGGGGTCCAAAGGGGTAAACCGGGGCCAACGGGATCGGCGAAAATAAATAATCCTAATTCTTTCCCTAACTTGCGGTGATCTCGTTTGAGGGCTTCTTCCTTGCGGCGCTTATATTCGGCCAGTTGTTCGGGGGTTTCCCAAGCGGTGGCATAAATACGCTGGAGTTGTTGGCGGTTTTCATCCCCGCGCCAATAGGCCCCGGCAATGGATTCTAGTGCGATCGCCTTGGGATTCAATTCCTCTGTCGTCTCCACATGAGGCCCCGCACAGAGATCCCACCACTGATCCCCCAAATGATAGAGGGTGATGGGGTCTTGTTTAATAATCTCGTTGAGGATTTCTAACTTGTACGGTTCTTGAATCTCTTGGATACGACGTTCTGCTTCTTCCCGCGTCACTTCTTCCCGAATCACGGGCAGTTTTTTACGGATAATTTTATCCATCTCTTTCTTGATGGCCTTTAAGTCCTTCTCCGTAAAGGGTTCGGGATTGTCAAAGTCATAATAAAACCCCGTTTCTGTCCAAGGGCCAATCGTTACCTGTGCCTTGGGGAATAGTTTTTGGACAGCCATTGCCATCACATGGGAAGCAGTGTGGCGAATTCGTTTGAGGTTTTCCGATTCACTGGTGCGGGGTAAACGAATGGCTTCTGGGTTTTCGGCGCTAGGCATCGATTGTTTAACCATGCTCCTCTTCAATAGGACAAAAAAATAATATCTGGACTCTTTTCTATGATAACGGTTGGGATGAACAGGATATCGGGAAAAATCCTCAATGGTTGACGGTTTGGGCGGTACGGTTGCCCAAAACGAATCCCCCCACCTGCTAGAAGTGAGGGGAATTCTTGCTCCCATTTCGTCAACTGGGTTAACTAGGTGTGCAGGGAAAGAACTTCTAGAGAGAAGAACCTACCCCAGCATAAGCACCGTAGAAAAAGATGCCAACCACTGCAATTACACCTAAACCTGCAATCACAGCAACCAGCCATAAAGGAATACGCCCATCTGCAAACATTTCTTCAATACCTCACTAATGGTTCCCAATACGGTTTACACAAGCTGATCTAGTTAAAGAAATAACTAGAGAACAAAATGCCCAACACAAAAATCAACAGTAAACCCAGGAACAAAGAAGTCCGGTTTAACTCAACAGGCTGTCTATTTGGATTTGGCGTTCTTTCCATGATTTTAACCTCTGTTTGTCGCGTTTTTTTATCGCGTTTTTTTCATTTGCTGATTTCCTTTATTTCCCTGATGTTGATAACATCAAGGAATAGGCGAAAATCACTAAGCCTAAATAAATTAGCGTTGAATAAACTGCATGGCCGCGATCGCACCTAAAAAGAAAACGGTGGGAACTGCCAAGGTATGAACCGCCAACCAACGGACGGTAAAAATGGGATAGGAAACAGGTTGATTCGGGTTGTTACTGGTCATTTTGATATCCTCTCAAATTAAAAACCGCTTACTTGCCGGAGAATTCTTGAACTTGTTGTTTTGCACTATAACGGTCAGAAATAATGGGTAATTCCTGACGATCTTGGGTGAAATACTCGTTAGGGCGAGGGGTGCCAAAAGCGTCATAGGCTAAACCTGTGCTAACGAATAGCCACCCAGCAATAAATAACATGGGGATGGTAATGCTGTGAATCACCCAGTAACGAATACTGGTGACAATATCAGAAAAGGGGCGTTCTCCTGTTGTACCTGCCATGAATGAATCTCCTGAACAAATGTTTAATGTCTAAATGATGTCATTTTACTGTACATTGTGACAGACCCTGTGCCAAAATGATACAGTTTTTCTCCGGCTTGACTGAGTAAAATTACTCCCTGGTCTTGAGGTCTTTGGGCGGTTATGAGATGAAATCAAAGCCCCGGAGAAAGAACAAGATTAAGCGTTTTCTAGGTCGGGTTCATAGCGCAGCAGGATTCCGCGATCGCCTAAAATAAAGCCCTTGTCTTGTCCCATAAACAGGATTTTATACAAGTTGGTAGGGACACTTTCCACCGCCCGGTCTTTTTGCCAGCTTTCCCCCCCATCCTCACTGACTAGGAGGTTGCCACTGCCACCAGATACCCAAATTTCCTCTGGAGTGCGGTAGGCAACATCTAATAAACCCCAACTGGTGGAGAATTCGGGATAAATCACCTCATCCCAAGGGCTTTCCTCGTCCTCGGCATTGGGGTTACTAAATTGGATTTGTCCCCCCCGCGCCAAGAGCCACTGTCGCCCATCGGCCCCGAAACCCATGTTTTGTAAACGGTGGGAACTGGTGCGTTGATGGGGTTGCCAAGCGGTTTCTCCGGGTTCCCAAGTGGAATAGAAGTTCCCTTTGGCGGAAACGGCAATATAGGATCCATCAGGCGATCGCTCCATATTCCGAACAACACCCACCGCCTCCTGTACCAAGGCTTTCCAGTTTTTGGCTCCGTCCTTGGTGAGATAAATCGCCCCCACATCCGTAGCCATTTCCGCTTGATTGCGACCTAAAGCGAAAATCTTATAAGGAGAACCGGGTAACTTGCTACTTAAGGGGATCCGATCCCAAGAGTTGCCCCCGTTAGTGGTGTGTAAGAGAATGGAGGGTTTCCCCACAATCCACCCTTCTTGACCAAAAAAACTAACCGAGGTAAAACTAACTTTTTCCTCGCCTAGGTCAAAAGTTCGTTCCTCCCATGTTTCGCCCCCATCTTGGGTTTCAAACAAAGTCGTTCGACTACCCACCAACCAGCCATGATTGCCGTCATCAGTAAAGGCAATATCCGACAGCACGGCATCTGTGGGCAGGTCAACCACCCGCCAAGGATTGTAACTTACATTAGGCACATTGCTACAGCCCGCCGCGAAGACCACCACGGCACAGAATATGAGAAATTGTTTGAGTTTCTTCACAAAAGAGTTCATCATACTCACTAAATAAATGAGGGTAGGCTTGTTGAGTTCGCCCCAAACTGGGGCTTCTCGGGGGTTTACCGTAAACCGTACAAGCTTAAAAAGAATAAAATCGCAACCCCCAACGCTCCAAAAATGAGCAGGTTTTTCTGTCCGGGGGTGAGACGGTTCACCCCAAAGCCATAGTCGAGATTTTCTTTAAAACCGGAGGGCGCACCAGAAGACCCAATATTGCGGAATTGAGTCCGTTTGGCACTACAAACGGGACAGCGCCAACCTGCCGGGAGGTCAACGAATTCTGTTCCGGGGTGAACACCCGCGTTGCTATCGCCTTTGCTTGGCTCGTACACATAGCCACAACTCAGGCACTCATAGCGAGGTGGTGCTTTCTCTGCTAGGGTTTGCTCTTGCGCTGGTTCGCTCATTACTTTTGCTGAAAGCAAATCTTAAAATCTTTATTACGAATTATCTCATAATTTGTCGGATTTGTGACATTTGGGGAGGTGGGGAACAGGGAATAGGTAAGAGGCAGGCAGGAGGGAACAGGGAACAGGGGGAGTTGGAACAAGACAAGCCTTTTGGATGCTTTATCTCTAAAATCTTGCACTTTTTCGCCATTTAAAAGGCTGAAAGCCTTATGAAACAAGGCTTAGAGCCATGTTCAGCAGCCCCTAAATAGGGTAGTCCACTGGGTATTGTTGATGAGCCATTTCCGGGATTAGACAAACTGTTTATCCGAATGGACGGGAAATAAAGCAACTGGATGTTTGGCGACGGAGACTTGAATCTTTTGGGCAATGCGCAACTGTCCTATGGGTTCAACTAGCAAACTGCGTGTTGCCAAAACAGCCTCGGCTACATCCTCTTTCCAACACCGGATATGTAGCACGCCCCACCGTCTAAAAACTTGACAATTTTCGAGGACTTTCAGTTGCTGTAACTCCATTGGGTTTTCGCGGTAGAAATCCCAAATTAGACGTGTCAGTTGTGACGGTCGCTTCATCATTCTGAACATTGCATCTACATGGCTTGACTTTTCTTCTTATATTGAACCCGATCTTTTAGCTAAACAAACTATCTTGACAAAAGAGTTAATGATAAGACCCACAATTTCACGGGTCATCGAATCCAGTGCAATCCCTTGTTTTGAGAGGCTTTGAAGCTATTTTGCCTTACTCCTTGATGTAACAATTTTGTTACTTTTGTTGATACTTTGAAATATTTCATGAATCTAACTAAGCCAGTCAAGGTATGGAAGAATACAGACTTTAAATCTAAACTTTTTATAAAAAAATAACCAAAGTCTCCAAAAATTCTTAAGTAACTCTGAATAAAATTTCCTTCAGTCAAACCTTTCTGGTTAAATGCAAAATGCAGGTTGAGCGCCAGAATTTCACCCTTTTTAAACGTCTTCAGTCTAAGGAGTGAAAGGCTATGGAGTCACTCTTGAAACACGGACTAGAATAACCAAAAGATTTAAGAACATGACGATAACAATTGTCCTTTTTTCCTTGCTTAAAGGTTAATGAACCTTTGGGTATTGGTATTTAATGATACAAATATCTTGTCCTAATTTACTTAGATTGGAGGAAGACTGGCAAGAGCAATAGCTTTTTCTTCACCTGTATCTTGGTTCTCTCAGTACAGTTCTCTCAATACAGAGTATTGAAATCCGGTGTTTCATCTACAATTGCCAATCCCTTGCCCTTGGCCTATACCCTTCCGCCCTTGTCATGCTCTATCAACAGCCATGTTTCCCCTTAATGTTACTCCCCTCCCCAAGACGGATTTGAAACTCCTTAATCTGATACAATCCCCGGTTTGGGTCATCCAGTTAGAACCGCTACAAGTATGGTGGAATCAAACCGCCCTAGAATTATTTGCTCAAGCTCCCTCCTCCTCAAACGCGATGGAGAATTTACCCTTTCCGACAGAACGTCTCCATCAATGTTGGGAACTGGGGCGACAGGGGAATGCTTCCCCGGTGGAGTTGATGGTATATGACCCCCATCATAAGCAGGTTTGGTCTTGTACGGCCTCTGTTGTGTCGTTAAACCCAGAGCATAAGGTTTTATTCATTCAAGGGGTGGCGGCCTTAGAAGAGCCGAGTACGAGTCAATCTCCTTCTTTGCTATCGTATCTAGCTACGAAGCAAATTATTCCTACGCGTCAGTCTGCCGGGCCTTTAGCTGAATTAGATCACCGCAATGCTCATTATCAATTGCTAGCGGATAATGGGGCGGATCTGATTTCTCGTCATCAACTCGATGGTCAATTAATTGAGATTTCCCCAGCCTGTTGGAATATTTTAGGCTATCGCGCTCAAGACGTAGTGGGAATGTCTCCCTACGAGTTGATTCACCCCCAAGATTATCAACGGGTGCGCAATGCTCATTTAGGGATGCTTGAGGAGTCTTTTCCCTTTAGTTTGGTCTATCGGATTCGCCATCAAGGGGGGCATTATGTGCGTTTGGAGACAAAAAGTCAGGTTTTGCGCGATCGCCGTACAGGCACTCCTCAAGAGATCATCGCCATTTCCCGCGACATTACCAGCGAAGCCATTAGTCAATCTCTCCTGACCCATCAAACCCACATTCTCGAAATGATTGCCACCAATCAGGATCTCCAAGAGATTCTAGACTATCTAATTCAGGTGATTGAATACCAATCCGAGGGCATGATTGGCTCCATTTTACTCTTAGATTTATCCCGTCAATCCTTTACTCACTGCATCGCTCCCAGTCTTCCCTCCACTTACCGTCAAGCCTTAGTAGGACTCCCCATTGGTCCCAATGTGGCCTCCTTTGGAGCCGCAGCCTATCTACAAAAAACTGTCATTGTCACCGATATTACGAAAGACCCACGCTGGCAGAGTTATGTACACCTTGCCCTCGCTCAAAACTTACAGAGTTGTTGGTCTAGCCCCGTTTTCTCCTCCCAAGGTCAAATACTCGGCACCTTTGCCCTCTACTACCCTCAACCTCAATTCCCCAGTACCGAAGATCAAAAATTAGTTGAATTAGCCCAAAATTTAGCCGGGATTGCCATAGAGCAACATCAGTCCCATGTTGCCCTCAAAGAAGCGGAATTCAAGTATCGCAGTATTTTTGAAAATATTACCCTAGGCATTTTCCAAACCACCCCCCAGGGTCAGTATATCAGCGCCAACCTTGCCCTCGCCAAAATCTATGGCTATGAGACTCCCGCTAGTTTAATTGAAGCCCTAACTAATATTGCTGATCAACTTTATGTCAATCCCCATCGTCGTCAAGACTTTACGGAATTACTCAAACAACATGATCTCGTCAGTAATTTTGAATCCCAAATCTATCGCCGGGATGGCAAAATTATCTGGATTTCCGAAGACACCCGAGCCGTCCGCAACGAGAATGGAGAACTTATCTATTATGAGGGAACCGTGCGAGATATTACCGCCCGTCGTTTAGCAGAAGAAAAACTGCTCTACAACGCCTTTCATGATGCTTTAACCACCTTACCGAATCGCACTTGTTTTTTACAGCGTGTAGAAACAACCATCCAACGGGCAAATTGCTATGAAAACCATGGTTGTATCACAACGGACAGTCGCGAAGCGTCTCGAAATGAGCAGCGCACCTTACCCTACCACTACGCCATTCTATTCCTTGACCTCGACCGTTTTAAAGTTATTAACGACAGCTTAGGTCATCTTTGTGGAGATCAACTCCTACAATATGCCGCCCAACGTCTCCGAGAATGTGTTCCCTCCCAGCATATTGTCGCCCGTCTCGGCGGGGATGAATTTGCCATCCTCCTTGATGACATCCCTAATTTAGAAGCAGCTATCCATATTGCGGAAAGTATTCAACGCCAGTTTAGCCACCCCTTTAACCTCAATAACTATCAAGTGTTCACTGGGGTTAGTCTAGGCATTGCCTTCAATTACCGCACCTACGAACACGCCGATCAAATCCTGCGAGATGCCGATGTGGCGATGTATCAAGCTAAAGCCAAAGGTCGGAATCGCTATGCGGTTTTTAATCCGGCCATGCAGATTAACACTCCAGAACGGTTACAACTTGAAAATGATCTACGGTGGGCGTTAGAACGGGATGAATTCTGTTTATATTACCAGCCGATTATTAATCTCAAAACTGGATATTTGCAAGGTTTTGAAGCCCTTGTGCGTTGGCAACATCCCCAAAAAGGGATGATCTCTCCCACTCAATTTATTCCCATTGCCGAGGAAACGGGTTTAATTCATCAACTGGGCTGGTGGGTTCTCCGTTCTGCCTGTTCTCAATTGCAAAAATGGCAACGATTTCTACAAAAAAACACGGATTATCCCCCTTTTCTAGGTTTGAATGTCAATCTCTCCCCTATTCAACTAGAACAAGCAGATTTAATTGAGCAGATTTATAATCTATTGATGTTAGTTGAAATTGACTATTCTGGCTTAAAATTAGAGATCACCGAAAGCTGTTTACTTAAGACAGCTGAGGCTCAAGCGAATCGACTTAAACAACTGAAAACTTTGGGAATTGGCCTGTGCATTGACGATTTTGGCACGGGGTATTCCTCCCTGAGTCGTTTACATGAGTTCCCCATTGATACGGTTAAAATTGACCGTTCTTTTGTCCAAGGGATGGGATCTCATTCTAGTCAAACGGAAATTGTGAAAACTATTGTTACGCTAGCGCATAGTTTAGGGATGAATTTAGTCGCAGAAGGGATAGAAACCCCAAAACAACTGGAGTATATTAAGGCATTAGGTTGTGAGTTTGCCCAAGGATATTTTTTCTCGAAACCTGTTGATGTGGAAACGGCGACTCGCTTGGTGCGCGGTTATCATCGTTATGAGTGAATGAGTGATGTAATGGGGGAAAGCCCGCGCTGTATCGCTTGCGGTCTGCGTTGGGAGGAAGTCACATAACAGAACGAATATCTCCCAAGATACAGTACAGAGTCTGTGCATTGTCGGCTATACTACGGAAGTTTATAAAGATTGCCGGGAAAACCCCATCCCCTTGTGGGTGGGGCAGTTGGCTCGACCTTAAGAATTGTTATAAGGATTGGTGCAATACCGTTTGACGGGTGTGTTGAAAACTACTCAAACTTTTGCCGGAAAAAGTCCTTGGCATGATGAACCCTGAACTACTCAAGATTTTGAAGTTTAAACCTATGTTCTTATCGGCGATATTTTCGAGGCGATCGCACAGTTGGAAAACCCGACTAGCCCTATTTCTAACTGCCCTGTTGACCATTGTTTTCCTGAGTCATCCCCTTGGAACCGTTGCTCAACAGCGCTTTCCCGAAGTGCGAGGGGTCTGGATGACCAACAATGACACTCGGGTACTCGCGGATCAAAATGCCCTAGAGGCGGCCATGACTCAACTGGGTCAACTTAACTTTAATACGGTCTACCCGGTGGTGTGGAACTCGGGTTTTGTTCACTACCCCAGCGCCACAGCCCAAAGGGCAGGCATTCAAACCTTTATCCGTCGCGGCAATCAAGGTCAAGATATCCTAGCGGATCTCGTCGAAAAAGCCCACCGCAATGGTTTGTTAGTCCTGCCTTGGTTTGAGTTTGGCTTTATGACTCCCCCCTTCTCCGAATTAGCTAAAGCTCACCCTGAATGGTTAACCCAAAAACAAGATGGAACTAGGTCTTGGGTTGGGACGGCTGGAGAGGTCTACTGGTTAAACCCTTTTCATCCTGAAGTGCAGCAATTTATCACCCAAATTGTCCTAGAAGTCCTGGATCAATACAATGTGGACGGGGTACAGTTTGATGATCACGCGAGTCTCCCCAACCAGTTTGGCTATGACAGTTTCACAACGGCGATGTATCGTCGGGAAACCGGCCGGGCCGCACCGAGTAACGCTACGGATCCCGCTTGGGTCAGATGGCGTGCGGATAAACTGACGGCGTTTATGGTTGAATTAAACCGTCAAGTGAAAGCGAAACAACCCAATGCTATTTTCTCCGTTTCCCCCAATCCCTACGATTTCGCCTATCGCGGACAACTCCAAGACTGGTTAGCGTGGTTACGTCGGGGTGTGATTGATGAATTATTAGTTCAAGTGTATCGTCCCGATTTGGCGGCTTTCCGGGAGAATTTAGTGCGGCCCGAAATTCAAGAAGCGCGGCAACGTATCCCGACGGGGGTAGGCATTTTGACGGGGTTAAGAAATCGTCCCGTTGGTTTGCAACAAATTCAGGCGAAAATCCAAAGCGCTCGTCAACAGGGTTTAGGCTTTTCGTTCTTCTTCTATGACAGTTTGTGGAATTATGCACCAGAACCCGCAGACCAGAGGAAATCTCTATTTCAGGTTCTTTTCCGCTTCCCGGCCAAGCGCACGAGCGTCACGAACGCGCCGTTAATTGCTGAATCCTAGATTTAACAAGGAAACAGGGAAGAGGGAATAGGAATTAAGACTTATTCCCTCTTCCCGACTTATTCGGCACGCCCTAATCTAGGAAAAGAGGCGGACTGGGGACTGAGGTGAGTGGTATCTCCATTAAGCTCCATCTCCCAGTCTCCATTGTGATTGACTATTTTCACTAAACAACAGAGTGCTGTGTTGACTAAAGGTTGACCCCCGACCAGTCCTTGGGTGGTGCCGATGACGGATGCTGCATGGCCGACTAAAAGGATATTCTCTGAGTATCTTTGCACTAATTGATGGGCAGTGGTAGCGCTTCTGTCCATGACCTCTGTTTCTGTTTCGGGGTATTGAGGAACAACGCAGGAGGTGTAACTCAGATCAATGCGGGGATATTGTTGAGTGAGGATTTCTGGGGGGAGACGTTGGGGCATTTCGGTCATCCAGTGGGGGTTTAGCCATTCACTGAGGCCGCTTTCCAGTTTGAGAGGGAGATCCAAGCATTCGGCGACGGCGTGGGCGGTTTGTACGGTGCGCAGGAAGGGGGAGGCGAAAATATGGGCGATCGCCTCTTTCTGCAAACGCCGCCCTAATTCTTGCGCTTGCTGGAATCCATCCTCCGAGAGAGGGGGATCATAACGTCGTTCTGCGGTGTTGAACCAGTCGGGATGAACAAAGTCTAGACGGTTGCCGTGTCGTGCAATCCAGACAGTTTGAGCCATAAGGGAGTTCTTGAACCTTGAATGATATCTTGGTTTTCATCAGGGGTACTGTTTGGATTTTACAGCAATGTTGCGTTGAAAGCCCCATCCCCTTGTGGGTGGGGAGCTTCAACTTGAATCGATGGTTAAGCAACTGGTCTTGGCACAAATGACGCGATCGCGCCCCTGTCCTTTCGCTTCATACAAAGCCTCATCAGCCCGACGAATGAGGGATTGCACCGTGTCCCCTTGCTCAGGAAACGTAGCCAAACCCGCCGAAAAACTCAATTGTCCTAGGTTTTTCCCCTGATAATTTAAGGGCAGTTTTTTGATTCGTTGACGTAACAACTCAGCCCGCTCATAGGCTAATTCTAAAGACACATTGGGCAAAATTAACGTAAATTCTTCCCCCCCATAACGACAGACAATATCGGACTCTCGAACTTGTTTTTGTAAAAATTCTGCTAAAGTTTGTAGGACAAAATCTCCGGCATCATGACCATAGGTATCATTAAATTTTTTAAAATGATCCACATCAATCATAATTAAACTCACAGGCGGCTGAGTTAACTCAGCCGCCTGTAAACTTTGCTGTAAGGATTGCTCCAAATAACGACGGTTAAATAACCCAGTCAAGGGATCGCAAATACTCTGATTTTGTAAAGTTTCCCGTAGTTGTAAGTTAGAAATAGCTAGAGCAATTTGTTCGGAAACCGTTTGAGCCAGTTGTTGCTGTTCTGGCGGAATTCCTGCCGGATCTTGGGTGCGTAGATAAAACAACCCCAAGGCTAATCCTTGTACCATCATGGGAATACAAAGCGTTGCGGTAGGTTGAGAGTTTTGGTCAATATGATGACAGAATAATCCCGGTTGATTATTAGAAGCATAATGAGTTTTTCCTCTCAGCAATGCCCAACAATCTTTAGTGTTTATAGTGCTTTCTTCTGGAGACAATTCACCAAAAATGCTGACAGCTTCTAGGATTTTTTTATTTGGTTGGGGTAATAGAATTGACCCAAAACAGTGGGGAAAAAGGATTTTTAAAAACTCGGCGGTGGCAGGATAGGCTTCTAAGGATGTGCTACAAGCTTGTAGAAACTCTAGCATCTGACTGGTAATGACTTGTTCATAGTTGCGTTGTTCAAGGGTTTTGAGAGAAATTTCTAAACGACGATTAGTAGCCTCAAGGTGTGCGTAAGCGTGTTGTAACTCTTCTTCCGAGGTTTTTTGTTCGGTAATGTCAAACATCATGCCTTGGAGAAAAATGGGTTCTCCGGCTTCGTTGGTGACAATTCTAGCGCGATCGCGCACCCATAACATTTCCCCCGATTTGGCAAAAATCCGATACTCCCGATTAAAAGTTCCGGGGCTATTATGAGCTATTTTTAAAACTTTTGCGACTTTATCCCGATCATCTGGATGAACGGCTGTATACCAACGATCCGGTTGAAGTAACCATTCCCGTAAAGGATAACCTAACATTTGCTCGATTTGCGGACTCACATAAAGGGTGGTACTCAAATCATCTAAAGCGGAAGTATAGGTAACGGCAGGCATTTGTTCCACCAGCAGGCGATATTTAGCCTCTGAGGCTTTTAAACTCTCTTCAGCGCGTTTTTTCTCTGTAATATCAATCACCACCCCAAACAGACGAATAACGACGCCTTGGCTATTGGTTTCTACTTCCGCTTGACTGTAGAGATAGCGAATTTCTCCACTATCTCTTAATAGGCGATATTCCACCTCAAACCGTTCTCCTGTCATCAGACTATGTTCTAAAGCCGTTTGGTGTTTGATGCGGTCTTCGGGATGAATTTGAGTGATATATTGAGTATAAGTGGGTTCAGGTTGATTCCAATCTGTGCCAAAAATTTCAAAGGTTTCTTTATTCCATGTCAGTTGATGGCTAATTACGTTATAGTCCCAATAGCCAATATGGGCGATTTTTTGGGCTTGTAAAAGGGTTTGAGTGGTTTGTGCAAGGATGCGTTCTGTTTGTTTGCGTTCGGTGACATCTTCGGTGATGTAGCAAAAACGGGAACTGGTTCTATGTTCAGTCCTAATCGGGGAAAGTGTAGTCAATAACCAGAATTTTTTTTCCTTGTGTTTGTATGAACACTGAAACTGAACGGGTTTCCCCGTTTTTTGAATGTGTTTACAGTATTGAATCCATTCCTGAGTAATGTTTTGAGGAATTCCTAACTCCTGAGCCGTTTTATACTCCATTTGCTTGGGAGATAAACCTACAAACTCAGCTGTCATGGAATTGCTCCAAATATTCAATAAATCCTCTGGGTTAGAAATTAATTCAACCACCCCCATCATCATAGCACTACTGTCATAAAAACTGCGCAGGGTTGACTCACTTTCTTGTAGGGCTAACTCGGCTTGCTTGCGATCGCTAATATCTTGAATCACCGCAATAATTGACTCAGCTTTCCCTGCTAGACTACAGACCACTGAACCACTCCAATGAACCCAGACAATTGATCCATCTTTGCGAACATAGCGTTTTTCTGCCGCAAAGCGAGAAATTTTTCCGATTAATAATTGGTAGTTTAGGGTTAAATCTTGGGCTAGGTCTTGGGGATAAGTAATTTTTTGGTAGGTGGTTTTTAGAAGTTCTTCCTCAGAATACTGTACAATGTCTATAAATTTTGGGTTAACTTTTAAGAAAGACCCAGTAGGAGAGAGTTGAGTAATCCCTACATCGGCTTGTTCAAAAATACTGCGAAATTGTTGTTCACTGGTTCTCAAATTTTGTTCAATTTGTTTCAAATCGTCCACGTTCATACAGTAGCCGATCAGTTCTTTGGGTTGGTTATTTTCATCTTGAATGACTACTATTTCATTGCGTAACCAATGGTATTGACCCTGTGCATCTCGAAATCTATACTCACATCTCTGAGAGTTTGAACTGGAGAGACGCTGCATTGTCCATAACAATAGAACTTGATCTTCGGGGTGAATTTGGTCTTGCCAGAATTTGGGGTTTTTGATGAAGTTTGACGCTTCATGTCCTAAAATTGTTTTAACATTTTCACTGATAAAAGTGATTTCATAGGTTACTGGATCGGCGGTATAAAGAATCGCCGGACTGTAGTTAAGCAGGTAGTTTAAACGGTTAAAATTTGTTCTGATTTTGGAAGGTAGCGTATGTTTCTCTACAATGGTTTGACTGTTTTCTGCTGTAACAAAAGAGGGATTTTGACCAGAATCAATGGGTGTTTGAGGTTGGAGAGTTTGCGGTTTTAGATTCGCCAATAATCCAGCTTGATTTAAGTCTAAGCAGAGTTGATCTAGGGTAATTACACCATAAATATTGTGAGGTGCTTCGTCTTCTAGAATGACACAATAACTCGTCTGGTGTTCATTAAATTGGCAGAGGAGACTAAGGGGATTGTTGAGGTGCGATCGCAAAATTGTTATTCCCGGATTCCCCATCACCTGTGATATGGGAATCTGTTCTAAGTTCTGAGATTGCACCATTAAACTAAGAATATCTCGTTCTGTGAGTAACCCTATTAACTGTTCGTCCTGCCTCACTAAGATACAACATTTCGGGGCTGAAGCCTTTGCTGTCGCTGGATTTGGGGAGGTAATATTCATCTGGGCGATCGCATTGCTTACCTTTGTTTCCGGTGTCACAACAATGGGTTCCCGATCAATGGTTAATTCCACGGCAGACTGGGAATTCAGGATATTGGCAATAATTTTTTTCTCCCACATATGACTTCAGTACCACAAAAGGGGCTTTTTTCTATTCCTTTTTTTATTATGGGGTTTTCAGGTAAAAAAACACACGAATCCCCCCAACAGCGAGTTCATAAACATTTATCGATTCAAATTGGAAAATTCTCTGATTTGGTTTGTGTTCTGATTGGGCAGGTTGTCATCAATCCCTAATGCTTAAACCTCAGAAGTCTTGAACTATAACCCTGTTGCTCATGACTCTGTTACTTAAAAGTTCCTGAAACTTAAAAGCAATTTAGAATAGTTGACACCCTTCTCAGTAACCCTCAAACTCATAAACGCCCCAATAGTGGCTAAAGCCTTCTTCGCCCTATTTGGGTTTCGCTATGGCTCTACCCAACCTACAGATAGCATTCTGTTGGGTATTTGAGATTAAATCCAGCCCATCAGAGATCCGAGGTTTGATGTTTACCCAATACCAGACCAAAATCTTGTAGTGTCCCTGATACTACCAAGCTAACACCGTTTTTGTATTTTTTCTGGTTTAGAGAAAATTCTAAACAATTCTTGTCCAAGGGCTGAAACCCCTGATCACAAAAGTTTACCGACAATCACCCAACGGCGAACCCAAAGGCCTAAACTCAGGCTAATCAGGAGAATTAGCCAAAAGCTGAAGGATTCCGCTAAACCACTGCTTAGATTCATGCCAAAAATACAAGTAATCGCTGTGAGGGGGAAGAAAATAGCCACCAAAACATTGAGACGATGACTAGCCCGAACGGATTCCAACGCGATGGCATTTTGCTGTTCCACCCGTTCGGCCATCCGGTAGTCAAGGCTGTTTTTGATGTTTTCGTGGAGGAGATTGAGCGAGCGCTCTATCCCATAGGCCCAGTCGCGCAAATCAATCAGATCCCGGTCTTCAGGAATCCCCTCCCGTGCCGCTTGTAGGGTATTGTGGAGATTTTGGGTCGAATGTTGCACCGGGGCCAATTGTTCGAGCAAGTTAAAATAGTCTTCCGCCTGTTCTGCTTCGCTATAGGCTAAACTCAGGGCGTTCTCAGCCTCTTCGTAGACTTGAATATGCTTCATTAACGGTTTTAATCCCACCCCCCCCACACTACATTCCCATTTCCCTTGAGGATCTCGCCAAAAGAACACCCCTTGACGCTGTTTTTCCCCCAAAGTTGGAGCGCGATGCAGCACCAGCAACAGATGTCCTTCCGCAATCATTGCCCGTTGTTTGCCTACACTTTTTTGACCCAGACGGTTTTTAATCGTTAAGGGAAGTTGCCAAGAAGGAGGGAGTTTCATAATAACCTCACCCTAGTCTAAAGAACCATTGACTAAACCATTAAACCCATACACTTGACGACTCCCCACTAGAGGAACTAATTCCACCTCCTTTTCATCCCCCGGTTCAAAACGGATAGAGGTTCCGGCCGGGATATTTAAGCGCCTTCCTCTGGCTGCATTGCGATCGCACTCCAACGCCCGATTCACCTCATAAAAGTGAAAATGCGACCCCACTTGAATGGGACGATCCCCCGTATTACTCACCACAATTCGCCGCGTTTCTCGTCCCGAATTGAGTTCAATTTCACCGTCATCTACTAATAATTCACCCGGAATCATAATCCTTTGCTCCTGGTTGATCTTTGAATTTATGAATCAGTTCTTACCGAATTGCCGATTAACGAATGGGATGATGTACCGTCACCAATTTTGTCCCATCGGGGAACGTTGCCTCAACTTGCACTTCCGGGATCATTTCCGGCACTCCTTCCATCACATCAGCGCGAGTGAGCAGAGTTGTTCCCTCACTCATCAATTCTGACACCGTTTTTCCTTCCCTTGCACCTTCAAGAATCGCCGAAGAAATATAAGCCACCGCTTCAGGATAGTTTAACTTAAGCCCTTTCGCCTTGCGCCGTTCTGCCACTAAGGCCGCCGTAAAAATTAAGAGTTTATCTTTTTCTTGGGGAGTTAACTGCATAGGTTATTAAATCACTGGGCAATTCACGACAAGTTTATTGCACAAAACCGGGATAATCAAGGCTCAAGCCACAATTATTCATGATCCATTAGAATAGTTAGAATGTAGCTATAGCTAGTCCTAATGAGACGTGAAGGGCTATTCTCCTATCTGGATTGCAGGGGAGCATTTTTTGCACGACTCAGGTAGGTTGGCTATATTTCCCTAGGGATTCGGAATTCTTGGTTTAAGGGAACGGGGAACACCGGATCTGGAAACAGTTCGACTACAGGGTTATTGAGCATCGCCAAGATGTAAACATTTAGTGACTTATTAATCATAGTTCAAAATGAAAACCTCCCCTAAAACTACCGCAGCCATCTATGAGCAGGATTACAACCTGTGGCGAGAAGAAACCATAAAACAGTTAAAACAAGGTGACTTTAAGCAGGTTGATATAAAACACTTAATTGATGAACTAGAAGATAGGGGAAGAAGTGAGAAAAGAGCCATTTATAGTAATCTCAAAATTCTGTTAATGCACCTGCTTCACTATTATTATCAACCTGCCAAGCGGTCTAATCGTTGGCGATTTACCATCCGAGAACACCGTCAACACATTAACAGAGCCTTGAAAGAAAGTCCCAGTTTGCAAAGTTATTTTAACACTATCTTGACTGAATGCTATCAGGATGCTAGGGAGTTAGCCGCAGAGGAAACGGGCTTACCTTTGCTGAGTTTTGAGGGAAAATGCCCCTTTACAACGGAGGAAATTCTCAAGCCTGAATATTTACCGAATCTTGAGGAAAAAATCTAGAATTTTGTGCAGAATTCACCCCACAAAAAGCTGGGTTTTCTAAGAGTAACAAGTCAACAGGTAAGTCAAAATCCTGATCTTAACCAGACCTAAAGGATTATAGAGAGGGTGTAACATTCTGTTACCATAGAAAGTCCTTCTATTTTTTTTGTGTTGTCATAAAGTGTATGCGTACTCATTATTGCGGAGACTTACGAGCCGAGGCCGTAGGAAAAACAGTTAGCCTGTGTGGGTGGGTTGATCGTCGTCGGGATCATGGTGGTGTGATCTTTGTGGACTTGCGCGATCGCACCGGAGTAGTCCAAATCGTCAGCGACCCAGAACGCACCCCCCAATCCTATACTAGGGCAGAAACGCTCCGAAATGAGTATGTCGTGCGCATAGAGGGGCGTGTCAGTCAACGTCCCCCCGAATCCCTCAATCCCAAAATCCCCACCGGAGAAATCGAAATTTACGCCGATCAGATTGAGATTCTCAACGCGGTTCAGAAACAGTTACCTTTCCAAGTATCCACCGCCGAAAGTGAGAGCATTAAAGAGGAATTGCGGCTAAAATACCGTTATCTGGATCTACGGCGCGATCGCATGACCCGCAACCTCAGCCTGCGACACCAAGTTATTAAAGCCATCCGTCGTTTCCTCGAAGATCAGGAACACTTCATCGAAGTAGAAACCCCCATCCTCACCCGTTCCACCCCCGAAGGCGCCCGAGACTACCTCGTACCCTCCCGCGTCAATCCCGGCGAATGGTACGCCCTTCCCCAGTCTCCCCAACTCTTCAAACAACTGCTCATGGTAGCAGGCTTTGACCGCTACTATCAAATCGCCCGTTGCTTCCGGGACGAAGACTTACGCGCTGATCGTCAACCCGAATTTACCCAGCTTGACATGGAAATGAGTTTCCTGTCACAAGATGAAATTCTCACCCTCAACGAAGCTCTCGTTTGTCATATCTTCAAAACCGTCAAAGGTATAGACATCCCCCGTCCTTTCCCCCGTCTCACCTATGCCGAAGCCATGAATCAATACGGCACCGACCGCCCCGACACCCGTTTTGACTTAAAATTAGTCGATGTTTCAGACATTATGGCCGACTCCGGTTTTAAAGTCTTCTCCGGGGCCGTAAAAAGTGGCGGCATCGTGAAAGTATTACCCATCCCCGGCGGCAACGAAAGCATTTCTAACGTCCGCATTAAACCCGGTGGCGACTTATTTAAAGAAGCTACGATTGCCGGAGCAAAAGGAATTGCTTTTATCCGCGTTCGAGAAGACGGAGAAATTGACAGTATTGGGGCAATCAAAGACAACTTAACCCCCGAACAAAAAGAAGAACTACTCACCCGCACCAACGCTAAAGCCGGAGATTTACTCCTATTCGGTGCCGGAGACATCCCCACCGTTAATAAATCCTTAGATCGTCTCCGCCAAGTCGTTGGGGAACAACTGGGATTAATCAATCCAGAGCAAATTAACCTGCTTTGGATTACCGAGTTTCCCATGTTTGAATGGAACGAAGACGAACAGCGCTTAGAAGCCCTCCATCACCCCTTCACCTGTCCCCATCTCGACGATTTAGACGACCTCAAAACCGCCCGAGCGCAAGCCTACGATTTAGTATATAACGGAATCGAAGTCGGGGGCGGCAGTTTGCGGATTTATCAGCGAGAAATTCAAGAAAAAGTCTTTTCAGCTATTGGATTATCTGAAGAAGAAGCCTATGCTAAATTCGGCTTTTTATTAGAGGCGTTTGAGTACGGAACTCCCCCTCATGGCGGCATTGCCTACGGTTTAGATCGTCTGGTCATGTTATTAGCAGGAGAGGAATCTATTCGGGATGTGATTGCCTTCCCGAAAACCCAACAAGCCCGTTCTCTGCTTACCGATGCCCCCTCTCAAGTTGATCTCAAACAGCTTAAAGAGTTGTATGTTGCCTCAACCTATGATCCGGAAGCAGACAATTAAGCGCTATTTTAAGGGGAATTTCTAACCCATCTCCTGGGGGAAATTCAGAAATTCCCCCTATACCGAACTTACAGACCATAGGGTATTATGACAATGGGTGTTTAATTTTCTCAAACTACCATGAAACCAGCCCTATGATCTTTGCCCGTTACAATCGTATTATTCAAATCACCTTTGTTATTGTAATTTTAGTCGTTTCCGTTTTATTCTACTGGCAGTTTATGAGTCAGTATAAATACGAGACTCAGCAACTGAAACACACCATGCGAGAAGTGGTTACGATTATTGATCGTAAACTGGAAAACGCCGAAAATTATGTAGAACAGATGCAGTTTCGGGCAAACTCCTTTTATGATATTAGTCAAATTACAGCGTTTGAGTCTATCCTGTTGGATAGCCTAAAAGAGGAAGAAAGTCAAGGGCAAATTTACTATAATTTAGATCATATTCCAGAACCCTACAGTCCTCGCTTAATTGGTAATTTAACGGGGATGGGAACGCTACAAGAACGCAGTTCTGAGTTTTATCGGGAACTAGAAATGGCGTTATATATAAACCCGTTATTACAAACCGCTTTTAAACTCATTCCGAATACTCTCTGGGCGTATTATTTATCAGAAAATCACTTTTTAAATCTTTATCCTTGGGTGAGGTCAGAACAAGCCCATTTTACCGAAGATTTATTAACCTCCCAAACCTATTCCTTCGCCTCTCCTGAGAATAATTCTGAACATCATCGCTTTTGGAGTCCAGTCTATCTCAACCCCGTGACTCATCAACCCATCGTTACTTGTGGCGCACCCGTTTATGAAAAAGACCAATTTCGCGGGCTAATTGCCCTTGATTTTACCTTAGATATTTTTAGGCAAATTTTAGCCGAAGAATCCCCCAAAGTGGGGCATTTTTTGTTATTTAATGAGCAAGAACAAATTATTGCCATTGATGAACTAAATCATTATTCTGAACCTTCGATTATTAGTCTTAAAAATTATTTACCCGATACCCTGAAACTGAAAATCAACTCCTATTTAGAAAATAGCCCGCTCACGGTTCAAGATACCGGGAGTTATTTATTAGTTCATGAAGAGTTTCAAAATACTAACTGGAAACTTTTATTTGTTGCTAAAAAATCTGAAGTTATTACACCCATTTTGTTTCATGTTTCCCTAGGCTTAGGACTGATTTTAACAGGTTCTCTGTTGTTGTTCTTTTTAGTAAACCAACTGATTAAGCGAGAATTTATTAATCCGGCCAGTCAATTGGTTGAACATATCGAAGCTTGTAGTCAAAATCAAACCGTTGACTATGGAGATGTGCCAGAAAATTGGTTTTCTTGGTTTGAAACCATTGCCCATATTTTCCAAGAGAATAAAAAAATGACCACAGAGTTGGTACAACGGGAGAAAATGTCTAGTTTGGGGCAACTGGTGGCGGGAATTGCCCATGAGGTGAATAACCCGATTAATTTTATCTATGGGAATTTGAATTATGTCAAACATTATGGCATTGATTTATTAAATATTATTGATTTGTACGAAAAACATTATCCTGAACCTCCAGAGGAGATAGAGGACTATTATCAGGAAGTGGATTTAGATTTTTTGCGGGAAGATTTGCCTAAACTCTTGCAATCAATGGAGGTGGGGGCCGAACGAATTCGGGAAATTGTCTTATCGTTGCGTAATTTTTCCCGTTTGGATGAGTCGGATAAAAAACGGGTAGACTTACATCATGGACTAGAAAGCACACTGATGATTGTTGACAATCGCTTGAAAGTTCCCGGTTCTGAGAAGAGAATTAAAGTTGAGAAAAAATATGATGTTTTGCCTCCGGTAGAATGTTACGCCGGATTAATGAATCAAGTGTTTTTAAATGTTTTAACTAATGCCATTGATGCGGTTTTGAATTGTGAACGAGAGGAGAAACTAATTAAGATTGAAACGCGCTATTTGGAGGAGGGAAATATTCAGGTTTCCATTGCGGATAATGGTCAAGGAATTCCTGAGTCGGCACAAGATCACATTTTCGAGCCGTTTTTTACGACGAAACCTGTGGGCAAGGGAACGGGTTTAGGGTTATCGGTGAGTTATCAGATTATTGTAGATCGTCATCATGGAAAGTTAACCTATCATTCTGTACCGGGGGAGGGGACGGAGTTTGTGATTACAATTCCGGTGGAATCTGTGAGTAATTGATGGAAAAAGTAGAAGAAGGACGGGTGAGTTTTGGCGTGGGTGGGGCGTTTTATCGCCCAGAAACCCGCATTGTCAGGGATTTGGGGGTGTTGGCGGGGTGGGTGTATCGTCAACAGGTGGGGGCGTTGCGGGTGTTGGATGCTATGACGGGCTGTGGGGTGCGGAGTTTGCGCTATGGGGCGGAAAGTGGGGCGAGTTGGGTGTGGGCGAATGAGGGGAATCGGGATTTGGGGGGGCTGTTGGGGGAGAATTTAGGGGGTGCGATCGCCTCGGGACACTGTAAACTCACGTTTGAGAATGCCCATCGTGTGTTTTTCCACTGTTACAGTGAGCAGGATTATTATGATTTAGTGGATGTGGACTGTTTTGGGTCTGCTGCCCCCTATTACTCTACGGCATTATGGGCGGTGAAAATTGGGGGCTTGTTGTATCTCACCAGTACCGATGGCCGCAGTGCAACGGGACACCTCCCCGGCAAAAGTCTACAGGATTATGGAGCTTTTGCCCGTTCCCATCCGGCCGCCCATGAACAGGGATTGCGCTTACTGTTGGGGGCGTTACAACAGGAGGCCGCGAGTCGGGGGATGGGGATTCAGCCCATTTTTTCGCTCTATCGGGGCAATACTTATCGGGTGATGGTGCGTTTGGGGGCTAAGGTGCGCCTTACGCCCCAAAATTATGGGTTTTTGGGCTATTGTCATCACTGTGGGGACTATCAGGGGGTGGCTTGGGAGAAGTTGGGGCGTTCGCTATGTCTGCGAGATGAACGGCCGTTGACGCTGACGGGGCCTATGTGGTTGGGGGAATTAGGCGATCGCATTTTTCTGGATGCTATGCGCTCTTCTCTCTTACCCCAGCTTGATTCTAGCCTCCCCCCATTACTGGATTTACTCCAAGCTGAGGCCGATTTCCCCCCCTATTTCTACACCTTACAAGCCATCGGCAAACGGGGGAAACTGGACTTACCCCCGAAAGCCCAATTGATTCAAGCCCTCCAAGCCCAAGGGTACCGCGCCACAGCCACCCACCTCAACGCCCAAGGGTTAAAAACAACGGCGAGTTTAGCCACTTGTATTGCGGTGGCTAGGGGGATTTAGTTGGGGAGGGGGGGCAGGGGAGCAGGGGAGCAGGGGAGCAGGGGAGAGGGGGAGTTGATAATTATTAACTATTCCCGACTCCCGACTCCCGACTCCCGACTCCCGACTCCCGACTCCCGACTCCCGACTCCCGACTCCCTATTCCCTGACTCCCCATCAACGGCCACTACCAATCAACTCCTCCGGTTCCTCCGTATCTTGACCCATCGGAACTAGGGTTCCCTCACTGCCCAACGCCTCACGGGAAGGCGCAGAGGAGAAAGCAGAGGCCTTAGAATATAACTCCGGAACAGGGAGAGGCACCGCGTTAATGGCCGCGCCGATAATGGGCATTTCCGCCTCTGTCATTTCATCCAACATTGCCCCCAAAATCTTCGCCTGACTTACCCCAACACCTGTCACTAAAATCATGCCATCGGTTTGGGGCTGTAATAACAGGGCATCATTACAAGTCGTTAAAGCGGGACTATCCACAATCACCAAATCAAAACGCTGGCGGGCATCTTCTAACAGACTCTTTAACTCACTCGACTCCACAATGGCCGCCGCTTTGCGTTGGGGGCCGGCACTGGGGGAAATGTAGAGATTCATCACATCCGGCACTAAACGCACCGAATCATTCCGGGACCCATAATAGGATAAAGGTTCGGCTTGGGCATCATGATCTACGGCTAATTTCACCGCTTGGGCATTGGACGGCGATCGCAAATCTCCCTCAACTAACAGGGTACGCTTGCCCGCATGAGCCGAGGCGATGGCCAAATTATAAGCCACCACGCTCTTTCCTTCCCCCTGACTCACACTGGTCACTAAAATAACCTTGGTCGATTTGGGAGACAAGCGACGGATATTGCTGCGGAACAACTCATAAAGATCCAAATAGGGCGCATTCACCCCCAACAAGAGGGGCAACTCTTCCTCACTCCCCGGCACTAAAACAGGTAATTCTCCTAACACAGCCACATCTCGTTCGGAGAGAATATCCTGTAATTCCTTCGCGGTGTAGACTTTGGGATCTAAGAAGGACATCCCCAAAATCACCACAGCCCCGGCAACCACAGCCCCCACATAGCCCGCCGCCAGAATAATCACCGGATGAGGGCGACTAGAATCAGGTTCTTCCACTTGCTCCAAACGGGGAGGACTGGCCAAACTCAGACTACTGATGGTTTCTGCTTCGGCAGATTGGGCATCTACGAGGGCGCCCTGCATGGTGTCGTGGAATTGCTTGCGAATGGCGACTTGTTGCTGAAGTCGGGCTTGTTCCAACTGTTTCGTGGGGAAGCGTTCATAGGCAAGGCGTAGTTCTTCTTCCGTGCGGCGCACTGTGCGGATTTGTTGCTCAATGGCTTCTTTTTGGGTGCGTAACTGTCCTATTTGGGCGGCTAACTGTTGACGCGTGGGGTCTAAACTGCTGCTTTTGCGAATTTCCCGAGGACGGGCATCAAATACATTGTCACTGCCAATCACTTCATTGGCGCGCTCGGTCAGTAGTTCATTGTAGGCGGCTAATTGTTTGTTGAGTTCCCGCATGGTGGGATGTTCGGGACGCAAATCATTGGCCAACATTTGCATCTGGGTTTCGGCCTGTAAAATCTGAGTGCGTAAACTAGCAATAATGGGGTCTGCACTGAGGGCCGAAGCGACAAAAGCCTCTTCGGGGGTGAGGGATAACTGGGTGGATAAACTTTGAATTTGAGCGTTGACAGTATCGAGTTGTAGCCTTAACTCGCGCTGCTGTTGTTGTCCGGCACTGATGGCCATAAAGAGGGTTCCATCTTGGGCGGCAACTAGACCTGTGGCTTCCCGGGTCATAAAGCGATAAAATTCTTGTTCGGCTTCGGCAAGATCGGCTTTGGCTTCTTCGACCCGTTTCTGGAGGGCTTCAATTTGCGATCGCAAGCGGGATGTATTCAACATCCGACTATGTTCAATCATTTTCTCCATTAGCACTTCTAACGTCCGTGCTGTCCTTTCTTCGTTGGTGTCCACATATTCCACGCGAATTAAGGGGGGTTCGCCTTCTTTGGGCAATTGCAGATTAATGCGCCTCACGGATTCGACGGGGTTGGGTAAATCGACGGTTTCGACCAGTCCTTGTAAGACGGGTTCGGAGAGTAAGGTGGGCCGGTCTAAAACTCTACCCTGTTCTTGCAGCACTTTCCCCGTCTCTGTAGCGGTGGGTGGAGGATTACTAAACGCTAATTGACCAATGGCCTTGTAGCGTGTGGGTGGAGGGGCTGGGGGCGGTAGGATGGCGACTACACTTGCCCCACCCGCTACGATAATGGAGACGGCCAGTCCAATCCATTTATTTTTGCTGAGGCTAACGAAAAAACGTTTGACGATTGGTGAAGACATGGAAACAGCCCAGAACTAGCGCTGCCTCCAATATAACAGCCTTTTCCCTTTGTGAGATGGCTTTTCTGGGGTGGGTTCTGCGCCTGTCAACGTTGAATCAAGACAAAAACCGCGATCGCCAAGACAAAATACCCGAAACCCTTTTGGAGCTTTTTCCCGTCAATATACCGGGTTAAGGAAGCCCCTCCCCACGTCCCTATACTTGCCGCTAAGGTAAAGGAGAACATTAAGCCCCAATCTACTGTTACTTGGTCGATATAGCCCAGAAAACCCGTCACCGATTTAAAGGTAATAATCAATAATGAAGTCCCGATGGCCTCTTTCATCGGAATTCCCCCTAATAACACCAAGGCCGGAATAATCAAGAAACCGCCCCCTACCCCCACAAATCCCGTCAGAATCCCCACCGCTAGACCCTCGGCAGGAATCGCTAACCATTTAGGATAGGTGGGATGGGGTTTACCCTCACGGGGGGCGGGGATTTTGTTCTCTTGTTTGCGAATCATCAACACACTGGCCAAGATCATCACCACCCCAAAGGCAATCAGTTGAATGGTGTCGGTAATCCAAGGCAAGGCCGTTAAACGAGCGCCTAAAAAAGATCCCACCATGGCGGCCGGGGTGAACATGGCAACGGTTTTTAAGTTCACGTTGCCCTGAAACCAGTGGGGAATCGCCCCAATACTACTCACAATCCCCACAATAAACAAACTCATGGCGATCGCCTCTTTTGACCCAATCCCCATCACATAGACCAAAATCGGCACCGCTAGAATCGACCCGCCCCCACCAATTAACCCTAAACTAATCCCGATGGCTACCGCCAACAAATGTCCCACAACCGTGATCAGCATTTTGTTCCTTTTTTGTTATTACTAATCTATTATGTAGTAGATTGTTCTGATAAGCTCCAGCCCTTAAGGCCATGCCCTGATTTTCCGTTTTACCAAAATATGGCGAGGGAATGCTCCACCCATAGGGGACGGGGGAAGTTCAAGATTAATCCTCCCAAGCCCGAACCAGAATAGTAGAATGGGACAAGATGAGAAATTAGGGGTGGAGGTTAGGACATTGGACGAACTGAGGGATGTGTTAGAACTGGCAACCGATGAGGAACTGCAACACCTGACCCATTTGTTATTTTGCCGTCGTTTGAATCCCTTAGACTATATCCAGACACCGGATGTCATGGAGGTTCAAAGTCGCGATCGCCACTCACAGATTGAACTCCTAGAACAACGGTTTCGTTACTTAGCCGCCGATGGCTTCACCGTGTTACGGGGGGAAAGTAACAAGATCAGCTACCGACAGGTTTTAATCCAAGTCAGTCGGTATCTCAAAATTCCCTACTCCCAGTCTATGAGTACCGTGGATCTAGAAGCCGAGATTTTCCTCAACCTAATCACCAAAGCCTGGGATCGTTTACCCTCCCAAGAACAAGAATCCTTGACCCTACGCATCCAAAAATCCCTACAAGCCTCGAAATACCGCGAACCTTTACCCGCCCAAATCCAACATAATCCCATTCATTTCCTGCTCAAAGGGGGGAGTGTTTTGGCCGTCAGTTCCGTTTTACGTTCCGTACTCCTCCAACAGATCGCCCGCCAGTTTGCCCTGCACTTTGCCACCTACCAAACCGCCCGAACTGCCCTCTTACGGGGGGGAACCGCCGCCGCTACCCAGATTCAGAACCATCTCACCCTGCAAACCGCCCGCCAAGGGATGGCACTAACAGCCGCCCGTCATGGGGCCGTGCGGACAGTCTTTGCCTTTATGGGACCCGTCCTCTGGGCGGCCTTTTTTGCAGATTTGGGTTGGCGTGCGATCGCCACCAACTACGGCCGCGTCATTCCCACCATCTTTGCTTTAGCTCAAATTCGTCTCACCCGGGGCGAGTCTTGGGGAACCGTCACCGTTTAAAGACCCAAAACCTATCTTAGGCCAGATGATGCCAATTCCCCTTTATCGTCCTGATCGGAATAGTTATTCCAGCAAAAAAGAGGGGGGGTTTTGTTGCTATCATCAAGGAGATGATAGTCACTCACCCGTGCATTACTTCTTTAAATGCACCACGGGAAATACACTGAGAACTCCCGGTTATCTCCCTAGATAGCCGTGAGATGAACAAGCTATTAATGGAAGAGGGGAAAAAGAGGAAATGCCATCCGCCAAAAAACAAAAAATGCTGCACCTGATTAAATCGAACAAACAAGATCCGGCATCGGAATTATCTTCCGGCGAAACGACCCCGGAAGAAAAACCCGCAATACCTGCCACTGAAACAGCTAAAACCACTCCCAAGGCAGACAGTTCCACACCCGAGGAAAAACCAATCCCCCCAGTCAAAGAAACCCCCGAGGTTGAAGAGGCTGCACCAGACCCCACAAAAACCTGTGAAACCTCCACAGAAACCGAAGCTTCTCCCAAAGATGAAGCTCCGGAAAATACCATATTTTTTCAGGCAATTGGGACGCTCTATGGCATAGTAAACCCTCACCCAGAAGGGGGATTTGCCATTACAGTTGGTTCTAACGAGTATCGTTTATATTTTCCTTCTAAGTTTCGCTATGTTGGCTTTCTGAAACAACGGGAAAATTACCCAGATACCCCCTTATATTTACGGGTCTATCCTAAGTGCCAACTCGTCCCCCGACAACCCCCTAGAATTTATTTTCAAGTGTTTGCTTGGAACACGGAAAACGAGTGGCAACAAGAGCCGAACCAGTTTATTTTAAGCGGAATTTGGCAATTTATTCCTCAAAACCGTTCTCCGGTCATTTCAATTTATCGCAACCGACAAGCCAGCGATCCCACCGAAAAATTTAAAGCCTCGCACATTCCGGTTTTAATGCGTCGGGAAGGCGATGTTCAACCCTTTAAATTTAACCCCAAAACACCTAAAGATAAGCTGCCTAAACGTTGGTTTATTCAAGGAGTGTTTAAATTTCTGCCCAATCGTAATAGTTTCGGTTGGTCGGAAGATATTGCCGAACCGACAGATACTATTCCGAAGTACAAAAAACCCGTTAAAGCACCAGGAACTAATACCAAAGCTCCGGGGAAAGATAAACCCCGTCCTAGTTCTTCTTCCTCTGAAAAACCCCTGAAGAAATTAGGTCAACGCCCGATTAAACCCACGAAAAAAGCAGAATAGAAAGAGCGCATCTTAGTTCGGCCATTTTGCCTTCATCCCCCAGTCCCTTTTCCCAAGGTTGGGAGAAGGGGGTTCTCCAACAGAAAAAACAACTCCTGCAACGGAGTTGTTTTTTCATGAACATCCTATCATCCCGACGCTCCCCCATAGGGAGAGCGGGGGCAACTGGTGCGCATTAGCTAAGGGGCTAGCGCATTGCCGCGAAGCAAACTACCAATGGTTTTGGCTGTAATTTTCATTTGAACCAAAGGATTGGCAGGCACAACAGTTTTATATAAGTAGCTGTCAAAGGTTAGCCGTTGTACATCAATGTCTGAACACATTTCTACAAAGGCCTCGCGGGTGGCATCACTGCGATAAAACACCCGTTGCAGGATGTCCAAGACTAAGTAGGTCATGCCATACTGTTTATCCCAACGTTTGATATACAGCTTAAGATCCGCTTCCGTGGGGATGCGTTGACCATTGTTACTGGTTTCTACAATGGTTTCGGCGCACATCCGGGCAGACTTGGCGGCAAAGTAGATCCCTTCTCCCGAGGATTTAGTCACGGTACCGGCGGCATCTCCCACTAAGGCTACACGACCCACCACACGACGAGGCCGGGGGTGTTCCGGGATGGGATGGGCTTCTACTTTAATGATTTCGCCACCTTCGAGTTTTTTGGCAGCCCGGGCGCGAATTCCGGCCTGTAAATTTTTAATAATGGCTTTGTTGACTTTCATGGTGCCGGTACCGACGGCCACATGGTCATATTTGGGGAATACCCAAGCGTAGAAGTCGGGGGAAACGTCATCTCCAACGTACATCTCCGCCAATTCTTCGTAGTAGTCCATTTTGTCTTGAGGAAGACGGATGCGTTCTTGGAAGGCGATCGCATAATTATAATCCCCGGCATCAATGGCTTTAGCAATTCGGGAGTTCGCCCCATCAGCCCCAATCACTAGATCCACTTGCAGGGTTTTCATTTCCCCAGTGGCGCTACCGTTGGAATGATCGGCATAGTGCAAGGTGTAGGGGTGATTGTCGGAGGAGGGAATATCGAGTTGATAGACCGTTCCATTGATTAATTTTGCCCCACATTGAGCCGCCCGATCCCGTAGAAAACCGTCGAGAACTTCCCGACGGCACATCCCAATATACTCATCATCTTTTAAAGTCTGACCAATATTGACCTCAATGTTGGAGGGGGAGATCATTTTCATTTTCCGCACCCGGCGATCAATAATTTCCGGGGGGAGATCAAACTCGCTTACCATGCACAGGGGGATCGCCCCGCCGCAGGGTTTGGCGTTATCTAACTTACGTTCAAATAAATAAGTTTCAATTCCAGCTTTTGCCAGTGTCTCAGCAGCAGATGAACCTGCTGGACCGGAGCCAACAACAGCAACCCTTAGTACCAAGGCTTTTCTCCTATATCTGTGTCCTATCATCTACAGGTGTGAATCGTATCACGGACTTTTGCCTCTGTGCTTTGTTGTGTGGCAACTTTGAGACATTTCGCAATAGAGCTTAAAACTCTAGTAACAATTCGTTACATTTGGCGAGTTTTGGCGACACATATAGGAGAAAATCCCGAAATTGGAACTCAGGCCGCATGATTTGACAATACCCTTAAGAGGGAATTTTGGCAAATCCCCACCCACAACGGGATGGGGTTTCTCGGAGGAAGATCATGAAAAACTTTCCTGTTGGGCGTTTATTTTTGACCACTTGGTTAGTGTATTTGTTCCATTTCCGCCACTTAGCGGCCGGAAGCGATCGCTTTGTGTTGTTAGTGCGAGCTATCGTAGAACAGAGAACCTTTCGTTTAGATGCCTACCAAACCTCTCCCTTTTTTGGGGATGTGGTCAGTTTTCAGGGACACTACTACAGCAATATTAATCCGGGTGCGGCTTGGTTAGGGGTGCCTTTTTGGGCGATCGCACATTTCTTTTATCAGAACATCCCCCCAGCCTCTCCCCTCCGCCGTGAAGAGATCCACCACTTCCTCACCCATTTTATCACCACCGCCTGCACCAGCAGCCTCCTGAGCGCCCTTGCTGGAGTGCTTCTAGGATTATGGGCTTACCAGCGCAGTAAAAGCCAATGGCGCGGCATTTTGACCGTATTTCTCTACAACTTTTGTAGCATTGCCTTCTTTTATTCCACCCGTTTATCTCAAAACAGCCTCATCGCCTCCCTCTCCATTTTCGTCTTTATTTTGCTCTTTAAACCCCAAATTCTAAAAGTAAAAAGCTATAGAACCCAACTTTTTTGTATTGGGTTTATTCTCGCCTCGGGCTTAGTCATTGACTTAACCATTGTCCCCTTAGCTGGAATTGTTTTAATCCTTTTATTCTGGCAAAATAGAAACTATTGGCTAGTTTTAAGATACTTTCTATTCGGCACAATTGCGCCATTACTCTTGCTCCTATTTTATCAATATCTTTGCTTCGGCAATCCCTTCTTATCCGCCTCCAATGTTTTCCTCGACCAAGCCGCCATTCCTGAGCCTTCAGTTTCCCTCACCCGACAACTTTTCCAGCGTTTTCAATCCCTGTTTACCTACCTTTTTAGTCCCCAAGCCGGGTTATTTATTTATATGCCCTATTTGACCTTAGCTATGGTCTATTTACTCCATCACAATCGTCAGTCTCTTTACTTTAAGCACAACGAAAAAAGATACATTCTCGGAGTTTTCGTCGCCTATAGTGCCTTTCTCCTCGCCCTCCCAGCCAGTTACTTACAATATACCCTCTTTGGTTGTCGGTATATTCTCCCCCTCGTTCCCCTACTGTGTTTAACCTTTGCTCTACACTTCCGCCCCCCTCACTATCATCTCGGAATCGCCTTAATTGCCCTAGGTTTTTTGATCAACTTAGCCGGAGCGCAGCAAGGTTATGATACAGATAATATTATTATATATACCCTAATTTATATCTTTCGTGGGGCATGGTTTCCCCTATTAGATTGGTTACAAACTGGACTCCCGGATGATTTTAATGCCTTGCCGTCTGTCCTCAATCCATCGGGCATTGTCTTCCTTTTATTGCTCATGTTAATCGTCATCTGGTGGCCGTATTTCTTCCCCTATCCGAAGTCGAGGGGATAAGACAACTCACCTGTTCTCTCATCGGGTGCTTCATCCTAACAATTGATGAATGTGAGTCAATAACTCCGCCATTGATTGAGAACCGTATTCTACCACCTCCACCACTAAATGATTGAACTGGGGATCTAAACCCGGAAAATGGGGAGAAGGACGATGATCTAACAATAAAATTGGAGGCGTAAAAGCCGAATCAGCTAATCCTTGAATTCCCGCTTGCCACTCAGCAGAGGGGGCTTTGTTGTGGAGATAGAGAATCAAAAGATCAACACTGTGTTGTTGAATTTGACTATAGACTTCTGACCAAGATTGTGCGAGTAAACTGCGTAAACCTGCGGTTTGAAGATATTGGGTTAAAGCGGGCAAAAATTCCCCATTTTGGTTGTTTTGCTCTCCCTCTGGGGGCAAATTATCCCCAAAGATCAGCAGATGGGGCTGAGTAGAGACACCCGCGGCCACTTGAATCACCTGTAATAGGGCGGTAATGGTTTGTTCTGCAATGGGGATTAAGCAGGGGAAAACGGCCAGACTCGGGAATTGATTAGCCGCGGCTGTAGTTTGGGTTTCGAGGGTGACGAGGGGTAAATGCACCAGATTTTCATATTGGGTGAGCGATCGCATAAACTCCACCGAATCCGTCCCATTAATCCCTTCCAACAACAAAACATCCGGATGCCAAACCCGGGCTAAAACACTGGCCTGTTCAAGATCATCCGCTTCGAGAATACGATAATTTAACCCCGAAGTCTGTTGAGATAAAGCCAACCCAAATTCCGTCACAAATACCGCGCTGCCATCGGCAGTAACTTCAGCAAACTTTGGGTTAAGTCGCAAAATAGTTAAGTTGCTTTGGTGAACCATCGGTTGAGAACGTAAGCGGGAGAGGTTCTCTTGGAGTGCCGAAGGTTGCACAGGCAGACTCAGGAAACCATCAGCCCCATTTTGTTTGGCCTGTTGGCGTTCAGCCCGCGTTGCCATGACCAACACAGGAATCCCCTCTGTGGTAGCATCTGCTTTAAGCAGGGTTAACACATCCCACCCCGAGAGCAAGGGCAACACAGGGTTGAGTAAAATAGCGCGAGGTTGAACCTGTCGGGCTTTTTCCAGTGCCTCCGTCCCCGTTCGGGCAATAATCACCCGATAACCTTGTTTTTGTAACATTCCGCTCAACTGTTCAATAGATTGGGGAACCGCTTCCACAATTAAAATCAGTTGATTATTCGGGGCATTATTCGCCGCCGACAGATGATGTTCTGGTGGGGTGGGAGGCAAGAGCAACGTGAATTTACTCCCCTTCCCCACAGTGGAAATAAAGGAAATATCGCCCCCATGAGCGCGGGCTAATCGTTGGGTTAATACCAACCCTAAACCAGTGCCTTCAAATTGCCGGGTGAGGGGGCTTTCCAGTTGTTGGAATTTCTGGAAAATCAGGTGCTGGGCTGATTCAGGAATGCCAATTCCTGTATCCCAAACAGTAAAATCAATCCACCCTTGCCAACGACTGACTTTCAGCCCAATTTTCCCCTCGGGGGGGGTGAATTTAAAGGCGTTTTCCAACAAATGAACCAGCATCTGGCGCAAGCGCAGTTCATCGGCCACGATGAATTTTAGACCCTCTTCAATCTCTAGGGTGAAGTCCATCAGGGGGAAATCGGGATTGAGGGGTTCAGTGTTTTTGTGGATTTGGGTTCTGGCTTGTTCGTAGGCGCGATCGCACGCCACCTTCAGATCCACCGTTTCCAGCGTCAGTTGCAGCTGCCCCGTTTCCAGACGGGTTAAATCTAAAATATCATTGACCACCGTCATCAACTGCCGCCCACTTTGATAAATCAATTGAGCATAACGCATTTGACGGGCATTCAATTCCCCCAGTTTCTGGTCTTTTAACAAACTCGACAGCCCCAGAACCGCCGTCAGAGGCGTTTTCAGTTCATGGCTAATACAGGCTAAAAACTCATCTTTCAAGCGGTTTAACTGCACCAGATCCGCATTCTTCGCCGCCAATTCTTTACAAAGTTGTCGCTGTTCCGTGACATCGGTCGCCAAAATTAGCCACAGTTGTGGCAAAGATTGAGCCAAAGTGTTGCCCCTTTGCTCTGTGTTGATTTGTAACGGAAGCTTGACAAATTGCCAAACTTGGTGTTCTAAAGGCTCATGAGAACTGGGAATCGTTCCCGCCGAGAACCGATGTTGAATTAAAGCGGGGGGCGTTTGTCCAAAGCCCGATGTTCCTCCGGGTTCTTCCCACTCATCAATTAAACTACACCAACGTTGTAACGCTTGTTCCTGACTCAAGGCTTGGTGGACTTGTTCACAAAACGCCTCATAACTCTCCGTCGGTAACATCATACAATCTACAGCCTTCGGACAAGTAGACTGCATCGGTGGACTACTAGGGTTTTCTTGCCGACCGACTTGGGCTTGCCAAGTCGCATTTTGATGTAAAACTTCCCCCTGTTGGGTGTTGAGCATCAAGGGAATGGGCAATTGATCCAACAATTGCAGGAAATCCTGTAAATTTTCCCGAGTTTTTGCTGAGCTTTCCGGGTGTCCCATCGGCCTTGTCCAGACAGTCCCCAAGACATCCCCAGCCCCCGAATTCTCAGGCAATAACGCCCGCCACAACTTACAATCATCTAACAGTCCCTGCACCTTTTGTTCCCCATCTACCACCACATAAGCTGAACAGTGATGGAGCAAAGGATTCTGATCAAAATAATCTTTAATCTCCCCTAAACGTAGAGTATCCGGCAACATCGCCACAGGTTCAAGTAAATGCCGCAACTCCCCATTTATCCCCTGCCCAGAATTTTGGGACTGACTCCAATCCGAACGACCAATCCCCCAGCCCCCTAATCTCGTCTGAGCTTGAGCAATAGTCCCTACTAGCAAACGACAGCCCAAATAGGGGAGAAAACGAGCCAGGCGAACTACCCCCACAGGGCGATCCCTTGGATCCACCACCACCACCATCTCTCCTCGACTCGAATCCATTAAAGCCAGCACCGTTTCAAGACTGGCATTGGCATCACACAGAGGAATAGAGCGCGCAAACTCACCGAGAGTGGAAGAGAAGTTAACCATAAGACTTTAAAAGCTGACAAACCAGCAAATATGAGGTTTTAAAGCGAAATGTTGCCAGCAATAGACAAAATATGCTTAAACCGGCCAAGGTTTAAACTTGGCTTGATGCTCATAAATGACCCTAGCCCATCGCAGAAAAGCAGGGTTTCCGGGGGTAAGATTTCGAGCGCATCACCCCACCCTGCCGTTGGCGAGGAAGGGGAATTTCGCCATCAACATTTTTGTTAAAAATGAGCCTCAGACCGATTGATCTTAAAAGCACCACAAGTTTATTATTGCCTTTTCGTCTAGAGACTTTATCCCTGAGCTTACAATTAATTACAATTCTTAGTCTCTGTTGACCAAAATTCTGGGAGACAAGCCCCCCTTCCGGGGAAGCCTTCTCTGAACCTATAGTTTATGGGACTCCTGACCAACGGAGAACCCCCGCGCCCTGAGGTTGAGGAGTCTTAATCCTGTCCAGAGAAAAATCTTCCCAGTCCAGCCATTCTAGGCTAGATTTGAGTAGCATTAGAGAAAAGCCCCTCTAGGCATTCATCCAGCTTCAAGCTCAACAACCAAAACACCTATGTTTGTTAAGAACCTATTTGGCAAAAAAACCAAAGGGATTGGCATTGAAGTCGCGCCAGAACGAATTAACATCGTTCAACTGCGCAAACAGGGACAAAACTACAAACTAGAAACCTACCTCACCCGAGAAGTTCCCGAGGGAATCTTTGAAGAGGGACAGATTGTAGATTCCCCTGCCCTTGCCGAACTGATCCAAGAACTCCTCACCGAAAATAACATTAAAGCCAAAAAGGTGGCCACCTCCGTTCCCATGCGCGAGGCCATCATTCGCATTATCCCCATTCCGGCGGAACTCGACGACCAAGAATTACGGGATATGGTTTTAAATCATGAGGCCGGGCTTTATCTGCCCTACCCTCGGGAAGAAGTGGATTTGGACTATCAAAAGTTGGGCTTTTTTGAAGACGAGGACGGCATTGAAAAAGTGCAAGTCCTGCTGGTGGCCACTCGTCGGGAAGTCACAGACGCTTATCTTGACACCTTCCAACAGGCCGGCCTAGAAGTGGATGTTCTCGAAATTAATAGTTTTGCCCTGATTCGCACCATTCGCGAACAACTTCGTCAATTTGGCCCCCAAGAAGCGGCCGTCTTGGTTGACATAGAGTTTGAAAGCACGGAAATTGCTATCGTAGTGGATGGGGTCCCCCAATTTTCCCGCACGGTTCCCATTGGCACGTTTCAACTGCAAAGCGCCCTCTCTCGGGCGATGAACTTACCCACTAAACGGGATACTGAGATGTTACAAGGGATGACCATTCCCAACACACCCGTCGATGGGTTACGCACCGGAGCAACCGGGATTAACCCCGGGATGGCCGCCTTGTTGCGCGTGTTGGGGGAATTAGCCGATGAGTTGCGCCGTTCCATTGATTTTTATTTGAATCAAAGTGGGGAACTGGAAGTGGCTCAATTGTTACTCGCCGGACCCGGGGGAGGCATTGGTCAACTGGATGAATTTTTTACCAATCGTCTCAGTTTACCTACGGCTCAAATTGACCCAGTAGCGTCACTTTCCCTAGAAATGGATGAAGAAATTCCCGCAGTGGTGCGCCCTAGTTTGGGCATTGCTTTAGGGTTAGGTTTAAGGGAGCTTTAACCAATTATGTATAGTTTAGATATTAATTTTCTTAAAGATCGGGCGGCCATTCCCACGGCCGGGGGGTCAGGATTTGTCCAAGCCAAAACCCCAAAACGGCAGATTACTAAAGAGGAGTTAATCCCCCTAGGGATTGGAGGGGGTGTTGCCATTTTGTCTTTAGTGGTTGTAGGTGGCGCTTATTTTTGGATTGATTATGAAACCACCCGCACCCAGGAAACCTTGAGTGGTTTACAGGCTGATATTACCCAGTTAGAACAAATTGAAACTCAAATTAGCCAGTTAGAAGCTCAGTTAACGGTTGCTCAAGAACAAACCCGAGGATTAGCGGGGGTTTTCGCCCATATTATCCCCCCGTCGGCGATTTTACAGTCGATTCGGGATGTTACTCCAACTAATTTAAATATCTCTTCCATTGAAACGATTACCCCCCAAGATACGGGGCAAGAAGTGGAAGGAAGCAGCCGACCTATGCCTATCCTGCGCCTTTCTGGGGTTGCTGACTCTTATGATGAGGTGAATATATTCTTGCTGAATCTAAAAGAATCCCCTTTGTTCAATGGTGAATTAGCACGCATCACTGAAGCGGAATTAGTCGATGATCCCGCCCGACCGGAACCGGCCGAAGGAGTCACCATTGAAGTGGGAGGAGCTTTGGAAGATATCAAAGTGGTGCGTTATAGCTTGGAAATTCCGATGCAGGATGTCAGCGAGATTCCAACGACTGAATTAATTGCCTATTATGGCAACCGAGGGGCTGCGGGATCGGTAATCCGTTTAGAAGCCTTAAAGAATAAGGGGATTATTGAAGATTAAGGGGGGTTTTAAACTATGACATTTGCAGATGATTTTGCCCCAATGGAGGGCACTGAAGAGGAACAATCACCCTATCCTGTGGTGTTGGGGGTTGCTTTTACCCCAATTATGGGGGGGGCGTTATTGGGGGTGCTGGGGGTGGCCGGTGCGATCGCCCTGGGCTGGTATGTGGTGAAACCCAGCTGGGACACCCTCAACAGTTTAAACTTTGATGTGGATGCCGCCGCAACCCGTAAAGAGGAACTCGAACTAAAACGAGGGCGGATTAACCAACTACAAAGTGAACTCCAGCAAACCCAAAATAATCAACGGGAAGTTCTACGGCTCTTTTCCGGTCAAGATACCATGGACACCTTGCTGTTTATGCTCAACCAGCAAATTAGAACCCGGGGGCAATTTGTCCGCTATACTCCCCCCACCACAGCTTTAGAACCCATTCCTCCGGAAGATTTACGCTATGAAGAAGCGGTGAAAGGACTCCTCAAACGGCAAACTCTGAGCTTACAAATTGAGGCCTCTTTCCAAGCCACCCAAGACATTCTCCGCAGTTTGGAACGCTTGCAATCGGTGTTAGTCATCCATAATCTGCGCACAGAAGTCACGACTCAGGAATCCCGGGTGATTGACGCTCAAGGGAATATCCGAATTCAGGGTCAACCTATCCTCACCAGTACCTTTGATGTCGATTTATTGGTACCCCTCACGGAGGAAGAATTGCTGGAGACTATAGGCGGTCAACAAGGGGCTGAAGGGGAAGTTCCGGTTGAATAGCGCTGATCAGTCACACTCTTCTCGGGGGTAGTTTGACACTCCCGGGCATAAAGGCGCGGGGATTCTCAGGTCTACGGGAGTCCAACGACTTTACCCTCACGGAGCTTCGTCACCTCCTAGGAATTTCGGGTCTAGGAATTTTTTTTCTGGGAATTTTTTTCGCTGAGGGAATTTCTCCCAATCCTAGAGAATATAGGGTATTATCCATATAGCTCAAACGCTGGGGTCGTGCTGGAAAAACCCCCTGTCAGGAAGAGTGGAAGTCCTAATATTGTGTGGCTAGGTCAATAAATTAATTTAATAACAGTTGTGCGATTTGGTTGAGGAGTGAATGGTGAGTATTAATTTTAGGCAAGTCGGGATTTTAACCGGAGCAGCAGCCGTTTTGATGGTAGCCCAGCCTGTGGGGGCGGCTCAAGTCCAAATTACCCAAGTTCAAGTCCAATCCAATAATAATGGCTTTCAGTTGGTTCTGGGTCTGGCTAACAGCGACAGCATCCCCCAAGTGTTAACGGTGGTGCAAGGGAATAATCTGGTGGCCGAGATTTTAGATAGTGAGCTAGCCTTACCGGAAGGGGGCAGTACGTTCCGACAAAATACCCCCGTCCCGGGTATTGCACGGGTGGAGATGATTCAGGTCAACTCGGAAACCGTGCGGGTGATTGTCTCGGGAGAAAATCGCCCCCCCGTCGGTCAAATTTTGCGCCAACAGTCGGGTCAGTTGGTCTTCGGTTTTGCTCCTGGTGGCGCAATGGCTAGCGGTGAAACGCCCCGAGCCGCGACACAACGACAAACGGGTGAGGTGCGGCCGCTCCCTCCTCCTCAAGGGAATAATCCCCTCCCCTCTACTATTCCTCTCCAAGACCCTCCCCCTCAACTGACGGTTCCTGAAAATACTGTCAACCCCCAAATTCCTCAACCGGAGGGGGAGTTACCCCGGTTTGACCCTTCGTTATTTTCCCAAACGCCGCGCTCTGAAGTGTTGGTGCCGAATCCGGCCATTACTATTGAGGGCAGTCCAGCCACCCCAGCCGCCCCGGCTCAACCCATTGCTCCGGCTCCCCCGTTTTTGCCTCGGGCGGTAGCTCCCCCGGTGGGAGATATTGCGGTGGCGAATCTGGACTCTTCCCCGGAAATTATCGATTTAGGCACCAGCGCCCGGGTGCCGAATATTGTCTTGCAGGATGCCCCGGTGCGGGAGGTTTTAGGTCTTTTGGCGCGTTCGGCGGACTTGAATTTGATTTTTGCGGAAACTGGGGAAGGAGGAGCAGACGGCGGTCCGACCATTTCCTTGGATTTGCAGGATGAGCCGGTGCAGGATGTGTTTAATTATGTGATCCAAGCGGCGGGTTTACAAGCGGCTCGGCGGGGGCGGACGGTGTTTGTGGGGACGCAATTACCCCAAGCGGCTCAGAATATTGTGACGCGGACGTTTCGCTTAAATCAGGTGACGGCATCGAGTGCGGCGAACTTCCTCGCAACTCAAGGGGCTGAGGTGCAGTTGTTGGTGGAGTTGGAAGAGGATATTATTAACCCTCAAACTCAGGAAAGAATTGGAACGCGACAATTGCCACCCCGTTTAGAACGGATTACTCCAGAAGTGGATAATTCCCTAGGTCCTCTGTTGTTGGTGGGAACTTCTGTGGCGGCGGATTCTCGGTTAAATACGGTGACGATTGTGGGAGAACCGCGCAAGGTTCAGATGGCGACGAATTTTTTAAGACAACTGGATGCCCGTCGTCGTCAAGTGGCGGTTAATGTGAAAATTATTGATGTCAATTTGAGTAATATTGGACGGTTTGGGACAAGTTTCTCTTTTGGGATTAATGACACGGGGGTGATTAATCAGTCGGGGATTGGGATTATTAATTTCGGCACGAGCGATCGCAATGTTCCCCTAAGAACAACGACGGGCGCGATTGAACCCCGTTCTGCGGATCCCAATTCCTTTATTGGGGCTGAACCGTTCCAAGTGGGACGGGGAAATATTGGTCCGACTCAGCCCAGTATTGGACTCACCAGTGAAACAGTCGGTCAGTCTGCCGTGGCGACAGCAGGCAATCCGTCGTTTAACATGGTGAATGCCTTTTTATTGCAGCTTCAAGCCTCGATTCAAAATAATAACGCTAAAATCCTGACGGATCCGACCTTGATTGTGCAGGAAGGCCAAACGGCGGCGGTGAATTTAACTCAGGATGTGGTCACTAATATTGAAACGGATGTTCAAGCGGCGGCGGGTGTTGTGACTTCGACGGTGACGGTGGAGGTGAGTCGCGGTGATGCTGGGGTGGGTTTGGTTCTGGCGGTTAATGTGGAACGCATTGATGATAATGGTTTTATTACCATGCAGGTGAGTCCTCAAGTGAGTACCATTGGGGAGGTACAGACGATTAATATTGGGGGATCTTCTAATAATATTAGTCTGCTCAGTCGTCGGAATTTGTCCACTGGAGTGGTGCGGATGCGGGATGGTCAGACGTTGATTCTCTCGGGGATTATTCAAGACCAAGACCGGGTACAGGTGCAGAAGGTGCCGATTTTGGCGGATATTCCCCTGATTGGCTCGTTGTTCCGTCGGACAAACCGCACAAACCAACGGAATGAGGTGATTGTGATGGTGACTCCCCAAGTGTTGGATGATTCGGAACGCTTTGGGGGGACGGGTTACACCTTTACTCCGGGTCAAGATTCCCAGCAGATGCTACAGCAGCAAGGATTCCCGGTGCCGGGTCAACCTGTACCCCCTAATCGCTAGTGGGTTAGGAGTTGAACGTTAAAATGCGATCGCCCCTAAAACTGCTTTTCCTCCTCGCCTTGGTCTGGGGCGGCTTTAATCTGTTTTGGCAAAATGGGGCGATCGCACTTTGGGATCAAGATGAGGCGGCCTACGCGGGATTTGCCCATAATATCTTGAGTACAGGGAACTGGGTCACACCGGATTTTCTCTGGTCTGACCCCCACCGTAAACCCCCCCTCCATTTTTGGGCGATCGCACTCTCCTTTAAACTCTTCGGTGAACAAGAATTTGCCCTGCGTTTCCCCAGTGCCTTAGCTGTCCTCTTGACAGGATGCACAATTTATGTTATGGGGCGGTCAGCTTTTGGGGAGCAAACCGCCCGACTGGCGACCATCATTGTTTTTTCCTCCCTCCTGCTACCCAATTTAGGCAAAGTCTCCCTCACCGATGCCCTCTTAGTCCTCTGGCAAACCATCGCCCTATTAGCCCTCTGTAATACCCTTGTGCGACCGCGAGGGCTTTGGACGGTGTTATTGTGGGGGGCCGTGAGTTTAGGCGTTTTAACCAAAGGCCCTCCCATCCTGATTTTAGTGTTAGGCTCCCTCGTCACCCTCGCCCTCTTTTCCCCCCAGCGTCGTCACCTGATCGCCCTCCATCCTTGGGTAGGGTTGCCCTTATCCCTGATTCCCCTATTGGTGTGGGGGCGCATGGCTTGGGTTGCCGATGGGGGGGAGTATATTCAATGGATGATTGACTGGTATATTGTCAAACGGGCAAGCGGAGGGATTACCTTTGGCCAGTGGGGGCCACCGGGGTACTTTTTGCTAGTGTTTTGTCTCGGTTTTTTACCTTGGGTGATCTTCTTCCCGGCCGCTTTAGGGGACTTGGGGCGTAATCTGTGGCGCAAACGGGAGCAGCCTTTGTCTAGTGGGATTGCCGCTTGGTTAATTTGGGGCTGGTTGGCCTACGAATTCATCCCCAGTAAACTCCCCTCCTATGCCTTGGGGGCCTACGGTGCGATCGCCCTCTTAATCGCCCAGACCATTATTCACCCTCCCCACCCTCGCTTTCCTTGGGGAACCCGTCTTTTCCTCCTACTCTCCCTCTTGTTAACTGTGGGTTTGGGAGGAGCGGGCTGGTGGCTACTCGGTATAAGGGGCGGGGTTTTGAGCCTGTTGGTGGGAGTCTTTTGGTTGGGGTGGGCGATCGCAACCATTCACCAACTCCAACGAGGCCACCTAGAAAACGCCATCACCCTCACCACCTGCAACGGATTAATCCTCACCTTCCTGATTTGGGGGTTTCTCATGCCCCTAGTCAACCTCAACCATTCCGCCACCCAACAAGTCGCCCAACAAATCGCCCAAACCACCCCCCCAGAAACCCTCGTCATCTTCGCCGACTACTTCGACCTACCCAGTCTCCCCTTTTACGTCGCCCAACAGCAACGGGAGTTTATTGGCTTAGAAAACAATCCCCTGCCCCAATTACAGACCTATTATGAAAGAGAACAAAGCACCGTTTTAATATTCAATCAAACTCCAGCCCTCCAACAGTTTTTAGACCAGTTAGCCGCCGCCCATTTACCCACCCCCCAACAGGTACCCGTGCGGGGCTGGTTTAGTCAGATGGGAACCCTTGAAACCTATACCGTAGTTTGGCGCGAGTGAAGAATTATTCAGCAAGCCCTAGTTAGGGCCGATAAACCCGAGCCGTAATACCCTGAGCGTCCAAACGCTCCACCAACTGCTTGGCATCCGCTTCTGTAATAAACGCCCCCATTTGTAACTGTACCCCTTGAGAAAAGCGCCGGGCATAGGCATCCGGAATCGCAGAACGAGCCTGTTGTAAGGAAGACGGCCCAGTATAAGGAACTAAAACATAGTAGAAATCGCTCGTCGTCGGACCCGCGGCCGCATTGAGGACAACGGGATCATTCGCCAAATCTGGACTAGGAGAAGGACTAGGAGAGGGACTAGGAGAGGGAGCCGGACTAGGAGAAGCCTCCGGACTCGGGGCGGGTTGAATCGGCTGTAACAGAGCCGTGGTCAAGTCACTGGTTTCTTCCGGCGGCGGAGGTGGGGGAGCCGTCGGACGACTCGGGGAAGGATTGAGGAGTTCTATATTCGGCAATTCCAAAGTCGGGCTAGGGTTAGCCGTAATCGTGCTTAAGGAGTCTAAATTTAACTCCCCAAATTCATCCTGAGCGAGGTTCGGGCCTTGAATCGTCAAGGGAGGGAGGTTTGAGGCCGGAGTTGTGGCCACAGGGGCATCCGGAGCAGGGAACAAGCGGTCATAGAGAGCGCCCAGACGTTCCGGCTCCAAAATCGCAACCCCAGTTAAGGTTAAAGCACTGCCTAACAGCACCATAGACCCCAGCCCAATAGGGGTTAAGAAACGATTGCGCGGGGGAGTAATCGGGGGTTCTGGTTCCCCTTCCGCGAGATTGCGGCGCAGTTGAGCCGAGGACGCTAAATCATCTTGGGGGAGGTCAGAGTCTGGGGCGGGGGGGTTGCCCTTTTGGGTGAGGTTAGCAACGTGGCTTTCCAGTTCAAGGGGTGGTTTGGGTTTCTCTGGAGTAGGGAGTGCAGGAGTCGGGGCGGCCTCAGCATCCGGTCGCAGGGGAGCAAAAGCCACCTCCGCCGCTACTCGTTCCGTGAGGGGAGGCATGGTAGGCGTAGGTTCAGGAGTCGTTGTCCGTTGGCGACGGTAGCGGGCTAACTCTTCTTCGAGTTGTACATCTAAACAACTGAGGGCGCTTTCTAATACCGGACTCATGCCCGATGGGGTGGAATATTGTCCTGAACCGTTTTTCGCCATAATGTCACTCCTGAATCTACTCGCCGTGTCTATTTTGGCACAGACCCCGCCCAGTTGACCGAGGCGGAACTTTTTTCCCCCTGTGGCACTCATGGAAACCGTTATAGCCGGATTTTTTAGCAAATTTTGCGGAAAAGACTGGGGGATTCGTGAAGGGATAGAAGACGGGGATCAAGGGTTTTACTAGGCTCAACAGCCTGTGATAGAGAAAAACGCACATTATAACGCTTCTACTATGAAGAAAAAATAAAGAAATAAATTATCCATTCTGAGCCTGAGTTAAGCTGACAATGTGGAGTTCGTTTTTTTCGTGTTGATCATTGATTAAAGTCCCGCATTGAGATTGATCCCCAACCTGATCCCCGTGATCTCAGAGGGTTATCCTCCCATAGTGTCATATAAAGCAACAAAATCTAACAAGTTTGTATCTATTTATTGCACAAAATCACGGACTTTAAAAATTGAATTCAAAATGGAAGAGTGAAGTGCAAATAGTATTCCTGTGAGCATTCCCGAACCAGTCCCCCTAGCCCTTCTCCCCCCAAGAGTTGCCATGAATAATCAGCGTTTTTGCACGTCCACCTGTCGCCTCTGTAGCTATTATCAGCCAGAAGGGCGGCGCGGTGGTCTTTGCGCACAACTGGGTGTTCCGGTCAAAGGATGCTGGAAAGCCTGTAGTCTGGCAGTTCAACCCTTTACCCATGTAGACTGGAATCCTTTGGGTCAAGAGATTGCCTTGTTGGAACAGTCTTTAGCCTTGCCTAATCATTACGCAAGACCCGGCGAATTACAGCCCTTGGAGCCGATTCCCGATGAATTTTACCCTGACTCCCACCCCCACAGAGAAGAAACCCTTTCGGCCTAAATCTCTTAATCATTTGGTTGTGATTGTCCAAGGATAAAATCAAAAATTTTTCGATTTTTTTTGTTAAAAACTTTTTACTGAACATGATTGAGTCGCGCCCAAACTCTGAAACGATTTGAGCGCGATTTTTCGGGAGTTAGGGTTTGTTGAATAATACCAGACACTACACCCAACAAGGGAACAGAGGAGATGGGGAGAAGTTTAATATTTCCGTTCCTTGGGTTCAAAACGATTCACCACTACGGGCATATATTCCAAATCAATCCCGGCGGCAGAATAATAACTCAAAGTATGCTTGAGAAACTCCCCATCATTGCGTTGAGGATAATCCTCCCGGGAGTGCGCCCCTCGGCTTTCTTGGCGGTGAAAAGCTGAAGTTAAAATCATCTCCCCGACGACCATTAAATGACCTAATTCTAAAGCCTCAATTAACTCCGTATTCCAGTGAGTTCCTTTATCATCTAGATAAACTTGGGGATATTGGGCTTGGAGTTCTCGAATGGCCTCTAATCCTTGCGCCATGACCGATTCTGTGCGAAATACGCCGCAATGTTCGGTCATACAATCTTGAAATGCTGAACGTAGCGCGCCGATGCGCATTGTCCCCTCTTGATTCAATAAGCCTTGAATGCGCTTTTCCGCTTCTGTAATGTAGAATTGCGCGTCAAAGGTGGGCATTTTGCGCGTCTGGACATATTCGGCAATACTGCGCCCAGTGCGACGGCCATAAACCACACATTCTAAGAGGGAGTTACTGCCCAAACGATTCGCCCCGTGGACAGACACACAAGCACATTCTCCAGCCGCGAAAAATCCCTCAACTAGGCGATCGCCACTTCGTCGTACTTGTCCATCCGTATTGACTGGAATTCCCCCCATTGAATAGTGCGCCGTCGGGCGTACAGGCATGGGTTCATGTACCGCATCCACCCCCACCAAACGATGGGCTTCCTCCCAACAGAAAGGAACCCGACTCATGATTTTTTCCTCCCCCATGTGCCGTAAGTCCAGATGGACAAAAGGCCCTCCAGGGCTGCCATCGGCATGGATTCCCCGCCCTGCCCGAATTTCTAGGGTAATCGCCCGTGAGGTAATATCCCGGGGGGCTAACTCCATCTGGTTGGGGGCATAATTGGCCATAAAGCGATCGCCCTCACTATTGCGTAAATAAGCCCCTTCCCCCCGTACCGCCTCAGAAATCAACACCCCCACCGGATACAACCCCGTCGGGTGAAACTGCACAAACTCCATATCCTCCAGAGGCAACCCCGCCATTGCACACATGGCTAGACCGTCCCCCGTCGAAGCAAAATCATTAGACGTAGTGTTAAATACCCGGCCATAGCCCCCCGTCGCAAACATCACCACCTTCGCCCGCACCACCTCCAGATGGCCGTCCAGAATATGGAACATCACCACCCCTTTCGCCTCATCCTCCTCCAGAATCAGGCGCATCACATACCACTCATCATAAATCTGTACCCCATAGCGGCGGAGATTGCTAACCAACTCATGTAAAATGGCGTGGCCTGTCTTATCGGCCGCGTAACAAGTCCGTTTGTGGGAATGGCCGCCAAAAGCACGCTGGGCAATGTGACCATCGGGCAAGCGGGAAAATAGAACCCCCATGTGTTCTAAATCAATAATCACATCGGGCGCTTCCTTGGTCAGAATCTCCACCGCATCCTGATCCGCCAGATAATCGGATCCCTTCACCGTATCAAAAGCGTGGGCTTCCCAACTATCCTCGGGATCCACATTATTCAGCGTTGCCGCAATCCCCCCCTGTGCCGCGACGGAGTGGGAGCGAATGGGGTGGGTTTTTGCCACTAAACCCACATTTAAACGGGGGTTAATTTTTTTAATTTCTAGGGCAGCGCGACAGCCCGCTAAACCACCACCCACAATAATTACATCATGTTCTAACATGGCCAAATTTGTATAAGCGTTCTGAGTTCTATCGTGACCGATGGCTGGAAACAGAAGGCATAAGTTTGTTAAAGTCTTTAGGTTTGAGGGGGGTTGTTTCAGGAACGGCGATCGCGTTGCAGATCCCACATCACCTTCTCAATATACCACTGCTCCGGCCGCCCGGGTTCTCGCACCTTTGCACTGGTTAGTAATCGTTCCATCGCCCCCTGATCTCCCTGTAGCATGACCAATAATTGTTTATACTTGCCTTTCTGGAGAGAAGAAGACTGAACCGGGGAGGGAGTCCGTTTGGGTCGAGAACGACGAGGACGAGAGGAACGGCGCGTGGGTCGGGGAGATGCCCTTTTATCTTTTATCTTTTATATTGTAGCGCTGTTGATTCCCCTGCCCCATCCAAGGCTGTAGCCAGACGACCCAGATCACCAAACCCATTAACCCAAGGGTGATCCCCAGAATAACCACCATTGCCATCATACCACTCATGACAATTGTTCCCCATCCGGCACTGTTGTAAAACTGTGATTATTTTAACCAAATCTGGGCTATAGTTGAGCGGTGAATTGTTGGGTTGCGCGCTTCGCTCCACCCAACCTACAGATAACCTTGAACTTACTTTTATCTGATTTTAGTCATAATTGTAGCAGAACAAAACAAGGATGATGTAGCGTTATAAATTCGTTGTTCAGCATATTTAAAATAATGGGGATCAATTTCAATGCCGACACTATTTCTCCCCCAGTTTGCGGCTGCCACTATCGTCGTTCCAGTTCCCATAAAGGGGTCAACAACAGTATCTCCCACAAAACTAAACATTCTAATCAAACGACTTGCTAAGACTTCAGGATAAGGAGCCGGATGATGGCGAGTCGATTGACCCGGAATTCCAGACCAAATGGATTGAAACCATTGTTGATGATTCTCAGCCGAGATGAGAGAAAGTACACGAGTTTCTAGGGAAGGTTTTCTATATCCTCCGGGTTTCCGTTCCATTAAAATGTACTCAATATCATTTTTAATTACTCCATTCGGTTCATAGGGTTTGCCTAAAAAACCTTCCCCATTGCCAGAGGCTTCATAGTTAGCATTACTAATTTTATGCCAAATAATTGGAGACAGGTTATTAAAACCAATCTGACGGCATTGTTCTTGAATGGCAGAATGAAGGGGAATTACTGTATGCCTTCCCTTATTTTTGCGCCGAGATAGACACACATCCCCCACCACACAAACTAATCTACCTCCGGGAACTAAGATTCTATAACAGTGTTGCCATACTTTATTAAGTTCCTGTAAAAATTCTAGATAATTCTCAATATTGCCAAGTTGGCTTTTATGCTCTCTATAGGGTTTTAATGTCCAATAAGGAGGAGAAGTTAGCACTAAATGAACGGATTGATCTTCAATAAAAGATAAGTGGCGTGAATCGGTCTGAAAGAGAGCATGGTTGGTGGGTATTTGTTGAATTACTGTTTCGATTTGCTGGACAATATATGGATCTTTTGCCAGTCGCGGAATGTCTTTCTGGGAGGTCGTTATATTCTGTAATGTGGGGGGTAATAATAACTGTTGATCGTCTATAAAAAACCCATTAGATATCATGTTGTTGTATGAATATATTTCTCTATGATAGCGATTCTCAATGAGATGCAAAAAATGACCCGGTGTAAATTGGTCAATCTAGACGGTGGGAAAAATTTAGGTTTCAGACCCTATGTATAGGGTCTGACTAGAGGCAATATTAACGTCTCCGTTGCTCCTGTTCCCAGTCCCGACGATACTCACTCATGGGGCTGTTGTCTTCCTCCCAGTCCCAATCGTCGGCCGGGGGTGGGGGGGGCGCATTCCGAGGGCGGGGAGGGGGCGCAGAGCGAGTTCTCGGAGGAGGGTCAAATTCATCCTCGCGGCGGGGTTCTGGGCGGGGAGGACGGCGTGGGGTTTCTCTGGGTTCACGTTCGGAACGGGGTGCAGGGGAGCGACGAGGGGAATAGTCTTTCTCTTCCCATTCTGGGGGACGCTGACGGGTGCGGATGGGTTGGGGAGGACGAGGGGGATAGTCTTTCTCTTCCCATTCTTCGGGGGGACGTTGACGGGTGCGGACGGGTTGGGGAGGACGAGGGGGATAGTCTTTCTCTTCCCATTCTGGGGGACGTTGACGGGTGCGGACGGGTTGGGGAGGACGAGGGGGATAGTCTTTCTCTTCCCATTCTTCGGGGGGACGTTGACGGGTGCGGACGGGTTGGGGGGAACGTTGGGGAGGACGGCCACGATTTTGGCGGATATCTTCGCTCATATCCACAAAAAAATCTCGCCGGACACAGGGATATTCTCCCACCCAAAGGTTTTGACTGGGAATATAAATATCACTCACTTCTTGAATGCGGCTCAAATCGGGCTGGTTGGACATGACTAAACCTTCCACCCATTGACCGGGTTTGATGAGCTTGTGGGTGCGACGGAGGGGGGCTTTAACGAAGGTTCGGAATCCGCTAGAATCGCCGATTTCTATGTTGATTCGGCGTTCCCGATTCTCGACTATGACTAAATCTCCCCGTTGATTGAAGCTTTCGGCCTCGCTGACGACATCATCGGAAATAAACACATCTAAAATCTGACCGCGCCAAAAGCCACTATATTTGAACCGCCGATATTTGCTATTGCGGATGCTGGCGAAGTAGACGGGGGACCAGAGCCAATAAAGACCCAGAATAATGGTCAGGAGGAGTTTAAAGCCGCCTAGGTCGCCAAAGACGAGGTAAAGCAACCAGATGACGATGACTCCGACGGCGGAAATGAGTAAACGGCCGAGGAAGTTTTGCCAACTGCCCCAAATCGCGGCATATTGCGCTCCTGTTGCGACGGTTGGCACCAGTTGTTCAAATTTTTCGCGGGTCAGGGGGATGAGCATAAGGGGAGGGGAGACTAGAGGATTTTCTCTAAACCGTACACTAAGGATTTTAGTTCTGTCACCTTGCGGATGGCGAGGAGAACACCGGGCATATAACAGGCGCGATCGCTCGTATCATGACGGAGGGTGTAAACCTGTCCGGGTGAGCCGAATAGAACCTCTTGATGAGCGAGAAGGCCAGGTAAACGCACGCTATGGATGCGGATGTTTTCCTCTGCTATACTGCCTCGGGCTCCGGGGAGTTTTTCGCTTTCTTGGACGCTAGGGGGATTGTAGGTTTTGCCCATTTCGGCGAGCATTTGGGCGGTTTTGATGGCGGTGCCACTGGGGGCATCGGCTTTTTGGTTGTGGTGGAGTTCGATGATTTCGACGTGATCAAAGTATTTGGAGGCTTGGAGGGCGGCCTGTTGGAGGAGTACCATCCCGATGGAGAAGTTGGGGATGACGAGGGCTCCGGTGCTGGCTTTTTCGGCAAATTCGCTCAGGTCGTCTAGTTGTTCGGGGGAAAGTCCGGTGGTGCCGACGACGGGACGAACTCCATAGGCGATCGCACTCCGCACATTTTCATACACACCATCAGGGTGGGTGAAATCCACCATCACCCCTTGCACTTTCTCCTGAGTGGCGAGGACTAACACACTTTGTAAGTCATTGAGAATGGGAACTTCTAATTCCCCACATCCGGCCACAATTCCCACATCTTGTCCTAACACTTCGGGATTATGATCCACCGCCCCAATCAGCATCATATCCTCTGCTTGGGCAACAGTTTTCACCACTTCGCGCCCCATCTTGCCTGCGGCACCATTAACAACAACAGGAATTAGTGCTTCGTTTTCCATAGTTTCTGAATCTCCAAGAATGATCATTTGGGGGAGTCGGTGTAGGGGCGCAATGCTTGCGCCCTAGGGAATCGGGAGTCGGGAGTCGGGAGTCGGGAGTCGGGAGTCGGGAGTCGGGAATCGGGAATCGGGAATCGGGAATCGGGAATAGTTAATAATTATCAACTCCCCCTCTCCCCTGCTCCCCAACCTTGCTACTCTGGAACCTGTGATGACTCGCTTTCCGGCGACTGAGAAGGATTATTAGCGGCCGCCAGACGTTCCTGAGCGTTGCTCATCACGGCGGCCAAATTTTCCAATAATTCGCCGGGATAGGCTTCTAAAATCTTAGTAGACAGAGAGATGCGATTTTTATACTCGTCAATCTCCGTAATCACGACCTTGATTTGTTGCCCCACTTGTAAAACCGTGTGGATGTCATGAATAGGTAGACCACTGACTTGGCTAATGTGGAGGAGTCCCGTCACCCCTTCTTCTGTCTCCACAAACGCCCCATAGGGCTTGAGACTAACCACTTTCCCGGATACTACCCCCCCGGCTTCAACCTGTTTCATGGCTTGGGAACGGGCGGCTTCTCGTTGGGAGAGTACCAGTTTTTTGCTCTCTGGGTCTACTTGTAAACAAGTCACGGTCAATTGTTGACCTACTAGGCTGTCTAGGTCTTCTTTTTCCACCAAATGCGATCGCGGAATAAACGCCCGCAGTCCCTTAACTTCCCCAATCACACCGCCCCGATTCACACCCTTAATCCGTACCTGCAACGATTGCCCAGTGGTCTGCATTTCCACTAAGTCACTCCAAGCTTGTTTCAGAGCCAACTGACGACGGGAGAGAATCACCTGACCATCGGCATCCTGTTCACGAATAATCACAAACTCCAGTTCTTCATCCATCGGCAGGAGTTCCCGAAGATCCTCCACTGCTCCTAATGCGGCCTCGTCTTTGGGGACAAAGGCCGACGACTTGCCCCCAATATCAACAAAAACCCCCTCGGTGGTATATTCCAAAGGTCTGCCGCGCACAACTTGCCCCCGTTGAAAAACATAATCATATTGTTCCTGTTCGAGGGCTTTGGCAAAGTCGTCCATAGAAAAAGCAACGTTAGCTTTAGGAGGACGGGTGGATTCTGAAGTCATAGCAGTGTAAAGGTTAAAAATTAAGGAAGCCTTCCGCCAACAGCCAATAAACGGGTAGCACACCCAAGGGGCTTGGGGAGTGACTGCTGTGGATAGTCGGCCAGAAGTGAGGACAGATTGCTCTGTTCCATCTGCTCATTTTATAAGGTAACTCGACAAGGGGCAGGTTAAAGTGTGGAGCTAAACAACTGTAACACTTTCTGCCAAGCATCCTGAGCGGCGGCCTTGCGGTAATCGGGGCGCTGGTCACAGAAGAAGCCATGACCTGCCCCAGCATAGCGGAAAATCTGGTGGGAGATTTGCTGTTTCTGCAATTCGGCCTCAATTTCCTCGACTTGTTCTAGGGGAATTAGGGGATCTTCTTCCCCGAAAAAGGCGTAGAGGGTGCCTTGAATCTCTGAGGTGCGGCGCAGGGTAGGTTCCCCGCCGCCGGGGGTGAGGGTGGCGATTCCGGCCCCATAAAAGGAGGCGGTGGCGCGAATTCCGGGCAGGGTGGCGGCGAGGTAGGCCACATGACCACCAAAACAAAAGCCGATACAGCCTACGCCACCGGGTTTGACTTGGGGGAGGCGGTGCAGATAATCTAGGGTACTCTGGAGGTCGCTGAGGAGTTCGGAGGCTTTGGTTTGTTCTTTATACTCTCGTCCTTGGGCGAGTCCGTCGGGGGTGTAGCCTACGGCAAAACCGGGGGCGAGGCGTTGATAAATGGCGGGGGCGATCGCCACATATCCCGCTTGAGCGAAACGTTCGGTCACATCTTTGATATGCTCATTCACCCCGAAGACTTCTTGAATCACGATTACTGCTGGATAAACCCCCTCACCTTGGGGCGTAGCTAAATAAGCTTCAATGGCGAGGTCGCCGTTTTGAACCAATACAGACTGAGTTTGAATAGGGGTCATAGGGAAAACTACGGATTACAGTTCACAAGTCTCTCCAATCAGCCTACACTAGATGTAGATTGTTATGGGGTGAATGGTTAAGATGGCTGGTAAAGTGCAATTCCACATCCAAATAGACGGCGAAATCCCCGCGTCTAAACAATTATTTGACCAGATTCAATTTGCGATCGCCTCCCGTCAATATCCCCCCGGCCATCGTCTCCCGAGCACCCGACAACTCGCCCAAATCACCGGACTCCACCGCAACACCATCAGCAAAGTCTATCGCCAACTCGAAGAAACGGGTTTAGTTGAATCCCTCGCTGGCTCCGGGATTTATGTAAAAGCCCAAGGACACGAAGGCGGCACCCGACACAATGCCTCCCCCACTGCCCAAAATCCCGAAGCTTATAAATTAGTGCAGAAAAGTTTAGATGAACTGCTGTCTCAAGGCTGTAGCCTCTCCGAGGCCCGGGATTTATTCCTCTCAGAAATTGACTGGCGCTTACGTTGTAGTGCCAGAGTCTTAGTCACTGTTCCCGCCCGGGATCTCGGTGCCGGAGAATTAATGGTACAAGAAATTGAAAAAGCCCTTAATATTCCTGTTCAATTAGTCCCCATGGAGGAATTAAGTAAAATCCTCGAACAAACCCACTCCGGAACTGTCGTCACCAGTCGTTATTTTATCAAACAAGCCGAAGCCTTAGCCGCCCCCCGTTCTGTACGGGTGATTCCCGTTGATATTTACGATTACAGCAAAGAATTAGACCTAGTGCGCAAACTTCCCCAAGACAGTTGTTTAGGTTTAGTCAGTCTCAGTGCGGGCATTTTAGGCATTGCTGAGATTTTAGTTCATAGTCTCCGGGGAGAGGATTTATTAGTCATTTCTGCCCAACTCCAAGACACTTATAAAGTCAATGCCTTAATTCGCAGCGCTCACACCATTGTGTGTGATAAAGCCAGTTATGGGGCGGTCAAACAAGCTATTTTAGATGCCAGAGATGAGTTAATTCGTCATCCTAATTTAGTCTGTAGTGAAAATTATATTGGGGAAAAATCGATTAATTTATTGAAGCGAGAGTTAGGATTAGGCTGAACTCCAGTTTAGCTCATCGTCGGGAAGCCCCGCACTGTATGAATGTCAGTGTCGGGATGAAAGACGGTTAATTGAGGGGTTCGATGTTTTGTAAACATACCCTTGATGCCGGTTTTGGGGGTTTTCTAGAGGTCTTAAAGCACGTAGCCTGGAACTCCGGGTGGAAAACAGGGAACGGGAAGGAACAGGGGGAATTCAGGTTTTTGCCCTCAATAGAGTGGTCTGAAAGCATCTACGACGCTCTCCCTACCTGCGAGGGCGCAAGGTGGGGAGTGGGTCGCTATTGTTGATAACGGTTTCCTAGCTTTGTATCTGCCCAGAGCGAGGATTTAAACCAATCATGTCACTATTACTGTGACCGGGGGCAACCATGGGGAAACAGTCCTCCGTCCGATTGACGCGAACATCTAGGATGACTGGGCCATCATGGGCTAACATTTCGGCGATCGCACTCTTTAACGCCTCCCGTTCCGTGACGGTAATCCCCTTAATGCCCTGATAGACTTCCGCTAACTTGGCAAACTGGGGCATCCCCATTTCTAAATTGGTCGCCTCGTAGCGATCGCCATAAAACATATGTTGCCATTGCCGCACCATCCCCAGCCAGCCATTATTCAAAATGACCACCTTCACCCCGATATTGTACTGGGACAAAGTACCGACTTCCTGCATATTCATTTGAAAACTGCCATCCCCACTAATACAGATCACAGGATCATCCGGGAATGCCATTTTTACCCCCATTGCAGCCGGGAGTCCATAGCCCATCGTCCCCAGGCCACCGCTAGACATCCAGTGACGCGGTTTCGTATTCAAAAACTGAGCCGACCACATTTGATGCTGTCCTACATCCGTCGTGTAGTAAGCATCGGGACAGAGACGGGTTAATTCTACAATCACCTCTTGAGGGGACAAAATCCCAGTAGGGTGGGGAACTTCCAAAGGATATTCTTCCTCTAATTCCGCAATGCGCCCCAGCCAAGCTTGAGTTTGAGCATCCTCTAACTGAATTTGTTGCTTTTCGACCTCATCCAACATTTGAACCAATACCTCCCGCACATCCCCCACAATCGGCACATCGGGGGTGCGGTTTTTGCCCATTTCCGCCGGGTCAATGTCCACATGAATCACCTGGGCATCCCGGGCGAAATTTTCCTGTTGACTGGCCACCCGGTCATCAAAACGAGAACCTAGGGCGATTAATAAATCACATTCTCCCACGGCAAAATTGGCGTAGGCCGTGCCGTGCATTCCCAACATCCCCAAGGCCAGGGGGTGAGATTCATCCATAATCCCCTTGCCCATCAAGGTTGTAGTCACAGGAATATGGAAGTATTCCGCCAACTGTTTCACCTGAGCATGGGCTTCGGCGGCGATCGCACCCCCACCCACATATAATAAGGGTCGCTTACTCGCACAAATCAACTCTAACGCCCGTCGCACCTGCCGGACATTCCCCCTCACCGTGGGACGATAGCCCGTCAACTGTACCACCCCCGGATCAATGGGCGTATAATCAAACTCCTCGGTTCCCACATCCTTGGGAAAATCAATCAACACCGGCCCCGGTCTACCACTACTCGCAATATGGAACGCCTCGGCCACAATGCGGGGAATTTCCGCCGCGTGTTGCACCATATAGGAGTGCTTCACAATGGGGATAGTAATGCCAAAAATATCAATTTCCTGAAATCCATCGGTTCCCAACAACGCACGGGGCACCTGTCCCGTCACAGCCACCATCGGCACAGAATCCATCATCGCCGTTGCTAGACCCGTGACCAAATTAGTCGCCCCAGGGCCAGAGGTAGCGAAACAAACGCCCACCTGTCCCGTAGCGCGGGCATAGCCATCCGCCGCATGAGCCGCGCCCTGTTCATGGCGGACTAAAATATGCTGTAAACCGCCCTCTGCTTCGACGCGATAGATTTCATCATAAACGGGTAGAATGGCACCCCCAGGATACCCAAAAATATGTTTTACGCCATGTCGTTTTAAGCTATCAATGAGCGCAAAGGCTCCGGTCACTCGTTTCATGATCTTCTCCGTGGGGGGTTGCGCTAACATTTCTACCTCCTGAAAACAGGTATCTCATCAGAATCAGAATCAAAATCAATTTAGGGCTTGCTGAATAACTCTACTCCGGGTGAAAAACAGGGAACGGGAGGGAACAGGGGGGAATCGGAAAAAGGCAAGCCTTTTTGATAATTTATCCCTAAAACCTTGTAGTTTCTCGCTCCCAAACCGCTAAAAACCCTACTAACAGTGATTAGATGGATATTCAGCAGACCCAATTTAGATTCTTAGAATGGGACACATTTTGTATTCTACGGACGGATTTAGAGAACCTAGGGTTCTTTAACAATCATTTCACCCCCCTAGAATCGGGAATTGGGGAGCAGGGGAGAGGGGGAGTTGATAATTATTAACTATTCCCGACTCCCGACTCCCTATTCCCTATTCCCTATTCCCCATTCCCTATTCCCCATTCCCTATTCCCTGTTCCCTATTCCCCATTCCCCATTCCCTATTCCCCATTCCCTATTCCCTGTTCCCCGTTCCCTGTTCCCCTGTTCATTCCAACAACAGAAGATTAGCCCAGAGCAATTGAGCAATACGCTGATTCCCCAACGCCGTTAAATGGACACTATCGCGGAAATACAAACTCACTTGCTCCGGTGGCCGTTGACTCCAGTCCTCATGGGCATCAATTAGCCCTACATCCTGACTGCCCAAAAACTCCACAAAAGGGGGTTTATAGGTCGGAGTGCTAGGTTGGGGCAGAACATCCACCCAATCAGGGGTATAAAGTACCAAAACCGGAATATTCGCTTGTTGAGCAAGATTCAGCAGGGTTTGCAAATCCTCTAGATTCTCCTCAAACTGTTGCTGGGGGGGGAGGGTAGCGGTGGGAATTTCGCTCTGGGGAGCAGACCAGCCCAAACGCAGCAAGAGATGGGGGATCAGGTAACGGGTAATCAGTTCTTGCAGGGCGAGGAGGGGGCTTTGAGTGGGGTAGTTGGGATCTGACCCAATGCGATCGCCCGTGCTAGTCGGTTGAATGAGATCATGTGTCCCAATTTGGAGAATCAACAGGTCACTCTCCAAAAAGCCAAACCGTTGAACATAGCCTAATTGATTGCCAATCCCCCAAGACCCAGCCGAAGCATTCAACACTTCGGCCCGGATACCCGCTTGATCAAACTTGGTCTGTAACTGCCCAGAAATGGTTTCCCCTTGGTCAAGAATCGCCCCCCCATTGAGAACAGAATCCCCAATCATCAGGATGCGGAGAGTATCGGGCGGCTTTTGGGGGGTGATAGGATTAGACCGTTGGGAATATTGGTTATAGATGATTTGGTTGCCAAAGCGTTGTAGGTTTTGGTTCGGTTGGAAGCGATACCCCATCAAGGGATCCGCTTGACTCAGGGGGGGATTCCCTAAACCTACCGTCACCCGTAAAGCCACTTCAGCAGCGATCAAAGCCCCTAGGGGAAGACCGACTAGCCAATAGTATTTTTTCTTCTGACTCGTCATCAAATTACTCTTATGCAACTTGTCTCCAAACCGTTCCTCGGTCAGACTACACCAACAGAAACCCCACCCCTAACCACAGCTACCCTCGATGTTGCTGGGATGAAATGTGCAGGCTGTGTGAAAGCCGTTGAGCGACAATTAACCCAACAGGGGGGGGTGGTTTCCGCCCAAGTCAATTTAATCACCCAAGTGGCTGTTATCCAGTATGACCCCCAAACTGTCCAACCGGAGAGCCTCGCCCAAACCCTCACCGCCCGAGGCTTCCCTAGTCAACTTCGGGCGGGGGAAACCCAGACTCTGCCTAACTGGTCAGAACGTCGGCAGGATGAACAACGGCAACAAGTTCAACGACTGCTCACGGCCGCCCTGTTATTATGTTTTTCCGCTTTGGGTCATTTAGACCACTGGGGCGGGCCTCGTCTCCCAGTGATGAGCGACATTGGCTTTCATTGGGCGTTGGCGACGTTGGCGTTGTTCATTCCGGGGCGAGAGATTATTCTCGATGGTGCAAGGGGTTTGTGGTACCGAATGCCCAATATGAACACCCTAGTGGGTTTGGGGACCTTAAGCGCCTATACGGCCAGTTGTGTGGCCTTGGCTTTCCCCCAACTTCACTGGGAATGCTTTTTTGATGAACCTGTGATGCTGTTGGGCTTTATTTTTCTGGGGCGTACCTTGGAAGGGAATGCCCGCGGCCGGGCGGCGGCGGCGTTGGAACAGTTGATGGCGCTTCAGCCTCGGGTGGCGCGTTTGGTGGCCGATGGCCAGAGTCCCGAGGAGGGAGGAATTGAAATTCCGGTGGAGTTGGTGCGCGTGGGGGAATGGGTGCAGGTCTTGCCGGGGGAGAAAATCCCTGTAGATGGGGAAATTGTGCTGGGACAAACGACGCTGGATGAGTCAATGTTAACGGGGGAAGCTACTCCGGTATTTAAGGAGGTGGGGGCGACGGTGGCGGCCGGGACGTTAAATTTATCCGGGGCGATCGCCCTCCGGGTGACTCAAATCGGCTCAGATACTGCCCTAGCCAAGATTATCGCCTCGGTGGAAGCCGCCCAAATTCGTAAGGCCCCGGTGCAGAAGTTGGTGGACACGGTGGCGGGCTATTTCGCCTATGGGGTGATGACCCTGGCCGCCCTCACGTTCCTGTTTTGGAGCCAGTGGGGAACCCAACTCTGGCCCCAAGTCTTAACCCCGGTGACCCACAGTATGGCGGGCATGGAAGGGATGGTCACGACCTCCCCGGTCTTGTTGAGTTTGAAGTTAGCGATCGCCGTTTTAGTCGTCGCCTGTCCCTGTGCCTTGGGATTAGCCACCCCCACGGCCATCCTCGTGGGGACCAGTTTGGGCGCGGAACGGGGCATTTTAATCAAGGGCGGTGATGTATTAGAACAGATGCACCGCATTAAAACCATCGTTTTTGATAAAACCGGCACCCTCACCGTTGGTCAGCCCAAGGTAACAGATTGTTGTCCCTGGGGGGCTTATCAGCCCTCAGAACTGCTGCAACTGGCCGCGAGTGTGGAAAAGGGCAGTAACCACCCCCTCGCCAGTGCCTTGGTCGCAGAAGCCCAAAAGCAGGAACTCCCCTTATTAGCGGGGGAAAATTTCCACACCGAAGCCGGATTGGGGGTAGTGGCACAAGTGACCGGGCAAGGTCGCCCCCAGAGAGTGTTATTGGGCAATCAGGCCTGGTTGGAACAGCATCAGATTAAGATTCCCGAGGAGGTGGAAGCCCAAGGGGAACGCCTCGCCCAAGCTGGAAAAACCGTGATTTATGTAGCCGTGGGTGTCGAGTATGGGGGGTTAATCGCCGTTGCGGATCAACTGCGCCAGGATGCCGCCCAGACGGTGCAAGGGTTACAGGAAATGGGGTTAGAGGTGGTGTTATTAACCGGAGATCGTCCCACGGCCGCCCGTGCGATCGCCCAAAAACTCGGCATTGAGCAAATCTACGCCCAAGTCTCCCCCTCGGCCAAAGCCGCCCTTTTGCAAACCCTGCAAAATTCCCCCACCACTGCCCCCGTTGCCATGGTGGGAGACGGGATTAATGATGCCCCCGCCCTCGCCCAGGCCGATGTGAGTATTGCCCTCCAAAGCGGTACAGAAATCGCCATGGAAACGGCCAGCATTATCCTGATGGCCTCCCAAGGGTCAACGATTCCCCTCCACCCAGTCTTAGAAGCCATTCAACTGAGTCAAGCCACCTTTAAGAAAATTCGCCAAAATCTATTTTGGGCTTTAAGCTACAATAGTTTGGCAATACCCATCGCCGCAGGAGTCCTGCTGCCCAGTCAGGGAATTGCCCTCAGTCCTCCCCTCGCCGGAGGATTTATGGCCTTGAGTTCTGTGTTAGTTGTCACCAACTCCTTGCTATTGCGCCGACATCGTTGGACGGGATCCCGTTAATACCCAATCCCTGAAGACACTACTCTTAAAGACCTAGCCTCCCTGTCTCTGTTCCCCAGAACATGGGCTGTTTTCCCGAGTGGTCTGTCTCAAGTCAACTCAACGAGACTGAAGCCAAGGAATATCCCTCTTCTGTCAGATCCGGTTCAAACCCTGATTCTCTCGTTGGCTGTAATGGCGAAGATTCGTTAAAATCTTCCAGAGTGAAAGAAGAGGAATATGACGAGAATAACAGGGGATGCCCCCAAGCCCTCGTCTTTCAAGCGAGGGTTAGGGTGACTCGCTGGTTTTAACCAGCGTTTATTCTTTATGGTATACTGTGAAGACAAAAAACAATCCCGTGATTGTCGCATTGTAAAAAGGATTAAGTATGGTGGGGCGCACCAAATCTCAAGCTTCAGGAGATTTGCCCTCTAGTTTAGTTGGACAAATCCTGCTAAATTATGGCGAGTCTATGAATGAAGAATCTCCGTCTCTTTAGAGGGGGGAGCGTCAAAAAATAGAAGAACAAGTAACCACTTAACACAAACAAAATATCCATTTGTTTCTGGGCATTCTTGGTGAAAAAGTCGCTTGGCTTTGTCCAAGTATTGATGCCAACACCCTAACCGCAAGAGCATTCACTGATGGCTGCAAAAACGGCAAAACTGCATCAAGAGCATTTATTGATCATCGAAGATGACAAGGGGAGGCGATCAGTCCCTCTGATTGAGGCCTCATACTCCATTGGTCGTGATCAGAGCTGTGATATTCGTCTGTCTTCACAGTTTGTCTCCCGTCGTCATGCAATCCTGAATCGACGATTGCAGGCGGACGGCACGTCCTTCTATGAGATCGTCGATGGAGACGAAAACGGCAAACGGAGTGTTAATGGTCTGTTGATTAACGGTGTGAAACTGCAAGATCAATCAAGTCACTCTTTACAACATGGGGACGAGGTGGTATTTGGTCCTCAAGTTTTCGCCATCTATCAAGTTCGAGAACGAGGGGTCATGCCTAGTGCCTCCAATGATGATCCCTTTGATATCACGCTAATTGATCCAGCCATGATGATGGGTGATTTTGATGAGTCTAGTCCAGATGAGTAGACGATTCATCAAATCTCTTGGATCTGATTATGGGGTGGGGTTATCTTGAGGCTGAAGCACTCCAAGCTAGCCCGGCTTTTGTTCCTAGCAGAAACGTCCCCCACCCCAATGAGTGGGGGTATTTAATGGCGCGACCCCCTCCCTCTGAGGGAGAGATTAATGGGGGTCGCGACTAGACTTGACGAGTGGGATCAGGTGTTTTACGGAGTTTTCCTTGAGTTTGAGACTCGATGGCCTCTTTGACTTGATCAAACATTTCTCGACAATGATTTTGTGCTTGAAGAGGCAACTCTTCATTTTTGATCACAAAATTCATATTGACCCCCTGATTAGTCGCACGACTGCGATCAATCAGTGCTTCAACTGTTACCAACTTAGAGAAGGAAACGCGCCCCGGGATTTCTCGTCCCATCATGTAATCCCCAGTATCATAGATGATCTCAAAATTACATGAGCGCAGGACTTCGCCGAGCATCGGAACGAGATGATCGAGGGGGCCGGGCATATTGAATGAACAACTATAGCGAGCCATATCAAATATTCTCTTCTTTGACCCTAGACATCACATCGTTTAAACTCTTCCATCATATCGAACGAACCAGAAAGGTCACGAGGAAGGAAGGAATTTTTTCTCAGAAGATGGGATGTCCTTTACCTATTTGACCCCTTATTTCAGGGGAAATTTTGACCTGTCCGGATAAAAAAGGACAGGGATAAAATCTCCCTCAACCCTTACTAGATAGCTCTTTAAGCATTGTAGTCACCCGCCTTAATCTTTAAACAAATTGCTATCTGAGGGCGGGGGGAAATTTTAACGTCGTTTACCCCAAAGATGATGATGAACAGAACACAACAGGACAGAATAGCCAAGACCGGACATTTTATTGTGTTTGAGGGGGGGGAAGGTGCTGGGAAAACCACTCAAATTGAGCGATCGCGTCTGTGGTTACAAGAACAGTTAAGTCCAGAGATCCCAATTATCGTCACCCGAGAACCCGGAGGCAGTCCTTTAGGCCAAGCCTTACGGCATATTCTACTAGAGGGGGAATCGATACCGGATCTAACAGAATTACTGCTTTACGCCGCCGATCGCGCCCACCATGTGGCGGAAGTTTTACAACCGGCTTTAGCACAGGGAGCAATTATTTTATGCGATCGCTTTACCGACTCCACTATAGCCTATCAGGGCTATGGACGAGGTTTAGACCTCACCTTAATTGAACAACTGAACCGCATCGCCAGCCAAGGTCTACAAAGTTCTCTGACCCTTTGGCTAGATGTTGAAGTAGAACGGGGGTTAGCCAGAACTCACCAACGGGGAAAACGCGATCGCCTCGATCAAGCCGATCTCGCCTTTCACCAACGAGTTCAACAGGGGTTTAGAACCCTAGCCGCCCAATTTCCTCAGAGAATCGTTCCTATTGATGCTAACGGGTCAGAGGAACAAGTTGCCACAAAAATTCAGCAAATCTTAACAAACTGCTTTAGCTAGGGTTGGCTGAATAACTCTGCTCGTGGGGCTAGGGAACAGGGAACGGGGAACAGGGGGGTCGGGAATCGGGAATCGGGAGTCGGGAGTTGATTAGTATTCCCCATTACCTATTACCTATTAACTCCCCCAATCTTGACAAGTTAAGATTCCCTACCCTCCACTACCTTAATTTCCGTGTACTCATGGGGAGAATCACTGGCCTGAACTAAAGGATAGGTGACACCGCCGAGGATGATTTGATCTACCTCACAATCGGGTTTCGGGGAATGATAAACTAAAACATATTGTTTTCCGATATATTGCGCCATTTCTTCGGCAACTTCTCCCCGCCACTGGGTCTTAGAGACTAAAACCAATAACTGATTGGCTAACTGAGGAATAGCGCGGGCAACGTGCCGCCGATAAATTTCATCTAAACTACCAAAGGGCGAGTCCATGACAATGGGGAAGGTGCTGCTATCAATGCCCATGAGGGTGTTTTCCTGACTCCACTCCCGCACCCGGTCAATAATGCCCCCAATGAACGATAAACTGAGAATCTGATTTTCTCCCGTTGACGCTGCCACCGGAACTGCAATTCCAGAGGTGTTTTCCATTAACGTGAGGTCGTACTCTGGACTGAGACGGGGGAAATAGGGGGTAAAGGAAATAGCGGCAAAGATTTCCTGAACGCGGGATTCAAGGGAGAGGCGAAATTGTTGTTCAAGACGCGATCGCACTTCAATTAACCGGGCAATAGCATCTTGTGTCACCTGAATCCGACGTTGAGCCAGTGCCTGTTTCTCTTCCTTCAGTTTATGTTTTTCCACCTGTTTCTGAAAATCGGCGATCGCACCCTGCAAGCGTTCAATCTCCTGTTGATTCCCCCCCTGTTCTAACAACAAGCTGCGAATTTGGCTCTCTGTCTCATCTAAACGCTTTTGTAAACTCTGAATATTCTCATCCGGATAAGTTCTCAACTTCTCTTGTACCGTATCTAATTCCCCCTCAACTCGGGCTAATTGCGATCGCCATTGTTGAATTTGTCCCTGTTCATAATCCACCCTCTGCCAAAACTGGGGAATCTGTTGTTCCAACTCCCCCACCTGCACCTCCAAGCGAATCGCCGCCTCCTCCACCTCCGCCATCCCCGCCCGATTTAACCAATCCTGCACCGCCTCATAAGCCCCACTCCCCTCCTCCAAAGAAGTCCCACAAATACAGCGCTGTTGCCTTAAAAGCTGCTCCACAAAACGCTGTTTAATCCCACTGGGTAACGCCCCCCGTTCCCGTAATCCCAGTAACACCCCCCGAAACTCCCGCGTTAAAGCCCCCGTAAACACCGTATAACTCGAAGCCGAGATCAAATGGCGTAAATTGCCCTTCGCCTGGCCTAAATTCTGTCGTAGCCCCTTTTCCTGCTGTTCTAGTTCCAGTTTCAAACTCTGCAACTCTGCCGAGCCGCTTAACTCCCGTAAACGCTCATTCACCTGTTGTTTCAACACCTCCAACGCCTCACATTCCGTCTCAATCTCCCCTTGCCGTTGTAACAGGCGCTCCTTCTGTTGCTCTAACTTCACCTGTTCCCGTAGCAACTTCTTTGTAGCACTATCCCCAATCGTCTTTAACTCATCCCCCAGCGTCTTTTTCGCCTTCTTCAGATGCTCCACCGCCCGATCCAACACCTTTACCCCTAACAACTCCTTCGTATCTTCCGCAATCCGATTTTTTTGTTCCGAGCGAAAAATATGATCAATCCGTTCCCCATCAAAAAAGAAATACTGATGTAAACTTTCCGGTAAAATGCGCCCAATCACATCATCCGGCTGTTCCGAGGGAATCATCCATCGTCCATCATCCCCCGCCACCTTCATAAACAACTTACTGCTGCCGTACTCAATCTTGCCCTCTGAATTCTGCCAAACATAACATTGGCGTTTCACTTGGTAGCGCTTGGTTTCATGTTCAAAGTGAATCTCCACATGGCAATCGACAGAAGTCCCCACATTAGCCTGTGCGATCGCCCGTTTATTCACCAACAATTCCGGGGACGCAAAAGCCGCCGTAAATCGTTCATACAGCCCCCAAGTAAAGGCATTTAACAACGTCGTCTTACCTGCCCCATTATTGCCATGAATCACCGTTGTATTGCGTCCCCCACTCGCTAGATATATCTCCGGTGTCTTGCCGTAGAATTGCCGAAAATTACACAAGCGAATTGAAATTAGCCTCATTGCACCACTTGTTTAATGATTGTCAAAATATCATCGTTAATATTACGGGGATTTTTGGTATACAGTTTATCTTTTTCCAAACGCAACACCTGTTTAATCACCTCTTGGACTTCAGGAGCTGCGTTTTGAATCGGCTCTTGAACCTTTTTGAGATCGGCTTTAATTTTCATAGAACAGAACGCCCTAAATAAGGTTGTAAAACCTCGGGAACTTTAACACTCCCATTTTCCTGTTGGTAATTCTCTAAAATTGCCGACATCGTGCGACCCACAGCCAAACCAGAGCCATTCAACGTATGCACATATTGCGTCCCCTTCTTCCCCGCTTCCTTAAAGCGAATATTCGCCCGTCTTGCTTGAAAATCCCAACAATTAGAACAACTAGAAATTTCCCGATACTTACCCGAAGACGGTAGCCAAACCTCCACATCGTAGCACTTCACCGCCCCAAATCCTAAATCACCCGTGCAGAGTTCCAACACCCGATAAGGCAACTTTAACGCCTCTAAAATCGCCGTTGCATTGTCCAGCATCTTCTCATGTTCCACTTCAGAACTATCTGGATGAACTAACTTAACCATCTCCACCTTATTAAACTGATGGAGACGAATTAAACCCCTCGTATCCTTGCCATAACTCCCCGCTTCTCGCCGGAAACAAGGCGTATAAGCACAGTGATAAATCGGCAATTGTTCCGCCTCTAAAATCTCATCTCGATAGAGATTCGTTAAAGGCACTTCTGCCGTGGGAATTAACCATAAATCATCCCCTTCACACTGGAAACTTTCCTCCGCAAACTTCGGCAACTGTCCCGTTCCCGTTAAACTTTCACGATTGACCAAAATAGGAGGCAACACTTCAATATAACCCGCCTCCGTTTGCCGATCTAACATAAAATTAATCAGCGCCCGTTCCAAAGCCGCCCCCACGCCAACTAAATTGACAAAGCGACTTTGAGCCACTTTAACCGCCCGTTTAAAGTCTAAAATCCCTAACTGTTCCCCAATCTCCCAATGGGGCAAAATATGGGGATTTGTGGGTAAATATTCATCCCCCCAACGGCGCACTTCTACATTTTCCTCTTCACTTTTGCCGATGGGAGTTGAATCACTGGGTAAATTCGGCAATCCTAATAATAAGTCCTCAAGTTGTGCCTTGAGATCCTTTTCTTGGGGTTCTAAATCAGCCAGTTGAGCTTTAATCTCATTGCCCTCATTTTTTAAGGCTAAAATCTCTTCGCCCTTTGGATCACTCCCAGACTTCATTTTTTGTCCGATGAGTTTACCAATTTCATTACTACGCGCTTGTAATTGGGTGCGAGTTGTTTGTAATTCCCGTTGTTTAGTGTCTAAATCGAGAATCGGCGTTAAATCGTAGACATCACTGCGTCGTTGCAGACGTTCCTGTACCTCGGTGGGGTTTTCGCGGATTTGTTTAAGGTCTAACACGGATTTTAACTAAAAATAGAGGAAGACCCGCACCGGAATCAGTGGGTGTCGGGAGATAACTAACTCTCTCATCTTATCTGAAATGGGTCACAGACGGTGATCGGTTGGTTGGGCAAAACCACGGCAAACCCCAAAGAGTTGAGGAGTTCCGATTAGCGAGTAATGCGGTTTAAAAGTAGTAGGGAGGCGACAATTCCGCCAAAGTGGGCGGCGATGGTGTGGGTGTTGGCTTGGATGACTAATAAATCAATGGAGTTAACCAATTTGTTGGGGTCTAGGTTTAACTGTCCGGGTGGATTGGCGAGGGATTTGGCTAATACTAAACCCACAATGGCCTCGGCTCCGATAATGGTTAAGAGCATCCCGATGAGATTTACCATAAGACCAAGGCGAATCAGCCGGATAGTATCGGCTTTATTGGGGCGTTGATTCGCTTCGGGATTTCTGAGGAGTTTGGCAATGGCTAGATAGCGCCAAGAGAAATAAATCCCAATGCCGAGGGCAATCAGACCGCAAACGGCACAAAATACGCCGAATTCGTTGCCTGCGGTGTTGGCGGTGTTGGTTTGATCAATAAAGCTTGAACTGGCAAATAATACGGTGACGGTGGAGATGACACCGAGAACTAACTGCATCCAAAAGCCAACCAAACCCGCAAAACGTAAGTCTGCCGAGACTTGAAGCACTTTTTGAGGCAGGGGGGTGGTTAATGGAGAGATGTTTTTCATGACTTCAGGGGAAAGAAGGGGGTTGTCCAAGGATGATCAACTTTTCTCATTTTAACCAACTTTGACCCGTCGTTTTGATAATGAATAGTTAATCAGGCGAACTCTACCTAAATGATCACAAAAAATGAGCCAAACGGCGGGCAGTTTTGCTCAACCTTTTACGGATTTTTCTCGTCCTAGAGCGTAGGAATGTGGGAGAGTGACACCCTTGGTGTTGAGGAGACTGTGATGAAATCAGAGTATCAAGTGCAATGCTGGAAGCGTTATCTGACGACGGGAATCTACGCTTTGGGGTTGGTGGTGAGTCTGTTCACTTATCAGGGGAATAGTGGTCGTGCGATCGCCAACTATAACCCCGTCCTCCCGGAAACCCTTGCCCTCCTAGCTCGCGGCTGTTGGTCAACAACCTCTGTTTCCGCCGATCTTTGCTCCCCACCGCTCAAAATCTCCCAGTTTTAGCCAAATCTGCGGGAATCTTCGGCTACTCAACCAGAACGTCCGGTAGTTTACAAATCATAACGATCCCCGAGAAATTAACTACATTTTCTCTGATGGAGATGTTATCTTGGGGATAAAGCTCTAATCAGAGAAAGTTCGCTTTTCCCCCAAGGTGCAACTCGAACTGGCTTCGGATATCGGTAATTAATGGTCGGTCATTTACGGTCGGGAATTAATTACCATACACTAATCAACGCGGATGAATCGACGAGGACAGCGAATTACACTAATTTTCTTTTTCTCTGGATTTAATGTTAAATGACCGAAGTAAATACAAGGTAGTGTTTCTCGATCATCCTGATCGCGTTGAGCTAGAAGCCACCCAACCCATCAAGCCGTTTGACCCGGATGACAGGATCCGGATGAAATGGTTCAGATGAAATGGTTCAGATGAAATGGTTACCACAAGGGCAACAGTCCAAAGTATACCAGCTTGCTGGGGTGCATCCACAGTTGACAGGGAGTAATCAGGCTTTCCTATTTCGTTAACTGGGACATACAACGGGTTAGACTAATGAAGTTTGAAGATATTTACAACTTTTTTCAAGATCCCCCCCCCGATTACCTCAATAAAGAACTGGCAGTTTGTTACATTCTTTCCGTTCTTTTAGATGGGGAATCCTACGGGTCTGAATTGATCGAACGTTTAGAAATCGAGCATCCCAATCATCGTCTTTCTGACACCGTTTTATACAGTGCGCTGAAGTTCCTCGAAGAGGAAAAAACCATTACAGGGTACTGGAAAAAGGTCGAAGGACGGGGTAGGCCTCGCCGAATGTATCAGATTTGTTATAACGCCCGCAAGCAGGCTGATGAGTTAGCGCGTTTCTGGCGCAATCACATTAGTGGAGTTGGTCAAGCTATGTGATTTAGCACGCTATGTGATTTAGCCATCGCCAGACTGAAAGGCAATTGACGAGTAACTGGGTCTTTTACCCATTCTCAACCCTACCTCCTCCCTCGGGGTAGGTTTTTTTGTGGAAAAATTGCTGGGAGGACAAAAACAAGGGACAATTAATCAAGAATTGTAACAAAAGCTTGACATTAGCTAAATTTTTTATGAATACATCAGTATTAAGCTCGACCTTTTTCCTGACCCTACTGTTAATGATCGGGTTATTTTTCTTTATTCGGGCTTCCTTCAAAGACCGAACCGAACAAGTCCAACTCTGGAGCGATTTACCCGAAGAGTCTCTATTCACTCAATTACAATGCTATTTTGATCAACGGGCTTATCGGGTGGCACAGGTAGACGAAGAAAGCCAACAAGTGACATTTGAGGGATTTGTGCGCCCCAGTTGGTTTTTAGCGGTTTTCCTCACCTTACTTGCGGGCTGTGGTCTAGTCTGTTTTGCCCTGATTTTATCCTATCTCCTACCTCAACTAACCCTCTTATTTTGGGGGTTAATTGCCTTAGCACCTGTGGGGGGATGGGTGTACTGGCAAAAGGCCGGACGAATGGAGCAAGTCCTCTTAAAAATCGAACCTTCCCCAGAAACTAACCCCGGTCATTTCGTCACGGTGCGAGGGCATCGAGATGAGTTAATCGAACTGCAACGGGCAATGTCGTTCAAGGGCTGAACCAGTCTAGGGTGTGGGGAGAGGGGGGGAGGGGGAGCAGGGGGGCAGGGGAGCAGGGGGAGAGGTAAGAGGTAATAGGTAATGGGGAATACTAATCAACTCCCGACTCCCGACTCCCTGTGTAAGCAATCTCCTCAACGAAAAAACCCGCTTGCAAGATACACTGTCCTTGATGTCCCCTAAGCCTTCATGGGAGGAATGGGGGAGGTGAATTCAGCAAACAAAACACCGAGTCAGTAGATTAATGCTAGCCTTTCGTTATTTTGTGGTTGTGAGTGTAGGGACGGTCATGGCTCTAGGTTATGGCATGAGTGCCAAAACCCAAGAACTTCCGGTGGGAGATTCAGTGCAGACTGAACCAGAGGAAAGTTTATCAAGTGCCGCTTTATCTCCCTCGGAGTCTCCCGAAGAGACTTTAGAACGCTTAATTGAAAAGCCTCCTCGGGCTGGGGTTGCTCAAAAAGCCGAGACTTTCAAGTTGGCTCAAGGATTAAAAATTCCCTCAGAGTCTAATCCCTCTTCTCCGGTTTTAATTAACCTGATTCCCGATCTTGAACCAGTGCCTCTGAAATTCAGGGGTCAGGATGAATTAGGCTCCGTAGTGCCGAGTGGTGGGCTGCCGGGGTTGAATAAACGCAGACCCACGGAACCCTTCCTTGAGGCCAGTCGTCCTGTGATCCTAACCCCGGCCGTGGACGTTGATCCGGTGGGTGTTAGGGAAGACGAGGTGAGGGCTGTGGTGGACGCTGGGCAAGCGATGGGAGGAGAACTAGAGCCAACAGACCCAAGGACAGCCGACTTGAGCCGAGTTGTGGAGCAAACCGCTTTAGAGGTTGAGCCGGAGGCCTCAGAAGGGGGCGCAATTCCTCCGCCGAATATCCTCCAACAGGGGGAGAGTTCCCCGCCCATAACGCAAGGAGGGCAATTGTTAGCCCAGACTACTGATGACCGCTTAGATGAGTTACAGGATGAATTAACCAATCCCTCGGGAACGTTTGATCCTGATGAGCGGGTGCCGAGTTTGGGGCTGGAGGAGGTGGAAGATCAGGCGGCTCCGTTACAGGCTCCTGGGGTGCAGAGTGCCGGGCGGAGTGATTTGGAACGCTTAAACCCGAGTGCTAACCCTTTGTTTTTCCCAACTGAGCCGGAGGAGGTGACGGTTGACTTGTCTCGCCCGATTACGTTACAGGAGGCGATCGCACTGGCTCGACGAAATAACCCCCAACTCCAAGCCGCCCGCCTGAACATAGAACGCGCCCAAGCTGGCTTACGAGCATCTCTAGCCGCTTGGTATCCCAATCTAGATCTAACCATGAGTTTGAGCCGTAATGATTCGGCTTCCGGGCGATTACAACAGCGCACCCCCCTAGGCAGGGTGTCAGGAGGCTCTAGTGTTACTGACTCCTTCGATGCGGGGTTAGAACTGGTCTATAACCTCTACAATGGCGGGCGGCGTAATGCTCAAATCCGTCAAGCCGAGGAACAAATCCGCTTAAATCGTTTGGAGTGGGAGCGAGTCAGTGAACAAATCCGTTTTAACACCACTAACGCCTACTACGCCCTACAAGAAGCGGATGCCACGGTGAATATTGAACAAGCCTCCGTAGAGCAAGCCCAGCAAACCCTACGGGATGCCGAACTCCTAGAACAAGCAGGTTTGGGGACTCGTTTTGATGTGTTGCGCGCCCAAGTAGAGTTAGCCAATAGTAATCAATCCCTGACCCGTGCTAGGGCGGCTCAAACCATTGCCCGCCGCCAGTTGGTGCAAGAACTCGCCCTCGGTCAAACCGTGGAAGTAACTATTGCCGACGAGATTCAACCCGCCGGACAGTGGTCAATGTCCCTCGAAGAAAGCATTGTGATGGCCTATAAAAACCGGGCAGAATTGGAGCAGCAATTAGTCCAACGGGAAATTAACGAGCAGCAACGACGGGCGGCTTTAGCCGATTTACGACCCCAAATTAACCTGAGAGCCAATGCCAATATGTTGGGCGTGTTTGGCGATGGTTTGGGGCCAGCAGGGGGCTATAGTGTACGGGCAGAGTTTCGCTGGCGCTTGTTTGATGGGGGACTCGCTCGGGCGAATAGTGAAGCGGAGGAGATTGATATTGAGTTGGCCGAAGTGGAATTTGAGCGTCAACGCAATATTATCCGAGGTGAAGTCGAAGAGGCCTTTTTTAATCTCCAAGCCAATGGGGAGAACATCAGAACCGCGACGGCGGCGGTACAGTTGGCCGAGGAAAGTCTCCGGTTAGCTCGTTTACGTTTTCAGGCGGGAGTGGGGACGCAAACTGATGTGATTACCTCTCAAACCGAGTTAACGCGGGCGCGGGGAAATCTCTTAGCAGCCATTGTCACGTATAACCGGGCTTTATCGGCTCTACAACGGGCGGTGAGTAACTATCCTGATGATCGTCTGTTTAACTTACCCTAAGCCCTAGTGAGGGCAGTTGTTTTGACACTCCCCGACCGAAAAGGTACGGGGATTATTTCCTCGCTAGCCAATCGAGGAATTTATGAATTCCCCCTACACCCCACAATCCTTTAAATTTTATGAAGCCCTAGACTCTCTAAGAATTTATACTTAGGGAGATCCCCCTTCCCTGTAAAGTCCACACCATCGGAACATTGACCCCACACGGCACAACAAAACCACAAAAAATGGGGAAATTCCATAGTCTAAAATTTAAGGAGAATCCCCCCGGTTATCGGGAATCTTTGCAGTACCCCAGCGCTAGGGGTGTAGCGAAGCGCGACGGTCGGGAGCAGTCTACAAAATATCTGCTACAATTTTCTTCTTCTCATCGCCAATTTAAGCCAACTCGGAGCAATGGGGGGGAAAAATCTGTAATCAAATAATTGGACACCTCTGGACATTATAACCCCACACCTCATTCTGGGAGAGACTATGTTACCAACTACAGATCCGGCTCAAGATGTCCTGCAATACGGCAGAATTCAACCCCTTGATGTGTTTTTTAAACCCAAAACCGTCGCCGTAATTGGAGCAACAGAAAAAGAGGGCAGTGTCGGACGTACTTTGCTTTGGAACTTAATTAGTAGTCCCTTTGGGGGGACGGTGTTTCCGGTGAACCCTAAACGCCCCAGTGTTTTAGGCATTCAAGCTTATCCCAGCCTCTCGGCGATTCCCGCCCCCATTGATTTGGTGATTATTGCCATTCCGGCCGCGAGGGTGTCCCAAGTGATGGATGAATGTATCGCCAAGGGGGTGAAGGGGGCGATTATTATTTCTGCCGGATTTAAAGAAATTGGTCCGGCCGGGGTGGCGTTGGAGCAAGAAATTTTAGCCAAAGCGAGGGCGGGGCGCATTCGGATTATTGGCCCCAACTGTTTGGGGATGATGAGTCCGATTCAAGGCCTCAATGCTACCTTTGCCAGTGCGATCGCCCGACCCGGCAATGTGGGCTTTATCAGTCAGAGTGGCGCGCTTTGTACCTCCATCCTCGACTGGAGTTTCCGGGAAAATGTGGGCTTTAGTGCCTTTATTTCCATCGGCTCCATGTTAGATGTCAACTGGGGGGACTTAATCGACTATCTGGGCGATGATCCCGCCACCCATAGCATTGTCATCTACATGGAAACCATCGGGGATGCTCGTTCCTTCCTCTCGGCCGCCCGGGCTGTGGCCCTAACCAAACCGATTATTGTCATTAAAGCCGGACGCACCGAAGCCGCCGCCGCCGCCGCCGCTTCCCATACCGGAGCCCTAGCCGGGAGTGATGAGGTCTTAAACGCCGCTTTCCGTCGCTGTGGGGTGTTGCGTGTGGATACCATTGACGACCTGTTTAATATGGCGGAAGTGCTGGCCAAACAACCCCGCCCCAAAGGGAAACGCCTTACCATTCTCACCAATGCCGGAGGGCCTGGGGTTCTCAGTACCGACGCGCTCATTTCGGAAGGGGGGGAATTAGCCCAACTCTCCCCAGAAACCCAGGCGGCCTTTGATGCTATCTTACCCCCCCACTGGAGCCACGCGAACCCCATTGATATTCTGGGGGATGCCGACCCGGAACGCTATGCCCAAGCCATTGATATCGCCCTCAAAGACCCCAATAGCGACGCCTTACTGGTTATCCTCACCCCCCAAGCCATGACGGATCCCACGGAAACCGCCCGCCGTTTTGTGGAGATTTTAGAGAAAAATCACTACACCAAACCCATTTTAGCCAGTTGGATGGGGGGGGACGGGATTACTCCGGGGGAACAGTTGCTCAATGATTGTAAGATTTTCACCTTACCGTTCCCCGATGGGGCGGTTCATGTTTTTAACTATATGTGGCGTTACGCCTACAATTTAAAGGGCCTCTACGAAACCCCTCACCTGCCCGATGATGAGGAAGACAGCCACTTACAAGGGGTGGAGGCGCAGCAGGTGCTACAAAAAGTCCGGGCTGAAGGTCGCTCATTGTTAACGGAATATGAGTCTAAGCAACTGTTGGAGGCTTACGGCATTCCTACGGTGTTAACCAAAATTGCCCACACGGCCGAGGCGGCAGTAGCCCAAGCGGAAAAAATCGGCTATCCTGTGGTGCTAAAACTCAACTCAACGACGATTACCCATAAAACCGATGTGGGGGGTGTGCGCTTGTTGTTACAAGATGCCGAAAGTGTTGAAAATGCCTACCACGCTATGGAACATTCTGTCGCCCAAAAGGTGGGGGCGGAACATTTCCAAGGGGTGACGGTGCAACCGATGTTAAAAATGTCCTCGGGAGATTATGAGTTAATTATTGGCAGCAGTATGGATGTTCAGTTCGGGCCGGTGTTGTTATTCGGCACCGGGGGATCGTTGGTGGAGGTGTTCAAAGATCGGGCGCTGGGGATTCCGCCTCTCAATACGACGCTAGCCCGTCGCATGATGGAACAAACCAAAATCTATACCGCACTGCAAGGGGTACGAGGTCGAAAGGCGGTAGATTTGAATGCGTTGGAACAGTTGCTGGTGCGGTTTAGTCAGTTGGTGATGGAACAACCTTGGATTAAGGAGATTGAGATTAATCCGTTGTTAGCTTCTCATCAGCGTTTGATTGCTTTGGATGCGCGGGTGGTGTTACATCATCCTGACGCGGCGGAAAGCCAAGGGGTGAAAACGGCTATTTGTCCCTATCCTTTGCAATATATGGGGTCTTGGATGATGGGGGATGGTACAATGATTATGATTCGCCCCATTCGCCCGGAAGATGAGCCATTATTGCGCAAGTTCCATGAACCGCTTTCGGAGGAAAGTGTCTATCTGCGCTATTTCCATTTGGTGGCTTTGTCGGCGCGGGTGGCTCATGATCGGCTGTCTCGCCTGTGTTTTATTGACTATGATCGGGAAATGGCACTGGTGGCCACGAAGAAGGATGAAACCACTGGGGAGTTAGAAATTTTGGGCATTGGTCGCTTGTCTCCCTTACATGAAAAGGATGAGGCGGAATTTTCTATGATTGTGGGCGATCGCTACCAAAATCAAGGCATCGGTACGGAAGTGTTACAGCGTCTGGTGAAGGTGGGGCGCGATCGCCATATTAAACGCATTAAAGCCGAAATCCTGCCCCAAAACGGAGCCATGCAGCGCGTCTGTGAGAAAGTGGGGTTCCATCTCCACCGTACCAGTCCCGATGTTGCGATCGCCGAATTACATCTCTAACTTGTTGTTCACCCCTTCCCCCCTATGTCTATTGCCCTCACTGTTAGAATGCTCAATAGCACAGTTGTCAGCATTTGTCAACTTCTTGCCCTATTGGTGATCAGTGTGGGGATTCTCAAAGCCTTAACCATCTACCTCCGGCGCGCCCTGTTCACTTGGGAATCCGGGCAAGCCTTCCAAGAAGGTCGCCTAGAACTCGGTTATTCCTTCTCCTTGGGCTTAAGCTTCCTCGTAGGGGGAAGTATCCTCAAGACCACCATTGCTCCCACTTGGAACGAAATCGGGCAACTCGCGGCCATCATTGCCCTGCGAACCGTCTTAAACCATTTGTTATTAAAAGCCATTGCCAATCATACCCAAACCCCCAACCCCGAACCCCCCTGGCAAGGCCTCCTTAACCCCATCTCCCCCCCCAAAACTCCCCATGAGTCCACCTCATCCTCTTAATCCCCTACCCTAGAATTACTGCAAATTGTGTCTAACAAATTGCCAATTGTCCCATTCCCATCAACAATAAATTATGGCGAGTCAATTAAAAAAGAACATGAAAGCCTCTGAAATTATGACAACACAAGTCGTTACAGTGCGGGGTTCTGCCACTGTAGCCGATGCCGTCAAACTGATGAAGGACAACCAGCTACGCGCCCTCATAGTTGACCGTCGTACAGATGAAGATGCCTATGGCATCGTCACCGAAACCGATATTATCTACAAAGTCACCGCCTACGGCAAAGACCCCAAAAAAGTGCGGGTTTACGAAATCATGACCAAACCCTGCATTGTCATTAACCCTGACTTAGCTGTAGAGTATGTCGCCCGTTTATTCTCTCAAACCGGGATTCGCCGCGCCCCCGTCATTGCTGAAACCTTGATGGGGATTGTGTCCGTGAGTGATATCCTCAACAAGAGTGATTTTGTTGAAAAGCCTAGAGAATTGACCCTCGAAGAGGAAATCATCAAGGCCAGAGATGCCGCGAGGGCCGTTTGTGCTGAAAAAGGCGCAACCTCTCCCGAATGTGCCGCCGCTTGGGACATTGTAGAAGAATTACAAGCCGAAGCCGCCCACCAACGGGCAACGAAACCCCCCAAAACCTATTTTGAGGAGTATTGTGAAGAACATCCCGATGCTTTAGAAGCCCGGATGTACGACACCTAGGCAATAGAAATATATAGACTCTAAGCCAACCGAAAAAATAGTCTATATTTTGCCTTTCCTCTACCGTAGTCTCTGATTATTAGACCTCTTGGATAATTTAAAACTCCTATGACACTGTTCCTAAAACAGCCTTTTAGGATGTTTATAGTCCGAACTAGAGACTACGGTTTTTTTCGTTTTGACCCACGCCATCAACCTGAAAACCATGAGTACAGGGAGACGTTGGACGAGGGATGAACAACTCGTTGTTTTGAACTTGTACTGTAAATTGCCCTTTGGACAACTACATCAGCGCAACCCCAGAATTGTAGAAGTGGCGGAAAAATTGGCGCGAACCCCCGGTAGTATTGCCATGAAACTGGTTAATTTCGCTTCTCTTGATCCAAAGTTACAAGCTCGCGATATCCAAGGATTAAAAAATGTCAGTCGTGCGGATCAAGCCCTTTGGCATGAGTTAGAAACGAACTGGGATGAAGTCTTACTGGAAAGTGAAACTAAAATCAATGCTCTGTTGAATCCATCCCCTCCAAAACAAGAAGAATCAGGATTAACAACAGTTTCCTCTCCATGGGAGACAGAAACAGAAGTCACCCGACAGGTCAAACAACGGCTCAGACAAAACCTATTTCGAGAGATGGTTTTAAGCGCCTATAATTACCAATGTTGTTTGACGGGAAACCCTATTCCTGAGTTGTTAATTGCCAGTCATATTTTACCTTGGAGTGAATTTCCAGAGGAGCGGTTAAATCCCCATAATGGTTTATGTTTAGCCAGAACTCAGGATGCCGCTTTCGACCGAGGACTGATTAGTTTTGATCAGAACTATAGTCTGTTAATTAGTTCTCGCTTGAGGCAATTTCTGCCCCATAAAACCTTGCAGGATAATTTTTTAGATTATCAGGATCAGCCTCTACAATCGCCTCACAAATTTTTACCCAATTCTGAGTTTTTACAGTACCATCGCACTCATATTTATCAACAGTGACATACTGCCGATGCTGATCTTTTCCTTTCATTAGTTAACCAAAGTTGGGGTTAGGGAATCGGGAAAATCCCAAAAGGATCAATTCCCCTACCTCCTGTTAAGCTAAAGAAGCGGCCGTCAAACAGTCCTCGTTTAACTCAAAATTCGCGGTCACATTCTGCACATCATCCAAAGATTCTAAAGCGTCCATTAATTTAAGCAGCGATCGCATTTGTTCAGGATCCGTCACCTCTACCGTGGTATTGGTAATCCAGCGTAACTCAACCTCCTTCACCGGAAAATCCTGCTCTTGTAAGGTTTTTTGCAGAGATTCCAAATCACTCACCGGACTATAAACCTCCGCCCCCGGATTCTGGGGATCATCACTTAACTCGTAACTATCCGCCCCCCCTCCAGAGCAATCTCCAATAGCTGATCCTCGTTAATTTCCCACTCTGACGCAAAGACACAATCACAGCCTAATTTTTCAAAAGCTAAACGAAATCCTCCAATACCTGCAAATAAGTCAATAAATTTTAGGGAATTTGTTATGGTCATTAGACTAAAAATACAACAGGTGGGAGTCTATTATATAGTAATCCCCATCTGGGAAAAGAGCATCTCAAAAAGTGGACTATAACAAAGGTCAAGAAGGGACAAAAGCTAAATCCTTGATACAGTTTAAGGTCTAGCTCGCTTCGCCCCTTCAACCTTTACTCTTGATAGGCTTCCATGCCCACACAGGAACAAACTAAATTGCGATCGCCAAAAGCATTATCAATCCGTCCGACAGGGGGCCAATACTTAAAGGACTTTAACCAAGGGGCAGGATAGGCCGCCGCTTCCTGGGTGTAGGGGTGATTCCACTCCCCACAGATTAGGGATTCTGCGGTGTGGGGGGCATTCTTCAAGACATTATCCCCCGCGTCTACCTTGCCCTCTTCAATGGCGATCGCCTCCTCATAAATCGCTAACATGGCATCACAGAACCGATCCAACTCCGCCAAAGACTCACTTTCCGTCGGTTCCACCATCATAGTTCCAATCACCGGCCAGGACATGGTGGGGGCATGGAATCCGTAGTCCATCAAGCGTTTAGCCACATCATCCACTTCCACCCCCGCCCGTTTTTTCAACGGCCGCAGGTCGATAATACATTCATGCGCCACTAGCCCCGACTGCCCTTTATAGAGAATAGGATAAGCCCCCTCTAAACGCTTGGCCATATAGTTGGCGCTCAGAATCGCCGCTTTTGTCGCCTCTGTTAAGCCTTGAGCGCCCATCATGGCAATATACATCCAAGAAATGACCAAAATGCTGGCACTCCCCCAAGGGGCCGCAGAAATGGCTCCAATCCCTTGGGCATGGCCTAAGTTCACGACGCAATGATTGGGCAAGAAAGGCACTAAATGTTCAGCCACTCCAATGGGACCCATCCCCGGCCCACCCCCTCCGTGGGGAATGCAGAACGTCTTATGGAGATTCAGGTGACACACATCCGCCCCCATATCCCCCGGACGACATAGCCCTACTTGGGCGTTCATATTCGCCCCATCCATATACACCTGCCCCCCGTAGTGGTGAATGATCTCACAGACTTCTTGAATCGTCTCCTCAAAGACCCCATGAGTGGAGGGATAAGTCACCATTAAGGCCGCTAAAGCATCTTGATGTTTTTCGGCCTTTTGTTTTAAGTCAGCTACGTCAATATTGCCATTGTCATCACATTTCACGGCCACTACCTTCATCCCACACATCACCGCACTGGCGGGGTTTGTACCGTGGGCGGATTCGGGGATTAAGCAGATATTCCGTTCCCCTTCCCCCCGATGGTGATGATAGGCCCGAATGACCTGTAAGCCCGCATATTCCCCTTGAGATCCCGCATTGGGTTGTAAGGAGATGCCCGCAAAGCCCGTAATTTCGCCCAGCCACGCCTCTAACTGCTGAAATAGGGTTTGATACCCTTGGGTCTGTTCTGGGGGCGCGAAGGGGTGAATTTTGCCAAATTCGGGCCAGGTTACGGGGAACATCTCGGCGGTGGCGTTGAGTTTCATCGTACAAGACCCCAAGGGAATCATGGATGTGGTGAGGGAGAGGTCTTTACTTTCGAGTTGGTGGAGGTAGCGCAACAGTTCCGTTTCTGAGTGGTGGGTGTTGAATACGGCATCGGTCAGATAGGGACTGGTGCGGGTGAGACGGGGGGGGAGGGTGAAGGGTTTGGGTTGTTCGGCTTTTAATTCTTCGACGGTAAAGGGTAGGGTTTCCCGGTGGCCGAAGAGGTGCCAGAGATCGAGAATGTCTTGTAGGGTGTGGGTTTCATCAAAGGCAATGCACACATAACCTGGTTCTAGGAGACGGAGATTAATTCCTTGGTGGGCGGCTTCTTTGACTAAGGCCTGGGCCCCTTGAGCGCCTACCCCGACGCAGACTGTATCAAAAATGGGTAGGTTCTCAACGGTGTAGTTAAGGCGTTTTAACCCTTGGGCAAAGAGGACGGCGAGATCATGGATGTTTTGCGCGATCGCCTTTAACCCATTCGCCCCATGATAAACCCCATACATGGAGGCAATCACGGCTAATAAGACTTGGGCTGTGCAAATATTACTGGTGGCTTTATCCCGGCGGATATGTTGTTCCCGAGTTTGTAGGGCTAATCGGAGGGCGGGTTTTCCTTGGGCATCTTTGGACACTCCCACAATCCGCCCCGGCATTTGCCGTTTATAGGCTTCTTTCGTGGCAAAATAGGCCGCGTGGGGGCCGCCAAAGCCGAGGGGAACCCCAAAGCGTTGGGTACTGCCTACGGCAATATCTGCCCCTAATTCACCGGGAGGGGTGAGGAGGGTTAAACTGAGGGGGTCGGCGGCCATCGTGACTAATGCACCAATGGCGTGGGCGTTTTCAATGAAAGCCCGGTAATCATAAATGGCCCCATCGGTGGCGGGGTATTGGAGAAGAACCCCGAAAACGGGGGTTTCGCTAAAGTCGAAGGTGTGATGATCGCCGACTACAATTTCTAAGCCCAAGGGTTCCGCCCGTGTGACCACTACATCAATGGTTTGGGGGTGGCAAGCGTTGGAGACAAAGAAGGTCTGGGATTTATTTTTACACAGCCCATAGCTCATGGTCATGGCTTCGGCGGCCGCGGTGCCTTCATCCAAGAGGGAAGCGTTGGCAATTTCTAGCCCTGTCAGTTCAATGATCATGGTTTGGTAGTTGAGGAGGGCTTCCAAACGACCTTGAGCGATTTCGGCTTGATAGGGGGTGTAAGCGGTGTACCAGCCGGGATTTTCCAGAATATTGCGCTGGATGACGGGGGGGGTGATACAGTCAGAGTAGCCCATGCCGAGGAAGGAGCGGGCAATTTTGTTTTGAGTTGCGATCGCCTTTAAACTCTGAAGGGCTTCATATTCTGTCTGGGCAGCCGGAAGGTTTAAACGGGACTTGAAACGAATGCCACGAGGCACTGCATCATCAATCAATTGATCTAGGCTGGTATAGCCTAAAACCTCAAGCATAGTCTCTACCTCAGCCCCCCCAATGCCAATATGACGGTTTACAAAGCGATCGCCTTGATGAGCCGTTTCAGCAGTGGAGGGGGTGGTTTCGGCTAATAACAGCGCGGTAGATTGGGCGTTGGGCAGTGTCCGATCTAGGTTTAGCATTCTCGACTTACAGGGAAGATAGAAAGTTCAATATTGTACAATAATCCACTCGCCCAAACGGTAGGCAGGTGTTCCCCATACTATAGCTTTTCTCCTAGGGCTACCGCTTATACATAACGCTCAACTATTCTACTCAAGGAAGGGAATATGCGCAGAAAAAAACGGCCCTCCATGCTTATGAAATAAGGCACAGAGGGACTCAACAGGGTAAACGACTACTCCTCTAGACGTAGACCCTCAAACTAAGTTCCCGCATTCCAAGAATTGAGGTACTCAATTTGTTCCGGGGTGAGGCTGTCAATTTGGATGTTCATGGCATTAAGCTTTAAGCGGGCAATCTCGCGGTCTACTTCCGTGGGGATAGAATGTAAACCGGGGGCGAGAGAACCTTTGTTTTTCACCAGATACTCACAGGCTAACGCTTGATTGGCAAAACTCATGTCCATCACCGCGCTGGGGTGGCCTTCGGCGGCGGCTAAGTTGACTAAGCGCCCTTCCCCTAAAACAATGATCGATTTGCCACTGGGGAGGCTGTATTGTTGGGTGAAGTTGCGTACTTCCTTCACGTCGTTGGCTTGAGCGCCTAAAGATTTCAGGTCAATTTCAATGTCAAAGTGGCCGGAGTTACAAACAATTGCCCCATCTTTCATCACCGCGAAATGTTCGGGGCGGATGACGTGCTTGTTCCCCGTGACAGTGACGAATACATCCCCTAGAGGAGCCGCTTCAATCATGGGCATGACGCGGAAACCATCCATCACCGCTTCAATGGCGCGGGTGGGGTCAATTTCCGTCACAATGACATTAGCCCCCATGCCTCGGCCACGCAGGGCAACGCCTTTGCCACACCAACCATAACCTGCCACGACAAGGGTTTTCCCGGCGAGGAGGATATTGGTGGCGCGGATGATGCCGTCGAGGGTGGATTGTCCGGTGCCGTAGCGGTTATCAAAGAAGTGTTTGGTGTCGGCATCATTAACGTTCATGGCGGGGAACGATAACACCCCATCCTTGAACATGGCTTGCAGACGGACAATTCCGGTGGTGGTTTCTTCCGTGGTGCCGATGATTTCGGAAATTTGCTCTTGACGTTCAGATACGAGGGTGGCGGTTACGTCGCTGCCATCGTCGATGATGATGTTGGGATGATGGTCTAGGGCGATGTTCACGTGACGGTGGTAGGTGTCGTTATCTTCGCCTTTGATGGCAAATACAGGGATGCCATAGTCGGCGACTAAACTGGCGGCTACGTCGTCTTGGGTGGAGAGGGGGTTACTGGCGATTAAAATGGCATCTGCGCCACCGTTTTTGAGGGCGATCGCCAAATGAGCGGTTTCTGTGGTGACGTGACAACAGGCAATTAAGCGAATCCCCGCAAAGGGCTTTTCTTGGGCAAAACGTTCCTGAATTTGTCGTAATACAGGCATTTCTCGTCCTGCCCACTCAATGCGCTGTTTTCCTTGGGGAGCAAGGGCAATATCTTTAATTTCGTATTGGGGTTTAGTTACAGTTGCTGTCATTTATGGCCTGAATTTACATTAAGTTCGCATAGCGATTCTAACAGCAATCCGTAGTCCGTGGGGGGGTCACTGTGGGGCGGGTCGTGCCGGAGGGAGCCTTCACGAATCCCCCCAATCTTGACAAGTTAAGGGAACGGGGAACGGGGAGTCGGGAGTTAGGAGTCGGGTGTCGGGTGGGGGCTATTGAATAATTCCCGCTATTCAAAACTTAAAGAAATCAGATTAGCGGCCCATTCTTAAGCGGAAGTTTTGCTAGGATTGCTGAATCAACTGCCATTGAAACCAACATACATCAACTATGCCCGAATTAGCATCTCCCCATCGAGTGATTCATGCTCTACAAGTCGCACCCCGGCAGGTGTTGCGGGGTCATGATCTACTCCAATCCTCTGGAGAAGCCATCGCCCAACTGGGAAAACGCCCTCTGGTGGTGGGAGGCGATCGCACGTTACAACAACTCACCCCCGCCCTCCAGAAACTCGCCCAACATCATCCCCTCAACTTAGACTTTGCCAGTTATAGCCCCGATTGTTCGGAAAATTCCCTCACCCAACTCCACCAAAAAGTGAACCAACATCAAGGGGATCTCATCCTTGGGGTAGGGGGAGGCAAGGCAATGGACACGGCCAAACTCCTCGCCCATCAGTGTCAATTACCTGTCGTGACGATTCCCACCTCTGGGGCGACTTGTGCCGCTTGGACAGCACTCTCCAATATTTACTCCGATCAGGGGGCTTTTCAATACGATGTTCCCCTCTCCCACTGTCCCGAATTACTGATTTTAGACTACAGCTTGATCCAAACCGCCCCCCAACGGACCCTAGTGGCCGGAATTGGGGATGCGATCGCCAAATGGTATGAAGCCTCCGTCAGTAGTGGCGACTCCCCCGAAACCCTGATTATCGCCGCCGTCCAACAAGCCCGCGTCCTGCGGGATATTCTCCTACAAAAATCCTCCCTCGCCCTGCAAAATCCCGGCGGTGAGGATTGGTGTGCCGTAGTCGATGCTACGGTATTATTGGCCGGGGTCATTGGCGGTCTAGGTGGGGCGAATTGTCGCACTGTAGCCGCCCACGCCGTTCATAATGGCCTAACCCATATCCCGGCCGCCCACCACGCCCTACACGGCGAAAAAGTGGCCTATGGCATCTTGGTTCAATTGCGCCTAGAAGAGATGGTACAAGGCAATCAATTAGCACTCACGGCTCGTCAACAGTTGCTGAAATTTTATCAAGAGATTGGTTTACCCCAAACCTTAGAAGATTTGGGCTTAGGGGAGGTGACAGTCGCCCAACTGCGTCACAGCGCCGAAATCGCCTGTCGTCCTCAATCCGACATTCACCGTTTACCCTTCCCTGTGAGTCCAGAACAATTGATGGCGGCAATGGTTTCTACTACCCTCCTCCCAGATTCTCCCCGAGAAACGGTAGAAGGGGGCGTAAAGGTTGTTTAGGGAACAGGGGAGCAGGGGAGAGGGGGAGCAGGGGAGCAGGGGAGCAGGGGAGAATTGATAATTATTCCCTATCACCTATTACCTATTGCCGACTCCCGATTCCCGACTCCCGACTCCCGATTCCCGACTCCCGATTCCCGACTCCTAATTCCCAATTCCCTGTTCCCTATTCCCTATTCCCCGACTCCCCCTAAACCCTCTCTGATTGTCGAAAAATCCTAGGAATTGTGCCTAGAGAAAAAATCGAAAATGTGCCATCATGCAAAGACTCAGTAGGGGATGGGGATTGTTTGATAGTTCCATGTCTTAACTGTACGGTTGTTTATTTTTTCTTTTTCCCAGTTGTGTTGCAATGAGTTTAAACTGGCTTACTCCCGCTAAACGCCTTAGCGCGCTTCCTACTTACGTCTTTGCTCGTTTGGATGAACTAAAAGCCCATGCGAGAGAACAAGGGCTAGATTTGATTGATTTAGGCATGGGCAATCCCGACGGGTCCCCCCCTAGACCTGTGATTGAGGCGGCGATCGCAGCAATGGATAATCCAAAAAATCACGGATACCCCCCCTTTGAAGGAACAGCCAGTTTTCGTAAAGCCATTACCGCCTGGTATTACCGCCAATATCAAGTCGAATTAGACCCAGATAGTGAAGCCCTCCCCCTCCTCGGTTCCAAAGAAGGCCTAACCCATCTTGCCCTGGCCTATGTAGATCCCGGCGACGTGGTAATTGTCCCCAGTCCCGCCTATCCCGCCCATTTTCGCGGCCCCCTCATTGCCCAAGGGGACGTTTATCAAGTAGACCTCAAAGCCGAACAAAACTGGGTGATGGATCTCAGTACCATTCCCGAAGATATTGCACGACGGGCGAAACTCCTCTATTTCAACTATCCCAACAACCCCACCACCGCCACCGCCCCCCGGCACTTTTTTGAGGAAATTGTGGAGTTTGCCCAACACTATCAAATTCTGCTCGTTCACGATTTATGCTATGCCGAGTTAGCCTTTGATGGCTATGTTCCTACCAGTTTGTTACAAATCCCCGGCGGTAAAGACCTAGGGATTGAATTCCACACCCTCTCCAAAACCTACACGATGGCCGGGTGGCGGGTGGGTTTTGTGGTGGGGAATTCCCAAGTGATTCAAGGACTACGCACGCTCAAAACTAACTTAGATTACGGGATTTTCTCCGTTGTGCAAACGGCCGCCGAAACTGCCCTACAGTTGCCTGATGAGTATGTTCACCAAGCCCAAGATCGATACCGCACCCGCCGGGATTTTATGATTAAAGGTCTGGCGGAGTTAGGTTGGGAGGTTCCCCCCTCTCAAGCCACGATGTATTTATGGGTACCTTGTCCTATTGGCACCAACTCCACGGATTTCGCCCTTGATGTGTTACAAAAAACCGGGGTAGTGGTGACTCCGGGGAGTGCCTTTGGGGAAGCGGGAGAGGGCTATGTGCGGGTGAGTTTGATTGCCGATTGCGATCGCCTCGGAGAAGCCCTGCGACGACTCAAACAAGCGGGAATCCGTTATCGTCCCGAGGAGGCCGTTGTTTCCTCCAACTCCTAGAAAAGGGGAAATTTTCAGGAAAATTAGGACTAAAGCCCCCAACAAAGCCTAAAATCACAACAGGGTGGATGGAATTAGACCCATTACGACCCATCCACCCTCAACCTTTCCCCATTTTGGCTATTAGAGAGGGATTCCATGTCTCTAGAGAACTTAAAACCCGCCAGCAAAGCCGACGCGATGGTTTATGTCCCCTATTTCCAAGGGCAAAAACGCCAACTTCTGCCCCTAGCGATTGGTTTATATCAACAAGGTTCCCTAGAAGGGGAACGGCAAATTGAAGGCAGCGATAATATCCCCTTTGTGGCGACTTGGTTTGTGTCTAAATTACCCTCAGAATTAACGCGCTGTCGTCTCCAGTTTGATGGCAACGCAGAATTAAGCTATGAGGTGGATTTACAAAATTCTGAGTTTGTGGATCATCTGATGGATGTGATTATGACCTACAAACGCACGAATCACACCGACTTTTCTCGGCAATTTTATCGAAAACTTCTACAAAAGGATGATGCTTCCTCTTGACCTGCTAGATTATAGTTCAGCGAGAGGACAACGGGCTGATTCTCCCCCCTAATCCATCCACGACCCCATAGAAACTGTCATTAACTGCTAACCAATTTATAGGAGTGAGGGTGTGCCAAAATCTAGATATCTCTTGGTTGGTTCCACAGAACCGTATAGTGGGAAGTCCGCCACCATTTTAGGACTCGCCCATCAACTTCGCGCCCAAGGCCTCTCCATTGGCTACGGAAAACCCCTGAGTCATGGCGGGGAGGAGATGAACGAGGCCGGGGAAGATGAGGATGTGCAGTTTATTCGCCAAATCCTTAATCTCACTGAACAACAAACCCAAGTCCCTTTACTGTTTTTAGATGAACCGACGGTCAAAAAAGGGCTGCACCACGAAGCGGGGAGTTATTATGTGGAACAACTTCAAAGCTCTTTAGCTCAAGTTGAGGGGGATTTAGTCCTCTTAGAAGGTTTAGGCACAATATCTGAAGGACGCTTATTTAATCTCTCACTCAAGGACATTGCCGCCCACAGCCAAGCGATGGTTCTGATTGTGGCGCGCTATCATTCTCTCTTGTTAGTGGATCAATTGCTGGACGCTCAAGATCAACTAGGCGATCGCCTCTTTGGAGTCGTGATCAATGATATCCCGCCCCAAGAGCAGGAAGCGGTGAAGCAACATTTACAACCGTTTCTGGAAAATCAGGGGATTCCTGTTTTAGGCATGATGCCCCGCAGTAGTTTGTTACGCAGTGTCAGTGTGCGAGAGTTAACGAAACAGTTGGGGGCGAAAGTTCTTTGTCGGTCGGACCGGTTAGATTTAATGGTGGAACGTCTGACCATTGGGGCGATGAATGTTAACTCGGCACTGGAGTATTTCCGCAAGGGTGAGAATATGGCCGTGGTGACAGGAGGCGATCGCAGTGAACTACAAATGGCCGCTCTGGAAACTTCAACCAACTGCCTCATTTTAACCGGACACACGCCCCCTCAAGATTTTATTATTAACCGGGCGGAGGACTTGGAAATTCCCATTTTGTCGGTGGATCTCGATACCCTAAGCACCGTGGAAATTGTCGATCGAACCTTTGGCCAAGTCCGTCTCCAAGAGTCAATCAAAGTCCATTGCATTCGCGAACTGATGGCGGAATATTTCGACCTTCCGCGCTTCATGCAGCTGCTTCAATAGAACGTTTAGCCTCTCGCCAAGAAGGGTTTTTTCAGTAAACCCTAATTCGTCTCGGTTGTCCAGTGGAGGTAAACCCCCAAATGGCTCTCTTGTGTTCAGGGCCATAACTGAGATGGATGGGACGAGTCACCTCGTAAAAATACAAGGAATCAAAGGGGAGTTGAGCGTCTAAAATCCACTGCATCACCTGATCACTTCCCACCCCTACCACCCGAAAATCACAGGCGGCTCCGAGGCGATCGCAAAAATAATTCCCCTTGCGATTGCGTTCGTGCGCCATGTGTTGATCCCGACTGGGATCAATACGACCGTTTTTAACCCCAGTTTGGGGGTCTTTTTGGTTGAGATAACGCTTTAAATCCGGTGAACAGAACCCATAGGTGAGTTGCAGGCGATCGCGTCCAAAATGCCGGGTAATGGGATCCAGTAAGTAGTAATTCAAATCCTTTAAGGCCTGCAAGGACTCCTCTGCTTGGGGAAAAGGATTAATCTGAGCCGCATATTTTTGATAAGTTTGGCTACAAGTGCAGAAATCCCCCAAGGTGAAAAATTCCCCCAAGGGTGTAGAACTATCAAAAGACCCCGATTGCACCATGACTAATGTTCTCCCCCCTCTTCCGCATTTTGGCGGATCGTTCTCCGTATTTTTGCGGATACAACTCCCGGTTTAAAATCGGGCAAATTTGACCAAAAATCTTGACAAGAGAAAAAAAAGGCGGATTTTGGCGACGAAAGCACACAAGGAACCCCCAGATCAGAAAGAGAACCGACGACTTGCCGTGTTTCGTCTCGGTTCTCTTTACTGGTTCGCTCCTCACACTTATACAAGATAACCAATCTCCCCCAGTTTGTCAAGATTTCCGTAATATCCCCGTGAACAGGGAATTTTAAAGAGGGTTTGCTGAACAATATCAGGTGCTAGACCCAACAGGGGAACAGATCCTCCAAAACTGGCACAAGTGCCTATTCCCGACACCTGACACCCGATTCCCAATGCTAGAAAATTTAAGCATTATTGGGATTCAAGCGAATCATTTCCCAAGTGACATAAGTCCCGATGGGACTCCAAAGCAAATAGGGAACGAGGAGGAGGGTGGCGGTAGGATTAACTGGGAAAACCAACAGGGCGAGAATGGCACCGAAGAGGGTACCAGTGGCACCAATAAGAGTTCCGGTCAGTAAACTTTTCCAATTACACATTAAGGGGGTGTAACTCATGATCGTCACTTCAACGAGTAAATATCCCCCCATCAACGGCCAAGATTGGGCCGTTTCCCACACCAGATAAGCAGACCACACCCCAAAAATCACAATAGTTGTCCAAATTAGGGGAATCGCCCACTCAAAGGTCAACCAGGGGGGGCGACGGAGACGGTTAAACCAGCGCCGCCCTTCTGGGGTGGTGAGGTTGCTAATTTGCACCACGACGAGGGCAATCAGTCCGATAATTAGCCAACTGGGAATAGGCATAGACCATCACGATTGCAGAACTTGGGCTTCTCTCACCCATTTTTGCACTTCTTGGACGGGGGGACATAAATCTCGCCGTTGGAGGGTAGAGACTTGCATCCGGAGGATTTGACGGTGTAAACGGTGAACGGGGGTGTGGGCGAGTTGACTGACGGAGGCAATGCCGGAATGTAGGAGGATGCCACAATATTCACATCCGACACTGGGTAAGCGGGATAAATCCGCCATAGCCACCCATTTTTTCACCTGTTGGAGGGGCAAATGGAGTTGAGTGGCGATCGCATTACATTGTTCAGGAGTGGTTCCCTCATTCAGGAGGGCGGCGGTTGTCTCTAAGCCCAGAGACTGGAATTGACGGTGTAATTCTGCGTTTAAACCGGGCAGTTGTTCGAGATCCCAACTACAGGCTTGGATGGTGACTCGATTGGAAGCAGCAGGCATAAGGTTCCCTCAAGGAATATCCCATTATTGGGGCAGGATGGTTAAATCCAAAATGGGCTGATGGGTTAAGCATAACCAATGACAGACGAAAAGATCCGGTTTTTGGATATTTAGGGAGGCGATCGCGCATTCTGTGGGGAAGGGGAAAAGCCGATCAAAGACAATCCCTGACCCGTTAAAGGCGAATTGGAGGGTATAAACAGCCGGGGGAGCGTTCAAGTGGTGTAACAGTTCGTAGGCGAGATGATAGAGGGGTTGACGTTGATCATCGGGGAGATCCACAGGCTGCACATAACCCTCATTTTCCCGTCCGATCACTTCCCCATAGAGGGGGCCTTTAATGGTCCAGACAATGGGCAGCCAATAATCGCCCTTGCCTGTTTCATAGTCCAGTTCCGTTTCCACCCATTGCTGTTGTTCCGCTAAGTCCTGACAGGCGAGAAAAATACTGGGGGAGGGGAGGGGTAATTCTGGGGGAATGTGTAGGGTGAGGGGACAGTAGACTGCATCCAGATCCATGTCCAGATCCTCGGGGGTAATCAGGGTAATTTCTGCCTCGGGTTCTAGGGAGGCGATCGCTTCTTTTAACGCCAAAGCATGGGGCAAGGGGGGAGCAACTTGATCACAAACAATCAACACTGGCGGCATAAAAACACCTAAAAAGAGGGGCTGAATTTTGCCCCTTTAAAATACCATGCTGTCCACCCGCTTACATGGTGCCGAAACTGGGAATCGGACCGGGTAAACGACGGGAAAAACTGGGCAAATCCACCTTAGAGGTGTTGCGACGAGTTTTCACCGCTAACCGATAGCTAACACTTTGTAACTCAACGTGAAGTTGTCGATTTTCCCGTTGTAGACGTTCGATTTTCTCCCGCACAGGCTCCATCCGTTCCGCAAATTTGCGACGGTAAATTTGGGGCATTTCTTGCAGGGCTTGTTCTAACATCCGACTGCGATCGGTTAATTCCTGCACAGACTGGCGGAGTTGATAAATTTCTTGATCCCGTACTGCAATCTGCTGTTGATAGAACGTGACTTGTTGTTCTACTTCTTGCAGTTGTTCCCGCAACATCCGCATTTCTGCCTTGTGACGCTCAGAAACTTCGGGCTGGGGCATAAAGTTAGTGTTGCCTTTGACCAGTCGGAAGAGTTCTTGGGATAACTGCTGAACCAGTTGGTCGCGGAGTTGAAGTTCTTCTCGAAGGCGAGAGACTTCACTTCTTAGGCTATTGACATTGAGATTTTCTGTAATATTCACGGTTGCTTTCTGCTCCGATCTCAAAGATGTGTAGGCAAGGTGTGGGAGGGGATTGTACCGCTCATTTTAATGTCTTTTCACCTATTTTGCATCAAAAAATGCAGCAATAGGGAACGGGGGGCAGGGGAGCAGGGGGGCAGGGGGGCAGGGGGAGATGTATATTCCCTATTCCCTATTCCCTCCCTCAATTCGATCCATCACAATATAAGCAGGGCGCTTGCGCACTTCATCAAAGACGCGCCATAGATACTCCCCAATGACCCCTAAAAAGATAAACTGAAAGCCACCAATAATCAGCAGAACAATCATTAAAGCAGACCAACCCTGTAGAGTAATTTGTAGCGTTAAACGCTGAACAATGACTAGAATTCCATAGAAAAACCCTGTTGTTGCTAAAATAAGTCCTAAAGCTGTACAAGCGCGAATGGGGAGATAGGAGAACTGAGTAATTACACTAACCGCTAACTCTACTTTTTTCCAAAAACTCCAGCCTGACTTGCCAATTTTGCGCTTTTGACGGTCATAAAATATCTGGGTTTGGCGGAAACCACTCCAGAGGATTTGTCCACTAATATGGGAGTTTTTTTCCTGCATGGAAAGTAATACATTGGCAACGGGACGATTAATCATAAACATATCGGCCCCTGTTTTAGGCCACTCTGACCAAATTTTGTTCATTAAACGGTGGAACATTTGGGAAAAAAGCCGATCTAAAAAATGATCCGCTCTGGTACGACGAACCGCCCAAACTACATCATAGTTAGCTTGAATAATATTAAAAAACTGGCTAATTAATTGGGGTGGTTCTTGTAAGTCTTGAGCTAAAAATGTGATATAATCTCCTTGAGCGTATTGGATGCCTGCAAGGATGGCAAGATAAGATTTAAAGTTGCGAGCTAACCGAATTGCTTGGAAGGAAAAATGCTCAGGCTTTAGGTTTTGAACGAGTTTAAAGGTGTTGTCTTTAGAGCCATCATCGACAAAGACAATTTCGGTTTTAAACTGCTCTTGATTCTCTTGGGCGAGGGTTTCTAAACCTGCAATGAGGGGAGAAAAAAGTTTTTCAGCGTAATAAAGGGGAACAATTATAGAAACAGTGGGCAATATTGAGGAGGTAGCGAGGTTTATATTCATTAGCCAATACAGTATCTACAAAACTTTGTATCTTGTTTATTAATGCTATAGATTAAGCTACAATTTTTAAAAAATCATCAAAATTGCGAATATAATCGGCTTCGGAGTAGGGATGAGAGGCTAAGACAACGAGGGCGGAATTATTACGGTGTACTAAGTCTCCCCAGAGTAAGGGTTTTTGATAAAGTCCAACGGTGGGATCGTTTAGAACAAAGATTTTCTGCTCATAACCATCGGTTAATAAAACCTCGACTTCTCCAGATACACAAACTAATAGTTGATGGTGTTGATGATGGGCGTGTCCGCCTCGTTGTTGACCGTTAGGACAACCATAAACCCAGTAGGTTCTAGCAATGGGAAAAGGACAGGTTTGATTACCTTCAGCCACGGCTAAATAACCTTGTTCTGGGGTGCCAAAATGAGGAAAACGGAGGATTAAGTCGTCATGGAGGGGGGAGGGATTACGCGCTGTAAAAGGTGCGGATTTGTTCAATAATGTAAGTCTGTTGTTCATGGGTTAAACCGGGATAAAGGGGTAAACTTAGTTCTTGTTGGGCGATTTGTTCGGTTAGAGGGAGATGGACGTTTGCCCAGGGGTAATCACGATAACAGGGTTGTTGGTGGGGGGGAATGGGATAATGGATGAGGGTTCCTACTCCTTGGTGGGTGAGAAATTGTTGCAGGCGATCGCGCTCCGGGACTAAAAGCGGGAAAATATGATAAACACTGTCTGGATTGTAGGCGAGAACCTGTAAGGGTAAATCCTGCAAATTCTCAATATAATACTGTGCCTGTCGTCGTCTCTCTTCGTTTCGTTGTTCCAATTGCTGCAAACGGCAGCTTAAAATCGCCGCCTGTAGTTCATCTAAACGACTGTTCCCTCCCTCAATCTCGTTATGATACTTACGGGGTGATCCATAATTCCGCAAAAGTTGCACGGTTTCCGCAATCTTGGGGTTAGATGTAGTCACAGCGCCCCCATCTCCCAAACAGCCAAGGTTTTTGGTGGGGAAAAAACTAAAACCACTGGCATCTCCCCAACTCCCTACTCGTCTCCCTTCCACTGTGGCCCCATGACTTTGGGCGCAGTCATCGAATAAGAGTAAACCATAGGAGCGAGCAATTTTTGTTAGTTCTGCCATGTCTGCGGGCGCGCCGTAGAGGTGAACGGCGAGGATGGCTTTAGTTTGGTCATTTAGGGCGTTTAAAACCTGTTCTGGGTCAATATTGAGGGTATCTAGACGGGGTTCGACTAAAACGGGGGTAGCACCGAGGGCGGTAATGGCGAGGAGGGTGGCGATGTAGGTATTAGCGGGAACAATAATGCGATCGCCTTCTCCAATTCCTGCCGCCCGTAACATCATTTCTAGGGCTTCTAAGCCATTCCCCACCCCCACACAATACTCAGCTTGACAATAGCCCGCAAAGGCCTGTTCAAAGGCTGTTACTTGGGGGCCGAGGATATACCACCCCGATTGAATCACTTCGGCAGTAATGGCCAGCAGTTGGTCATGATCTTGATAGGAGTGAGTGAGGTCAAGATAGGGAATTGAAGGGTTCATCATTCAGTCGTTGAGCCATTGCAACCAAAAGATTCAGCCTATCATAGGACTTGTTGAAAAAGTCCGGGAGTTGGGAGTCAGGAATCGGGAGTCGGGAGTCGGGAATCGGGAGTCGGGAATAAGTCTTAATTCCTCGTCTCCCCCTCTCCCTCTCTCCCCCTCTCCCCTGCTCCCCTCCCCCGTTCCCTAATCCTTAGTACAGAAAGCCTAATTAAAATCCAAACGAGTCTACAATGTAAGATAGAGAATCTGTTGCTATTGTTGCCCCATGTCCTACGAACCCCTGCATCACAAATATAGACCCCAAACCTTCGCGGAATTAGTCGGACAAGAGGCGATCGCACAAACCCTCACCAATGCCCTCAACACCTCCCGCATTGCCCCCGCCTACCTCTTTACCGGACCGCGAGGCACCGGGAAAACCTCCTCCTCCCGCATCCTCGCCAAGTCCCTCAACTGCTTAAAATGCGATCGCCCCACCCCCACCCCTTGCGGTCAATGCGAAACCTGTCGTCAAATCACCCAAGGTTCCGCCATGGACGTGATCGAAATTGACGCAGCCAGTAACACCGGAGTAGACAACATCCGAGAAATCATCGAACGCGCCCAATTTGCCCCCGTCCAATGTCGTTACAAAGTATATGTCATTGATGAATGCCATATGCTCAGTGTTCCCGCCTTTAATGCCCTCCTCAAAACCCTAGAAGAACCCCCGCCCCGCGTCGTCTTTGTCCTCGCCACCACCGACCCCCAACGGGTTTTAACCACCATTATTTCCCGGTGTCAACGCTTTGACTTTCGCCGTATTCCCCTCACCGCAATGGTCAAACACCTAACCCAAATTGCCCAAAATGAAGCCATTGCCATTGCAGCCGATGCCCTAACCTTAGTCGCCCAAATTGCCAACGGCGGTCTAAGAGATGCCGAAAGTTTATTAGATCAACTGAGTCTTTTATCTGGAGAAATTACCGTCGAAAAAGTCTGGGACTTAGTAGGAGCAGTGCCAGAACAAGATTTATTAAAGCTCATTCAGTCCATCCGTAGTAATCAAGTTGAAGCCGTTATTACCCAATGTCGTCATCTCATGGATCGGGGACGAGAACCTCTCATCGTCCTACAAAATCTCGCCACCTTTTACTTAAACTTACTCCTAGCCAAAACCTCCCCCCAAAATTACCATTTAGTCCCCGTCACAGCCCCCACTTGGCAAGCCCTCTGTGAAGAAGGAAAACATTGGCATCTCGAAACCATTTTACAGGGACAACAAAAACTCAAAGACAGTGAAATTCAACTCAAAAATACCACCCAGCCCCGTCTGTGGTTAGAAGTCACCCTCTTAGGTCTGTTACCCTCTGCTTTAACCCCTCCTCCGGCTTCCCCTCAACCTACTCCTCGGGTACAAGCACCCCCTACACCCACCCCCCAAACCCCACCCCCCAAACCCCACCCCCCCCAAGAAGAGAAAATCACCAAGGGAAAAGCAGATATTGCCCCCGCTGCCCCAAACCCCAAACCCCAAACCCCTGCTCCGTCTGCACCCTCTGCGGCCGCAACCGAAGAGGAAATCCTCCAGCGACGAATTCAACAATTCTGGCAACAGATTCTAGACCTTTTACCATCCGCCCCGAGTGCCTTATTGAAACAACATTGCACCATCCTACACTTCGACCTAGAAGATGGTGTGGTCTATCTTTCCATACCTAGTCCGGGATTATTGAAGATGGCTCAAGCACAAATCAAAGACATTGAACTTGCTTTTGAGAAAGTTTTTCATCAAAAACTCAAAATCCAGTTACAAATCACGCCCAAATCCCCTCCTCCTGCTGCCACCTCATCTCCCAAAGTGACACCACCCCCCGTTTCTCCTCCCCCAGCACCAGAACCCCAGAATGGGAATGGTAAGCAATTTACAGGAAATGGCGCATCCCGTCAGGTTAATCAGAACCATAGTAGTAGTCCTCCCGTCCTCCCCCCCAAGACTCCCCCAGCCTCCCCCCCCACTCCTCCCATTATGCCAACCACAGAGGAGGACGACGAAGAAGACGACGAAGACATGAAACAAGCCCTGCAACAAGTCCTCAAAATGTTTTCCGGTGAGATTTTGAATTTAGAACAAGAGATTCTCCCATCCACTGGAGGCCTAGTCACCGTTACAGATGACCCCGAATTTATCCCCGATAGTGACGAGGAGCGAGAAGACCCCGAGGATATGCCATTCTGAACGCAAAAAAAAGAGGGGACTGGCTGCTATCTCTAACCCGTCCCGCTAATTCATTCAATCTCAATGAGAGGAGAACACTCCGTTCACTATAACCTTGTTGAAAATATATGTCAACTATATTGATAAAAATTCTCAACTTAAGGCACAATCAGTTTACCGCGCCTCCGCTCCCTATTCCATAACTCCCCAATCCCCCGATGGAATAAAAGCCGCCCAATAAATTAGTGCCAATATTTGCGATCGCGTCGGTGCCGATGTAACCCAAGTTGCCCAAGGCATTGGTTTAGACTCCCGCATTGGCACAAAATTCCTCCAAGCGGGGTTAGGTTGGGGGGGATACGGTCGGAATTATTTAGACCGCGAGGCCGCAGAAGTGGCTGGTTTCCGCTATGTCGGGATTGGTCATTAAGTCCTGAATATTCCACGGTTTTGGATGTCAATAACCGGGTTTCTGTCGAGGAAACCCGGTTTCAAGCATGAGGTCAGAAACCGGGTTTTTAACAAAAATGTTGCAAAATTCCCCTTCCTCGCTTGCAGGGAGGGGATGGATAGCAACCCAGCAATATACTGAGCGACAGCGAATCCATGCTAAGATAAATAGATCTTGACCACTAACTCCCAAAGCGAAAACCAAGCTAAAAAGGGCTGTGTTGCAAGAGAAAATTTGGGTCTTAGGAACTAGGACTTCTGCCTGGGGAGGGAAGATAAGACTCGCTATATTTCGGTATAGAAAGCACTTCCCATTGAATCAGGAAGCTCCATCCTCGCGCCTCGGCAGAGTGGGGTAGTTCACCACAGCTTGGAGGCACTCATGAGAGAATGAACGCAACCCGGTTTCTTGCTGTGGTTAGTCTGTGTTCCCCAAGTGGTTGGTGCGTCAGCAAGATCACAGTTCTTGGTTATGTCACCTCAATTATTCGGTCAACGCACCCTACCGCGCCCTACTCTGTTCTAGATTATAAGCTAATACCAATAATCTTTAAAAATGAATCAAAAATATAACTCATTTAGAGATTATAAACCAGATGGTCATAATTGGATCACCTTAGCAAGTGGTGAGTATTACCCAGATATTTTAAAAGATGCTTGTGATTTGTATCAGCCCGTATTAGTGTTATTTGGGCAATTGGTTAAATCCTCTGAATCTTCCATCAGATTATACGGTCTTATTTCAGAAGTTAATAGCCAATGGATGAGGGTACAACTTTGTAGAGTTTTTCGGAAATATGTTAGTCCTTCAACACCTGTTGAGATGCTAAAAAAGAAGAAAAAAGCTAAAGAAATTGCCGAACAGTTTGGACATAAATTTAGACCAATCCAAGAAGTGCAAGCTTCATTTTCATCTCGTCCGGTACGGGATGAGGCTTTATGTGCTTTGTTGTGGGAATATAAAGACAGAGGGAAAAAAGGTTATGATTTAACGCAAAGATTATTTGATTTATTTCGCAGTTATTTTCCTGAGTTGAATATTCAGGGACCAGAGAGGGCAGGCAAAGATATTCTATTAGGAGATATTTTCCAAGATTATCCTAATCCTAAACGTCCTGTAGATTTCGTTATTTATGATCAGGAAAACACAGTTTTAGCTATTGGATTAGCAAGATATGATTCTGATCGGGGTGGCGCGCAGGAGGATGATCGTACAGGTGGTTATAACAATTGTGCAAACGAAATATTAAATTATACTCAAATCCATCAACTCAAAACCAAAATACTTTTTATTAACGATGGGCCGGGTTTATTATTGGGTTCAATGTGGGACGATTATTCGTCAATCGAAGAAAGTTGGACTCAGAAAATTATGGTGCTTACGTTAAGAATGATTCCCGAACGTTTAACCATTGAGTGGCTATATTCTTAATAATGTAGGAGGACAACACACATGGCTACAGGTATTTCTAAAACAAAATGGACAGGGGACACTATTTGCAATGAAGAGTTCATGCAAAACCCATCAATCCCTTCTCTGGCTTACAAAGGTAAATTATCTGAATCTGACATTTTAGATTTACCTTATGAAGACGCTTTACTATTTAAACAAATTGGCAAGCCTTACAACCAATTGTATTATGGGGATAATTTACCCATTCTTTTATCTTTTCTTAAAAACAACGAAATCAAAGGCAACATAAATCTGATATATATTGATCCACCTTTTGCGACTAAAAGTGTATTTCAATCTCGCTCTCAAACTGACGCTTATTGTGATTTGTTGGCAGGAACTAATTATATTGAATTTATGAGGAGACGGCTAGTTGTTCTCCGAGAACTATTAGCAGACAATGGCTCTATTTATGTCCATTTAGATTCTAACATGATTTTTTATATCAAAATTATAATGGATGAGATTTTTGGAGTTCAAAATTTTAGGAGTTTGATTACCCGAAAAAAATGTAATCCTAAAAATTACACCAAGAAGAATTACGGAAATATATCAGATTTTATTTTGTTTTATACAAAATCCGATAATTACATTTGGCATCGTCCATTTGACCAATGGACACCAGAAAAGGCAAAAAAAGAATATCAATATCTTGAAGCAGAAACAGGTCGTTATTATAAAAAAGTACCGATTCACGCACCCGGAACAAGAAATGGTGAAACGGGTCAACCTTGGCGGGGTATGAGTCCTCCCGCCGGAAAACATTGGCAATTTAGCCCAAAAACTTTAGATGAAATGGATAAAAGGGGTGAAATATTTTGGTCAAAAAATGGCAATCCAAGACGGAAAATATATTTAGATCAAAGTCAAGGTATTCCAGTTCAAGATATTTGGTTAGATTATAAAGATCCTCATAATCAAAATATTAAAATCACAGGTTATCCTACGGAAAAAAATCCTGATCTGTTAGCAAGAATTATTCAAGCATCTTCTAATGATAATGATTTGATTCTTGATTGTTTTGCCGGATCAGGTACAAGTTTAGATATTGCTTCTAAGTTAAATCGTAAATGGATTGGTATTGATCAAAGCTTGGAAGCTATTAGAACAATTATCAATCGCTTTAAAAATGGATGTGATGTTATGGGAGATTTTGTCAGTGCTAATTGTAATAGGGAGGTCAAGAGAAGCCAACAATTATCAATTTTTGATAACAACATAAATTCAAAAAATACTGCATCAAATTTTACTGTATATTCTCTTAAATCCTTACAAAGTGACTTGTTTGATCTGGAAATTTATGAGGAATAAGCTGTGGGGGAGAGTGGTCAGACTTCGACCGCTTGGAGTTGTTCGAGTGCTTACAGTTTAGTAGAGTGTGTCAGACTTAAAATTGCTCTTCAAAGTCTATGAATTTTCCGTCTGACGCACCCCACCCCTAAAACCCTAAAACGGAGCTAACAACTGTTTATTTGTCTCGCCAGTCTCCAGTCGCTAGATTAACGTTATCTCGCTGCTTTAAGTAATCGTTAATTGACTCAATACCCGACCCTTTTATAGAGGGAAGGAATGGGGATTTTGGAAGGTCAAATCATTCAATCTTCCCGATTTTAAGAGATACGACGCTTTTTCACAATTCGTTTAAACCCGCTATATAGCCAACCTACCTGAGTCGTGCAAAAAAGGTTTGCCTGTAATCCAGATAGGACAATAGCCTAAAGTTCACGTTTCATTAGGATCAGCTATATATTAATCCTACTACCGTTAATAATAGTACTAATAATACTATTAATACTACTACTGTTTTGATTAAAAATATTAATAATTTAATTAATCCTTCTACAATCCCTCCAAAGTTTCTGATAAACAAAGAGATTGGATCTTCTTGGTTAATCCAGGCTATTATAATAGTTGTTCCACAAAATAAAAGTGTCAACGGAAAAATATATAGTTCTGGAATCCCATAAAGCACCAAGACTTCTCCAGCACACCCCTCCAACACTACAGTTAGACCAGTTACAGTCGTGATTTCTCCACCTTTTTCACTCGACATACACCTTTTTCACTCGACATAGTTGTTCCACAAAATAAAAGTGTCAATTTCAGTTATCTATTTTAAGCAATCAGAAGTTCTTCGAGTCCCATAGACGCTAGACCTTTTGCCACTAGACCCGTAATTCCCAATGCGGCAATGCCTCCCAACATTCCCCAAGGCCCCCCTAAAATGGCTAAAGCGGTCGTAATTGCGGCGGCACCGCTTAACCCCGTTGTGGCCATTACAATGGTTAGAATGACCGCAGGAAGCCCTAATGCCGCTATCTTATCAATAACTTTGTCCATTTGCCCCAACCTTTGAACTTTGCTCTACAATCTGATTCTTCCCCTGTTATAATCCCGTTTACTGACCGGAAATGTCGGCACTTTTTCCCCGACATTTGTAAAAAAACATTAAAAAAGTCGGAATAAATCGGATAATGTCGGAATAAATCGGCGTATAATAAGTAAAACTTTTGGTTTCAAGTATGGACACAGAAAAGCTTGTCTCGCTAGCCGACCATCTGGTTTTCACGCAAACAGGGAAACACCTCACCACCCTACAAAAAACAATTCTGCGTGAAACCTTCGGGAATCAGCCCTATTCCCGTATTGCCCGAGAATGTAAGTTTACTGAAGGTCATATCAGAGATGTGGCTTCAGACTTGTGGAAAATACTGTCGGATGGGTTTGGAGAGAAAATAAACAAATCCAATGTTTCCTCAATCCTAGAACGGGCAGTTTTTGCCTTTAACTCGCCCACATTCGGCGATAATACACAAATTCAAGAGTTTAATTTTTGCCCCGGCACCCATTCTACTGTACCGGACTCTACACAAACCCCCGAACCCACAACCTTTCCCTGCAAAACATACCTGATTAGTACCCCAGAAGTTCCCCAATTCTTTGGACGCACTTCAGAACTCGACACCCTGAAACAGTACATCCTTAACCAACATTGTCGCCTCATCACGATTCAAGGACTAACTGGCATCGGGAAAACGGCCTTAACTCTGAAACTCCTTGAAGAAATTCAATCCCACTTTCACACTATCTATTACTCTAGTTTGCGCTTTTCCCCTCCCCTGACGGATACCCTCACTTCCCTCCTAAAATTCCTCACGGAAACAGAAACGACTCCCCAAAACCCAGAACTTCAACTCCATCAACTGCTGGAATATCTGAAACAATACCCCACCTTGATTATTTGGGATGATGTGCAGCATCTCCTGAGTGCAGAACCCGGAGGACAGTGGAAATCGGAACGGGAAAATTATGAGTTTTTGTGCAAAGTGTTGGGGGAGGTGGCACATTGTAGCTGTGTGCTGTTGTTGAGTTGGGAACAACCGCTTACAGTGACGCAGTTGCAAAGCTGCTCCCCTCGGGTGAAGTCCTTGTCGTTGGGGGGTTTGGGAAAGGAGGCTGAGGAACTTTTGCAGGCAATGGGACTCCGGGAGGAGGACTGGCAAGGGTTAATTGAAAAGAGTCAAGGGAATCCCCTGTGGTTGAAATTAATGGTAGATAGGATTGAAAAGCGGTTTGAGGGTAGGGTGCAGGAGTTTTTGTCCCATCGTTCGCTACAGTTGGATAAATGTTAAATGGGATTGATAAAACCCCCATTGGGGATGAGGAAAATGATGCAAATCCTATCAGCTTATCCAGAGAGCGCGTTAACATGAGAGGAAACGAGCAAACCCATGCAATCGCGCTACCATGACCCCAGCTATTAAACCCATTACTGATGCAGCATTAATGCAACTCAGTTCCCAAAATCCCGAACTGAGATTTGAACGCAATGCCGATGGTACTTTAATCACAATGCCACCAACTGGAAAAATTTCTAGTAATCGAGAACTAAAAGCAGGTGCTTATTTATTCGCCTTTGTAGACTCTAATGAGTTAGGAGAAGTTTTTAGTTCGAGTGGGGGGTTTATACTTCCTAACGGTGCGTTATGCTCTCCTGATGTTGCTTTTATTGCCCGACAACGCCTACCAGAGGGATGGGATACTGGAGAAGACGAATTTTGCGATATAGTCCCTGATTTTGTCATTGAAATTCGTTCTAAGACGGATAGTTTAACTAAGTTACAAGCAAAGATGGCAGAATATATCGACAATGGGGTGAAATTAGGATGGTTAATCGACCGCATCAATCGTCGTGCTTTTGTTTATCGTGGTGATGGTTCGATTACGCAATATCCAGAGAATGTAATGCTAGAAGGAGAAGATGTGATTCCGGGTTTTACCGTCGCTTTGCAAAAATTGTTGTAGTCGTAGTAGGGTGGGCAGTGCATCAGTCTCCTGGGAATATTCTTCAATTAGTGACGTTTATTTCATAACTCCCCAATCCCCCGATGGAATAAAAGCCGCCCAATAAAAAGGATGTTGATAAACTTCACCTTCTGCTAACGCTAACTGAACTAAACGTAAGGCTTCACTTCGCCCCTCCCCTTGCAACAGTTTTTCATAATAACGCACCATTAAATCCTTAGTTCCCGCATCATCTACACTCCATAAACTAATCACTTGACTTTCTGCTCCCGCTATCACCAACGCTCGACGCAAACCATACACCCCCTCGCCATTGGTGATTTCTCCTACCCCCGTTTCACAGGCAGAAAGCACCACTAATTGAGTTCCCTGTAAGTCTAAATTAGCCACCTCTAAGGCTGTTAAAACCCCATCTTCTTCCCCACTAGACCGTTGATTAAATCCCGCTAACGCTAATCCTGAGCGTAAAAGGGGATTTTCTAACACAAGGGGGGCAGAATCTTCAGAATTGGGTAAGAATTGAGAGGGAAGAATTGCCTCTATATCGGGTAGAAAAAAGCCATGAGTGGCTAGGTGCAAAATTTGGGGAGATTGAACTTGTTTAACTACGGTTTCTGTCGCCAACTTGTCCATAAAAACCTTGACATTTTCTAGTTTTTGTGATACTAATTCGGCTTCTGTCGCGGTATTGGGAAGGGGCAAAACATTCAAATCCCGTAACCCTCGATTAGAGGGGATGGCCATTTCCTCGACTTCACCATAATCTGGATTAGCTAAAATGATGGCTGGATTTTGACTGGGTGGGGTTGCTCCTTGACGGAGTAAATCTCGCCCGGTGGTTAAATAAGTAATGCGATAATTCTTGAGCAGTAACTGATTATTTTCGTCTACTAAAGCGGCAAAGGGAATTAAATTGAGTTGACCATCAGGGGATAATAATAAATGAGTAATATCGCCAGAAATTTGGGTAATTTTGGCGCGGATGGGCTGCATTAACAGCGTGTCTAACTGCCGTCCTTTTTCACGGTATTGGCGAGACATGGGGCGGGCTTTTCCTAGGGTTAAAGCACGGCGAAACTCTGCCACAGCTTGATCAATTGGGGCAGTTTTGCCTAAATTGACCCATTGAGGCTCACCACTGGCGGCTAAGATATAGGCGGCATAATGGGGTTCTCCCCAGACTAATTGATCGGGAGAGGGGCGACGGTGGGGGCGATAAACGATAAACTCTACTAAAACTGCATCGGGGGGAATCTTTTCTTGAATTTGTTCTAGGGTGACGGGAGTTGTTTCTGTTCGTAAGTTGGCACTAATTCGAGCGAGTTGAGATTCCATTACTTCGATTTTATTCTGCAATTCCCGGAGGTGATCTTTATAACCCTCTGGGGTGAGATGGGTGGGGGGATTAAAACGTAATTCAGCTAGTTTAGCCCGTTGGTTTATTAGTTCATCTAGGAGTTGTTGATGAGGGGGCGTTAGATGGGCTTTAAAGGTTTGTAAGTTGTCGGTAAGGGCATCTAAAACACGACCTTTGCGGCGGAAAATTGTAGTTAGGGCTAATTGAGCGGCGTTGAGATTATTGGGGGCATTTTGGAGATGGAGGGAGATGGCTTGGTTGGTGGTGGCCGAGAAGCGATTCATATAGTTTTGTTTTTCGCTTTCTCCTAATAGGGGTAAAACTCGCTCAATGATGATTTCTTGGTCGGCTAAACTTTGGTGTAAGTAGTCGAGGGCGGGGGTAATTTCTCCTTGTTGGAGTTTAAAGCTGGCTAGGTTACTGAGGGCTTGGGCGACTAAAAAGTTGCCTGCGTAACCCCATTTTTGGAAGTAGGCTAAATGGTCTAAGTAGAGGGATTCGGCTTGATTATAGTCCCCACGGGCTTCGGCAATGTGTCCTAATGCTTGGGAAATTTCGGCGACACTTTGTAAGTCGGATTGCTGCCAACGGTGAAAGATGGCTAGGGCTTGAGTATAATAATTTTCTGCGGTTTCATATTGCCCTTGTTGGGCTAATAAATCGCCTAAGTTTTGTAAGGTGTAGGCTGTGGTAACGCTTTCTTCGGTGTCTGGGGGATGGTGACGGTTTTTCTGGTTTAAAACGGTTTGTAGGAGGCTTTCTGCGGTTTCATATTGGCCTTGTTCACGATAAAAGCGGGCGAGGAGTTCTTTTGTTCGCCAAATATCTGGATCGGCTGGGTCTAATTGTTCCTGTTGAATGGTTAGGGCTTGTTGGGCTAAGGTGATGGCTTGGGGGTGATGGTCTTGTAGGGCGGCTAAAAGGGCTAAATCGGCTAGACTCTGGGCGACTTGTAGATGATTGTCTCCTAATACCCTTTTGCGGTGGGCTAGTGCTTGTTGATGAAAGTCTGCCCCTTCTGCTAGACGGCCGTGAAAACGGTATAGTTGCCCTAATTCGTGGAGTAGGTCGCCGATGATGGGATGATCTGCACTGTGTAGCCTGTGCGCCATCTGGAGTGCTTGGTGTAGGGTGGCTCGACTTTGGGGGTAGTCGAACAGGGGATCGGTGTAGAATGAGGCTAGGTAACGGAGGTGGGCGATCGCATCTTCCGATTCCCCAGCCAGTTTAACCCGCATTTCTAGGACTTGCCCATAGATCCGATTATGCTCCCTATCCTCCCCCTGAGCTAAATAAATATCAGCCAGAAGTCGCAACGTTTCCAGCACAACGGGATGATTTTGACCCAGAATCCCTTGTTGCAAAGCCAGCACCTGTTCTAATTTTGTGATGGCCTGATGATAATTCCCCTCATTGCTTAACTCCCAAGCCTCCTCTCGCCATTGTGCCGCTTTTTCTAGGTCGGGATGTTCTGCCATAGTGAGGAGAGTGGGGGCTTGGGGGAATAGGGGAAAGGTAGGAAAAAGGAACAGAACGGGGATTAAGGCGATCGCCCAGCGTCTCGGAACGAGAATCGCAAAAAAAGCCATTTTTATTATTTTTAGGGAACAGGGAACGGGGAACAGGGAACAGGGGGGGGGAGGGGGAGAGGGGGAACAGGGGGGGGCAGGGGAGCAAGGGGGCAGGGGGGCAGGGGAGAGGGGGAGTTGATAATTATTCCCTATTACCTATTCCCGACTCCCGATTCCCGACTCCCGACTCCCCAACTCTCGGACTTATTCAGCAAGCCCTATGGAGGGCGTGCTGTTTACAGACCACTTTTCACGGATAAGAGCCTCTAATTTCGTTAAACTAAAGAATTATTGCCTCTCCTGTGCTGAAGTTTATTATCTCAAAATTACGGAGTCTCACCTATGACCGCCCATCACACCAAAAAACCTAAACCGTTCTGGATGACCTTGGGACAGGGACAGTCAAAACGAGGCGCACAATCCCCCTCACAGCCCCGTAAACACCCCTTACTCAAGGTGGCGGTGGGGTGGATGGTCTGTCAAACTCTGCTGGCTGGAATGCCCCTAGAAGCCCAAGAACAGAACAATAACAACGCTTTGACCTATAGCCAACTGCTCGAACAGATTGACCAGGGACAGGTGCAACGCATTCAATATGACCCCACCACAGGGATGGCACAAGTGGAATTAGTGGGACAGCAGGGAACACCCAAAGAGGTTAAGTTATTAGATCAAAACCCAGAATTGATCGAACGAGTCCGTCGTCAACAAGTCGAATTTGATGTAAAGCCCAAGAGCGACAATTCAGCCGCTATGGGTTTATTAATTAATATGCTCCTGTTGTTTTTCCTCTTCGGCTTTGTGATCCTGATTCTACGCCGCTCTGCCGCCTCTTCCGGTCAAGCCCTGAATTTTGGCAAATCAAAAGCCAGATTTCAAATGGAGGCCAAAACCGGGATTTTATTTAATGACGTGGCCGGAATTGATGAAGCCAAAGAAGAATTACAGGAAGTCGTCACCTTCTTAAAAGAAACTGAACGCTTTACCTCCATTGGGGCGAGAATTCCCAAAGGGGTGTTACTCATTGGACCACCCGGAACCGGGAAAACCTTACTAGCCAAGGCCGTGGCCGGGGAGGCCGGAGTTCCCTTCTTTAGTATTTCCGGATCCGAATTTGTCGAGATGTTTGTAGGAGTCGGGGCCTCTCGGGTGCGGGATTTATTCCGTAAAGCCAAGGAAAATGCTCCCTGTTTGATTTTTATTGATGAAATTGATGCCGTCGGCCGTCAACGGGGGGCCGGGATTGGGGGCGGTAACGATGAACGGGAACAAACCCTCAACCAGTTATTAACGGAAATGGACGGTTTTGAGGGCAATACGGGAATTATTGTCATTGCCGCCACCAACCGCCCCGATGTGTTAGATACGGCTTTGTTACGGCCGGGACGGTTTGATCGTCAGGTTACGGTGGATTTACCGGGATATAAAGGCCGTTTGGGGATTTTGGAAGTTCATTCCCGCACGAAAAAACTATCTGAGGAGATTTCCCTAGAGGCGATCGCACGAAAAACCCCCGGACTCTCCGGAGCAGACCTCGCCAACTTACTCAACGAGGCCGCCATTTTAACCGCCCGTCGTCGCAAAGAAGCCATCACCGGATTAGAAATTGATGACGCACTCGACCGGATCACCATTGGCATGACCTTAAATCCTCTCTTGGACAGCAAGAAAAAGCGTCTGATTGGCTATCACGAGGTTGGCCACGCCCTGTTAATGACCCTGTTGGAGCATTCTGACCCTTTAAACAAAGTCACGATTATTCCCCGCTCTGGGGGCATAGGTGGCTTTGCACAACAAACCTTTGACGAAGAAATGGTAGACAGTGGCTTTTATAGTCGCGCTTGGTTAATGGATCGGATTACTATTACCTTGGGGGGACGGGCAGCCGAACAGATTGTTTTCGGCGATGCAGAAGTCACCATCGGAGCCAGCAATGATTTACGAGTGGTGGCCGATTTAACCCGTGAAATGGTCACTCGTTATGGAATGTCGGATCTCGGGCCTCTGGCCTTGGAAAGTCCCGAAGCAGAAGTGTTTTTAGGGGGAGGATGGCAGTCCAGAGCAGAGTATTCTGAGCAGGTCGCCAGTAAGATTGATCAACAGGTCAAGGCGATCGCCCAAGGCTGTTACGAAAAAGCCCTAGACCTCATCGCCCAAAACCGTCCTTTGATGGATCACTTGGTCGATTTACTCATTGACCGAGAAACCATCGAAGGAGAAGATTTCCGCCAAATCGTCGCCGAATATACTCCTCTACCGAAAAAACAGTTAGCCGTGAGTGGTAAATAGGGAACGGGGAACGGGGGGGAGTCGGGAGTCGGGAATCGGGAGTCGGGAATCGGGAGTCGGGAGTTGGAAGTAATGTCATTGCGTTCGCGTAGCGTTCCGAAGGAAGGTACGAAGCAATCTAGTCAGGAGTCAGGAGATTGCCTCTCCCTCTCTCCCCCTCTCCCTCTCTCCCTCTCCCCTCCCCCCCTCTCCCCTCCCCCTGCCAACAGAGAGAAACCATAATGAAGCAGGAATTATTCAATGTCTTAGCCTTCAAACGCCGTTGGAAAGGATTGCACTGGGGCAACCATGCCGTCGAAACGAACTACGCCCTTCTAGAAGCCTGTTTAATTGGGGGGGTTTCTGCGATCGCCGCCCTGCTCCTCAAAGAAGGAATCGGCATCCTCGGGCGATTCCGTCTACAACTGGTCGAAGAAACAGGAGTCTATATCCTGCCCCTCCTTGGTTTAGTTTTAGGGGGTTTAGCCGGATTCCTGCTCGAAAACCTCTCCCCCTCCGCCAAAGGGGGCGGCATCCCCCAAGTGAAAGCCGCCCTCGCCAAATTTCCCGTCGCCCTCTCCCTCCGCGTCGCCGTAGTGAAAATGCTCGGCACCATGTTAATCCTCGGAGCAGGCATGACTTTGGGACGACGAGGCCCCACCGTCCACATCGGAGCCGCCCTTGCCGCCCAACTCAGTAATTGGGTGCCGACATCCCCCCAACACCGTCGCCAGATGATAGCCGCCGGAGCCGCCGCCGGATTAGCCGCCGGATTTAACACCCCCATTGCTGGGGTGTTATTTGTTGTGGAGGAACTCTCCCGGGATATGTCCGGCCTAACCCTTGAAACCGCTATTCTCGCCTCCTTTACCGGATCCATCGTCTCCCGTCTCCTCGGTCCGACAGACCTTAAACTGGTCGCCAGTATCCTCCCCCTCTCTGAAACCCATTTCACCTCCCCAGAAATCCCCTTTTATTTAATTCTCGGTGCCCTGGCCGGGGTTTTGGGGGCTTTATTTAATCGGGGAATCCTCCTCTGTTTGCGTTTCTACCGATGGCTCAATGTCTCCCTGATCTGGCAAATTGCTCTGGCCGGGCTTATTTCCGGCGCAATCATCGCCCTCTCTCCCCCCATCCTGCGGGATAATGCCGGATTGCGAGACTTCCTGATCACGGGATACGCCACTTGGCAAAAAAGCACCTTTGTTTTTATCGCCCACTTTTGCCTGACGATTTTGGCCTACGGCTCCGGCGCACCGGGGGGACTCTTTGCCCCGGCCTTAGTTTTGGGGTCATCCTTGGGCTATTTGGTGGGTATGGCAGAGGTGGCAACCTTGGGCATCGGTTATGCCAGCACCTACGCCTTGGTAGGGATGAGTGCCTTTTTTACCGCCGTGGCTCGGGTACCGATTACGGCCATTGTCATTGTCTTTGAGATGACCGCCGACTTTACTTTAGTGTTGCCCTTAATGATTAGTTCGGTGGTGGCCTATGGGGTAGCCGAAACGATTAAAAAAGGCTCACTCTACCAACATTTACTACAAGCCAGTGGCATTGAATTGAGGGATGAGGGGACGCAAAATGAGGTGTTATCGGACTTAAAAGCGGTAGATGTGATGAAACGTCGGGTGGAGTCCTTTCGCCCCGATATGACCCTAGAAGAAGTCTTAGCGGCCTTTGCTCGTTCCGCTCATCATGGTTTCCCGGTGTTGGATGAAGAGAAGTTAGTGGGCATGGTAACGGAGGCCAATTTAGAGAATTTAGTCAGCCAAGATAGTACAACGCGCTTACAGGATATTATGACCCCGCGCCCGGTAACTGTACAGCCTGATGGGTCTTTAAGTGATGTGCTGTATTTAATGGATCGTTATCAACTAACTCATTTACCTGTCACCGAGGGGCGGCGACTATTGGGGATTATTACCCGCAGTGATTTAATTCATGCCACAGCCGATCAGTTAAAGATGACTCCGAAGACCCAAGGGGCAAAAGTCGAGCCGTCTTATTTGGTTTATCAAACTCGTTCCCCGGCTGTGGGGAAGGGGCGTTTGTTGCTGCCTTTAGCTAATCCTCAAACGGCGGAGGCTTTGGTGAAAATCGCCGGTGCGATCGCCCAACAACAGGGCTATGAGTTGGAATGTCTCCATATTGTCCTTGTGCCGCGTCATATTGCCCCCTCCCAGACCTCGGTTTCCCTGAAAAAAAGTCATCAACTCCTGAAGGATGCCAAACGAGAAGCCGCCGCTTGGGATGTTCCCCTCCACGTGCAAATCCGACTGGCCCACAATTTAGCCCAAGCCATTTTAGAGGTAATTAATGAACGCCACATCGACCTCTTGATTATGGGCTGGAAAGGCAACACCTCCACCCCCGGCCGCATTTTCGGCGATGTGGTGGATACCCTCATCCGTCAAGCGCCTTGTGATGTGGCGATGATTAAATTAGGGGAGGGGAAACAGAGTTTTCCCTATCGAGACTATCTCCCCACTAACTGGTTAATTCCCATTGCTGGGGGGCCAAATGTAAGACGGGCGGTGCAGTTATTACCCGGATTACAAGTCTTAGCGCGATCGCGTCATGTCTTCCTCTGTCAAGTCCATCCCCCCGACACCAACATCCCCGACACCCGCATCCTGCAAGAAATGGCCGCCCAAGTGAAGTTACAACTCAATGCCTCGGTGTTTCCCATCCCCATCCGTTCTGCTTCTGTCTCTGATGCCATTATTCGTTTAGCGGAGTCGGAAAGTTGTCAGGTGGTGATCATTGGGGCTAGTCGGGAGGGTTTGTTACAACAGGCCATTCATGGCAATATCCCTGAAGCCATTACTTCTGGGGTGAAAAGTACGGTGATCCTAGTGCGCAGTGCCATGTAATATCTGCTGAATAACACGCCTACGCTAGTCAATAAATACCCTGCTGTTGATTAACCCCGGAAGAATCGACCAAACTGGCTAATTGTGCGATCGCCATTCCCGAAATTGGTTCAATCCAATCCGGTGCAATTTCCGCTAAAGGCAGCAAGACAAAAGCCCGTTGTGTCATGCGAGGATGGGGAATCTGGAGGGGGGGAGTTTCTAAAACCCAATCTTCGTATAACAGTAAGTCTAAATCTAAAGTGCGCGGCCCCCACGGTTCACGACGCACTCGCCCAAATTGACGTTCAATCTCTAGTAGTTTCCCGAGCAGTTCCCTCGGGGACAGTTCCACCTCTAACACCGCGCAACCGTTGAAATAATCGGGTTGAGGGGGACCAACGGGGGCGGTTTTGTACCAACTGGATGTTAACTTAACCTGAATGCCCGGACTCTGATTAAGGGTTGCGATCGCCTTATTTAAAATTGTCAGAGAGTCGCCAACCGGACTGGTAAGATTACTACCGAGAGCGATCGCTACGCGACACTTCGTGAACGCACTGCGCATAAATTCTGTTCCCCATTTCAATCCGTGCAGATTACTGTGACATCCTCCCGACACCGACCCTAGGGGTACGGTGCGGGCTTCCCCATATTACTATGAGGTCTTCGGTGCTTCTACGGGAGGCTCTAGATGTCTTTTTAGGGACATCCCTGATAACCTCTTCCTCTACAGATCGTCACTCCCTCGTAAGTGATTGTTGGTTAATTTTCGGGGCATCGAACCCCTCAATTAACCGTCTTTCATCCCGACACTGACATTTGCTACGCAACGCTTCGCGAAGTGAACGCGAACGCACAGTGCGGGGCTTCCCGACGATGAGCTAACACCCTAGGTTTATCCGATGCCAAGAATCGCCGTCGCTTCAGCGCGGCGAGTGTCAAAGGTGAACCCACGGTCTAGGAATGCCCTTTTCGGTTTATGCTGAACGGGGAAACCTTCACCCCAGAGGAATCATGAGTGGAATTTGTGGGATATGGCATCGCGATCGCAGCCCACTCGATAGTAGCATTTTGCACCGGATGACTGAATTTTTGGTTTACCGGGGGCGCGATAGTACCCACTGCTGGCAACAAGCAGAAATCGGTTTTGGCCATACCCTGTTACACTGTCACCAAGATAGCCAACCCGATGGCATTTGCCATTTACCGCCCTTCTCCCTAACGGCCGATGTGCGCTTAGATAATCGTCGGGCTTTAGTCACCCAGTTACAACAAAATGATTGTCCTGTCACCCTTCACACGTCCGACTCCCAATTACTGCTTTGGGCTTATCACACTTGGGGTAAAGCCTGCTTAGATTACCTACTCGGGGATTATGTCTTTGCCTTGTGGGATAGTCAAGCCCAGCAACTCTGGTGTGTGCGAGATCCTTTGGGAGTCAAACCCTTTTTTTTTGCCCAAGTGGGGAGCCTTTTCCTGTTTAGTAATACCCTAAACGCCCTACGTTTACATCCAGCCGTCTCGACTCAACTCAATGAAGAGGCGATCGCCGATTTCCTCCTCTTCGACTTTAACCAAACCCCCCAGACTACGGTTTTCCAAGACATTCAACGCCTCCCCGGTGGTCATACCCTCACCTGCACTCCCCAACACTTTAACCTTCAACGTTACTGGACTCTCCCGATTCCCGAATTCCTGCCCTATCGTCGCGATGAGGACTACCTTGAACCCTTCCAACACCTAATGAATCAAGCCGTCAGCGACCGTTTACGGCGACGAGAAGCCGCCCTTTTCCTGAGTGGTGGGTTGGACTCCACTATGCTGGCACAAACCGCCTTAAACGCTATGCCAGAGGTCAATTATCAAGCCTTTACCGTCATCTATCGGGAACTCTTCAAGGATCCTGAAGGAGACTACGCTCAAATTGTCGCCAACTCCCTCCACCTCCCCCTAAAACTCATCCCGGCCGATCATTATGTGCCCTTTGAAGGGTGGCAAAATCCCGCCTTCCACCCCCCGGAACCCTACAATATTCCTTTTCTGACCCAAGACTATAGCGTTTATCAACAGGTTTTAACCCATAGTCCTGTCGTCCTCTACGGCCAAGGAAGTGATGAAGGAATGCGCCCCTCCCCCCTCACAGAATTATGCCGGGGGATGCCCCTAGGTGAGCTATTACGAGGACTAAAGCGTACTCTGTGGCACGCCCACTTAAAACCCCCCTTGGGAACCGGAATTTTAGGGAAATTGCGGGGATCCCATCGGGATATTTGGCAGGGATATCCCCAATGGTTGAACCCGGACTTTGAGCGTCGTTATGAATTGCGCGATCGCTGGCAAACCTTCGCCCAACCTCAACCTCCCTCCCCCCATCCTTGGCGCAGCAAAGCCTACTCTGATCTTCTACAGCCCCTCTGGTGGTACAATTTTGAGGCCACAGATCCGGGTTTCTCCCGTGTCCCCCTCGAAGTTCGCTATCCTTTCCTTGACCTACGACTCCTCAACTACCTACTCTCCCTCTCCCCCCTACCTTGGTTTATCAATAAACACCTCCTGCGTGTCACCCTACAAAAGCACCTCCCCCCCACCATTTGGCAACGTCCCAAAACCCCCTTAGCAGGAGATCCTGTCTACATCTACCTACAAAAAGGACTCCAACCTTGGCAATCTGCCCAGCAACAACACCGAGAATTCTTGACAACCTATATTGATTTGGACGCATTATTCTGTTTTACTCAGCAACCGAATCTACCTCCCCCTCTGGCTTGGTCAAGTTTACGTCCGGTCAGTTTAGGATATTGGTTAAAACACTGCAAACTCCCTCACTCTGCCCTTCGCAAGGATAGGACTTCCAACAACAACTCAAGGACGGTTTAAGGTTTTTTGCTCCGACTGTTTAACAAATTTGCCGGGAATTTCCCATCCCACAAGGGGAGTGGGGATAAGAGGTACATCCAGACCGTGATAATTTGTGCTAGGATCATGGAGCCGGGTTTCCTCGGTTCAAAATGTTTGGTCAGATGCGGTCATTTCTGTTTCCGCACATGAATAGAATTCACTAGATCATCCCATGACAAACCACGCCACTGAAACTGAACTCAAGCCAAAACAGCCCTATTATGCTCCTCAAGTCCAATGTTACGGGGACATTAAAACTCTGACCCAAAGTGTAGCGATTCGCGGGAATTTAGATGGTGCAGGGCCTCGGGCTGTTCCTAACCGAACTATTTAGGGTCTGCTGAATAACTGGGCTAGGGAACCGGGAGCAGGGGAGAGGAGGAGTTGATAATTATTCCCGATTCCCGATTCCCCAACTCTCGGATTTATGGAGCAAGCCCTAGATAGGGCTTGCTAGATTGCTATGAGCAGCACCGCGCCCTCCCGTTGGCGCGTCCTGCCCGTGGGGCTTAGGGGAACCTTGGGAGGGAGTCCCCTGTTGATTTTGAGGAGGGGTGAAAAGGTGTTAGAACTGGTGGGGGTGGGTGTCCGGGAAATGGTAGGGATTGGGGGGATTGATCTACTGCGGGATCTGTCCTTTAAGTTGGAGGCTGGCGATCGCACGGTTTTGGTCGGACCGTCAGGTGCGGGGAAAACAACGCTGCTCCGTCTACTGAATCGTTTAATAAGTCCCACGATGGGACAACTCTATTTTCGTCAACAAGCCTACGGTAAAATCCCGGTGCTTGAGTTGAGGCGACAGGTGGTTTTAGTTCCCCAAGAGCCGAAATTATTGGGGATGCGAGTCCAAGATGCGATCGCCTATCCTCTCCAACTCCAACACCTCCCCCCCCGCGAAATTGACCAGCGCGTTCAAGTCTGCTGTCAGAGTTTACGCCTCCCCAATGAATGGCGAGAACGCACAGAATTACAGCTTTCCCAAGGTCAACGGCAGTTAGTGGCGATCGCCCGTGCCTTAGTGATGCAGCCCAAAGTCCTGGTACTCGACGAACCCACCTCCGCCCTCGATTTTGGTTTAGCCTCCCATCTTTTAACCGTTTTAGGGGAATTAGACAACACCACTATCTTGATGGTTAACCACCAACTAGATTTAATATCCTCTTTTGCTCAACGGGTGCTATACCTTGAAAGCGGCATCCTACGAGAGGATCTACCAGCTAACGCCGTTCAATGGGACCAATTGCGCGATCGCCTCCGCACTCAACAAGAACAACAACAAGCCGAGTGGGAATAAGAAACTCCGATCTCATCGCAGATTCCTCTTCCTCTATCCGCAATATCACGGATTTTTAAAGGCTAGAAATAATCCGTTATTTTACTTAAATAAACCTACGGATATACCAGAATAATAACCTTACTATTCGCCAACAAAATCCGTGTATATCATGAATTGTGAAAGAACTGTCACAATATCTTTCCGTAAACTTTACAGAAGTTATTTTTTTCGCTATGTTAGGAACAGCCTAGAAAACTGCTAACATTCGGGACGACGAAAATAAAACAACTGCATAGATCAATCCATTACAACCGCATAACTTCAACCCTAGGGAGTAACCACAAATACGATGGCACTTTCATCAGAAGACTTGATGACTCGTTCATCTATCCGCACTTATTTACATGACCTCAAAAATTCCCTCAACTTAGTTAAAAACTGTGTTGAGTTATCTAGTGACCTCACCCAAGAATTGCGTCAGCAGATCGATAACATCACCCAAGACCCCTCTTCTGGTAGTTCCATCAACCGGGAAATTAACGAAAATCTAAGCGATTTACAGCAAAACTCAGAAATCGTCCAGCGTCATAGTCATCGAATCCTCACCCTGATCCAGCGTCTTGAATTGGAACTGTAACTGGATCTAAACAATCAAAATGACACTGTAATTGCTCAGTTTAATTCATCAGCCTGAAACGGTGCATCTCCTCGCCTTACCGTCTTTTCTCAGTTTTTATAAGATTGTCCAGAAAACTCCATCCCCTTGTGAGTGGGTCAGTTCATCTATCCCCAATCATCAGAAAACTAGGGCGTTAATCCCCCCGCAAAAAAGCCCTTATTCCCCTTAAATAAGCCTCCCCATCTTCCAACATCGGGAAATGAGCCGTCTGGGGAATTTCTAAATACTCAATTCTTCCATTTAACGCCGCCGCATTGCGCCCTAATTGTGGCGGGATAATAATATCCTTCTCCCCGGAGACTAACAACGTCGGAACGGCTAAATTGGCGAAGACTTGGGGCATTTCTAAAGCCGCTTGCTCACTAACGGCCGTATAAATTGTTCCCACCGCGGCCGCCTCATCCGCCATTAAGTAATCCTCCAAAAACTCCCGACTGATCACATCGGGTAAAGGACGATGCAAAAAACGCGCCATAAATAAACGCCCCGCCAAGGGAACGCTTAAAAACCACGGAAAGCGGAACTTAACCACATATCCGCCAACAAAATGGAATGTTTTAAACGACAGGGCATTATATTCAAAAATGCCGTTACAAGTCAGGATTAAGCGTTCCACTCGTTGGGGAAATTGCCCCGCAAATAAGGCCGCAATGGAAGCCCCCAAAGAATGACCATTCAAATAAACCCGCTCTAAGCCAAAATGGTCTAATAATAATCCTAAATCCTGGGCATAGTCCCCCAACTCATAACCCCCCAAGGACTCAAGCCCTGTTTTTGGCAAGGGGGAACGGGCAAAACCCCGCAAATCATAAAGCAAGCAGTCAAAGTCTTGACAAATGGCGCGGGCTGTGCTTTCCCAATACCGGGCAGACCCCCCCCAGCCATGAACAAACACTATCACAGGTTTTTTCCCGATGGGCGTTTCTCCTACCCCACCAGGAGAGCGAATCCACTGATAAAAGTGATCCACTCCCCCAAGGTTTACCCGTCCGGTTTCTGTCGATCCGGTTTCTCGATAGCTGAGGCTAGTTTCAAACTGCACCCTTGCTCCTCCCCCCTTCAAGCGGATTCCGGTTTAGGCAGGGTGGACGGGTGAACCAACAGGTCCGCCGTTGAGCGTTTTTCCACCATTTCCGGGGTAATTAAGCAGCGCCGCACGTCTTTCCTGGAGGGCAGTTCATACATGACTTCTAGCATTAATTCCTCGACGATTCCCCGCAAGGCTCGCGCTCCAGTTTTGCGGCGGTAGGCTTCCTGTGCGATCGCCCTCACCGCATCTTGACGGAATTCTAGCTGTACATTGTCCATCCAGAGCAGTTTCTGATATTGCTTAACTAACGCATTACGCGGCTGGGTGAGGATTTCCATTAAGGCCTCTTCGTCCAAAGGATTCAAGGTAGCCATCACAGGCATCCGTCCGATAAACTCGGGAATTAAGCCGAATTTCACTAAATCCTGTGGCTCTAGGAAGGGCATAATATCCACGGCGCGCTGTTCTTTCGAGGCCGGATTATCTCCGGGTCGCACAAAACCCATTGATTTCTTACCAATGCGCTGTTCTACCACTTTCTCTAAGCCAACAAACGCCCCCCCACAAATAAACAAGATGTTGCTGGTGTCGATTTGAATACAGTCTTGATAGGGGTGTTTCCGTCCGCCTTGGGGAGGAACATTGGCGAGAGTCCCTTCTAACATCTTCAAGAGGGCTTGTTGTACCCCTTCCCCCGAGACATCCCGGGTGATGGAGGGGTTTTCACTCTTGCGGGCAATTTTATCAATTTCGTCGATGTAAATAATGCCTCGTTGGGCTTCTTCTACGTCTAAATCCGCTACTTGTAATAGGCGCAGCAGAATATTTTCTACATCTTCTCCCACATAGCCCGCTTCGGTGAGGGTGGTGGCATCGGCTACGGCAAAGGGAACATCAAGGATTTTTGCTAAGGTTTGAGCGAGGAGGGTTTTTCCGGAACCGGTGGGACCAATTAAGAGAATATTGGATTTTTGTAGCTCAATATTGTCATCTAACCCGCCTTTGCCGCCATTATTATTTTTGGACTGGACAAAACTCAGGCGTTTATAGTGGTTATAAACTGCCACTGATAACACTTTCTTCGCTTCATCCTGTCCAATGACGTGTTCATCTAAATATTTTTTGATTTCCGTGGGTTTGGGGATCTGGCTAAAGGAGAAACGATCCGCATGAACCCGACGTTTGGGGGGTTGTTCTTCCCGAGGGGCTACGGGTTGAGGGGCAGGGCTTGACGAATCGATCAACTCCTCATCTAAAATTTCATTACAGAGCTCTACGCATTCGTCACAAATGTAAACCCCTGGCCCGGCTATGAGCTTACGCACTTGTTCCTGAGATTTGCCACAGAATGAACACTTTAGATGGGAGTCGTACTTCGGCATATCTACCTCTTATTGGATTGCAGTTAAGGGGACTTCAATTTGAGGAAGTCCGGGTTTAGTAATTACTTGGTCAATCAGACCGTAATTTTTGGCTTCTTGTGCGGACATAAAGAAGTCGCGATCTGTGTCAACGGCAATTTTTTCTAAGGGTTGACCTGTGTGACTCGCGAGCATTTCGTTCAGTTGGTTTTTGATATAGAGGATTTCTTTGGCTTGAATTTCTATATCTACGGCTTGTCCTTGGGCGCCTCCGAGAGGTTGATGAATCATAATCCGCGAACTGGGCAGGGCAAGACGTTTTCCTTGGGTTCCCCCTGAAAGTAAAAACGCCCCCATGCTGGCGGCTAATCCATAACAAATGGTCACGACATCCGGCCGCACCTGCTGCATGGTGTCGTAGATGGCCATTCCGGCATACACTGAACCCCCAGGGGAGTTAATGTAAAGTTGAATGTCTTTGTCGGGGTCTTCTGCATCTAGACACAGCAGTTGGGCAACCACAGAATCGGCGATCGCATCATCAACCACCGTCCCTAAAAAGATAATCCGTTCTCGCAGTAGACGGGAGTATATATCAAAGGCTCGTTCACCCATCCCTGATTGCTCAATTACAATGGGGATTACAGCACTAGGGATTACCGCATTAGAACAATTAGAATCCACCACCCCAGAAACAATCTGACCCGATTTGCTGTTGCTCAAAGAGTGGTAATCATGAATAAAATGACTATTGGGCGAGTAGTCGGGCGATCGCGATTGAATCATAACAAAGCTTCTAAGCCTGAGAACTAAATGGGTTGAAGAATAATCAGATTGAAGAACAATCAGAGTCGCTGAAATGGATTTTGAATGACTTTTGAATCGTGGGTTGTTATCCCTATTATTCCCCCCTTCCTCTATTATGCCTTAATTCCCCAGAATAGGGGGGACTTCTGCACAAACGGGGCGACTCCCCTGATAGTTTAACACAGAGGATGGAGGGGTTATCAAGCCTCCAACGCCAGATCCAAAAAAACAGAGGGACTCAATCCCCCTGTTTTCCGTTATTTGACACTCCCCGCGCTATTTCTCCTGTCCCCTAGACATCCCCCATCACTAGGCTGAAATGCCTATACTACCGTTCCAAAAAGGGGGTTTTAGGAGATGTCTAATCTGTGTCTAATATTGGTCTAACTTATTCTGCCGTCGCTTCCACATCAACTGTAGCTTCCGATGCGGATTCCTCAGCTTCGGTTTCCTCTTCCTCCGGCTTAGATAACGTCCCCTCCGGCACCAACTCAATCACCGCCTTTTCCTTTAACCAATCAATCGCTTGATTTTGCAGTAACTCATCCACCACAAACTCTCGCAACTTCAACGGATCAACCTCCTGGCGATCCTTCACTTGCCCTAAGACTTCTTGGATTCGTTCCTCAACTTGTTCCTCCTCCGGTTTCAGTCCCTCTTCTTGGGCAATTTTGACTAGGGCTAAGGACGTACTCAGCCGTTTAATCGCTTCTGGGCGAGAATTTTCCCGCAACTGGGGAAGCATTTCCTTGCTGAACAAACTGCGCACATCAACCCCATACTGACTCATGCGCATGGCCGTCTGTTGTAGCAGGGCATCAATTTCTTGATTCACTAAGGTCTTAGGTAAATCTACCTCAACCACCTCTAACAACGCCTCAACTAAGGCTTCCTCCACGTTGGCGTTGGTTTTATCTTCCGCTTCCGTTTGATAGCGTTTTTCCAAGTGTTCCCGCAATTGGGCTAGCGTAGAAAACTCGCTAATCTCCTCGGCAAAATCATCATCGACTTCGGGAAGTTCTTTCTCCTTCAGTTCCTTTAGCGTCACAGTAAACCGCGTTGACACCCCAGCTAAATCCTCGCGGGCATAGTTTTCAGGAAAATCCACGGAAATTTCCTTGGTTTCCCCCAAATTCATCCCTTTAATGCCATTCACTAAATCATCCAAAAACTGACCCAGGACTAACTCCATTTGGAAATCTGTCGCCGTCGCCCCTTCAATCAATAAATCCTCGGCCTCGCCCTCTTGGGGGATTCGACCTTCATAGTCCACGACCGCCACATCCCCCTCTTGGGCTGGGCGACCTTCTACAGGGGCTAAAATGGCCTGTCTTGACCGTTGTTCCTCTAAAAACTCATCCACCTGCGCAGGATTATATGGGATTTCTTCTGCCTGAATTTTTAAACCCGTATAATCACCCAGTTTAACCTCGGGCTGCACATCCACAGAAGCCGTGAAGGTCAAAGCTTCACCGGGCTTATACCCCTCGACCAGTTGGTTAATATCGGACACTAATTGGTAATTGCCGAGGGGGTCAATGTTCTCTTGCTTCAGAGCTTCTTGCAAGCTATCCTGAATCAAGGTTTCAACCACTTCCGCCCGAATCCGCGCAGCCCCTATGCGCTGAATCAAGACTTGACGCGGGATTTTCCCCTTACGAAACCCAGGAAGCTTAATAGTGCGCGCAAGATCATTAACTATCCGCTCATAGGTCAGTTTAGATGTTTCTGCGGGGATTTCAATGGCTAGGCCGATCTGACTTTCGGGGAGCTTTTCCTGGGTAACTTTCATTGATAACTCGTATTCAACCAAGTGAAGTGAAACTATGACTTGAAACTGCTCATACACCCCCCCACTCAACAGGACGCAGATGAGGGAGTCTCTTGACACAGCAAATGCGATCTTATCACAAGTCGCCATCCTTCGACTGTCTAGAGAGACAAAAAACCTTCGGATTCCCCTCTCAAGGGACGTCTCCCGGCTGTGGATTCTCGCCCCGGTTCGGGCAAAGATGCAGATTTCTTTTAGATTTGCGGGCAGTTAAACTAAAATGTTAGTTCTAGATTAGAATAAGGACTTACCCGAACTTCATCGAAGGGGTTACTGAGGATAGGGAATTTATGATATCCTAGGGATTTTAGAGTTATATTTCTGAAGTTTAGTGTAAGCGGTATCCGAAACAAGCTCAAAACAAGCTGGAAAATGTTCCACAAAGTTTAAGTATTATTGGTTTGATATTATTGGTTTGAAACGATATAGAGTAAAGCCTTATTAAAGCCAAACTTGAGCAAAATATGCACCCAGTCTAGGCAGGAAGTCTCTCCCATTACCCACTCTGTAAATTTTGGAGGATGATCATTTGTCAAAACCAGTTCATGTAGCCATTCTTGGCGCAACCGGAGCCGTCGGCAGCGAGTTTTTAGCTCTACTGGCAGAGCGTCAGTTTCCGTTAGCCTCCTTGAAGTTGCTGGCTTCCGAACGTTCTGCGGGACAGCAAATCCCTTTCCGAGGGGAAACCTTGACGGTGGAAGCGGTACAAGCAAGCTCCTTTGAAGGGGTGGATGTCGTGTTGGCTTCGGCCGGGGGGTCTACGTCCAAGCGTTGGGCAAAGGTGGCCGTAGAAGCGGGGGCGGTGGTGATTGATAACTCTAGCGCCTTCCGTATGGATCCCCAAGTGCCGTTAGTGGTGCCGGAAATTAACCCCCAAGCGGCGGCGGAACATCAAGGAATTATTGCCAATCCCAACTGTACGACGATTTTGTTGGGGGTGGCTATTTATCCCCTCCATCAAGTGCAGCCGATTCAGCGTGTGGTGGTGGCTACCTACCAGTCGGCCAGTGGGGCGGGTGCGAGGGCAATGGAGGAGGTGAAAACCCAAGCGGCGGCTATTTTACGGGGAGAAGCACCCCAACCGGAAATCCTGCCCTATCCTTTGGCGTTTAATCTGTTCCCCCACAATTCCCCCCTCAAGGACAATGGGTATTGTGAGGAGGAGTTGAAGATGCTCCAGGAAACCCGTAAGATTTTCGGGGAGCCAGAGTTACGGGTGAGTGCTACTTGTGTGAGGGTTCCGGTGTTGCGGGCCCACTCGGAGGCGGTGAATTTGGAGTTTAGCCAACCCTTCCTGGTGGAAAAAGCCCGGGAGGTCATCGCTCAAGCGCCGGGAGTGCGTTTGGTGGAAGATTGGCAACAGAATTATTTCCCCATGCCAATGGATGCGACGGGAGAGGATGATGTGTTGGTGGGACGCATTCGCCAAGATTTATCCCATGCCTGTGGTTTGGAGTTGTGGTTATGTGGGGATCAAATTCGCAAGGGCGCGGCCTTAAATGCGGTACAAATTGCGGAGTTATTGCTAGAGCGGGACTGGTTAAAACCGGGTCAACATCTAGCAACCTGCTAGGGGTTGAGGAATAACCTAGCCGTAGAAGTCAATGTTGATGTGAAGGTAGGAGTGGATGACAGTGTGGTAGAGTTCGGACGAGTTATTACAGCGATGGTTACGCCCTTTTCGCCGGATGGGACGGTGAACTATGCTCTGGCGGAAAAGTTGGCGGATCATCTCGTGAACTTGGGCAGTGAGAGTTTAGTGGTCTGTGGGACTACGGGAGAGTCTCCTACGTTGTCGGAGGAGGAGGAGTTAGAGTTGTTCCGGGTGGTGCAGACGGCCATCGGGGGGAAAGCTAAGGTAATTGTGGGAACGGGGTCAAATTCTACCCATGAGGCGATCGCCCGCAGTCAAAAAGCAGCTAAGTTAGGTGTGGCGGCGAGTTTGCAGGTGGTGCCTTACTATAACAAGCCCCCCCAAGCCGGGTTATTCGCCCATTTTAAGGCGATCGCCCAAGCTTGCCCCGATTTACCCCTAATGCTCTATAACATCCCCGGTCGCACCGGACAGAGTTTGCAAGCGGAAACGGTCGGGGAACTTGCCCAAATTGAGAACATTGTGGCGATTAAAGAAGCCAGTGGGAGTTTAGACTTAGTGAGTCAAATTCGAGTCGCCACCCCCCCAGAGTTCTTGATTTACTCCGGCGATGATTCCCTGACTTTACCCCTGTTAGCCGTTGGGGGAACGGGGGTCGTGAGTGTGGCGAGTCATTTAGTGGGCGATCGCATTAAAGCCATGATTGAGGCCTTTGTCTCCGGTCAACCCCAGACCGCCCAAGCCATGCACGTGGAACTATTCCCCCTCTTTAAAGTGTTATTCTGTACCACCAATCCCATTCCCATTAAAGCCGCCTTAAAACTTCAAGGGTGGGATGTCGGGGGACTCCGTTCCCCCTTAACCGACCTTCCCCCAGAATTAGAAGGGAAAGTGAAAAGCGTTTTAACGGATCTAAAACTCCTATAAAGGCGACGCAAAGCCCTAATCGTGAGAGAAGTTCAGCTTCTCCTCTTCCCTCACGATTCGGCACAGTACAGGGAATTGGGATTAATGTCATGGCGAGGTACGAACCAACCTAGTCGGGCATCGGGAGTCGGGAGTTGATTAGTATTCCCTATTACCTATTACCTGCTCCCCCTTCCTGTTCCCTCAAACATAAGTTTTGTGAATCACCATAAAATTGGGAGAGCCATAGAGCCTTGATGATGAACCATGGATTATTTCAGCCTCCCATCACCTGAGTAACTATAAAAACTAGGAAAAATAAAGCATTTTGAGCAACAACCAGAACAGGGTAGTCGCAAAACCCCTGAAAAAAACCAGCGTTTCAACAGCCAATCAACCTGATCTAAACCAACAAAATCCCATGAAAAATAACAATCAAAACGCCTCCCTAAAAATCATTCCGTTAGGAGGACTCCATGAAATTGGCAAAAATACCTGTATCTTTGAGTACGGCGACGAAATGATCCTGCTTGATGCCGGGATTGGCTTCCCCACCGACGGAATGCACGGCATTAACGTAGTCCTGCCCGACATGACCTACGTCCGAGAGAATCGCCATAAAATCAAAGGGATGATCGTCACCCACGGCCACGAGGATCATATTGGCGGCATTGCCCACCACCTCAAACAGTTTGACATCCCCCAAATTTATGGCCCCCGTTTAGCCATGGCTCTCTTGCGGGATAAATTGGATGAAGCAGGCGTATTAGAACGCACCCAACTGAATAGCGTCATGCCCCGGCAAACCGTCCAACTTAGCCCCTCCTTCCGGGTGGAATACATTCGGAACACCCACTCCATCGCCGACAGTTTCAGCGTCGCCATTACCACCCCCTTGGGTGTCCTTATCCACACCGGGGACTTCAAAATTGACCACACCCCCGTAGATGGCGAGTATTTTGATCTGCACCGCATCGCCGAATATGGCGCAAAAGGCGTGTTGTGTTTATTAAGTGACTCCACCAACGCCGAAGTTCCCGGCCATACCCCCTCGGAACAGTCCGTTTATCCCAACTTAGACCGGGTATTTGCCGAAACCAAAGGTCGTCTCTTTGTCACCACCTTTGCTTCCTCCGTCCATCGGGTGAATATTGTTTTACAGTTAGCCCAAAAACATAACCGCAAAGTGATCACCTTGGGGCGTTCCATGTTAAACGTCATCGCCCACGCCCGCGAATTAGGTTACATCAAGTGTCCCGAGGATTTATTTGCCCCCCTCAAAGCCCTTTACAGTTTACCGGATGAAAAGGTCTTGATTTTAACCACAGGCTCCCAAGGGGAAACCTTAGCCGCCCTCACCCGCATTTCCCGCAAAGATCACCGCCAAGTCCGGGTAAAACAAGGGGATACCATTGTCTTTAGTGCTAATCCCATTCCCGGCAATACCTTAGCCGTAGTGGATACCATCGACCGCTTAATGATGTTGGGGGCGAATGTTGTCTATGGTCGTCATTTAGGGATTCACGTTTCCGGTCACGGGGCGCAGGAAGACCATAAATTGATGTTAGCTTTAGCCAAACCCAAGTTTTTTGTCCCCGTCCATGGAGAACACCGGATGCTGGTGAAACACGCTCAAATGGCGCAAAATATGGGCATTCCGGCGGAAAACATGGTGATCATTAACAATGGGGACATTGTAGAGTTAACGGAGGATCGGATTGGTATTGCCGGACAAGTTCCCTCGGGGATTGAGTTGGTGGATGGGGCAGGCATTGTTCATGATCATGTGATGAAAGAGCGCCAACAACTGGCCGAAGATGGCGTTGTAACTGTAGCGGCCGCTGTGGATAACAATTTACAGTTACTCGCTCCCCCAGCCATTCATTTACGCGGTGTGGTTTCTACGGCAGATCAGACCTTTATTAAGCAGTTGATGATCCGCAATGTGGAACGGTTACTCTCGGATTACAGTAAACAGATCAGCGAATCCAAAAATGGTGGGATGAACTGGGATAAAGTTTGTGCGGAGATTGAGAACAGTTTACAGCGTTTGACCCAACGGGAGTTACGCAGTCGTCCCTTAGTGATTTTCCTCTTACAAACGCCCCCCACGTCTTCGGATGATCAAGCCAGTTCCACTCCGGCGAGTTCCCGTCGTCGCCGACGTTCTACGGCAACGATGGCCTCTTAACTGAGATCAGTTAGCGGTGGGGTGTGGGGGAGCAGGGGAGCAGGGGAGCAGGGGAGCAGGGGAGCAGGGGAGAGGCAATCTCCCGACTCCCGACTCCCGATTCCCGACTCCCGATTCCCGATTCCCGACTCCCCAACTTTCGGACTTATTCAGCAAACCCTAACGACTCAATTGAATTAGGATCATGGCGCAAAATTTACCACTCACCAACCCCTTGTTAGGGAATCATATTGAGATGCAGGAGGTGGCTGTTGCGATCGCCGCCACCGATCTCAATCCCGGCAGCATTAGTTTAGACTTCCTCCGCTTTAGCGGCATTATTCCCACAGACTGGGAATTAACCCAGCAGCCCGTTTTGAACAATGCCGTCGCCCAACTAAACTTTAGTAATGGGGTAAATATTTTTGCTCAACCCCGTTCCATTAACTTCCTAGAAGCCATTAAACAAAATCCCCAAGACCTCCAAGCCCCCATCGTCGCCCGTCAGTACCTCGAAAAACTCCCCCACGCCAATTATCAGGGCATTAGTATTAACCCCAAAATTCTCATCGGCTTTCCCAATCAAGAAGATGCCGCCCGCAAATACATTGTCGAAACCTTGTTAGCCCCCGGAGGCTGGCAACAGTTAGGACAAGCCCCCCTCAAAGCCTCGGTTAACTTAAGTTATCAGTTAAAACGCTGTCCTCTCAACTTGGGGATTAATGAAGTCCGTTTACAACAGCCCGATCAAACCTCTATCGCCGCCCTCTTATTTTCGGGAGGATTTACCTATGGTATTCCCCCAGAATATCAAGACCAAAAAACCGCTTATTTAAGTAAACGGATTAGCACATGGCAGACCGATTTTGAGACATTTCGGGAAATTATTACTAAAAAGTTTTTCGCCCAAAGTCAAGGCTCTAGTTTATTTCCTCCAACCTTGATGTAGGTGCAAAAATCACCACCAAGAAACCCGGTTTTTGGCAAAAAACAAACGCCAGAAACCGGGTTTCTTTCGGTAGGGACTGGGGGCTAAATTGAAAAACTCGCCCCCCACTTAAAAACCTAGGCAGCCGCCAAGTTTTGAGCCACAAAATCCCAATTCACTAAGCTACTTAAGAACGTCTCAATATACTTAGGACGAGCATTTTGGTAATCCAAATAATAAGCGTGTTCCCACACATCCATTGTTAACAGAGGGGTTTGGCCTGCGGTCATGGGATTTTCTGCATTCAGGGTTTTTGTTACCTTCAGGGTACCGCCATCCAGCACTAACCAAGCCCAACCACTACCGAATTGAGTTGCTCCCGCTTTGGCAAACGCTTCTTTAAACGCCTCGAAACTGCCAAAATCCGCCGCGATTTTATCCGCTAAAGCCCCGGTGGGAGTCCCTCCCCCATTGGGTTTCATGCAGTTCCAGTAAAAGCTATGATTCCAAGCTTGGGCGGCATTGTTGAAAATACCCGCCTTATCCGGATCCCCTGCAACAGCTTTGATAACCTCTTCAATGCTTTGGCTATCATAGTCAGTCCCTTGAACAGCCGCGTTGTAGTTGTTCACATAGGCCGCATGATGCTTGTCATGGTGGAACTCAAGGGTACTTTTAGAAATGTACGGGTCTAAAGCCGTGTAATCGTAGGGTAAAGGGGGTAATTGATAAGCCATGATTGTATTTCTGTGTTCTCTAACGACATCCTACAAGAGGTGTCACCCTCAATGATGCTTGAACCCAGTATATCATGGCTGTTTGTCGCCTACAGCACAGCTTAGGGAATACACCCCAAGGCAGAGATTCTCACAAAATCTATAATCCGTTCTCAAAATTTCCCCATCACTACCCCAGAGGGCAACGTCTCGACTTTTGGCTAGTAGGCTTTCACCGATCCCCTCCCTTACACTGAAGAAAGCCAATTTACTCTGAGGGGGACTATGGCTAAATTTCCCTTTAAACAGATTAGCAACTGGAAAACCGCCGAAGGACAAGCCCAACCGTCCTTAGAACCCCTTGGAGATGCCACAACTCCGGCTGGGTACACTGCCCCAGTTGTCCTACAAACCAAGCACTTTGAAAACCTGCCCCGTTTGGGACGGATTGCCCATCAAGTCTTGAATGAACCTAGTGCTATCCGCAAAGTAGGCGATCGCGTTTACGAACTCATGGAGGAGGATCTCCGTTCCCGACGGGAGCGTAGCCAGTTTTAGTGCAAATTTTAGTCACAAGTAACCCATTGTATAAAAAAGTATAACACACAATCATGGTTAATGCAAGCAGAATTGTTGAAAATTATGTACAGGAGAATCGATTTTATGTGGTCATGGAGTCACAAATTACCGCTTATTTTAGCGAATGTTCGGGGTTGAGTATGGATGCCAAACCCAAGAACTTTTTAGAAGGAGGAGTTAATGATCGGGAGCGTTCCCTGATTAGTCCGGCTAAATTCAAACCCATTAAATTAAAACGAGGCGTTACCGATAACTTATTATTTTTACAGTGGCTGGCGCAAACCCAACGCTCCCAAACCTTAGTTAAACCTGCTCCCAACAGTTCACAGGGAATGCGGAGAAATGTCAATATTTTAATCTTTAATCAAGCGGGGGAGATTATGCAAAACTGGACATTGATTGCCGCGTTTCCCATTGGTTGGAAAGCGCCATCATTCAAGGCAAAAGGCAAAGGAGTTGCCCTAGAAGAAATCACCTTATCCTATGAAACCTTAGAAATTTCTAACACGGGTGTAAGTAGTGCCGTGTTCTTAAAAAATCGCAATGAGTTAGGGGATTTTGTTTAGATACTCTCAGGACAACATAATACAATATGTCGCGTCATATTTCCTTGATAAACAAGCCAATAACGCAACCTATTATATCCTTACTTGCTCCGTTTTCATAGACTATCATCACCATGATTTTAACCTGAACCCATCACTGATTTAATCATCTTTAACCATGACCAGTTCAGAAGCACATCCTCCCTCTTCAATTCTGCCTCTAACAACTCCGATTCAACTAAAAATTGCCGGGGACCCTCCTCTAGGGGTTGAACCTGCAATAGTTGATACTTCCTCATCAGTTGCTTCTGATACTGGTTTTGTTCAGAGACAAGTCGATACACCTTCAGGGGATACTTCTATTCAACGGGAAACAATTGGGGATACTTCTACAACTCTATCCCCATCGGAAACACCCACGATTCAGAGACAAGTCGATACACCTTCGGGGGATACTTCTATTCAACGGGAAGTAACTGGGGATACTCCCACGATTCAGAGACAAGTTGATACACCTTCAGGAGAAACTCCTATCCAACGAGAAACAACTGGAGATACTCCCACGATTCAGAGACAAGTTGATACACCTTCAGGGGATACTCCTATCCAACGAGAAACAACTGGAGATACTCCCACGACTCCATCCTCATCGGAAACACCCACGATTCAAAGACAAGTTGATACACCTTCAGGGGATACTTCTATCCAACGGGAAACAACTGGAGATACTCCCACGATTCAGAGACAAGTTGATACACCTTCAGGGGATACTTCTATTCAACGGGAAACAACTGGAGATACTCCCACAATTCAGAGACAAATCGATACACCTTCAGGGGATACTTCTATTCAACGAGAAACTCCTATCCAACGGGAAGTAACTGGAGATACTCCCACGACTCCATCCTCATCGGAAACACCCACGATTCAGAGACAAATCGATACACCTTCAGGGGATACTTCTATTCAACGGGAAACGATTGGAGACACTCCCACAATTCAGAGACAAATTGATACATCTTCGGGGGATACTTCTATTCAACGGGAAGTAACTGGAGATACTCCCACGATTCAGAGACAAGTTGATACATCTTCAGGGGATACTTCTATTCAACGGGAAGTAACTGGAGATACTCCCACGATTCAGAGACAAGTTGATACACCTTCAGGGGATACTCCTATCCAACGAGAAACAACTGGAGATACTCCCACGACTCCATCCTCATCGGAAACACCCACGATTCAAAGACAAGTTGATACACCTTCAGGGGATACTTCTATCCAACGGGAAACAACTGGAGATACTCCCACGATTCAGAGACAAGTTGATACACCTTCAGGGGATACTTCTATTCAACGGGAAACAACTGGAGATACTCCGACAATTCAGAGACAAATCGATACACCTTCAGGGGATACTTCTATTCAACGGGAAACAACTGGAGATACTCCCACAATTCAGAGACAAATCGATACACCTTCAGGGGATACTCCTATCCAACGAGAAACAATTGGAGATACTCCCACAATTCAGAGACAAATCGATACACCTTCAGGGGATACTCCTATCCAACGAGAAACAATTGGAGATACTCCCACAATTCAGAGACAAATCGATACACCTTCAGGGGATACTTCTATTCAACGAGAAGTAACTGGAGATACTCCGACAATTCAGAGACAAATTGATACACCTTCAGGGGATACTCCTATCCAACGAGAAACAACTGGAGATACTCCGACAATTCAGAGACAAATCGATACACCTTCAGGGGATACTTCTATTCAACGGGAAACAACTGGAGATACTCCCACAATTCAGAGACAAATTGATACACCTTCAGGGGATACTCCTATCCAACGAGAAACAACTGGAGATACTCCGACAATTCAGAGACAAATCGATACACCTTCAGGGGATACTTCTATTCAACGAGAAGTAACTGGAGATACTCCGACAATTCAGAGACAAATCGATACACCTTCAGGGGATACTTCTATTCAACGAGAAGTAACTGGAGATACTCCGACAATTCAGAGACAAATCGATACACCTTCAGGGGATACTCCTATCCAACGAGAAGTAACTGGAGATACTCCGACAATTCAGAGACAAATCGATACACCTTCAGGGGATACTCCTATCCAACGAGAAACAACTGGAGATACTCCGACAATTCAGAGACAAATCGATACACCTTCAGGGGATACTCCTATCCAACGAGAAACAACTGGGGATACTTCTACAACTCCATCCTCATCGGAAACACCAACAATTCAGAGACAAGTCGATACATCTTCAGGGAATACTTCTATCCAACGAGAAGTAACTGGGGATACTTCTACGATTCAGAGACAAGTCGATACATCTTCAGGGGATACTCCTATCCAACGAGAAACAACTGGGGATACTTCTACAACTCCATCCTCATCGGAAACACCAACAATTCAGAGACAAGTCGATACATCTTCAGGGGATACTTCTATCCAACGGGAAGTGACTGGAGATACTCCCACGATTCAGAGACAAGTCGATACCTCTTCAGGGAATACTTCTATCCAACGAGAAGTAACTGGGGATACTTCTACGATTCAGAGACAAGTCGATACCTCTTCAGGGGATACTTCTATCCAACGGGAAACAGTTGGGGATACTTCTACAACTCCATCCTCATCGGAAACACCCACGATTCAGAGACAAGTCGATACCTCTTCAGGGGATACTTCTATCCAACGGGAAGTGACTGGAGATACTCCGACAATTCAGAGACAAGTCGATACCTCTTCGAGTGAAACTCCTATCCAACGAGAAGTAACTGGAGATACTCCGACAATTCAGAGACAAATCGATACCTCTTCGAGTGAAACTCCTATCCAACGGGAAACAGTTGGGGATACTTCTACAACTCCATCCTCATCGGAAACACCCACGATTCAGAGACAAATCGATACACCTTCAGGGGATACTTCTATCCAACGAGAAATAACTGGGGATACTCCCACGATTCAGAGACAAATCGATACCTCTTCGAGTGAAACTCCTATCCAACGAGAAACAACTGGGGATACTTCTACAACTCCATCCTCATCGGAAACACCAACAATTCAGAGACAAGTCGATACACCTTTGGGGGATACTTCTATCCAACGGGAAGTAACTGGAGATACTCCGACAATTCAGAGACAAATCGATACACCTTCAGGGGATACTCCTATCCAACGAGAAGTAACTGGAGATACTCCGACAATTCAGAGACAAATCGATACACCTTCAGGGGATACTTCTATCCAACGGGAAACAGTTGGGGATACTTCTACAACTCCATCCTCATCGGAAACACCAACAATTCAGAGACAAGTCGATACCTCTTCAGGGAATACTTCTATCCAACGAGAAGTAACTGGGGATACTTCTACGATTCAGAGACAAGTCGATACATCTTCAGGGGATACTTCTATCCAACGGGAAACAGTTGGGGATACTTCTACAACTCCATCCTCATCGGAAACACCCACGATTCAAAGACAAGTTGATACACCTTCGGGGGATACTTCTATCCAACGGGAAACGACTGGAGATACTCCGACAATTCAGAGACAAGTTGATACACCTTCAGGGGATACTTCTATTCAACGGGAAACAGTTGGGGATACTTCTACAACTCCATCCTCATCGGAAACACCCACGATTCAAAGACAAGTTGATACACCTTCAGGGGATACTTCTATTCAACGAGAAGTAACTGGAGATACTCCGACAATTCAGAGACAAGTTGATACATCTTCAGGAGAAACTCCTATCCAACGGGAAACAACTGGAGATACTCCCACGATTCAGAGACAAGTCGATACACCTTCAGGAGAAACTCCTATCCAACGGGAAACAACTGGAGATACTCCCACGATTCAGAGACAAGTCGATACACCTTCAGGGGATACTTCTATCCAACGGGAAACGACTGGAGATACTCCCACGATTCAACCTAAATCTGAGTCGGTAAAACCTGCTTTATCGGTTCCCAATTCTTGGGAAAATGCTGCACAATTATTCGGAGAAGAATCAACTCAAAATACAGAACCTCAAGTAGTGCAAAGATTCTTAAATCAGGGTATTCAATCAGATGATACCCAGACAGAGGATGATATTTCTAGTTCCGCAGAAGCACCCATAGTTGACCAAAATTTTGCTGAAAATTTAAGGCGTAGTTTTAAGAAAATTCTACCCTTTCAAGAGGAACAAGATGAAGCTTATATTGAAAGTTTAATTGCACGAATTGCTCAATTAGAAGACGGATTTAATGAACAATTTGCTGATGCTTCTGTAACTCGTATTGCCGGAAATGATATATTTACAGAAACTTTTCGAGAAACACAAAAAGATAAAGATCCTAATTTTTCTGACAATGTTTTAGTTTTGCTGGAAGAAAAACTAGACGATTCTGATAGTGCTTTTGAGGAACAGTTAGGAGAAACAATTAAGTCGGCGGATGTTGCAATATTGAAAGCCTTAGAGTTAAGATTAAAGGAGGCAGATGATCTATTCTTGAAAGAACTAAAAGCGGTAATTATTGCGGCAGATGTTGAATTTCCAGAGGATGAAACTATTGATGAAGAAGCGGCACAGGATTTAGAGATTTTAGCGCGGGAAATGTATCATATGATTTGTCAACGTTTGGAGGTGGAACGAGAACGTAAGGGTTTGTTATATAATAGTCGTATGTCTTGGTGATTTTTATGTTATAATGGGAGGCTTTATGGCGGTTTTACAAAAAGCAAGGTTGTTTTGTACAGATAATAGAGATTACGATTTCCAGTTTTTGTTTAACCCGGAAATGTTGCAGTTTCAGGAATCTATTAAGGTGAAAGATTCTAAGTCTGCTAGAACCGATCAAGGAACGCCTAAAGTCAGTTTCGAGTACCCCAAGGCACGGAGTACGACTCTTAATAAGATTATGTTTGATACTTATGAGTCTGGTAAAAGTGTGATGAAAGAATATATCGAAAAATTACAAAATTCTGTCAAGTTTCAAGGGTATTCATCGGGGGGAACTGTTGTGTCTCGTCCTCCGATTTATCAATTATGTTGGGGGGATCAAAATTATTTAACTTGTTTTGTTGAAAAGTTGGATTATAAGTTAACGATGTTTTTAGCAGATGGAACGCCTGTGAGGGCGGAGGTTAAGTTAACATTGAAAGAGGTGGATAGTTCTTTTTTAGCGGCTAATGCCAGAACATACAATAAGGACTTATTTGGGAGTCGGGATACTCGGCAACAACCGGCTAAACCTTTAACTGCCGCACAGGCAAGGGAACAAGCGGTAAAGAATGCGGAAGAAGCGCATAAAAGGTGTAATCAAGAAGTAGCTGATATGAGGAGGGAAGCTGATCAAATGATGCTTTTATTTAGTGGAAAGTTTAATCCAGGTGAGGCTAGTAAATTGAGAGAAAAAGCGGATAAGCGGGCTAAGGAATGTGAGGCTTTGGGGAAGGAAATGGAAGAGTTGAAAAAATGGAATTCTTAAGGGGTGTTGGTGATAATTGATCAGGAAAAATTATCAAGAATATATGACGAGTTTTTGCTATAGCGTTTTCGCGACTCATGAGGTAGACCTTTGTTGGACGCTCTGTTCCCTGTTCCCTCAAACTAGAGACTCTGTACCTCGCCAGTAGGGAAATTGCTATATCGATAATTACTGTTTGCTCAAGGCTTAGATATGACACAATCTCAGGATTCTAGTTATGTGGCGATACCCTTTTTACAATTAGGGGGGCAAGATGCACCGCAGGAGTTAATGAATGATCTTGAACAGATTACGGTGGAGGAGAGTTTACATCTGCCTGCAATGTTTACGATTGTGGTAGAAAATCCTTATTTTCCGGGACGGGATGAGGATAAGCCTTGGCGGTATGATGATATTTTGAAAATTGGGCAAACGGTGAAGATTGGGTTTCAGTCCAGTACGACGAAGGATCCGGAGTTTAGTGAGGTGAATCGAGGGTTTTTAATTGAGGGGGAAATTACGGGGATTGAGAGTCATTTTAGTGAAAATTCTCAAGCACCTGTTTTAGTGCGGGGTTATGATATTTCCCATCGTTTACATCGAGGCCGTTATAATCGTTCGTTTCAGAATTATACGGATAGCGATATTGTGCGGGAAATTGCCCGGGAGGTGGGGATTAATGTGGGGGGAATTGATGCGAGTGGGGACCCTCATGAATATGTTTTTCAAGAGAATCAAACCAATATGGAGTTTTTGCGCCATCGGGCGGCTAGGATTGGGTTTGAGTTGTTTGTGCAGGATGGTAAGTTGTATTTTCGGAAACCCCAGGGGGGGGAGAATTTAGCGTTAACGTGGCTGAAGGATTTCGGGGGGTTTCGGGTGCGGGTGACGAGTGCGGAACAGGTGAGTGGGGTGGAGGTGCGAGGATGGGATTATGGCCAGAAAAAGGCGATTGTGGGGACGGCCCAACGGGAACAGGTGATTACCCAAAGTCAGCAGGGGATGGGGTCCACGGCGGGGGGACAGTTTGGACCGAAGAATCCGCCGACGATGGGGGCGACTCCGCCGCCTAAGATGATTGTAGTGGATCAACCTGTGTTTCAGGCGAAGGAGGCGGATGCGATCGCCCAATCCCTGTTTAATGAGTTAGGGGGGGCCTATATTTACGCTGATGCCAATGGAGAAGGCAACCCCAAAATCCGCACGGGACGGGTGGTTAGGCTGCAAGATATGGGAAAATATGACGGGCAGTATTACATCACGGCGACTCGTCATGTTTACTATCAACGCAGTTATCGGACGGAGTTTAGTGTGCGGGGTTTACGAGGGGGGGATCTCTTCTCTATTCTTTCTCCTAAGCCCCAATTAAAGCCGGGACAGACGTTTTTAGTGGGCATTGTGACGGATAATAAGGATCCCCAAGGTTGGGGGCGGGTACGGGTCAAATTCCCCACGCTCACGCCGGAGGAGGATGGCAGTGCCCACGCCAGTAATTGGGCGCGGGTGGTGGCTTTGGGCGCGGGGGAGCAACGGGGATTTGACTGTTTGCCGGAGATTAATGATGAGGTGTTGGTGGGGTTTGAACATGGGGATATTCACCGTCCTTATGTGGTGGGGGGGGTGTGGAATGGGAAGGATAAACCCCCGGTGGCGGTGAATCAGAGTGTGGAGAATGGCAAGGTGCGGGTGCGGACGCTGAAGACGCGGACGGGGCATCAGTTGCAGTTTGTGGAGGAGGATAAGACGAGTAGTAAGCGGGGGATTGCTTTACAAACGGCGGGCAATCATGAGATTCAGTTGAAGGATAGTAATGGCGATCGCGCTATTGAGATTAAGACCAGTGGCGGCCATAAAATTATTTTGGATGAAACCAACCACAGGATTCAGATTATCAGCCAAGGTGGACAGGAATGTACTCTCAATGATGGCGATCGCAGTATTACCCTAAAAGCCCTCGGAACCGTTACGATTCAAGGCGGGGCGGGTTTAAATTTAAATGCCGCAGGGGGGATAACCTTGAAAGCAGGAGGGGTGATTAGTGTCAGCGCAGGGGGAGCCACTACCATCACCTCTGGCGGTGCCACTACGATTACTTCGGGAGGTGCTAATACCCTCACCGGGACGGCCAATGTGATTATACCTCCTGCGGGTTAGGGTGTCGGGAGTTGGGAGAGGGGGAGCAGGAGAGATAAGGAATTAAGACTTATTATCTATCACCTATTCCCTATTCCCCAACCTTAACCAGTTAGGCTTTTGTCCAATTTGTGGAACGCTATATCTGGTACTTGACAAAATTCACACAGGCTTAACTTGTCAAAATTGCCTATTACCTCTCCCCCTCTCCCCTTGTTGGGTCTAGCATCTGGTGTTCTTCAGCAGATCCTAGACATCTTTGAATCAAGGATTGGAGTCTGACCAAAGGAGGATCATTGAAGTGGGAAGGCAACTTTTTTAGTGGGTTGATCGACTAAGAGTCTATCTAGTTTGGCGTTGGGTTTTGGGGGAGGTCATCGGATTTCCCCCTTTTTTTGTGTTTTGAACAAAAATAGTGATGCACTCCCCCACGCCGCGCAATCATAGAGAAAAGCCTTCTGCTAAGGTTGATGTCATGTTTTGTACTTTGATGGAAAATCGACCTGACAAAATCTACAATTCACTATAAATTATTCTGTTTGATTCCTTAAACTATCCGCCAACCTACTGAGTTTAAATAAATTCAAGAGAAAACATGATCGGGATCACAGACTGACTCATTTTCTTATGATATGATGAGAAATAGGGGCTATTTTTTATATGGCTATAAATACTGTAAATTATAGTTCGCATTTTAACAGGTATTGTTTACACTGGACGAAATTCCTTTAAACTAAATATAGCTACTCCTAATGAGACGTGAACTCTGAGTTATTGTCCTATCTGGATTGCAGACGAGCCTTTTTTACACGACTCAGGTAGGTTGGCTATATAAGGAGTTGGGGGAATTTCCTTCGGTTCAAACAATGGGAGATGAAGAACATTCATCAGGGAGAGGATGATGTTGCAGGCACAACGAACCTCCATTGAGCATTGTATCCAACGCTTGCAGGAGGGCTATGGCAGGAATTACGGTTCTCTCAAGGGCGAATATGCTGAGATTATTGGCGAAGCGGCGCATCTGGCTTTGAAGGCGATCGCACAAACCGATGCGGCCTATCATGATATAGAACACACCATTCTTGTGGCGTTAACGGGACAGGAGATTCTGCGGGGCAAACAGTTACAAGAGGGAGTGGTTTCCTGTGAGGACTGGCTTCACTGCATTCTATCGTTGTTATATCATGATATTGGCTATCTCAAAGGCATTTGTCATCAAGATCAACCGAGTCAAAGACGCTATACCACAGGCTATAATCGAGATTTTATTGTTCTTCCTCCCGATGCTACAGATGCCAGCTTAACCGCGTATCATGTGGATCGGGGCAAACGGTTTGTCGCTGAACAATTTGCGGCTCATCCTCAATTAGATATTGCCTTTATTCAGCACAATATTGAACTGACTCGCTTCCCTGTACCTCCCGATGAAGCCCACGAGGATACGATTCATTACCCCGGATTAATGCGAGCGGCTGATTTAATAGGTCAGTTAGCCGATCCCGGTTATTTAGCCAAACTTCCGGCTTTATTTGCCGAATTTACTGAGAATGGAACAAATAAAACCTTGGGCTATCAAACACCGGAAGATTTAAAAGCTGGATTTCCGCCTTTTTTCTGGAATGTGGTGCATCCCTATATTAAAAACAGTCTGTCTTATTTAAAGATGACCTCAAGTGGTCAACAAATTATTACTAACCTCTACGGTAATGTGTTTACCGTTGAACGAGAGGTGATGTACTCCCGACGCTAATTTTGTGCATATAGTGCGGTTTTCTCAAGATCGCTCTTGATGAATTTCCCACTTCATCGGTCTTCACCAGCAAGCCCTAGGCGAGGGCTTGCTGAATAAGTCGGAGCGTGGGGAGTCGGGAATGAGGAGTCGGAAATAATTAGGACTGAATTGAGACGAGCAACGACCCCAGAACAAGGCAAAATAGAAAGAGTAGATTCAGCCCATCGTCTGTCACCGAGCAGGATTATTCGTGAGGGAGTATTAACAGCTTGCAGACTACAGACACCCCCATCCATCATGTTTTTGTCTTTCTGGAAATTTTTGCCCAAGAAGGAGGAATTCAGTCTTATGTTAAAGATATTCTCGAAGCTTATCAAAATCTGACTGAGAAGCCAGATTGTCCTTATCAGGCTGATGTTTTGCTTCTGCGGGACTCGGCCGACAGTCAAAATCCCTTTTCTGGGGGGGATTTAACCTTTCACTATTTCCTCTCGGGTATGCCTTGGCTGGGGCGCTTACGTCTGGCAGCCGCGTTGCTGAAAACTTTACTCACCCAACGTCCTCACCATGTTTTCTGTGGTCATATTAATTTAGCGCCTCTGATTCATACTTTATGTAAACCTTTGGGGATTCCCTATACTGTCCTGACCTATGGGAAGGAAGTGTGGGAGGTGTTGCCGGAATCGAAACGCTACGCATTACAGGCGGCGCAAGGGATTTGGACAATTAGCCGCTATAGCCGCGATCGCCTTTGTAAAGCTAATCAAATCCCGGAAAATCAGGTGCAGTTTTTGCCCTGTATTGTGGATGAAACCCAATTTACCCCCGGAGAAAAACCCCCCAGCCTACTGGAAAAATACCACCTCACCGGATGCACTGTTTTAATGACCGTTGCCCGTTTGTGGTCGGGAGATCCCTATAAGGGGGTAGATGTCACGATTCGCGCCCTCCCAGCCATCCTCAAGGAGTTTCCAGAGGTGAAGTATCTCATCATTGGACGGGGGGATGATCAGCCCCGTCTGGCGCAACTGGCGCAGGATCTGGGCGTTGCAGAACGGGTGATTTTTGCGGGATTTGTGCCGACAGAAGATTTGAGCGCTCATTATCGGGTGGCGGATATTTATGTGATGCCTTCTCAAGAAGGTTTCGGAATTGTCTATTTAGAGGCGATGGTCAGCGGAATTCCGGTGATTTCCGGGGATAATGATGGTTCGGCGGATCCCCTACAAGATGGTCGGGTGGGGTGGCGTGTTCCTCATCGGGATGTGGACTCTGTGGCTCAAGCTTGTTTGGAGGTCTTGAGGAATCTTAATAATCCGGCTGAGTTGCGCTGTAAGGGTTCTTGGTTACGGGAACAGACTATTGCTAAGTTTAGTAAAGGGGCTTTGACCCAACAGTTAAAGGTGTTAATTGAACCATGAGCATTGCTACCTCAGAACCCCCAGCAACACAACCCACGAAAGGAGAACAACGGGTTGTTTTTCGCTACATTTCTTGGGATGCCTATGTGCAGTTATTAGAAGTGTTGCCCCCATCCCGGGGGGCGCGTTTGACTTACGATCAGGGAGTTCTAGAGATTACGATGCCTTTGGAAGATCATGAGTTTTTTCGCTGCCTGATTGAACGATTTATTATTGTTTTGGAGGTGGATTGCAGTCCAACGTTTCCCCAAGTGCCGAAGGAGTGGTTGTATGATTTTTTGGTGATGGCGAAGGAGGATGAGATTGGGGCAATGCGGGCGTTAAGAGAACGTTGGCGTGCCTGTTGTGGGGAAAATTGATTATCCCCATAAACGACGGCGGGATGTGCCTTTTAACCGTTGATGACTGTCTCGCAAGAGGCGGGGGATGTCTAACTGTTCTGGACAACGGGGGAGACAGTCGCCGCAGTCGGTGCAGTGATTGGCGGTGCGTCCGGGGAACCAGTGTCCGGCGTTGCCGAACATCCCATAACGATATTGTCCAAATTGGGTCATGTTGTAGGCGATCGCTAAATTGCGTAAGCGCAACACTTCGGGGATGGAAATCCTTTCAGGACAAGGCAAACAGGCGTAACATTGCCGACATAAATCTGTCCCTAATTGTTCTTCTAAGACTCGTTCTAACCGTTGTTGGATTTCCCGCAATTGTGCGGCATCCCCGGCGTTGAGTTGTAATACGAGGTCTAAATCTTGGGGTTGGGCAGCCCCTACACTTAGGGTCGTAATCCGAGGATCCCCTAGGAGGAATTGATAGTTAAAGACCATGGGAGAGAGGGGAGAACAAAGTTGTGTTAACTGTTCTGGGGGTTGGTACAGTTGCCCGCCTTTATCGAGGGGGGAGATAATAAACACGCCTAAATCTTGTTCTTGGGCGAGGTCTAAAATGGGGGCGTTGCGTTGGAAAAAATAGTAGTAGTGGAGATTGACGAAGGAAAAGGCTTGGGTTGCGATCGCCTGTTGAATAAGCTCTAGAGGGCCATGAGTCGAAAAACCGACAAATTTAACCTTTCCGGCTCGTTGTGCGGCTTCTAGCACGTCTAAACAGCCTTTGGGGGCGCAAATCCACTGTAGATGCTCCGGGGTATTGATCCCATGAATGGCTAAACCGTCTACATAGTCTACCTGTAAACGGGAGAGGGATTGGTCTAACTGGGTTTGAAACTGTTTCGGGTCGGGGTGGGGGGGAATTTTGGTCGTGATGTAGAGTTGTTCTCGGGGCAGGGGGAGTCCAGTGTGTAGCGATCGCCCTAAAAACACCTCACTTTGTCCATACCCTTGGGCTGTTTCGAGATGATTAATTCCCCCGGCAATAGCACGATGTAACGTTTGGTGGAACGGCTCAAAACCGGACAAACAACGCATTGTCCCCAAGGAAAAAACCGACAAAGGGAGTTCTGTTTTGCCGAAGCGCCGATAGTCCATAATCGGTTTAGGAGAATATCCTGTTAGGATTCACTACTTTGATGGCGATCGCGCTCAATAAAATCCTCCGGTCGTAAATTGGCGATAAAATTCCGAAAGGCTTCCCGTTCTTCCTCATCCGCATCCCGATCCACCGGGATAGAAGCATCGGCAATGACTTCCTCCATCACCCAGATCGGACTGCCCGTGCGGAGGGCTAAGGCGATCGCATCACTGGGACGGCAATCTACCTCTCTCGTTTCCTCCCCCTTCGTCAGACACAACACCGCATAGAACGTATTATCTTGTAGGGAGTGAATCACCACTTTAGAAAGGGACATCTCCCAAACATCCAGAATATTGCTTAACAGATCATGAGTTAAAGGGCGAGGTGGTCGTTGGTTTTCCAGCGCACCCATAATCGACTTAGCCTGTTCCTGTCCAATATAAATAGGCAAAGCACGCCGATCAGAACCGTCCTTGAGCAACACAATCGGACTACGGGTAACAGCATCTAAAGCAATGCCAGCAACTTTCATTTCAATCATGGGCTTTTCATCTCTAAAATACAGTTCGTCTCAGAGTTGAACTCTAGGCGTAGGGTTGACCCCCCATTTAAACCCAGTTGTGACCGTAATAGCCAAAGTATAGCAGTCCTCCATAGCCTAAACCACTTTCTTCAACTTGGGGGATTGTGGCCGGAAATTGATAATTTATAATTAATAACTGTTGAACATGGTGCGTCAAGACTACAGTAGGGGTAACATGAATTTCCCCTACTCAACCCAAGTCATTAGGTTTGACCAACTGACTACTCCTTACGAATTACTTTCTGATGGTCGAGTTTATTACATCCTCCTCTCCCGTCCTTGCTATCCTAGAAACTGCTCTCACTGAGATTGCTAGCACCCCCGAAGAACTAGAACAAGATGCCTCCGCCCTGAGCGGGGCCATTCAAATCCTAGGGCGACATAATTTATTGGCCTTACGAGTTCCCCAACGCTACGGGGGGCGGGAATTGGGGGATTTGGATTGGTTTTGTTATCAAGAGGCGATCGCAAAGTATTCCGGAACCCTCGCCTTTGTGCAAACCCAACAACAAACCGCCGCCGCCTTCCTAGCCGGAGGAGAAAATAACCCCTTAAAACAACAACATTTAGCCCAAATCAGCCAAGGGCATCTAGCACTAGGCGTAGGGTTTGCCCACTTACGCCGAGAAACCCCCCCCTTAAAAGCCATACCCACCCAAAGCGGTTATCTCCTCACCGGACAGATTCCTTGGCTAACCGGAGTCAACATTTTCACCCAGGCCATCATTGCCGCCACCCTCCCCGACACCACCATCCTCCTCACCATCATCCCCCTGCAAACCACCACCCAAACCACCGGAGGCTCTCTTACCCTCTCCCCTCCCTTAAACCTCGCCGCCATGTCCGGAAGCCACACCGTCCAAGCCGATTTACAGCAGTGGTTCGTCCCCCATAACCAAGTCATTAGTCATAAACCCGCCAACTGGTTAACTCAAAAAGACCAACAAGGCATTCTCAACCCCACCCCCTTAATTTTAGGCTGTGCGCAAGCCGGATTAGCCATCCTTGAACAAGCCCGGCACAAACAAGACTCCCCCACCCTACATCACACCCTACAAAAACTAACTCACAACGTCCTAGAGTGTCGCCAAACCATCCGAGAAGCCCAACAATGCGCCCATTATCCCCTCGAAGAGAAGTATAACCTCCGCGCCCGTGCCATCCACCTAGCCACCCGTTGCGCTCATGCAGCAGTGATTGTCTCCAGAGGAACAGCCAATCTCTCCACCCATCCCGCCCAAAGGATTTATCGGGAAGCCCTAGTCTTCACCGTAACCGGACAAACAACAGCCATTTTAGACGCAACCTTACGCCAACTGATTAGCTGATAAAACCGGACGTTACAGAATAAGTATTCTTGTCCTAAAAGCTTGCTAGACTGAAAAAGACAATTCACCCCTCACCCAGAGGAGATAATTTCTATGACCATTTCCTTGGATTGTGAGATTTTCTATCCCGACAGTGATGGTCAGCCCATGGCAGACAATACCTTACAATTTCGCTGGATTGTCTTGATTAAAGAAAACCTAGACCTGCTTTTTGCTGACCAGCCCGATGTTTTTGTAGCGGGTGATTTACTCTGGTATCCCGTAGAAGGCCACCCGGAAATCCGCGTCGCTCCCGATGCTCTCGTAGCATTTGGTCGCCCCAAAGGAGAGCGAGGGTCTTATAAACAGTGGGAAGAAGGGAATATTGCCCCGCAAGTGGTCTTTGAAATTCTATCTCCCGGCAATCGTTCAGGGGAAATGAGCAAAAAGCAGCAATTCTATGATGATTATGGGGTAGAAGAATATTATATTTACAACCCAGACCGGAACAATTTACAAGGATTTTGTCGTACAGAGGCAGGATTGAGAGGGATTGAAGAAATCCAAAACTGGACAAGTCCCCGTCTAGGGATTCGGTTTGTTGTAACGGCGACCACATTGGAACTGTATCGTCCCGATGGGCGAGGATTCCTGAGCTTTTTGGAGTTGGAACAACGAGCGGAACAAGCTGACCAGAGGGCAGAACAAGAACGGCAACGAGCGGAATAGGAACGTCAACAAGCTCAACAAGAGCGCCAACGAGCGGAACAAGCTGACCAGAGGGCGGCACTGGAACGCCAACGAGCGGAACAAGCTGACCGAAGGGCAGAACAAGCTGACCGAAGGGCAGAACAAGCTGACCAACGGGCAGAACTGGAACGCCAACAAGCTGAACAGGAGCGCCAACGAGCCGAACGATTAGCGGCACAACTGAGAGCGTTAGGCATTGACCCGGAAAACTAAACCCTAGATAATCAGTATTCTTGTCCTAAAGGTTTGCTAGACTAAAAAAGACGATTCACCCTCATCCAGAGGAGATAATTTCTATGACCATTTCCTTGGATTGTGAGATTTTCTATCCCGACAGTGACGGTCAGCCTATGGCAGACAATACCCTACAATTTCGCTGGATTGTACTGATTAAAGAAAACTTAGACCTGCTCTTTGCTGACCAGCCCGATGTTTTTGTAGCCGGAGATTTACTCTGGTATCCCGTAGAAGGACACCCAGAAATCCGAGTCGCTCCCGATGCTCTCGTAGCATTTGGTCGCCCTAAAGGAGAGCGAGGGTCTTATAAACAGTGGGAAGAAGGGAATATTGCCCCGCAAGTGGTCTTTGAAATTCTCTCCCCCGGCAATCGTTCAGGGGAAATGAGCAAAAAGCAGCAATTCTATGATGATTATGGGGTAGAGGAATATTATATCTACAACCCAGACCGGAACAATTTACAAGGATTTTGTCGTACAGAGGCAGGATTGAGAGGGATTGAAGAAATCCAAAACTGGACAAGTCCCCGTCTAGGGATTCGGTTTGTTGTAACGGCGACCACATTGGAACTGTATCGTCCCGATGGGCGAGGATTCCTGAGCTTTTTGGAGTTGGAACAACGAGCGGAACAAGCTGACCAGAGGGCTGAACTGGAACGCCAACGGGCGGAACAAGCTGACCGAAGAGCCGAACAAGCTGACCAGAGGGCTGAACTGGAACGCCAACAAGCTGAACTCGAACGCCAACGAGCCGAACAAGCTGACCAGCGTGCCGAACAAGCTGACCAACGAGCCGAGCGATTAGCGGCACAACTGAGAGCGTTAGGCATTGACCCTGAAAGCTAACCCCCAGTGGATAAGTATGTTTGATGATTGGTCACGGATATTTTAGGAGTTGGTGTGATCAATACTTGTTCTGTGAGGTGTCCGTCTTCCATTTCCACAATACGATCGGCTACGTCCAAAATCCGGTCATCGTGGGTGACAAGCAGAATGCTACAGCCTTGTTCTTGCGCTAGTTTCTGCATTAATTCGACTACATCTCGGCCGGATTTACTATCGAGGGAGGCGGTGGGTTCGTCGGCTAGGACTAATTTGGGGTGGCTGACTAAAGCACGAGCAATGGCGACTCGTTGTTTTTGACCTCCTGAAAGTTGGGCAGGATAGTAGTTAACATGATCTTCTAATCCGACGGCTTTTAAAATCTCAATGGAACGCTGTTTGGCTTCTTTTTCGCTGTAGGGATGGAGTTCAATGGACATCTGGACGTTTTGGCGGGCGGTGAGGGAATTCAGCAGGTTATGGGCTTGAAAAATATAGCCGATGTTGCGGCGAATTTTCACCATCTGGCGGCGGTTTGCGCCGACTAATTCTTGACCAAGGACTTTCAGACTTCCACTATGGGGCGATCGCAATCCTCCCATTAAGGTGAGTAATGTGGTTTTTCCAGAACCTGAGGGACCTTTCATAATCACGATTTCCCCGGAATAGAGGATTAAGTGAATATTAAACAGAATTTGTTTTTTCAGTGCGCCCTGACCAAAGAAAAAATCTAGATTGTGGATTTCTATAATGGGCTTCATTAGTCTAGGAGAGTTAACTTACAGCAAAATAGTAGGATAATTGGATCGTTACGGGATCATGATCTTGAGCCAGGGGATATGTTAAACCGGGGGATAAAAGGACTCCAAAACGATGAATTTATGGTTGCGCGGGATAAAAAAAAGCCGATGGGTTATTTTAGGATTTATCTTGGGAATTTCCGTATTTTTGCGGTTGACTATTCCCTCGTTCGCTCACAGTAGTTTAACTCAGTGCCATTATAAAAATCAACCCCTCTATGGCAAGGTCAAAATTGTTGAAAATTTCCCGGATTTTAAAATCAAAGTGGTTTCTAGTTTTCCCCAACTGAAAGTTCAGTGGGTGAACGCGTTTCCCAATCGTTGTGGACAATGGCAGTTTGTTGAGCATTTTCCAGATTTTACGGTGCAGTTTGTTGAACATTTTCCAGATTTTACGGTGCAGTTTGTTGAACATTTTTCGGGTGTTTCTGCTGTGTCAGGAGGGGGGAATTTGTGACTTCCTCCCGACGCTTCTCTATAGGGCAAGCACTGGGCAACTGGGGCGGATTAGCTAAAAAATATCGGCGGGATCGGCTGCATCTAAACGTCGTACAGCAATCACTCCTGAACCAATACACATCACTAAGGTTAAGTTAAAAACTAAACTGGCTTTTTGTGCATCCATTTGCACGGGTAAGCTGGTTGAATCGGCTGTGACAGAATATAAGGCAGTGGAGAGTAAAAAACCCGGAATATAGCCCACAACGGCTAAGATAATGGCTTCTTGAAAGACAACTTTCAGTAAATAAGAAGACTTGTAACCCATTGCTTTTAATGTGGCATATTCAGGCAAATGATCGGAAACGTCGGTATAGAGAATCTGGTAGACAATCACCATACCAACAATAAACCCCATGCCTGCCCCAAGGGAGAAAATAAAACCAATGGCGGTGCTTTCTTGCCAGTAGGATTTTTCAAAATCAATGAATTCTTGACGAGATAAGACTAAAACATCATTGGGAAGTTGCTCCCTTAAAACATTGATAATGGGCTGAGGATCTGTCCCCGGATGAATTTTAATCACCCCCACATCAATGACACTGGGATCTCGTGTTTTGCTAAACATCCGAATAAAGTTTAAATCACTGGTGACAATGTTCCCATCTGCGCCAAAGGATGCCCCAAGGGGGAATAATCCGCCAACGGTTAAGCGTCGCCCTACGGCTTCGGTGGTGACGGTTTTTCCTTGATTAAACCATTCCACCACCGGCCCAAATTCGGGGCGGGAACGTTCATCAAATAACACGACATCAGAGAGTTTAATTTTATCTAAATTAGATTCAATAGCAGGAATTTTTAAAATGTTTTCATTGGGATTAATCCCAATGACCATGATGGAGCGGGTGGCGTTAGTTTCAGGGTTTTTCCAGAGGGCAAAGTCTAAATATAAGGGATGCACAGAAGCGACTCCCTGAACGCCCAAGGCTTGATAAATCCGACGTTTAGAAAAGCTAGCCATGGCGATGAGGGCGTTGGATTCGGGACTCATGAGAAAAATATCCCCTTCGAGTTGGTTATGTAGCACAACGGCACTGGCAAAGAGGGCATCTCTAAAACCAAACTGCATGAACATTAAAATATTGGCAAAACTAATGCCTGCTAGGGCGACGAGGAGGCGTACTTTTTCGTGGGTGAGTTGCAGCCAAGCGAGGGGAATTTTCATGGTTTAAAGCAGGATTCTAACTAAAACTTTGGCGTTGGTGAGTCCGGCGACTTGTTGGCTGGCGGCTGGGGGGAGCATAATATTCACTTCGACTACGCGAACATCGACATCGGCGGCGGGATCGGTGTCTAATACATCCCGTTTGCCAATTTGTAGCCCAATGTTGCTGACGATGCCTTGTAGTTCTCCCTCGAAGGAACCGCTTTGACTGGTAATGATGGCGCGTTGGTTGGGTTGTACTTTGCTGATGTCGCTTTCGTAGACTTCTGCCACTACCATCATTTGGTTGGTTTGCCCAATTTGCACGATGCCTCCTGTGTCTTTGACGGTTTCTCCGGGGTGGGTGTTGATTTTGAGGATTTGGCCGGGGATGGGCGATCGCACAACGGCTAAGTCTAGATCGGCTTGGGCTTGCAAGAAGGCGGCTTTGGCTCGTTCGACTTGGGCTTGGGCTTGACGAATTTCGACGGGGCGGATTTCTTGAATGCGGGCGAGGTTGGCGCGGGCTTCTTGGATTTGTTTGGTTAGGGTGGTTAGGAGGTTCTGGGCGTTGGCGTTGGCTTCTTCTAGGCGTTTGTTGGCGGTTTCGAGGTTGAGGCGCAGGCGATCGCGTTCGGAGGCGGAAACGGCCCCATCGTCGTATAACTGGGCATAGCGTTCATATTCAACCTTGGCGTTGTTCCGTTCGGCTTCGAGACGTTGCAGGATGGCTCTTTGGCTTTCTTGTTCTAGGTTGACTTGGGCGGTGAGGCGTTCAATGGTGGTGCGGGCGACTTCGATTTCTCCCTGTTTAGCCCCTGCTTGGACTATCGCTAGATTGGCTTCGGCGACGGTAATCTCCTGTCGGGCGCGTTCGGCGGCGGCCATGAGGCGGTTGTAATTGTCGAGAACGGCAATCACTTGTTCGGGTTCGACGCGATCGCCTTGTTGCACCAATAACCGCGCTACTTTCGCCCCCCCTGTGTTGGAGGGGGGAGCAACGTTAATCACTTCTCCGAGGGGTTCTATACGTCCTAGGGCGGTGACGGCCTCAATGGTGGGGGCCGGTGCGCTCTGTTCTGCTGAGGGGTTCTCGGCGACGTTAGAGGTCATTCGTAACGCATACCAAGTGCTTCCTCCGACGGCTGCGATCGCCACTACAATCGCACCCACGATCAACCGTTTATCTCCGAGGATTTGCTCTAAGCGGGATTGTAGTTCAGTAGCCATGACACTCTCTGTTCTAATTCAGAGTTTCCCTTAATGTACCACTGTTTTGAGAATCCGTCGGGTTTGGGTGTGGCAGAGAATGGGGAATTGAGAATTAATAACTGTTTCCTCAAGACTGTTTACTATTCCCCTCCCTTTGCCACCAGCTACAAACCAAACGAATTTCATCATAAGAAAAACTCTCATCCAAACAGTCTTTAATCGGCGTTAATCTCTCGAAACCTACCTTTTGAATGATTTCTATAATCTGCCCTTGCCGCTCTGAACTCACAAAGCGATTAATGTCAATATCCTGTTGACATTTTATTAACTCACTTAAATGGGTAGAAATCGTACTCGTCTTTAACTGCCGCGCTTCGGCAATTTCGGCTAAACTCAAACCCTGCCGATATAACTCCAGAGTTTGCATTTGAGTATCACTCAGGCGATTAATAAAAGTATTATTCTGATAACAAAACTCCCGAATTGCTGAAACAAATTGTTCCCCATACCGTTCCAACTTTTGCGCCCCCACCCCGGAAATTTTAGCAAAATCATCTAAATTTTGGGGCGTTTTCTCTGCCATCAACCGCAAACTATAATCGGCAAAAATAACATAGGGTGGGACACCATTTGCATCCGCCAGTTGTTTCCGTAATTTTCGTAACTTTTCAAACAACATCTGGGCATCAGAACTTTGTAACGGTTCTTCCCCTGCCCGTTTAGTTGATTTTTGCGGAGTCACTGCAATGGAAACCTCGCGCTGTTTCCGCAGAACCTCCCAACTTTTCTTGTTTAATTTTAAGGTATTATAACCGTCTTGAGTTTGATTCATCAAACCCTGATGAAGTAAAGCACGAGCTAACATTTTCCACTCATCCTTACTCCTATCCTTACCAATACCATAAGTCGAGAGTAAATGATGACCATAACTCTCAACCTTTTTACTCCGAGAACCCCGCAATACGTCAATAATGTGAATCATGCCAAACTTTTCCTTAGTTCGGGCAACACAAGATAAAAACTTTTGGGCTTCAATCGTCCAATCTTCTATCGGTTTCGGGTCACGACAATTATCGCAGTTTTGGCAATTTCCCTTAAACTTTTCCCCAAAATAACTTAACTGGATTGTGCGGCGGCAACTGGTAGCTTCCGCATAATCAATCATTTGTTCAAGTTGTTGGTAAGCAATGCGTTGTTCCTTGGGATCGGTTTTTTGCTCGATGAAATATCGCACGCGAAAAATATCACTGGAACTGTACAATAGAATGCAACTCGCATTCTCCCCATCCCGTCCAGCCCGCCCTGATTCTTGATAGTATCCTTCTAAATTTCGAGGCAGATCATAATGAACCACAAAGCGCACATCCGGCTTATTAATCCCCATGCCAAAGGCAATCGTTGCCACAATAATTTGTACATCATCCCGAATAAAACGGGTTTGGTTATGGTTACGCAGTTCTGAAGTCATACCCCCATGGTAGGGTAACGCCGAAACATTATCTCGTTGCAAACGGGCGGCAATCTCTTCTACATTTTTACGACTGAGACAATAGACAATCCCTGAACTGTTGGCATGGTTTTGAATCACTTTCAACAGTTGGGGATAACTGCGTTTTTCTTTAGGAATAACCCCGTAATATAAATTAGGACGGTTAAAACTGGAAATGTGAAAATGGGGGTCTTGTAGTGCCAGTTGGTTAATGATATCCTGTTGGACTCGTTGGGTTGCCGTAGCTGTGAGTGCCATCATGGGGGTATCAGGATAACGTTGGCGTAAAAGCCTGAGTTGACGGTATTCTGGGCGGAAATCATGGCCCCACTCCGAGACACAATGGGCTTCATCAATGGCAAAAGAAGCCAAACCAAGGCGATCGCGCAAAATATCCAAAAACGGGATAAAAGACTCACTCAGCAAGCGTTCTGGGGCAACATAGAGCAGCTTAATAGAACCCGAAAGGATTTGTTGTTCGCGATCGCGCACCTCCTCCCGCTCCAAGCTACTATTTAAAAAAGTCGCCCCCACCCCATTATTCTGTAGCGCATCCACCTGATCCTTCATCAGCGCAATCAAAGGAGACACCACAATTGTCACCCCAGAACGCAACAACGCCGGGAGTTGATAACACAAAGACTTCCCGCCCCCCGTCGGCATAATCACCAACACATCCCGATTTTGCAGCGCCTCAGTAATGACTTGCCGTTGTCCTGGGCGGAAAGCATCATAACCAAAAAAGTGCTTGAGGGAACTTTCAAGGGAATTTAGTTGATACATTTAGACTAGCTCCCAAAAACCCCTTACAACACCTGATGAGTATAGGCGTGTTGCTTCACATTATCCTCAGCACTCACCATATTTTCCGCATTCAGTACCCGCTTTTTCTCCGTCGAGTAATTAAAATCCTCCTTCTTCATCCCCACAGGAATCAAAGCTTGGGCTTCAGGGCGACGCTTATAAGTCCGAGAAGCCGCCACCGCCCGTTCCGCGAAATTTTCGCACAGTTTCGCACTGCTGGGAAATTCCCCCGGAATCGTAATTTCATCCGTCCCAAAAAAATCCCCTAAATTCTTACCATAAGCCCATTGATAAGACGTAGGAATCCCCTTCATCAGAGCTTCCAGTGCAGAACTCGGAATCGGTTCAATCACGTCCACTGCGGAAACTTCCCCCCCATCCCGCACAAAACAAGTCGCCAAACCGAAAACACAATAATCCGTAGCCGAAACATCCGGGGCATTCGGAAATAAAGTTGCAGAAGTCATAAAAAGTGCCAGAATAATTTCTCTCTGAAAGGATCTTATCAGAAATTTCCCTCTTCCAAGACCCCCAAACTCAGAGTTTAGCCCACCCGCCTACTCTTTTTCCCCCTCCCCCTAGACAATTCCTGAAACCATATGTAATATGTATGTAGTATGTTTTGCACTTCAAAATCAGCACCTTCCCAAGGCGCAGAATCCAGCAAAACCCCTAACTTTATTGGCATAGAACATCATGGCTTACGAACCCTTATCCTTATCTACGCCAACACCTGTATTATCTTGGGCAGGTCATCCCCTCGCCTCAGATGAACTAAAAATGGCGAAAAATGTTGCCTCCTTACCCTTTGTGTTCAAGCACGTTGCCCTAATGCCAGATGTTCACCTCGGGAAAGGAGCCCTAGTTGGCTCAGTCATTGCCACCAAAGACGCCGTTATTCCCGCCGCCGTTGGCGTTGACATTGGCTGCGGCATGGCTGCCGTCAAAATGCCATTTCATGCCGATCAATTAGACGGGAAACTAAAGCAAATTCGCCTTGATATTGAGGCAGAAATTCCTGTTGGCTTTAACCAAAACAAAGAAATTGAAAAAGTCGTCACCAACTGGCAAGGCTGGAAAGACTTTAAAGAACTCCATTCCGGCATTCAACGTTTTGAAAGTCGAGCCATGCACCAAATGGGAACATTAGGCGGCGGAAATCACTTCATTGAATTATGTTTAGACAGTGAAAACTCCGTCTGGCTCATGCTTCATTCCGGCTCCCGTTATATCGGCAACCAATTAGCCCAATGCCATATCAACACCGCCAAAGAATTAATGAAACTCGCTGGGCAAAAATTACCCGACCCCGATTTAGCGTACTTTGTCGCAGAAACCCCCGAATTCCAAAACTATTGGCGGGACTTACAATGGGCGCAAAACTACGCCCGTTATAACCGGGATGTCATGATGATGCGGTTTAAACGCATTATTGAAAAGTATCTTGCCGGAGGAAAACCCACCAAACCATTATTAACCGTCAACTGTCATCACAACTACGCCGAAAAAGAAATTCATTTTGGCGAAGAAGTGTATGTAACCCGGAAAGGTGCTGTGCGCGCAACCCCTGAAGATTATGGGATTATTCCCGGCTCTATGGGCGCAAAATCCTTTATTGTCAAAGGCAAAGGCAATGTTCAAAGTTACTGTAGCTGTAGTCATGGTGCAGGGCGCAAAATGTCTCGGACAAAAGCGAAAAAGCACTTTTCCGTAGATGATTTAGTTGAACAAACCAAGGGCATTGAATGTCGAAAAGATGCCCATGTTTTAGATGAAATTCCCGGGGCTTATAAATCCATTGAGGAGGTCATGAATCAACAAGCGGATTTAGTGGAAATTGTCGCCACTTTACATCAAGTCGTTTGCGTTAAAGGTTAGGCAAAACTCCCACTGTTTTGTAGCAGTGGGAGTTTTTCTCAGGCAACAGGCTGTAATTTTTCGGGACTCCTAAGCCAGTGAACTCCTCCCACTACAAGGGGATAGGGAATTTTTGGCAAATTGGTTAAACCTCTGGCTCAATGCCTAAAGCTCTCAGTTGAGCCGCTAGTCGTTCTGCCCTTTGGTCAGCTTGTTCTGCCCGTTGTCGTTCCTGTTCCACCCTTTGTTCCAACTCCAAAAAGCTCAAGAATCTTCGCCCATCGGGACGATATAATTCCAAAGTGGTCGCACTTAAAACAAACCGAATCCCTAAACGGGGACTTGTCCAGTTTTGGATTTCTTCTATCGCTCTTAATCCTGCCTCTGTACGGCAAAATCCTTGTAAATTGTTCCGGTCTGGGTTGTAAATATAATATTCTTCTACTCCGTAATCGTCATAGAATTGCTGCTTTTTACTCATTTCCCCTGAACGATTGCCGGGGGAGAGTATTTCAAACACGACTTGCGGGGCAATATTATCCTCTTCCCACTGTTTATAAGACCCTCGTTCTCCTTTGGGGCGACCAAATGCTACGAGAGCATCGGGAGCAACGCGGATTTCTGGGTGTCCTTCTACAGGATACCAGAGTAAATCTCCGGCTACAAAAACATCGGGCTGGTCAGCAAAAAGCAGTTCTAGATTTTCTTTAATCAAGACAATCCAGCGAAATTGTAGGGTATTGTCTGCTATGGGCTGACCGTCACTGTCGGGGTAGAGAATCTCACAATCCAAGGAAATGGTCATATCTAATTATCTCCTCTGGGTGAGGGTCGAATCGTCTTTTTTAGTCTAGCAAACCTTGAGAAAAATAGACCTATCTTTCTCTTCTCATTGTTTATTTTTCAAATATTGCGTTTAAAAAATGCTAACTTCTCAATAATTGCTTTTCTAAAAAGATACTTAAGGGATCTTCTTTATAAGAACCAAAAGGCGGACAGGGTTGATATCCTCGTTTTTCATATAACTTTAAGGCTTCTGGCTGAAAAACACCAGTTTCTAGACGCATCCAAGGAAGCTTGAAAGAGATGGCATATTCTTCTAACGTTGCTAAAAGGCGATCGCCAATCTTGAACCGCCGCAACTCTGGTGTGACGAACAGACGCTTGATCTCACCATATTTTCCCTGCTGATTAACCAAGGCAGCACATCCGACTACTTCCTCTTGCACACAAGCGGCTAAAAAGGTCACATTGGGTTGTCGCAAGGATTCAAGGGAGGGAATATAATTCACCTCTGGGGGATATAAGTCCATCAAATATTGATTCAATTTCTCCAGCAAGTGACCAATTTTCGGTTCAGCCGGATCACTTGCTCGGATCACAAAATTATCCATAACTGGCAAAAGGGCAACCTCAATCCGAGGATTCACCACAAATATAGAACGATTCTATAGGAGTCACGCAATTCCCCAAGATTCACCTAATATGTTAGGCGAACCCTAGATTCTATCTTGGTTGATGAGGAGTGAGTGATGAACCGAAAATTTTATGCTGGAAAGGTGGCTTCTTCTACCTTCCTATTTACTTTGCTGGGGGCAGTCACCCAGATGGCTATGGCCCAAAGCAGCCCAGAAGCTATCTCCCCCTATCTGGAAGAGGATTCCTCGCTGTTAGATGCTGTCACAACTGGGGGGGAGATGAGCCAAGAGGGGGCTACAGGGCTTTCCTCTGATGCTCAACCCTATGCGCTTCTCCCTACTATTGAGGAAGAACCCTTAACCTCCTTGGATGAGCTAGAACGGGATGCCGGGGTAAGTGCTAAGGAGGAGGGAATAATAGGATTAGACGTTTTGGAGGTTGATCCATTGGCGGGGGAGGAGGGAACTCTATCCTCAGAACTGGCTCTAGAGGAGATAGAAGAGGATAGGGGGGAATTTTGGGAGTCTGCGATCGCGAATCCTTCCCCAGAAATCCCCACCCCTTCTCCCGCAATCACTTTAGACGAACTGGAAACCCAAGGACATTTAGCCCCAGATTTAACCCTCTCTCCCCAAAACCCAGAGGATAATCACCTCAAAACGCCCCCATCTCAGGCGTTTCCCACCGTCCACGCCCTCCAAAACCCGCCACAAGACCCTGTGGAACTCTCCCCAACTGTATTGGACTCCAGTCCTGACCGAGAATACACTACCCCCCTGCCAGATTCCCTAACCCTGAGTGATGCAGAAATTACCTTTGAGGGAGTCTATCAAGCGGCCATTGATGGCAACCATCCCATTGCTCAATTTACCCCTGCGAGCCAATTCAGGGACGTTTCCCCCACCGATTGGGCCTATGAGGCCTTAATGGACTTAACGACCCGCTACGGCTGTTTAAGCGGCTATCCAGATAATACATTCCGGGGAACACGCCCCCTCACTCGTTATGAATTCGCCGCCGGACTGAATGCCTGCATCCAATACTTAGAAAGGCTAATTGCTCAACAGGCCAACGCGGTGACATTGCAGGATCTCGAAGTGATGCAGCGCTTGGTGACAGAGTTTCAAGCAGACATCGACACCCTGGCCACCCGGGTAGATAGTTTAGAGGGACGAGTGGCCTTTTTAGAAGAAAACCAATTTTCCACGACAACCAAACTCTTTGGACAAGCGGTAATCGGCATTCAAGGACGAAGCCCGGATAACGATTTTGACCTGTTCCAGAACCGTTTACGGGATCAAGACACCAAAATCAATGTCATCCACAATGCCCAACTGAGTTTATTTACTCAATTTAGTCCCTTTAGTCTTCTGCTAACCAGTTTCCAAATGGGAGACGGCAACACCGGACGCACCTTTACCAATACCCTAGGAAATTATGTCAGCTTGGGCTATGAAGGGGACACAGACAACAGTATGCTGCTTTCTGACCTCAATTATCGTCATCTGATTGCCAATCGTTTGGCCGTCATTGTGGGGCCAATGGGGGTCAGTCCGACCAATGTTTTCCGGGGGGTAAACCGCATTGAAAGTGCGGGGTCTGGCCCTCTGTCCCGTTTTGCCCAACGGAATCCAATTATTAATGTGGGCAGTGGACAAGGGGGTTTAGGGATTGATTGGCAAGTTTCAGACCGTTTAAGTTTTCAGGCCGTTTATTCTACCGGAGATCCCGAAAACTCTCTAGGTGGGGGGTTATTTGGGGGCGAAAATGGTAGCACCATTTTGGGCGGCCAGTTAGTAGTTTCTCCGACGGATAATATTGACCTTTCCCTGCAATATGTGAATGCTTATACGCCGATTTTGGGTAGTTTAAGGACAGGAGTAGGGGATGATCTGGTGATTATTCCCAATGCTGACAATTTACGCGCCCCCATGACGACGGATGCCTTTGGTGGGGCGCTGGAGTTCCGGGTAACTCCCCAAGTGGCGTTAGGGGGATGGGTGGGGTATACCACCACGAACTATAAAGTCGAGGCGGGAAGTGTGCAAACCCTCAACTGGATGGCGTTCCTCCGGTTCTCGGATTTGTTGGGACAGGGCAATGTGGCGGGGTTATATGTGGGACAACCGCCGAAAATTACCAGTAGTAATCTGCCTGATGGTCGCAATGTGCCAACATTCTTGAGTTTGGGGAATCCTAACGCCACTCCGGGGGGACAACCAAGTACGACGACTCACGTCGAACTGTTCTATCGTTTTCGGGTGTCGGATAATGTCAGTGTGACTCCGGGGGTAATTGTAATTTTTAATCCCCTGCAAAATTCCGCTAATGACACGATCACGATTGGGGCATTACGGACGACGTTTAATTTCTAAGTTCTGGTTTTCGGAAGCTCTTGTCCTGAATGGGTTATAGCTCTAGGTTGTTCTGAGTCGATCGCCCTGCACTAGAGTCAGAGGATCAGATATCCGAGAAAATACTGAGGTTCTTGCTTGTAAAAAAGTTTACAAAACTTTTTGTCAGGGGTGGGAACTTCCCCAGAGGAAAATAGTCTATGGAGTTTAGACCTTAAAAAAAATTCGCTGTTGGGAGAATTTTAGGCATGGCTCAAGGTTTACTCCTTCCCTTCTACTAGGCTGTTGCAGTCTGATCCGGAACAATCAACAGGGGATGGCAGGGGTAGGAATTTAAAGTCTACAGTGTGAAGATGAGAGGAAATATGATGATTGACAATCGCTATCGGGCGGCATTATATATCGGGTTAACGGTAGGGTCGGTCTGTGCGATGAACGCACCGACACAAGCCCAAATTCCTGTAACAGGCGGGAATCTGGCGGGGGAGGCGGCTTTTTTTGTTCCCAATGCAGAGGGAGCGATTCGGTTGTTTGACCTCAACCTGAATGAGTTAAAAATTGAGAGTCCCAATGGGGTGTTAACGAACCCCGCTTTTGTGCCGACAGCCGCGAGTTTTGATAATCGTGGTACGGTGGGAGAAATTGAATCAGGCGATCGCGGACTCATTCAAGGACAACTCTCCGGCATTGCTTTCACCCCCCAAGGGATGTTAGTTCCCTTCATTAACCGCGACACCATCCTAAGTTTCACCCTCACGAACTTTAGTGATTCCCCCCTCGACATCCCAGGCACCCTCATCCGTCCTGAAGTCATTGGAGCCAGTCCCCTCATTTTCCTCCCCAATGCAGGAGATGTTACCCTTGCCGATGATTCCTCCGACCGTTTTATTGCTGATCCCGGCAACCTACAAGTCGGGGAATTTGAAGCTGATATTAATGCCGGACTCATTGATCTGCCCGCCAGTTTAACCCTCGTCAACTCCAGAGAATTTCGTCTCCCGGAACCCGAAACCCTAATCCGTCGCATTCGATTTGAGTTTGAAGGGAAAGACTTAGAAGCAGGTGAGTATGATTTAGAATTTGCCGAAGACGGTTTAAACTTCCTTGGTGCCGCTAACCGCACCTTCCGCATCCAAAGCGTTGGTACCCGAGGCGAGCGGGAATTCAAAGTACAGGGCGAAGTTGGCTATATAGACATTAATATCCCCGGAGTCTCTAACGACATAGACGGTGAGATTAACCTCAATCGAGACTTAGATTCCTTCCGCATTACAACCCAAAACCGAGGCGTTACCGGAATCACCTCTATTTTCGGTCGAGGAGCCTTAGCCTTTAGTGGACAGGAAGGAGACGTTAGCTTTGAATTCAAACAAGGCAACACCACCATTAAAGGAGAAGCGGACGAAGGCGTAAACTTTTATGCCACGACGGGATTAGCCCCCTTCAGCCGCAATATTGATCTGACCGAATATAGTTATTTCAATCCCCTTGATGATGAGAACGTCACCCTCGTCTACAACATTACAAACCCCACCATCGTAACGGGATCTGACGTACAAATTGGCTCCTCCGTTGTCCGGTTCTTTGATGATGGAACCCTCCGTTTCCGACGCAGTGGGGGAACTTTCGTCACCCTGACCCGGAACACCTCTTTCTCTGACTTAGGGATTATCTTTAGTCCTCAACCCGCTCCTCAACAGGAATCCAACCTGGTGGTGATTAGCCAACCCAGTTCACCCCCACCCAGCCCGACAATCACCATTGTTCCAGCCCCCACCCTAGAACAAACCCTACAGGTTTTCATTACCACCTTCTTTATCAATGCCCCGAACACCTTGACTGTGTTCAATAGTCCTTCTAATCTGAGCGTCTTCACGTTATCTGACGCTTCGAGTACCGCCCAGGCCAACTATGAAATCCTGCAATCGGTGCGGTTCAATGCGCGGAATATTCGTCCGGGACGGGTGAAGGTGCGCAGCGTGAATAATCGGGGTGCGTCCTATTTGGTGGCGACCAGAAGCGATCGCGGTCGTGCCGTCGGTTTACGCGGATTCCAGCAAATTGGCCCCAATAGCCGCATTTTCCCCGGTTTAGTGGGGTTAAATGAACTGTCCCCAGAACAAGTGCAGGAAATCACTAGCTTGTTAGGGGTAGAGGATGACATTCCCATTGAATCAGAAACCGGGTTAACGGAATTAGAGAGCAGTCCGGATGATTTCGAGGGGGAATTAGAAACCAGTCCCAATGATGAGCTAGAAGCACCGGAAACCCCGACTGGGGAGGATGACACCCTTGAAGAGGTAGAGATTGAACTGGAATTCACCCCGGAAGAAGTCGAGGGAGAATTGGAAACCAGTCCTGACGATAATTTAGAAGCACCGGAAACCCCGGCCGGAGAGGATGATAGTGGGGTTGAGGCAGTGGAAACACAAACCGGGTTAAGTGAACTAGACTTGACTCCGGATGATTTTGAGGAACAGTTAGGAATTCCGACCGAAAATGATCTAGACGTGCCGGAATCCCCTGCTGTGGATGATGACGCTCTTGAAGAGGTCGCGGGTGAACTGGAATTGACACAGGATGATGTTGAGGAACAGTTAGAAACTTCGACCGAAAATGATCTAGACGTGCCGGAATCCCCTGCTGTGGATGATGGCGCTCTTGAAGAGGTCGAGGGTGAAGTAGAAACAGCCGTGGAATCTGTAGACTCTTCGGAAGCGGTGGTCACTGAGCGCAGTGGAAGTGAGGACACCCCCAGCGAGGAACTGGTGGAGGAATTAGAAACCACTGCTGAGGAAGCGCTGGCCACCCCTGCCAGTCCATTCACAGAAATGATGGGTTTGCGGGAAATTTCCTTGGAGGATGTGCCGGAGTTAAAACCTCTGTTGGCTAAATAGGGTCTGCTGAATAACTCTACTCGTGGGGTTACGGGACGGGGAGCAGGGGGAATAGTGGATAGTGTCTAGTAGCTAGTGAATAGCTAAAACTCTTGACTATTTCCCGACTCCCTATTCCCTATTACCTATTCCCAACTCCCGACACCCCCCTCCGTCATGATTCTTGAACACATTCGGATTATTTTAGTTGAACCTGCCGGCCCTTTAAACGTGGGTTCCGTGGCACGGGTGATGAAAAATATGGGATTGTCCCAATTAGTTTTAGTCAATCCTCAATGTAATCCTTGGGGGGAAGAAGCGCGACGGATGGCCGTACATGGGGAGGATGTGTTAGCCCAAGCGCGTCAAGTGGACAGTCTACCCGAAGCCCTACAGGGGTGTTATCACGCTGTAGCCACCACAGGACGGGATGGGACGGTTCCGGTTCCCCTCGAATCCCCCCGCGTCGTTTTCCCTTGGTTAATCGCCCAAAATGCCCCCTCTGCGGTGATTTTTGGTCGGGAAGATAGCGGTTTAACTAATCAAGAACTCCACTATGCCCAGCGCTGTGTGAGTATTCCGGCTAATCCCGTTTATCCGTCCCTCAACCTTGCCCAAGCGGTGGCCGTTTGTGCTTACGAATTATACCAAGCCACCCCAGAAGACATCCCCCCACCTTCCCCCCCCACCACAGCGCCCCTAGAAGCCTTAGAGGGCTATTACCAACATCTTGAACAGGTTTTAATGAATATTGGTTATCTGTATCCCCACACGGCCGAGGCAAAAATGGAAAAGTTCCGCCGTTTGTATGGTCGGGCGGATTTAACCTCCCAAGAAGTGGCTCTATTACGGGGGATTTTGCGACAAATGGAATGGTTTGTCAAACAGAACCATAAAAAATAAATCGGCAATTTTAACAAAAATGTTGCGGAATTCCCCTTCCTCGCTTGCAGGGACCGGATGGACTTGACCACTAACTCCCAAAGCGAAAACCAAGCTAAAAAGGGCTGTGTTGCAAGAGAAAATTTGGGTCTTAGGAACTAGGACTTCTGCCTGGGGAGGGAAGATAAGACTCGCTATATTTCGGTATAGAAAGCACTTCCCATTGAATCAGGAAGCTCCATCCTCGCGCCTAGGCAGGGTGGGGTAGTTCACTTGTTGCTTTTACCTGAATGGGGTCTGCTGAATATCCATCTAAGCACTGTTTAATAAGGTTTTTAGCCGTTTTGAGAGCGAGAAAGTGCAAGGTTTTAGCGATAAAGAATCAAAAAGGCTTGCTTTTTTCCGACTCTCTATCCCCCTTCTCCCCTCTCCCCCTTCCCGTTCCCTAACCCCACCAGCAGACTTATTCAGCAAGCCCTACTTGATTATGTTATCAATTTCTTCATCTGTAAAACCAAACTGTCTAAAAATCCTTAAAACATAAGCAGGAGACATTTCTTTTGCTCCCATATCAATAGGAACAATCCGTTTTGTTTTTTCCAAAACTCGAATATATAGACAATGATCTCCTTTTCCTTCTCGATAAAATTGACAACCTGATTGTTCTAAAAGTTTTATCAATTGCCTCGGTTTAATAGAAGGGATATTTTTAGGCATAAACTTTTCTCAATTCGTAAATATCTGTTTTTTCTTCCGAGTCTTCGAGAGTTAAAAATTCATGTAACTCTTGAATCGAGATAGGTGCAGAATAAATATTATTTTCTGACTGAGAAACTTCAACAAAAGACGCTATAGCTTCTTGGATTTTATTAATGGCTTGTTCTTGAGTATTTCCTTGTCCAACAAGACCATTTTCTAAGCATAAAGAAACCCAATACGCTTGGCTTTTTTTCAAAATTATTGTATAAAAAATCATCCCTCGAACCTCTCTGTTTGAGTTGTTTTTGCTAACAGCAAAACTCCACCTGTCTATTGTAGAACGTGACAGAAGAAATCGCCTAGGCAGGGGCGAACATCAGAAAGGAGAACCAAACTCCTCTACTTTTTCCCGTCCCGTTGAGCTAACAAACGAGTCACCCGTTGTTTAATCCAAAGTCCCTCTGACTTCATGGCTTTTAATCGAGCCTCAATCCTTTCCCATTCTCCCTCAGTAGCCATCAATAACCCCGCTTCGGCTCCTTCCCCATACCCTATCCCTCCTACAGTCAACTCCCAACAATAGGCTTGTGACATCCTCCCGACACAGACCCTACGGGTACAGTGCGGGCTTCCTCATATCACTATGAGGCTTTCCTGCTTCTACGGGAGGCTCTAGATGCCTTTTTAGGGACATCCCCGTTCGCGTTCACTTCGTGACGCTTCGCGAACGCGAAGCGTTGCGTAGCAAAGCGTTGCGTAGCAAAGCGTTGCGTAGCAATCACCTCTTCCGACCCAGGCAGCTTGACCCCCAGCACTTCTGGGTTTGTCCAACAAAACAAAAAAGAGGTCTAGTTTAACTAGACCCCTCCGTTGATTTCAGTTTGAATAAGGGAACGGGGAACAGGGGGAGACGAGGAATTAAGACTTATTACCTATTCCCGACTCCCTAGGGCGCAAGCATTGCGCCCCTACACCGACTCCCTATTACCGATGATAGTCATAGGTCAGGGTTTCCGCTACCCGTTTCCCCTCATCATAACAAGCCCGGATGACGTAAAGTTTTTGTTAAGGCTAGGAAAGTCCTGTCGGACTCCAAAAAACAAAATTCGGATTATTTTAGTTGAACCTGCCGACCCCTTAAACGCGGGTTCTGTGGCACGGGTGACGAAAAATATGGGATTGTCCCACTTAGTTTTAGTCAATCCTCAATGTCATCCTTGGGGGGAAGAAGCGCGACGGATGGCCGTACATGGGGATGATGTGTTAGCCCAAGCGCGCCAAGTGAACAGTCTACCGGAAGCCCTACAGGGGTGTTATCACGCTGTAGCCACCACAGGACGGGATGGGACGGTTCCGGTTCCCCTTGAATCCCCCCACGTCGTCTTCCCTTGGTTAATCGCGCAAAATGCCTCCTCTTTACTGATTTCTAAAAAAAGGTTCGCTGTGTGATTTCCGTAACGTAAGTGGGAATACTTAAAGTAACAACTCAAGAAAACTTGTCAGCCCTATGAATATTGGCACTCGGTTTGATACCGATGAGATCGCCGCGTCTCTCAATGACCTTCTCGAATTTTTTGATCTAACTGTCTCTAAAGTCTCCCTCAAAGGAACTTGTCTGATGATCATGATTGAGGCTGCTGACGTTCCCGATCAGGATAAGTCCATTAAGCTTGTTCGAGAAAGTCTAACTGAACTAAGCCTTGAATCAATCGAGAAAATAAAAGTTTATGGCAAAAAACAAGGTAATACTTTACCCGACTGGGATCAAGTCTTTCTTTTAGAGTCATCAGCTTATCAGGATAACACCTCATCAGCAATTCAATCGACCATCCAACACACACAAAATCCTTGGCAGGATATGGCTGGTCAAACTGCATCAGAAGTCGCTAAAAATGCCAGCAAAACATGGGATTCCATTATCAACAATCCGACGTGGAATTCTATTCATAAAACTGCCACAGAAGCAGCGAGGAATGTATCAGAAACGATTGATTATTCTATGGATGATAAATTCAAGAAGACTGATCATGTTAATCCTCAAGAACCGCTAGACTTAGCCCAAGTCCCAGAAGTCCAACGGATTGCTTTCTATGGTGCATTATTTGCGATCGCTTTAGCCGATGGCACAATTGACAAAGAAGAAATGGAACTCATTTTCGGCATGATGGATTTAGAAGGAATGTCAGAAAAAGGGAAACGTCTATGTCTATCTTTTATCATTGAAGCCCCTCCTTTTGAATATTGTTTGCAAAAGTTAAAAAATGCAGACGAAAGACTCCGTTACGGCTTAATGGTTAATTTACTTGATGTGGCTTGGGTAAATAATGAAATCGATGAAAAAGAGTTAAAAGCGATTAGTTTAACACAGAAAAAATTCAATATAACCAATGAACAAGTAGTAGCGATTAGCAAATTTGTCAAGCAAGTTCAAAAAATTCGTGAAGGAGGTTTAGATGATAATAAAGCTGCCGATGCGATGAAAACAGCAACAGCAGGATTATCAGCCGTTGGTGTTCCCATTGCGGCGGTTTGGTTTTCTGGTTCAGTTATTGGTTTAAGTGCAGCAGGAATCACGTCAGGATTAGCTGCATTAGGCGCATTGGTGGGTTTAGGGGGAATGATCCCCGGAATTGGGGTGGCGATTTTGTTAGGGACGGGAATTTTTCTAGGAGTTAATAAGTTCTTAGATACAGGAGATAAGCGCAAAAAAGAGGCACTCCAAGCTGAAAGAGAACGTAAAGCGCAATTAGTTATTCAGAATCTTCAAGCATCTCTTAATAGGGTGATAGAAAGAATGGCTGAATTGACTCAAAGCGCGAGTCAGTGTGAAGCTAATAAGCAAGCTATTCTAATTCTAAATGACAAAATGAAAAAACTTCAACAGTTAGTTAATAAAAGAAAAAATGCCAGACACTAAATGGTCTAGAACAAGAACTCTAACAATTTCCATAGGGGTGTGAGACAAGACAGCTTATGCCCCTAACTACTCATTATTTTCTTGATAGTTATCTCTTCACTCCATTAATAAAGTTTAGTCATGTTTTCCGATTCTTTTGTGATCGAACTAAGAGCCGTCTTACAAGCACAGAATCATCTATTACAGCAAATTGAAGATGCGCTTTCAGAACTTGAAGAAAAATTCTCAGATGTCGATGAACAAACCCGACAGATTCAAGAACTTGAAAAAATGATGGCAGAACTGGAAGCCTCTCTTGATTATCTAGAAGCAGATGATTTTGAGGACTTTGATGCTGATCAAATCATTCAACTTTACGAAAATCGTCAAAAATCTGTCTCTCATGAGTTAATAAAAATTGGCTATAAAGATTGGAATAGCTTTGTTCGTCAATGTCAAATTTATACACTAGAAAGAAGAATTGACCCTTTAACTCCTTATGAAAGTTTATTAACCGAAGCTGATCTTCAACAGCTAAAAAGCGAATCTTATAAAGCTCAATATCAATGGGATCAGTTTGATTATATGGCTGTTGGTACAAGTGGAATGTTAGCCGCCTTAACTGATTATTTTTTGGTAGCTATACCCCAAACTATTAATGGTGGTCAATATGCTGGACAATTAGGAAGTCCCCTTACAGCATGGCTCAAACAATATAATATTAATCAATCTGATGATTGGTTTGCTCAATGGACAAAAACCTTAGAGAAAACTTGTAAAACACCTTATGATAATCAAACACTAATTGATGGAATGTCTGCAAAAAGTCACCGCTTTCAATCTTTAGGACATGACCCTGTATTGGGATTTATTTTCGGTATTTTAGATATTATGCGAGGTACGATTACAGGTTTCTCTTATAAAAAATTAATTAACTTGAATGTTCATAAATGGGAATGTCATCCTGTTCCTGAAGCTCAAACTGTTGGACTAATAGAAGCCTTGTTACGTCACCTTGGTCATTTAATTTCCGATGTAGCAACACCGATGGGACTTCCTGCACCTTTTATGACATTGATGCAGGGTATAAACATGGGTAGCTTTGGAGAAAAAAAACGAACGGTTGCTGAAATTGCGCGTTGGATGTATCTAAATGGCTATGATTTTCGACATTTCTTAGTAACAGGAATTACTCCTGCTGTTATTGAAGTAACCCTTAGAGCTTATATTATGTTAAGACACTACTCTGAGAAAAAAGAATTTAAAATTGACATCTGTTCTAATCCTAAATATCGAACCATGCTCTTATCGGCTCATGGAATAGCGACATTAGCCAATGCAGGTAAAATTGCCTTAATGCAAGGGAATCCTTTAGCGATTAATTATGCTCAGTGGTTAGCCTGTATTCGTTATCTTATCCCTAGTATGAAATATTGGGTATTTGACAAACATCAATTAAAGTTAGACCACCTTGAAAAAATCAATGAAGATAACTGGGATAGCTTATTAGATAATAGCGATAAAATCTTGCAGATGGTAACTCAATCTAGTGATCTGATCTATTTAAACTGAAAAAGAGGTCTAGTTAAAACTAGACCCATCTGTTGATTTCAGTTTGAATAAGGGAAAGGGGAGAGGGGGAGAGGGGGAGCAGGGGAATAACCAAAACTCTTGACTATTGCCTTTTCCCGACTCCCTAGGGCGCAAGCATTGCGCCCCTACACCGACTCCCTATTCCCGATTACTCAACTCTCAGCAAGCCCTATTTAATGGTCACTTTCGCGCCAGCTTCTTCAAGCTGTTTCTTGACGGATTCAGCATCATCTTTGCCCGTGGCTTCTTTGATGGGTTTAGGCACAGATTCGACCAATTCTTTGGCTTCTTTGAGGCCTAAGCCTGTGATACCGCGCACGACTTTGAGGATGGCAATTTTCTTGTCGGCGGGGAACTCTTCGAGAATTACGTCGAATTCGGTTTTTTCTTCGACTTCTTCGGCGGGGGCAGCACCACCCGCAGCCGCACCGGGAGCCATCATCATCATGCCGCCAGCCGGAGCCGCAGCCGTCACGCCAAAAGCGTCTTCAATTTGTTTGACCAATTCAGAGGCTTCGAGCAGGGTCAGAGATTTTAGCTTTTCGAGAATTTCATCAGTTGCAGCAGACATTGGTAAACTCCTTATAGATAGAGATAATCATTGTGTTCTGGATTGGGGTCCGCTGTGAGGGCGGACTTTTTTTTGGGGAATTTAGCCCTCTTGGTCTTTTTGAACCTTGGCTTGAACCACGCGACCCACAGAGGCCGGGACTTCGTTGATTCCCCGTGCCACAGATGAAGGCACTTCTTTGATTCCCACTGCCAACTGGGTGGCAATCGAGTTGATCGCCCCAGCAATTTGGGCAATGAGTTCTTCTTTGGAGGGCAGGTCTGCGATCGCCTTAACTTGTTCTTCATTCAAGGCGCGCCCCTGCATCACGCCACCCCGGAATTCAGTCTTCTTACTAACTTTCTTGAATTCCTGGTAAGCGCGAATTGCCCCACCAATATCATCCTTAACGAAAAGGAACGCATTAGAGCCAGACAGAAATTCCGTCATCGGCCGCCAATTGTCATCCTCTTCTACGGCTAACCGCATTAAGGTATTTTTCGTCACCGTACAGACGGTTCCGGTCGGACGTACTCGGTCGCGCAAATCACCGATTTCGCTCACCGAGAGTCCTTGGTAATCGAAAACAACCGTTAATTGCGCCTCACTCAGACGAGTCTTGAGATCGGCGATAATCTCGGCCTTGTTTTCCCGAGTCCTCCCCATGCCTGTCACCTCCTTGTTTGCTTGGGATTGTAGGCATCCTGCGACAACAAGACCCCGACAGATTCGCCGGGGTCAGAGCGTTACAGTTCCCAGCATTGGATTCTCTGTTTGGGACCAGGAATCCAAAGGTAGAAACTGTAACTGACTCCACCTCGGCAGAAAATTAAGTCTGATTCGCTCAATCGGCTTAGACTTCTGCTGTCTTTGGTGTTGTACAGTATGCAGTTGTCTTAGATGCTAAACTACGCTGCATCTAGTTTGAGGTCGCGGAGTGCGTTAATATCCACTTCAATGGCAGGTCCCATAGAAGCCGACACATACACACTGCGCCAGTACCGACCTTTTGCACCGGAAGGACGATTGCGGTCAATCACCTCTTGCAGTGCCTTTAAATTGGTCAATAAATCTTCCGAAGAAAATGATGCCTTACCAAACATAACATGAACGATGCCCGTTCGGTCAGCCCGAAATTCTTGTTTCCCGGCCTTGAACTCATCAATGGCACCCGCTAAGTCCATCGTAACCGTCCCTGCCTTGGGTGAGGGCATTAAGCCTCGTGGCCCCAACAAACGCCCTAATTTAGCCACTTGGGGCATCATATCCGGGGTGGCAATGACCAGATCAAAATCCATCATGCCTTTTTGGATTTCTTCAATCAGTTCTTCAGATCCCGCAATATCTGCCCCGGCATTGTTGGCTTCTGCCACTTTTTCCCCCCGCGCAATCACGGCCACGCGCACGGTTTGCCCAGTGCCTTTGGGGAAGGAAACCGTTGTCCGTAATTGTTGGTCTGTGTATTTAGGGTCAATGCCTAAACGAATATGGGCTTCTGCGGTTTCGTCGAACTTCGCAGTTGCCGTTTCTTTTAATAAATTCAGCGCTTCTAACGGCTCATAGGTGCGCTTTTCGACCTTAGCCTGAGCCTCTTGCAAACGACGGGAAATTTTTTTTACCATGTTTTCTCCTTGGGTCTTAACGAAGCGTCCGCCTCTCCCCAATACAGTTGTCTTAATTTGTGCAGGGATTATTCAGCCGCGACTTTAACGCCCATGTTTTTGGCGGTTCCGGCAATAATGCGCATGGCCGCTTCTACATCATTGGCGTTGAGGTCGGGCATTTTGGTTTCCGCAATCTTGCGGAGTTGGTCTTGAGTAATGGTTGCCACCACTTGTTTATTGGGTTGGCTCGCGCCTTTTTCAATGCCAGCCGCTTTTTTGATTAACACCGAAGCGGGAGGGGTTTTGAGAATAAAGGTGAAACTCCGGTCTTCATAGATGGAGATTTCCACCGGAACAACCATCCCCGCTTGATCGGCGGTTTTGGCGTTGTACTCTTTCACAAAGGCCATAATATTGACCCCGTGTTGACCCAAAGCTGGACCAACGGGAGGGGTAGCGGCCGCTTTACCTGCTGGCAAAGCTAATTTCACTAAGGCAACAACTTTTTTCGCCATTTCTAGCTCTTCTTCTCTACCTGATTAAATTCCAATTCCACAGGTGTATCGCGCCCGAAGATGGAAAGCAAGGCTTTGAGTTTGCTCCGTTCAGGGCTAACTTCAATCACTTCGCCTTCAAAATCTTTAAACGGACCCGACAATACCATAATTTGATCCCCGACGGACATATCCACTTTGACCACGGGTTCTTGTTCTTGGGCGTGTTTGAAGATCCGCTCAATTTCTGAGGGACTCAGGGGAACAGGTAAGACATGACCCCGCCCTCGGCCGTAGCGGCGCTTCTGTTCGGCTCCCACAAAGTTAATCACATTGGGGGTGCTTTTAACGGCTTGCCACGATTCATCATCAAGCAGCATTTGCACCAGAACATAACCGGGGAAAACTTTTTCTTCGCCGTGGATGCGTGTCCCGTCTTTGCGCACCTTAACGGTGGGCGTTTGGGGAATTTGCACTTGCAGGATGCGGTCGGTCACATCTAGGGTACGAATGCGCTGTTCTAGGTTGGCCTTAACCCGCTTTTCGCAGCCTGACGCGACCTGCACGGCATACCAGCGTGCTGTTTTCGGTTTGCTGTTTTGCAGGGGGGTTTCTTCCTGTTCTGCGTTGTTAAACTCTTCGGGTTCGTCAGTGGGAAAAATCATCAGAACACCGTCCTACTTAACCAAACAAACAGATTATCTACAAAGTAAATGGTGGTGGCGACTAATGTCACCATCAGAATCACGGCGGCAGATTCGCTGATCAGTTGCTGGCGGGAAGGCCAGACGACTTTCGAGAGTTCCTCGCGAGATTCCTGGAGGAACTCTACCGGACTGAAGTCTGAACCGGATGCTTTGTCGGTTTCCTTGGAGGAAACTACTTCTGCGTTTTTGGGTTTACTTTTGGCGTTTTTGGGAGAACTGTCTTGAGGTTGGTTGCCTCCATTGGAGTTCTCTTGGTTCGCGACGTTTTTTTTGGCCACAACTTCCTCCTCGGATGATCGAGTTTTGCGCGCTGAGTAGCAGGTTTTGGTTGGGGTGAATCAAGGGAGTTAAAGGGTTTGACAGCACTTACTTTAAGCGGGGATTCAGAGCCAACACTCCCAATATTAAGCTTGAAGAGGCTACTCTTCAAAATGCTACTGGCTCTAGGATAAGTTGCCTTAAGATAACTTAATCCCGAATTCAAGACCGAACTTAGCCCCAAGGGGGAAAGCTCTCAGTCTGTGCGCTGTGCCCAAGTTCACCCTTTTGCGAAACTGCGTTCGCCTAGCGTCACGAAGTGAATCGCTTGCTCTAATCACTCTAGCCTCAGATTGTTTTGGGGCGGGGAGGTTAACCCTTCAGAAAGTGGGGTTTAAACATGACCTGACTTTCCCCCCAAAGCTCATTCCCTTGTTGACGCACTCCATCAAGGGGAAGGAATGATCTGATTTTGAGGTTAGACGCGCCCTGGAGGACTTGAACCCCCGACATCAGGTTTTGGAGACCTGCGTTCTACCAACTGAACTAAGAGCGCAAGCAGACCCTTGAGTGTTGCTGTTTTCTTTGGGTTAGAATTCCAACTTGTGATTCCAACCTGTAGGGATTTAGCAAGCTTGGGTGATCTGGCTCGTAATCCAGTTTAACGCAAAAGGGGAAATTTTGGGCAGCCTTTCCCATTCAACCGGAAAAAGTTTTTTATAAAGCTCGATCGAAACGTTGTTTGATCCGAGTGGCTTTACCCACGCGATCGCGCAGATAATACAATTTGGCGCGACGCACTTTCCCTCGGCGCACAATTTTAATCTCGGCGATCCTAGGAGAATGGAGTAAGAACACCCGCTCTACGCCAACCCCTTGGAAAATCCGCCGCACGGTAATGGTTTCATTAATGCCCCCATTCCGTTTAGCAATGACTGTCCCTTCATAGGGTTGAATCCGTTCTTTGTTTTCGCCTTCTTTAATCCGTACACCGACCCGCACTGTGTCACCCACATGGATGATCGGCAGGTCATCTTTTAGCTGTTCTGCTTCAATCGACCGAATAATTTCTTCTGCATTCATGGCGTTGCCAAAAACTCACAGCTTTCTAGTGTAGCATGGTTTTATCGCGATTGAATAACTTGTCCTGAAGAAATTATGCTAAATCCTCAAGAAATTGTCCCCTCAGTCGCCCTAGAATCGGCACAGGAGGGAGAACTCAAGAGTTGTGTGGTGCAAAAGGCGATCGCCAACTTAGGAATCCCCCAAATCCATCGTCACCTATTCCTCTGTGCCGACCAAACGAAACCCAAATGTTGCCCCAAGGAGCAAGGTCTAGCCACTTGGGATTACCTCAAGGGACGGTTGAAAGAATTGGGATTAGACACCCCCAGCGCCGACCGCCCCAGCTGTGTCTTTCGCACCAAAGCCAACTGTCTCCGCATTTGTACTGAAGGTCCGATCTTATTGGTGTATCCCGATGGAGTCTGGTATGGTAACGTCACCCCAGAAGTCATGGAACGAATTATTCAAGAACACTTATTACAAAATCAGATTGTTCAAGATTACGTTTTGTGTAGTCATCCCCTATCCCCTGTTTCCCTTGTCACTGTACCCCCACAAGGGCAGGAAAGAGATCCCCGAGGAGGAAACTTGTAAAAAAACAAGAGGAATCCCAATTCTTAGGGGATAATACAGAGACTAGACTACAAAACCGGAACACCTCCTCCCATGATGGTGAGTATCAGGCGATGAAAGACAACGCGCAAAAAGATAGCAAGAAACTATTATTAATTGACGATGACCCTAATTTAATCCTCTTAGTCAAAGATTATTTGGAATTTAGGGGGTATCAAGTGGTCACAGCAGAAAATGGTCGAGAAGCTCTGGATATCTTGGAACAGGAGATTCCCGACATGATCATTTGTGATGTGATGATGCCGGAGATGGATGGTTACGCCCTAGTGGAACACGTCCGAGATAACCCCCAAACCAGTTGGATTCCCTTCTTATTCCTCTCGGCCAAGGGACAAAGCCAAGACCGGGTTAAAGGGTTGAGTAAAGGGGCAGATGTTTATATGGTGAAGCCCTTTGAACCGGAAGAGTTAGTGGCACAGGTGGAATCTTCACTCAAACAGGCTAATCGCTTGATTCATCACAATAAAGGATCTGAATTAGGGCAAACCTTACAAGTTCCCGAGGGAGTGGAACTCACCCCCACAGAATTAAAAGTGGTGCAATTGGTCGCTCAAGGGATGGCGAACCGAGATATTGCCGTCCAACTGAAGGTCAGCCAGCGCACCATTGAAAGTCATGTGTCGAATATGCTCAACAAGACCAATCTACATAATCGGACAGAATTAGCTCGTTGGGCAATTGAGAGCAATAAAGCCTAAAACCCCGTCGCTTCGGCGCGGGGATTGTCAGCAAAGTTAGCTCACGCCGTACTTCTGTATTTATCAGGGTCAAGGGTCGGTCAAGGGGAAAAAACCGGAATTTGGGCAATATTGCCTAAAGCGGGATGAATTTTCCGTCATTTGGCGGATGTTTTTTTTCGTTCATTGAAAATATTTGTTTAAAATTCCGTGAAGATCCCGAAAATTGCATAAGATGAAGGAAGTCACCTTTTTTGGTTTAGTTTTGAAGCGTTCCTCCTCGCACGAAGCGCTATTGCACTCCCCTATCCTATGACTTCTATGGTCAAACCTTTGTTTTCCTCTGACTGGTCTTATGCAAAACCACTCTTGTTACTGTCAACAGTGCGGATTACAGCCAGTTCACCGACTTGGGTGGAGGGGGATGACGTTCCGACGGTTATGATTCCGACGGATTACGCTTTTTCTGCTTATCCTCCTTTACAAGTCGCTGATCTTTCTCTTGATATGATTGAACCCGAAGTTGCTGCGGATCCCCTCAACAGCCCTCATCCAATTCCTTGGAATTGGGTCATGGCAACTTATGTGGAATTTGGTCAAAGTTCCTATACTGAACCTCGGTATTATCGCAGTCCCGCCTTGGTGTCCCCTGATGGCGAATACGCGGCCTATAGTCGCATTCAAATGTATATGGATCAGAATCTCTATGGCAGTCGTGTCACCAGTGTTATGTTTTTAGAGAACCTAAGAACTGGAGATTTGCAAACCATTACAGCGACTTCTCCTTTAGCGGGGAATCCCTTTAATGACAATGAGGAGGCTTATCAACCGGGGGCGATTTCCATTTTAATTCCGGTGTCTTGGTCTGAAGGAGGCGATCGCCTTTTAGCCCGACAATTTGAAGGATTATTTAGTACCTCCGAGGCTTCCGACTATGGCGTAGTATGGGATCGGATTCACAATCGCACCTCTACTGTCTCTCCCACGCGCATTCAGTACACCAACGCGGTGTTATTGGGCTGGAGTACCCTTTACCCTCAACAGGTCTTATTTCGCGCTGGAACCCTCGGAGATGACCACTGGCCCCTATGGGCGGTGAATTACGACAATGAAACCACCTTGGCATCGGAAGATCGTCCCGTAGTCTATGGTCAAACTCAAGCTCCTGTTTGGACTGGTCCCCAAGCCAAATGGTAAAAGCAGGAGGGCAATTATCGATGATCAATTATACTGATTGGACACAAGTTCCCATTTGATCGGGAATTCACCCTCATGGGAGAGAATACTAGGGAAGGCTGATCCATACAGCATCTTCCTAGATCCTCTATGAAACTCCGCACAAAAACCTTACTCCTCATTAGTTTGAGTCTTTTAAGTCTCATCGGGGTTCTCTATAGCAGTTTGTCAGTGATTCTGTTACAGAGTTTTGCCCAATTAGAAACCCAAAATACGGAACGAGATGTTAGACGGGTAGAAAAGGCTTTAGCACAAGAACTATCTCAACTCGGTGTCACGAATAAGGACTGGTCTCATTGGGACGCAACTTATCAGTTTTTTTTAGATCAAAATGAGGAATATATTGCAGAAAATTTAGAAGAATCAACGTTTCTAACCCTGCAATTAAATTTAGTATTAATGATCACGATACAAGGAAAAGTTATCTTTAGTCAAGGGTTTGATCTAGGAGCAGAAGAAACAGTAGAAGTGAGTAGTCACTTATTACAAAAATTGGACTCTAATCACCGATTAATTAAACAATCTTCGCTCAATAGTTCAGTTCAAGGACTCTGGAAAGTAGATGACAAAATTATTTTAGTTTCGGCTTATCCTGTACTGACTAGCGGTCACCAAGGACCGATTAAAGGGGTGATGATTATGGGACGTTACTTAAATCAAGCCCGAATTAAAAAAATAGCAGAACAAACTCAATTAATTATGAATTTTTATTTGATTGATTCTGATAGTTTATCTCAAGAGTTACAAGCAATCGTAGAAAAATTAAGGGTACAAGAACAAGATATTTTTGTGCAAATTTTAGATCAGAATAATATTGCAGGTTATCGATTACTGAATGACATCGAAAATGATAATCAAGTACTTTTAGAAGTCAGGTTACAACGGGACATTTATCAAGAGGGACAACGAGCTTTACGCTATTTAATCGCCTCATTATTCGTTGTGGGGGGGGTGTTTGGTGGGCTAACGGTGGTTTTATTAGAAAAGTTGGTGTTAGCGCGATTAGCGCGTTTGAGTAATGCGGTGGAAGCGGTCGGAGAGAGTCACGATTTAACCTTGCGTGTACCGATGCAGGGCAGTGATGAGTTAAGTGAATTAGGGCAGTCAATCAATGGGATGTTAACCCAACTGGAACAAGGAGCGGCTGAGTTGGCGCGGGAGCGGGAAAAGGTGGAACGTTTGTTATTGAATGTGTTGCCGGAATCTATTGCCGATCGACTGAAAAAGGATGAGGGGGCGTTCGCGCAGCGTTCCGAAGGAATCGCGGAATTTTTTGAGGAGGTGACGATTCTGTTTGCGGATATTGTGGGTTTTGCGCCATTATCCTTACGGCTTCCCCCAGTGGAAGTGGTGAATTTACTCAACGAGATTTTTTCGGCTTTTGATGCTATTGCCCAGCGTTTGGGGTTAGAAAAAATTAAGACGATTGGGGATGCTTATATGGTAGCCGGAGGATTGCCCACACCGCGCCCAGATCATGCGGAGGCGATCGCAGAAATGGCATTAGGGATGTTGCAAGCGTTAGACCGCTTTCAAGGCTACAAAGGTGAAACCTTCCAGATTCGTGTTGGCATTAATACCGGAGTCGTAGTGGCTGGGGTGATTGGAACCCAGAAATTTATGTATGATCTTTGGGGAGATACAGTCAATGTGGCCGCACGGATGGAGTCTCATGGAGAACCCGGAAAAATTCAAGTTACTGAAGCCACCTATGAGCGTTTAAAGGGTAAGTATGAGCTTGAAGAGCGAGGCATGATTGCGCTTAAAGGACGAGGGGAAATGTTGACTTATTGGCTTAATTCAAGGTGCAGTCTATCCAGAAGTTAATTGCTTGTACCTCGAATATAGGATAATCTACTCTACAGACCTTCATCCTAGATTTTGATTAATGTTTAACATTGTTCGGTTTCATTTTCTCCAAGAAAAACCTATTTTGAGCAATGGAATTATTGCTACTCTTGTAGTGATAACTGTCTTACTGTTCAACCTATTGTTTAAATTTGATGGAAACATCACAGGCTTTTTTCGCATTGGTAGTGAGTTCCCCCTTTCCCCCTATCTCAACCCAGAAACTACCTTTGTCTATCCTAATGAAGTGGGGCATGACGGACAGCAATTCTTAACTATTGCCTTAGATCCAACACTACTAAATCCTGATACCATTAACGCATTAGATGCCCCTAATTATCGCTATCGTCGCATTTTATATCCTTTGTTAGGTTATGTTTTTGGGTTGGGACAATCTCCCCTAATTCCTTGGGCAATGGTTCTGTTAAATGGGACGTTGATTGTTTTATTAGTTCTCGTGATAAGCTTGACTTTAAAAGCTTATAACCATTCACCACCTCACGGTTTATGGGTACTATCCATTCCTAGTATTTGGATGGCTTTTATTCTATCAACCGCCGATTTATTAAGTAGCTTTTTATTAGTCTTAGCGGTTTATTTTTATCGCAAAGGTAGCCCAATTTTAACAGGAATTTCTATTGCTTACTTATGTTTGACGCGGGAAAATCTACTCATTATTTGGCTGGCTTTTGTTTTATGTAGTATCTGGGAGCGTCGCTGGTTGCAATTGCTACATTTAGGTTGGTCATGGCTACCGATTGCCTTGTGGAGTTTCGCGATTTCTCGACGTTCTGATCTTCCAACATCTTCGGTTTTAGAACAAGTTTTTACCTATCCTTTGGGTGGAGTATTTAGCAAAATTAGCTTACTGTTTACACAAGAAATAGTTGCAAAAACCGCGTTTGAGTGGTACAATTTTTTCCTATTAATGCTCGTATTCGGCGCAACATTTTGGTTCTGTTTCCGGCAATTAAAGCTGAATAAAATTGTGTTAATATGCACAGCAATTTTAACCGGATTACTACTGATTAGTAACATCAAAATTCTAGGGTACTATTTGGATTATTTACGAGTTTATATGCCTGCCTATTTTTTGCTGCTTTTAACCCTAGAATCTCACCGAGTTAAAACAGGACTCTTTGCGGGGGCTAGTTTATCTAGTCTTGCCTTTCTTGTGCTGCATAATTAGGGCTTTCTGCTATGATTCAGCAGACCTGAATTAGGATAAAAGGTTATACTTCAAGATACAGAAGATTGCGCGAAAACCATCTTTCCAGCCAATTTTTTTCCCTTCTTTGTAGGTACGACCATAATAGGAAATCCCAACCTCATAGATTCTGCAATTGAGTTTAGCCACTTTTGCGGTAATTTCTGGTTCAAAGCCAAAGCGATTTTCTTGGATTCTCAGAGATTGAATAATTTCTCGTCTAAAGGCTTTATAACAAGTCTCCATGTCCGTTAAGTTGATATTAGTCAACATATTGGATAAAAGAGTTAGGAATTTATTCCCTACCATGTGCCAAAAATAAACAACACGGTGAGGTCTTCCCCCTTGAAAACGAGAGCCAAAAACCACATCTGCTTTACCTTGAACAATAGGTTCTATCATCAAGGGATATTCTTGGGGATCATACTCTAAATCAGCATCTTGAACAATAACAATTTCCCTAGTTGCGGCCGCGAATCCTGTTCGTAATGCCGCCCCTTTACCCCGATTTGTGGGGTGATAAATGACTTGATCAACGATAGATTCGATTTGGGATTTTAAAATTTCTCTTGTGCCGTCAGTTGAACAATCATCAACAATAATAATTTCACAATCAATGGGGGATTGTTTGACGGCTTCGACAACTTGGTAAATCGTGCCGACTTCGTTATAACAGGGGATGATAACGGATAATTTCATAGGGGGAGAGTTAGGATAGGGTACAGGGGAACAAGATCCAAGGGTAGATTTAGAGAGGGGGGGGGATTGGGGAAGGAATAGGATGTTTTTTAATTACGGTGCAGAAGTTATTCATCCCTAGTTGAAAGTATTGGTGATAAAAGTCTTGAAATCCCGCTTGAATGACTAAAGATTGTTTTAGTTTTTGTCGGTTATAGTATCTTTTATGATCTCGGATTTCCGCTTCACTAACTAATTTTAAGCGATAGGCTAAAAATTCTAAAATGGGCTGGGCCCAAAGGGAGGGAACGGTGAGGATAAGTTTTCCGTTAGGGACGAGAACGCGATGAATTTCTTGGAGAATAGCCTGTTCATGTTCGATGTGTTCTAGAACCGCTAACATGGTGACAATTTCAAAACTTTGGTCAGGAAAAGGGAGTTGGTGGTCTAGTCTGAGTTTTAGGGTTTCAATATTACCTGTTTTATGGGGTTGAACTTTAAAATCAACTCCAACCCCTTTTTTAATATGATGAGAAATGGACTGTAAAAAACACCCAGAAACTCCACAACCAATATCTAATAAGATAGAGTGAGGGGGAATATGTCGGACGACTCGTTGAGTGCGAAATTGCCGTAAAAGCGGTTCTAAAAGGGGTTCAGGCATGGGCAAAAAGGAGGTTTAAAGATGTTGTTGAGTCAAGTTACCCCTCCCATAAGGGGATGGGCTTGTCTCTAGGACGCGAAGAAAGTATTGTTCCGCTTGGCTGGGGGTAAATTGGAGGAGTTGGCGATCGCCTAATTCCAAAACTATACTAGGAGAAAAGGGCGTGACTTGCAGCGCGGCGATCGCCTGTTGTCCAATGGCGCGACCTAACAACGGAGGCACAGAATTCCCCACCTGTCGGAATCCGTGCCACTTCGTCACATGAAAACTAAACCAATCAGGAAAGGAATGTAAACGCGCTGCTTCCCGCACAGAAATCACTCGTTCATACTCCGGATGTAAAGGACGGGCTGAGGTGTGTCTCCCTCGTTCTGAAGAAGTCCCTGCCCGCAACGTACAGCAGTATTCCTCCCAGCCCAACTTGCGTAAACGACTAATACCCTCCCGTTGCCCCGAAGGAGTTTGGCGAAACCGTTCAATGGTGCTTTCTTGGTGTTGAGTGCGGCGAAATCCCGTCAAGCAATGAGGGTCCCAGCGACGGGGATAGGCCAAATTTCCCCTATCCCCCCTACCTCGTAATCGTCCCCCATAGGGGCTTATCGCGTCCTCTAATGCCCTTAATTCCCTCGAAGAGAGCCACAACTCATCACTCTGGTAAAGATGGGGAAAATCGTCTAAATTGGGCAAATCCTGCAACGCATCCCGCACCGTGGGGGGATTCTTTTGAACGGGGGGATAACAGAATTTCGCAGCCCCCTCTTGACAACCTAACAAAAACAACCGTTTTCGAGTTTGAGGCACTCCAAAATCCACCGCATTGAGGATTCTAACCCGTTCTGTAATTTGATACCCGGCCCCTCTTAATTCCCGTTTTAACCGTCGTAACAGATACTGGTTTTTTTGCTGTTTCAATCCGGGGACATTTTCTAAAACAAAATAACGCGGTTGTAACTCCTTCACTAAGCGACAAAATTCAAAAATTAATTGATTACGCGCATCCTTGGGATTGCGAGGGCCAATAATAGAAAACCCTTGACAAGGCGGCCCTCCAAAAACGAGATCAATTTGTTGTAACTGGGGGACTTGTTGCCCCATTAAGCTTAAAATATCTGCCCCGGAAACGGTCGTAATATCAGCACACAAAACCCGTGTCTGGGGGAAATTATAGTGATAAGCTGCCGCGTGAATGGGGTCTTTTTCTATGGCAACTACAACATCAAACCCCGCTTGTTCCATACCCAACGAAAACCCCCCCACCCCGGCAAATAAATCTACCGCAATAGGTCGTCTAGAAGGAGATAAGGGAACAGTAGGGGCATTCATGAAGCAATGGCTGATCATCGAATGGCTTGCCATGGGAGAGTAGCACGTCATGCCTACAATGGGGGTCACAGTTTGTGTTTAGGGATTTTATCACAAGCACAGTCCAAATCATGGGCTACTTCTTTTGAATCAAAAGTGTTGAATGTTAGTAAAAAACTTGACAATTCATTTAACACATATAAGTGTACCTTTAAAGTGCTACAATTAATTACTGGAATACTCATCAAAGCAGTGGGGCTGGGGCAACTCCGAGGAGAAGCCCGCAACTTGCCGCCTAAGCGGTCGGTTTTGGGAGTATGTCACGGAGGTTGGGCAATTTGACAAATCAAGGCCAGATTTTAGTAATTGGTGGCGGTGCAGCAGGTTTTTTTGGGGCGATTACGGCGGCCGACTGTGGGGCGAGGGTGACGATTTTGGAGGCGGGACGAGCGCCTTTAGGGAAGGTGCGGATTTCCGGTGGGGGGCGCTGTAATGTGACCCATCATTGTTTTGAGGTGGCTTTGTTTAGTCAGAATTACCCTCGCGGGGGGAAGGCGCTGCGAGGGGCTTTAACGCGCTTCGGGGCGAGGGATACGGTGGCTTGGTTTGAGTCGCGGGGGGTGCGGTTGAAGGCGGAGGGGGATGGGCGTATGTTCCCGGTGACGGATGATTCTGGGACAATTGTAGATTGTTTGCTGGGGACGGCGCGGGAGGTGGGGGTTATCTTGCGGACGGGCTGCCCGGTGCAGGGGGTAAAACCCTTGGAGTCGGGGGGGTTTGAGGTGGGGTTGAAGTCGGGGGAGGGGTTACGGTGCGATCGCCTTCTCATCGCCACAGGAAGTCATCCCACAGGCTACCGTTGGGCGCAAACCCTTGGTCATCAAGTGATTCCCCCGGTTCCCTCTCTCTTTACCTTCAATCTAAAAGACCCGCGTTTACAAGGTTTAGCGGGATTAAGTGTCGAGTCTGTCACCGTTACGTTACAAACCCCCGGTAAGACTAAATTCAGTCAAACCGGACCCATTTTAATCACCCACTGGGGACTGAGTGGCCCCGCTATTTTGAAACTCTCGGCTTGGGGGGCGCGAGTTTTACAGGAACATCAGTATAAACTCCCGTTACGGATCAATTGGCTGCCTGAATTTAACCCGGAAACCCTCCGTCAACATCTTTTAGCCACGAAACAAGCCACCCCTAAGCGCAAAATCAGCAATTATTGTCCGGTTGACCTGCCAAAGCGTTTATGGCAGCGTTTTTTAACAACGGTGGGCATCGAAGAGGAACGGATTTGGACAGAGTTAACCAAGGCCGCCCTGAATGCCTTAGTGCAGGAATTAACCGGGGGAGAATATCACATTCTGGGGAAAGGGGTTTTTAAGGAAGAATTTGTTACCTGTGGCGGGATTAAATTAAGCGAAATTAATTTTAAAACCATGGAGAGTCGTTGTTGTCCGGGGCTTCATTTTGCTGGAGAGATTCTAGATATTGATGGCATCACCGGAGGGTTTAATTTCCAAAATGCTTGGACTACAGGTTGGTTAGCCGGACAAGGACTAGGGAATAGCCAATCTTGACAAGTTAAGGCTCAACGTTAGAAGTCAAGGGAACGGGGAACGGGGGGTCAGGAAAATCCGGTTGTGTCCAAAATTGAAGACCCTATAAAATAGGGTCGTCCAAGTTATTAGACGCTATATAAGCGAAGATTCGTTAAAACCTTCCAGAGTGACAGAAGAGAGCTAGGTGTGGTGTGTTTTTTTCAGCCAGTCCTACTGATTTTCGTCGCCGTGCGCAAAATTTGCCCAGCTAAAATGGCCGCCCCAAAACCATTATCAATGTTCACCACTCCAACTCCGGCCGCGCAGGAATTCAACATAGACAGCAAGGCCGCTACCCCGGCAAAATTTGCCCCATACCCCACACTGGTGGGAACGCCAATCACCGGACAATTGGCTAATCCCCCCACCACACTCGGCAGCGCCCCCTCCATCCCTGCCACCACAATTAATACATCTGCATTATCAATCAGGTGACGATTACTCAAGAGGCGCTGAATCCCCGACACTCCCACATCCCAGAGTCGCTCAACGCGAAAACCGAATAATTCCGCCGTGATGGCCGCCTCTTCTGCAACGGGTAAATCGGCTGTTCCTGCCGTTAAGATGGTGATTTGACCTAAAAGGTCTGGATTGGGTTCAGGATGCCCTAGAGCGCAAATTCTCGCCCTTTCGTGATAGATCACGTCGGGGATATGAGCCTGAATGGTGGCGGCGACGGTGGGAGAAACGCGAGTCGCGAGGATGACGGCTTGATGGGGGCGCATTTTCTCCATAATCTGGATGATTTGTTCGGGGGTTTTATCTTGTCCCCAAATCACTTCGGGAAATCCTGTGCGCGCTTGCCGTTGGGTGTCGATTTTGGCGAAATGATCGACGGATTCATAGCTGAGTTGCCGGAGTTTCTCTTGGGCCAGGGTGGGGCTTAAATACCCGGCGGAAACAGCTTCTAGGATTTGGAGGATGTTTGGATCGGTCATGGATGGAGGGGGAGTCGGGAGTCGGGAGTCGGGAGAGGGGGAGACGGGGAGAGGGGGAGAGAGGGAGAGTTGATAATGATTACCTATTCCCTATTCCCTATTCCCTGTTCCCCATTCCCCTATTCACTGGCAATCGTTAAATTAGGGAGATCCCAGAATGCACCACCGAGGGCGGAGAATTCGATGCCTTGAATGCGATCGCGCACAGCACTTAAAGATAAAGGATTCACCAAGTAAATAAAAGGTAAATACTCGTTAGTAATTTGCTGACTTTCTACATAAATCGCCTTGCGTCTGTCAAAATCCAATTCTCTCGCCCCGGCAATGTATAAATCCGCGATGCGGTTTTCCCAGTCGGCCACTTGCCAGCCCTCAATCGGTTCTCGTCCCGCTTGGGGTTTTTGGTTAAACATATGTAGGTTTCCTTCAGGAAACCACACATTCGCCCCGTCGTTAGGTTCATTTCCCCCCGTTAATCCTAACAGACAACATTCCCATTGCAAGGAGTTACTGAGACGATCTACTAACACATTAAAAGCCAAGGGCGCATAATCAATTTGCATCCCCAATTGTTCTAAATCTTGCTTAATTTGAGAAGCCATCGCCTCCCGGATTTTGTTGCCCGCATTGGTTATTAAAGACCAGCGCACTAAGTTTCCCTGATCATCTAATAACTGCCCGGCTTCATTGTATTGAAACCCGGCTTCTAATAACAATTCTTTCGCCCGTTCTGGGTTGTAGTCATAGCCGATTAAACTGTCATCATGAAAGGGAGATTGAATGGAAATGGGAGAATTTTGTTTTCTTCCTAAGCCCCGATAGAGGTTATTAATCATCCGTTGACGGTCAATACCGTAGGCGACAGCTTGACGGAATTTGACGTTATTAAACCACCGGGAACGGATGGGATCAACTAAGGGTCTACCGTTACGACTGCCTTGGTTTAAGTTAAAGGTAATAAAGCTTGTCCCGTAAGCGGGGCCGCCGTTATAGATCGTGAATTTTCCTCGCTCTTCTTCCCGTTTTAATAGGGAATAAAAGTCTGGGGCAACACTAATAGAGTCTAAACTACCAGAGCGGAATTGCAAGAATGATGTATCGGTGGATTCAACAATTTGCCAGACCACTCGTTCAATAAAAGGTTTCTGTTCCCCGGTGGGTTTTGTATCCCAATAAAAGGGATTTTTTTCAAAAATAACGCGCTGACTGGTGGTGTAATTTTTGAGAACATAGGGGCCATTAAAAACAATCTCTTCGGGGGGGGTATCAATGCCCCATTTCGACATAAATAAAGGTCGGCCGCTTGAGTCTTTTTGTTCGACGGATTCTCGCAGGGCGTGGGCGGGTAAGATGGGGAGTCCGGTGTTGGCGAGGAAGGGGGCAAAGGGTTCAACGACGGAAAATCTAACTCGTCGTTCGTCTACTTTTTCCACTTCGGGCAGGACTTGATCTTGTCCCACTCTTAAGCTATCTCTGGCGTTGGAGGGGATGTCTTCGTTGAGGTAAAGTTGATTGTAGGTAAAGACAACATCATCAACGGTTAATGGTTCTCCATCGGACCATTTTAAGTTTTCTTTGAGGGTGAAGGTTAAACTTAATTGATCGTCGGAATAGTCCCAAGATTCGGCTAAGACGGGTTCAATTTCTCCGGTGATTGGGTTTTCTCTCACTAACCCATCATAGGTTAAGCCAAAGATGTTGGGGGATTCTGCCGAAAGGACGGCGTTAAAGGTTTTCGGGTCACTTAAGATGCTTAACACCAGTTGGGGAACTTGGGCAGCTTGGGAGACGAAGAGGGAACGACAGCCGGAGAGAATACCGGAAAAGGCGATCGCTCCTAAGAGTAACATTACCCAAAACCGTCGCCATTTGCCCATTGTGCGGAAAGTTAAAAGGGCCATCATATCATCAGTCAGTGGGTCAATTCTATCCAAGGTATCACGGTTTTTCGGGATTCGCCCAGTTTACAATCGCCTCGGTGAGGCCTTCGAGGGTGAATTCTACCGCTTCCACATCGACGCGCTGAAAGAGTTCCTCACAAGTCTGGGAAGTTTGGGGGCCAATGGATGCCAGACAGAGGTTTTTCAGTAAGGGGGAAACCGTTTCAAGTCCTACCGCTTGGCTTAACAGTTGTTCAAAGTAGCGCACGGTTTTAGAACTGGCGAAGGTGATCACGTCGATTTTCCCCTGTTGTAGGGCGCTCAGGGCGGTTAGGTCAATGGTTGCCGGACAACCGGACTCATAGGCCGCCACTTCGGTTATCTCAGCCCCCTGGTGGCTTAGTTCTTCGACTAATACTGTCCTCCCTCCGGTTTCTACGCGGGGAAATAGGATCTTTTTCTTGGCGAGGGATTCGGGGAAATGTTCAACCAGGGCATCGGCGACGAAGTTGGGGGGGATAAAATCCGGTTGGAGGCCCCGTTTTTGTAGGAATTTGGCGGTTTTCTTACCCACTACGGCAATTTTGACCCCAGCGAGACAACGGATATCTTGTTCTAGGGTCGCGAGACGGTTAAAAAAGAACTCTACCCCGTTAGCGGAGGTGAGGATGAGCCAGTCAAATTGGGGGAGTTGCGCGATCGCCTGATCCAATCCTTCCCAACTACTCGGCGGCGTAATCTCTAGCGTCGGCATCTCCATCACCCTCGCCCCTTGTTGTTCTAACAAGGTGCTAAAAATGCTGGCCTGTTCCGCAGACCGGGTGACGAGGACGGTTTTTCCCGCTAAGGGAGAGGACTGGGGGGATTGAAAGGTATTCTGTAAGCTCACAACTTCGCCCACGACGATAATACAAGGGGACAGGGCAACCCCTGCCGTTTTCTCTACAATATCAGCTAAGGTTCCCACCCAAGTCTGTTGGTTCGGGCTGCCTCCATTCTGGATGATGGCGACGGGGTGGCTGGGGAATTTGCCCTGATTTTTCAACTGTTCCACAATCTGGGGCAGATTACGACCCCCCATAAGCAATACAAGTGTATCTATTTGAGCCAGAGCTTGCCAGTTGAGGGTATGGGGTGCGTGGGCGCTGAGGACGGCAAAACAACCGCTTAAGTGTTTGTCCGTGAGGGGAATTCCGGCTAAAGCGGGGGCAGCGAGGGCGGAGGAGAGGCCGGGGACAATTTCAAAGGCACAATGGGCCGCTTGTAGGGCTTCTACTTCTTCCCGCGCCCGCCCGAAGATCAGGGGATCTCCACTTTTGAGGCGAATAACCTGTTTCCCTTTTTGGCAGTATTTCACTAGGAGTTGATTAATTTCCCCTTGAGGGGTGCTAGGTTTGCCCCCCCGTTTGCCTACGTCGATGACCTCACACTGGGGGGGAACATACTGTAACAGGTCATCCTCAACGAGGGCATCATAAATCAGGACTTCTGCCTGTTTTAGGAGGTTTAGGGCTTGTTGGGTCAGGGTGCCTCGGTTTTGGACTCCAGCCCCGACTAAGTAGACTTTTCCAGAGGATCTCATAGTTCATCAGGGGGCTAGAGGATTAAGCCTAAACTTAAGACTAAACCTGTCCAAAAGTGAAGTTTTACGGCAATAAATTTGCAGTTGCGCACCTTGTCCGGTTGATTGTGGTATTGCCCCACATGATGCACTAATTCGTAGGCTACAGGCACTGTGAAGAACAAAAGGAGAGTCCAAGGGGAAAAGTAGCCTAAGAGGATGAAAAGGGGCGTAAGGACGTATAAACTGGCCGTAGAGACAGCCAAAACGGTGGAGCCTTTGGCGGTGCCGAGACGGACAATGGGGGAACGCTTCCCGGCGGCTAAGTCGTCTTCGACTTGGTGGAAATGGGAACAAAACAGGATAATGGCGGTGCTAATCCCCACAAAGAGGGAAGCGCCCCAGAGGGTAGGAGAGGGGGGGGAGGCTTGGGAGTAACAGACGGCGAGAAAGGTCAGGGGGCCAAAGGTGATTAAACAGATCAACTCCCCTAATCCTTGGTATCCTAAGCGGAAGGGGGGGCCTTGGTAGGTATAGCCTAATGCACAGGCGAGGGCGATCGCACCGAGGACACGCCAATCCTGTTGGAAAAAGGCGATCGCACCAATCCCACTAATACCAACCAGTAAACAGGCATTACTGAGCCAAAAAACCAGAGATTTGTTCCCGGTTAAATTCACCACGGAATGGGCTTTATTTTGATCAATTCCTGTCTCTGAATCAAAAACATCATTACTCAAATTAATCCAAGCAATCACCGCAATTCCTGAGATTAAAAACAGCCCAAATAGAAACCCATTGATCTGGCCTATTACCCCATAAACGGCCGCCGTTGCGACAGAAATCGGTGTAATTGCAACGGTGTACATGGGGGGCTTAATGGCAGCCCACCAAAGTTCACGACGTGACTCTGGGGAAAAATTTGTCGTAGTCATGGGACAGAAAACACCTTTGTTCGATACTATGAATAAAAAACTTCCTCAGTCGAATCATGCTGCTCTGACTGAGAACCAGAGAGTGCATCCTAAGCAACTGCCAACGGACAGCAACTGCTAACGGACAGCAACTACGACCGGGAAACATCCTCCCTAGACATCTCATTTCTGTCAAGACAATTTTAATAAAAATATAAAAAAATTCACGTTTTTGCCCCCATGTCAGCCATTCCCTGTCTTGCCGATCTCACCCTAGAATCTCACGAACTGTACAATTCCCTCTGGAATTGTCAACAACAAGCGATTGCTTTAAACTGTCCCCAAATCGTCAGTTTAGCCCAGTCTATCCCCCCCCTTGATCCCTTACTCTTTTTACAGGAATATTTACGCCCCCATCAACTCCATTTTTATTGGGAGAACGGTAAAAAACAAACGGCTATTGCTGCAATGGGGCAAGTGTTAGCGGTTCATTTTTCGGGTCAAAAACGCTTTGAGGAAGCGGAAGCTTTCATCACTGAACATCAGAAAAAAATTCTCAAAATTACCACCAATTCCCAGCCGATTAATCCGGCTAAATTTTTTGCAACTTTTACCTTTTTTGACCAAGCTATCCAGAGCCAATCCTGTTTTTCTCCCGCGACGGTCTTTTTCCCCCAAGTTCAAATTACACGACGACAGAATCATTATAGCTTAGTTCTCAATTTCTCGATTCACCCTCAATCCAATTTAAACAAAATCTTAGAAGAGATTAATCATTTTCAGCAAAAGGTAAACCAAATTTGTCAAAAAAGTAACTACTGGAAACTCTCAGAAAATCTTCCCTATACTTCCTCTTTAGAAACCGTTGCAAATTATCCGCAAAACTTCAAAAAATCGGTAAAATCTGCGCTCAATCTCATTGCTAAAAATAAATTAAATAAAATCGTATTAGCCCATAGTTTAGATGTTATTTCTCCTGTGGCGTTTCAGTTAATCCACTCCTTATATAATTTACGGCAAAAACACCCAGATTGCTATATTTTCTCCACCAGTAATAAACAGGATCAATATTTCATCGGGGCGAGTCCTGAACGGTTGATGAGTTTGTGGCATGGGCAGTTAGAAACCGATGCTTTAGCCGGATCTGCCCCCCGAGGCCAAAACCCACAACAGGATGTAAAACTTGCCCAACTGTTATTAAATAGTGAGAAAGAAAAACGGGAACACCAAGCGGTAAGCTATTATATTGTCCAACAACTCAAAAAGTTAGGCATTACGGCTCACAGTTCCCCCTTGCAGTTGTTAAAACTAGCGAATATTCAACACCTTTGGACTCCGATTCAAGCCCCAGTTCCCAGCCATCTCCATCCGCTCAAAATTTTAGCCCAACTCCATCCTACTCCGGCGGTAGCGGGTTTACCTAGCCAAATGGCTTGTCAGCAGATCCAAGCTTATGAGCTTTTTAATCGGGAACTCTATGCTGCACCGTTAGGCTGGTTAGATATGGCGGGGAATAGTGAATTTATTGTGGGGATTCGTTCGGCTTTAATTACGGGAAATCAAGCCCGTTTGTATGGTGGGGCGGGGATTGTGGCAGGTTCTGATCCAGAGAAGGAATTAGCGGAGGTTCAGTTAAAGTTACAAACTATTTTAAATACTTTAATTTAAGGGTTTAGGGATAAATAATCAAAAAGGCCTGCTTTTTTCAACTCCCCCCCTGTTCCCCGTTCCCTAACCCCACGAGTAGAGTTATATTGCTACGCAACGCTTCGCGTTCGCGAAGCGTCACGAAGTGAACGCGGAGCATCACGAAGTGAACAGCAAGCCCTATCTACGAACCTAATTCAATACTTTCACGGGATCTCCTACAGAAATTTGGCCTTCTGTGAGGGGAATTAGGTTCTGGCCAAACATAATCTGGCCGCCTTGATTGCGGAAGGTATTCAGGGTTTTTAAGGGTTCTTTGAGGGGGTTTCTTTCTCCAGTTTGTTGATCGGTGGTGGTGACAAGGCAACGACTACAGGGTTTAACCACGGCAAAGCGTAACGCCCCAATTTGTAAGGTTTGCCAGTGATCCTCAAGGAAGGGATCCTCACTGTGAATAACGATATTGGGGCGAAAACGGGTCATGGGGACTTGTTGGCTAGAGTTGCCATAGGTGGCCTCTAAACGGCGATTTAATTGGGCTAAGGAGGCTGTATTGGTTAGGAGGAAGGGGTAGGCATCGGCGAAACTGACGGGCTGATCGGTGCGTCCGGTATAGTGGGGATCGGCGATGCGGAGGGGGTGGGGCGATTGGCGAAAAAGCCGGACGGGGAAGGGAAGGGCGAGGGCTTGGGTTAACCATTGGGCAACGGTTTCCCCTTGATCTATGGCGGGGGTGCGATCGCGCCAAACCTGAACGACTGAACGGGGGCCCTGATGGGTGGCCTGAAACCTCAAGGGGGCCACCTCATCCCCCCTAGAAAGGGTGATCCTTTCCCCGTCAATGGTTACCCCAAGGGTCGCCAGTTGGGGAAAGTCCCGTTGGGTGAGGAATTGACCCTGCTCATTAGTAATCATGAACTCTCGATCCCACAAAAACCCCTTGCTCAAAACCTGAGCTTCTGTCAAGGCAATCCCTCGACAGGATTTAATGGGATAAATGGTAAGTTCGCTCACCTGCATGGTTGCTAATCCTCACTGAACGCCTTGGGAGGGGGTTTAATCCTCGCCTTCCACTTGGGATCGATACTCGTCGGCCGTCAGCACTTCGTCTAGTTCTCCGTCGGGATTATCTAAACGGATTTTGACCAGCCAGCCTTCTCCATAGGGATCCTCGGCGATCGCTTCGGGATTGTCAATCATGGCATCATTCCGTTCTATCACAGTCCCCGATATCGGAGCGTTCAACTCTTCCACAGCCTTCACTGACTCCACGGTGCCGAAACTCTTGCCAGCTTCAAGGGAGTCCCCAATTTCCGGCAATTCGAGAAACACAAGATCCCCCAGTTGATCAACGGCAAAGGCACTAATGCCAATTGTGGCGATTTCACCGTCAAGACGGACATATTCATGGGTATCGAGATACTTCAAGTCATCTGGATATTCAAGAGCCATAGTATTTTCCTGAAATTTAAGATTTGGAGAGGACTGCGCCAGTTTTAAACTTACTATAAAACGGAAATCTGACTAGGGGCGTAAAGTTTTGGCACGATTTTTGAAACAAGGTAACGGATGGCGTTTAGGCTGGGATGACGAGGCTCCCTGCTACAAGGGTATGGTGGGGGGGGATGATTGGGCTTTTGAGCTAACGGAGGGGGAATATCAAGCCTTTTGCCGTTTGGTGGCACAACTGGCCGCGACTATGACCCAAATGGCTGAGGAGTTGATGGAGGAGGAACGGATTAGTTGTGAGGCTGAAAGTGAGGGGCTATGGGTGGGGGTGGAAGGGTTTCCCCAGGCCTATGATCTGCGTTTGATTGTTTCGGGCGATCGCCAATGTGAGGGCAATTGGTCGCCCGATGCCGTCCCCGCACTGCTTCAAGCCCTCTCAGGTCTAGAAATTTTCTAACCCCCCTTGCTATTTTTTAAAAAAGTGTGTTAGGATAACTAAGCTGAAAAGCAATCGGGGCGTAGCGCAGTTTGGTAGCGTACCACTTTGGGGTAGTGGGGGTCGTGGGTTCAAATCCCGCCGCTCCGATTCGGATCAAAAATTAGTTCAGGTTATTAGAAAAGATCGGGTAGAAGATAATTTTACCCGATCTTTTGTATGGCTCCGCCTTTTCTATCAAGAAAATGGGTTCAAAACCTTCTCCCGGCACCCCCCCCACCACTACGACCTCCCCCACGACTCCCCCCACTCCTAGAACTCCGACCTGTGCTGCCGCTACTACGACGACCAGACGAAGAGGAAGAGGAAGAAGACAGACGGGGAATCACTTCATCATATTCTTTGAGATAGTCGCAACACTGACAAGACTCTGTAATCCTTCTTAATCCGGTACTTGTTTCCGTCGGTCGTTTAAGTTGTTTCGACTTTTTAGAAACCGTTAATTCTTGACCAACGGGACATTCTAAATAACCATAACCCACCCATCCTTTAGATTGAACATATCCTTTCAAATAAACATTTTCCCGAGCAACCGTTCCCTCTCCCGGAATGCACCAGCCCTCAAACTTCATGTTACCCAAATCTTGGGCAACTTTTTGATGTTCCGTTAAAATCAATTGAACCGTTTCATCCTCTAAGCGCTCCATAGGCACTTGAGATTCAGCATCATAAATCGGGATTAAGATATGGCGTTCTTTCTCCATATTAAATTGCCATTTTAAAAGGTTACGCGCCAGAGGAAAACACCCTAATCCACTGATGGCAAGACTGGCAAGTATTGCTGATGAAATGCGTCCTAACCCCTCAGTTAATGCACCCAGTAGCGTCGGCACATATCCCCACACTTCGTCATAATACATTGTCCAAATAAAGAAGAAGCTTAAACTGCCAAAAATCGCCAGAAAAATAATCGGGATTGAGGTACTAATCCGTTGATAACGGGGTATCAGCATCCCCAATAGACTGACGGCCAGAATGTCACCGATTAAGTGCCAATCTAAATATAAAAGTAGGAAAATTACTATCGCCGCACCAATTGGGCAGAAAATCACAATCATTGACCGGGTTGAGGAGTCACTGGTTTTGAGGGTTTCTAGGATTTGGCTTAGGGTATTGGATTTATACAGTAGGAAAAGAAACAACAAGAGGAGAATCGTCACCCCAGATAACAAGGCAAGGTTAGGGGCAGCATACAAGGTCAAGATAACCGGAATAGCTGTTAGGGTAAACAAGAGGAAAAATACACTCACTCGTAACCCTAGATAGATGAGTTTTTCCCTCGCTTCAAAGCCTGTTATTTTTGTATAATCTCCGAGGTTGACAAAAAGCGGTTCTTGTGATTTTTTGCGAGAAAATTGATAAAAAGGATAGGCAAAAAAGGCGGCAATTCCGCTCAAAATCCAAAGCAGATTAGGAACATAAGAAACCGGAGACAAAGTGAAATCAAAGGTTTCATCTTGTACGACTTGAATGAGGGCTTGAGTTCCGGCTAAAATGCCGTTATTAAAATCATCATTGCGGAAGTAAGGCACAACATGAGTATCTAAAATTCGCCCCACTCTCCCATCAGGTAAAATGCCTTCCATGCCATACCCAGTTTCAATTTCAACGGCTCGATCTCCCACGGAGGTTAAAAATAAAATGCCGTTGTCTTGATCCGCTTTGCCAATGCCCCAACGATTAAATAATTCTGTGGTGAATTGTTTGGGGGTGAAGTCTTGATTAATTTGCGGTACGGTTACGATGACAATTTCCGCACCGTTTGTCCCTTCGAGGTCGGAAATCATTTGATTTAACTGACGTTCTGTGGGGCTATCAATGACATTCGCCAAATCTGTCACCCAGTTATTAGAGGTCTGGTAGGGATTCGGTACTTGGTCGGGGGTGAGGGCATAACTCCAACTGGGTTGTAGGATCAAGCCAAGGATGATGAGAATAAGGGGGAATAAGGCTTTTAGGAGGTGTTGGCGATAGATCATGATTTCTGCCCCAATTGTAGAGAATATTTTCTACTCTGCCTTAAGGCTATCAATTCGAGGGATAAAATGGGAGAGTAGCGCAATATCTAAGACCGTTGGGGAATTATGCTCAAGGAAGTGGCGGAAGCAATCGAGCGTCAAGATTATAAGCGGGCAACGCAGTTGTTAAAACCCTTGATGGAACAGGAACCGGATAATCTGTGGGTGCGGTTTTATGTGGGGCGGGTACAGGAGGAAACGGGACGGCGAGAGATGGCGGAAAAGATTTATCGCTATTTGTTGCCGAAAACGACTAATTTTAAGCTGATTAGCCAAATTCGTCAGGCTTTGCAGCGTTTGGAGGCGATCGCACAACAAGAGAAACAAGCCGCCCTAGAGCAAGCCAAATCAGCCCCCGGCGGCGATAATTTGGGGGTGTTAATCCTCGAACCTGTCCCCTCGGAGTTAAAATCAACGGTGGCGGAATCCTTTGCCAAAATTATTAACACCGATGCCTACACCGCCCGTTTACAGATTCCCAGTCGTGGCTGGCGTTTATATCGCACGGGCTTAATTGGTGAACTGGAATACTATGCCGACTGTTTAAAAGCGTCTCAGATTCCCTGTTTTGCCCTCGCGTTGAATCGTTTGGATTTAATCCAAGTGTTCGAGGTCAATTATTTCCAAACGGTGGATCAATCGGTGGTGGTTCGTTGTCAAAATAAGGAGCAGCAGGAGGGGAATTTTACCTTTGATTGGTCCGAGGTGCGGCAACGAGTGGATGGGCGAATCCCTCTGTTTGAATCGGTGGTGGTGTTTGATGCCAGACGCAATCTAAAGCGGAAAACCCAAACTCAAGATTATGTCCCCTTTTGTGATCTCCATATTCCCAGTCGTCATTGTATTTTGAGATTCTGCGATCGCAATTATCAATTCCGCAAAGGGATTAATCTAGAAACTGCCCCAGAAACCACCCCCCATCATTCCCCGGAACAAGAAACCGTCAGCCACCACTGGAAACAACTGACCCGGTTTTTAGATCAACACCTCCCCGACATTCCCCTCTGGTCAGACTTCAGCACCTTTGCCGACAGTGCCACAGACTTCCGGGAAATGTTAGAGCGTGTTCCGTCCTATGTCAGACTAGAACGGCGACGACCCAGTGTGTGGGATGCCGCCTTCCAACTTTATAGTGGTTTGGTCTTTTGGCGCGATCGCCTGACCCCTCCCTAAAGGTTGTTGCACTGGGGAAAGAAAAGTGGGGTAGACCCTCCCCAAACTTACGATGCTCATGGTTTTTCCCTTAGCTTCCGTCTATCATACCAACACTTTGCAACAATTTGTTACAAAGTTCCTCAGTTTTCCTGTAAGAGCCAGAATTAATCAATAATGAGTCATGACCCCACCAAACATTAACCTCCCCTACTTCGATTTAATCCTTCAAGGCTTTGCCGACGGCGACCGTGATCTTGAGCAGGCTTTTGGTCGTCATGTTCACTGGGGGTATTGGGCAGATCCCAGTCATGCCCAGAACACAGCAGAGGATTTTTGTCAAGCGGCCGAACAACTCACCCACGAAATTTACACCGCCGCCCTAGTGCAGGACGGACAAAGCCTCTTAGATGCCGGATGTGGTTTCGGAGGGACTGTGGCAAGTATTAATGAGAACTTCCAAAACATGACGCTCACGGGGTTAAATATTGATGAGCGTCAGTTAGAACAAGCGCAACAAAAAGTGACCCCCCAAGGTAGCAATCAAATCCACTGGGTCGAAGGGAACGCTTGCCAACTGCCTTTTCCCGATGCTTCTTTTGACCGGGTGTTGGCTGTAGAATGTATTTTTCACTTCCCCGACCGAGGGCAATTTTTCCGGGAGGCCTTCCGGGTGTTAAAACCGGGGGGCTATTTAGCCCTATCGGATTTCGTGCCGCAAGCTTGGTTTGCGCCCTTGATTGCCTTACAACTCCAATTCCAAAACGGTGGCTTTTATGGGCGTTCTGATGCGACCTATGCTCTAGAAGACTATCAACGCTTGGCGGCTGAGGTGGGATTCCAGACCCATATTGAGCGGGATATTACAGGAAATACCCTCCCCACCTATGACTTTTTGCTCAAGTTTGGCGCTCGCAATGGTTATGACTGGTCACAGTTCCCCGCTTTTGCAGAAACCTTGACCATTGCCTTAGTGAGTCGTCTTTGGTTGGTGAAATATATGATTCTCGCCTATCAAAAGCCCATTTAGCTCAATGGGGAACAGGGAACGGGGAGCAGGGGGGCAGGGGAGAGGGGGAGTTGATAATTATTAACTATTCCCGACTCCCGACTCCCGACTCCCGACTCCCTAGCACCTATTCTTCCTCCAGACTACCCCACCGCTTGCAGGAGTCGTCCCCTTTGACTGGCGGATAGAACTGTCACCTGACCATCATCATCCACATCCGCGATGACCGTTTCTTTGGGCAGGAGTTGACCTGTGAGGATAGCTTCCGCCAGACTGTCCTCTAACAAGTTCATAATGGCACGACGGAGCGGCCTTGCGCCTTGGCTGGGATTGTAGCCGACGTTGGCGACTAAATCCTTAAAGGCTTCGGTGACTTGCAAGGGGAGGTCATGCTGTTCTAGGAGGCGATCGCACACTTCCTGTAATAAAATATCCGCAATCTGCTTGACCTCATCTTGGTTCAGTTGTCGGAAGACAATAATTTCATCTAAACGGTTGAGAAATTCTGGCCGGAAATAATTTTTCATTTCGTCCATGACCTTCGTCCGCAGTTGCTGATATTCTGCTTCGCTGTCGTTGTCGGTCAAGTCAAACCCTAAACCACTGCCGCCTTTTTCAATCACTTTTGACCCAATATTAGAAGTCATAATGATTAAAGTGTTTTTAAAGTCCACTACCCGGCCTTGAGAATCCGTTAAACGTCCCTCGTCCAACAATTGCAGCAGGACATTAAACACATCGGGATGAGCTTTTTCAATTTCGTCAAACAGAATCACGGTGTAGGGTTTCCGTCGCACCGCTTCGGTTAATTGTCCCCCTTCGTCATAGCCAATATAACCCGGAGGAGAACCAATCAGTTTCGAGATAGTATGGGATTCCATAAATTCCGACATATCCACCCGAATCATAGAATCTGGGTCGCCAAACAGGAATTTAGCTAAGGCTTTAGTGAGTTCGGTTTTCCCTACTCCCGTCGGTCCAGAGAAGACGAAACTAGCGATGGGGCGTTTGGGGTCTTTCATGCCCACTCTAGCCCGACGAATCGCCCGAGCAACGGCACTGACGGCATCATTTTGACCAATCAGGCGCTCGTGTAAGCGGGCTTCAAGGTGTAAGAGCATTTCGGACTCCGGCTGAGTCAGTTTATGGACCGGAACGCCAGTCCAAGAGGCGACAATTTCGGCAATTTCTTCCTCATTCACAATGGGGGTGGGTAAAGTGTGGGCTTCAGGGTGCAGTTTTTTCTCAATGGAGTCTCGCACATGAACCCGGGAGCCGGCTTCATCAATCAAATCAATGGCTTTGTCTGGGAGGAAGCGATCGCTAATATACCGATCGGAGAACTGGGCGGCCGCGACGAGGGCAGCATTGGAGATGGCGACTTTGTGGTGTTCTTCATAACGCGATCGCAAGCCAAACAAAATCTCAATCGTCTCACTCACCGAAGGCTCATCAATCGTCACAGGCTGAAAACGTCGTTCTAGAGCCGCATCCCGTTCAATGTGTTTGCGGTACTCATCTAGCGTCGTAGTCCCCAGACACTGCATTTCACCCCGAGCCAGGGCGGGTTTTAACATACTGGCCGCGTCCACACTGCCCCCAATTGCTCCAGCGCCCACTAAATTATGAATCTCATCAATCACTAGGATAATATTGCCCACCTGTTTCACTTCTTGAATGATGGACTTGAGCCGTTCCTCAAATTCACCCCGGAAGCGAGTCCCGGCAATCAGCGCCCCCATATCCAGGGCAATCACTTGTTTTCCCTGTACCAATTCCGGCACATCGTTGTTTACAATCCGTTGGGCGAGTCCTTCTGCGATCGCCGTTTTACCCACCCCCGGCTCTCCCACCAACACCGGGTTATTTTTCGTCCGTCTGCCCAAAATTTGAATCGTGCGTTCCAACTCCCGTTCTCGCCCTACCATAGGGTCTAATTTCCCCCCTTGGGCTAACTGGGTCAAGTTCGTGCTGAACTCCTCTAATTTAGGCTTAGACATCGGAGCCATGCCGCCAAAAATTGACCCCTCTTGCCGACTCCCCATTGAGGGAGCGCTAGAAGTCGCCGTTTCCCCTAAACGGCGGATAATTTCGGTGCGAATTTGCAGAGGATTAATCCCCAACTTCTCCAACACCTTAGCCGCTACACTATCTTGTTCTTTAACAATGGCCAGCAGTAAATGCTCCGTGCCGATGTAGGTATGTCCCAGTTGGCGCGCTTCCTCAAAGGACTGTTCAAAGACCTGTTTTGCCTTGGGAGTAAAAGGAATATTAGAGGGCGCATAGCCCGGGCCGCGACCAATCAAGCCGTCCACCGCCTGCCGAGCCTCTTTCAGAGTAATGCCTAGAGTTCTGAGAACTTGAGACGCAAGTGCGGTTCCTTCCCCAATCAGGCCGAGGAGCAACTGTTCTGTTCCCACCAGATTATGTCCGGTACGTCGGGCTTCTTCTTGGGCAAGCATCACAGCTTTAATGGCAGTGTCAATAAAATGTTCAAACATAATAGCGGCAGTGATTAATGGACGGTGGACTGACTACTGTTAACTTTCTTTCTCTACTCTATCGATTCAGGATACAACTTCCGTAGGGGTATATTCCGTACCCATTGGGGGGGGATCAACTAACAGTCAACCGGAATCCTGGCTGATCGATCTCAATAAGCATCTCAATAACTATCGATCTCAATTGGGTTAAGGCAGGACAGGCATCGGGGTTAATACACCAAAGCAATCTAGGCAACAATTCCAGAGGCTTCCGATCATTTCTCCTTAATTCTACAATTCCCCATTAACAACTACCAATGATCACCCATCAATTTCTATTATTTTCATTTTTCCCTTACTTACAGCTTTTTCACCAGTCACCTACCACATTCCCCTGACCCTAAATCCCCCTCCCAGAAAGCGAGAGAGACTTTCAGATCCGATCGGATTATTTCTGGACAGGCTGTAAGAGTGTAGCGGAAGGCCTTAGCTTTGAAATATTGTCCACCCAGACCCTAATAACTTAATCAAACATCAAATAATTTCATTAAGATTAATGAACTAAATGACCCAAATGAGACACTTTTTGAGTTTTGCCGATTCCTGACTGGGGAGCAGGGGAGAGGTAATAGGTAATGGAGAATACTAATCAACTCCCGACTCCCCTGTTCCCTGTAGTCCCTAAAAACTGGGTTGGTGACGAATTAAACTGAGGAACTCCTCACGAGTTTTTTGCTCCTCTTGGAAAACACCCACCATAGCACTGGTGACAGTCCAAGAACCCGGTTTTTGTACCCCGCGCATCACCATACACATATGACTCGCTTCCATAACTACAGCCACCCCTTGAGGATCTAAAATCTCTTGAATCGCTTCAGCCACTTGACGAGTTAACCGTTCTTGAACTTGTAAACGACGAGCATACATTTCCACAATGCGCGCCAATTTACTTAAACCCACTACCTTCTGATTAGGGATATAGGCGACGTGGATTTTCCCCATAAAAGGTAACATATGGTGTTCACATAAACTGAACACATCAATATCCCGCACTAAAACCATTTCGTTGTGTCCTTCGTCAAAAATTGCCCCATTGACGATGGTTTCTAAGGATTGGGTATATCCTTGAGTTAAAAACTGCATGGCTTCGGCTACCCGTTTGGGGGTCTTCAGCAACCCTTCTCGTTCGGGATCTTCTCCAACCCCTTCGAGAATTTTTTTCACAGCCTCCATCATTTCGGCTTTAGCTTCTTCTGTCACCGGACGAGGTTGGGCATTTTGACCGTTGTGAGTAGCTCGATCGGGACGACTCACGATCCCGGCGGGAGAATTCACAGAAAGGACTCCATTGCTTTTTACAGAAAGAGTTGAACCGTTGGAACCATTTGCGGCAGTAATTGTCATAACAGAATTAGGAAAGAAAATCCTTTAAATTGGAGAGGACAAGGTGAGGAAAGACTCCTCAAACGAACACAGTAAACCAATCACTCCTGCACTGAGAGCGTTTTAACCCAGAGTGTTGGGGAGTGGTGCTGGGGCGCGATTCTCGTGACGAGACGCTACGCGATTCCTAGGTCATGCTAGGAGAACGCCTGAGCTACGACTACTCACGGGTTTGTTACAGGTAGTCATAAGCCAACAATCTCCCCCCTGCGCAGAGACATTCGGTTTTTGGGATGATCCCTTGAGTTTGGGAAACTGAATCAAACCAGCGCACTACAATCACCCATTACTAGCCCTGTGAGATGAACTCATCGGATGGAAATTCATGGGTCTTGGGGAAAGTGCTGTTTATACACCACAGGCATGATCTGCATTCGAGTTAAACTCTCGGGTCTTGCCATGGGATGAACATTGAAAAAATGCTCAAAACTAAACTGAATGTAAATAAATTGTTACATTCGACAGTATACCATTTTCTAGGGCGCGTCTTAGGCATTCTCAGGAAGTAGATTCCGAACTTTCGCTCCCCATTTCTCCCCCCTCTTGCTACTTGACAAATAAGCCCGTTTGGGTGGCTGGGGAACAGGTCATCGTGATGAGTGAGTCGCAGTGGGGACTTTCTCCGCAAGCCCCAGTTCACGTTCCCCACTCTCGGCGTTTATCCAATAACATGGAAGGAGCAGCAACGAGGCGATCGCGTCCTTGAGCTTTAGCGCGGTACAACGCTTGATCCGCCGCCGTGATCAGGACTTCTGGTTGTTCTTGGGACGTAGGAATTAAAGAGGCAATCCCGAGGCTTAAACTCACATAGGGACTGACTGGGGACTCAGCATGGGGCAATTCTAAGGTTTTAATCTGCGATCGCATCAACTCCGCCACCTGAATCGCCCCCTCTAGAGGCGTATTAGGCAAAATCGCCACAAACTCCTCCCCCCCATAACGCGCCACCAAATCCCCCGGACGGTTCACACTAACCGCTAAAGCCCCCGCCACCTGTTGAAGACAAATATCCCCCGCCTGATGCCCATAATGGTCGTTATAACGTTTAAAATAGTCCACATCACACAAAATCAAGGATAAGGGCTGCCGTTCCCGCGCCATTCGTCGCCATTCATCCCCCAAAACTTGATCAAAACGGCGACGGTTCGCAATTTGGGTTAAACCGTCCATCGAAGCCATCCGTTCCAAAGCCGCCAAAGCCTGTTGACGCTCCGTAATATCCACCCCCACAATAAAAGCCGCTTGATTATTGTTGTATTTTTGCCCCACAATAAGATAGGATCGGGGTTCACCCCTTATAATTGAGGTAATTTCCTGAAACGCCTCCCGCTCAGACCCCTCAAAAAACTGGCAAATAAACTTATAAAACTCAGACCCCGTTCCCATAAAGCCAATATCACGACCGATAAAGTCTTCAGGGGTTAAGTTGAACATTTGAGCGAGGTTGCGGTTAACTCCTAAATAACGTAAATCCGAACTCACCCACGATACAATCCCCGGCACCGCGCCTAAAATGGCTTCGAGTTGATCCTTCGCCGTGCGTAGTTCCTCCTCCGCTTTAGCCCGTTCTGTTGCTTCGGCTAAAAGCTGTTCCGTCAGGCTCAACAGAGCCGCGTTTTTCGTCTCGATTTTCTGCAATAAATCCCGCTTGCTGTCTTGGGTTTCTGGTTGTGAAGCCGGGGGAATGTCCTCTAGCAGACTGTCTGCTTCCTCCGCGAGTTGGCACTCTAATTCTAAAACCCGTTGACGATGATATTGGAGTTCCTGGAGCAGTTGGGTTTTCATTGCAATTTCAGGATGGAACAAAATAAGAGCTTCTCAGTTACTGAGAGTTCAGACGGATTACCCCCTGTTTTGAGCCTTGCTTGATTCCTAATGTAACCCTTCCGCCTCCTTGTTTCCTCTGTTCTTTGTCGGATTGATGGAGATCAAGAAAAATCCGTGACGAATCTCTTAAGAAATGTTACAATACTTAACATAAATGTAAAAAATTGCCATCTGCGCAACAGTTTGTTTGGAAAGGCAGCCCCTAAACTTGTTTGTAAACGTTCGGAAAGTTAACTCTATGTTGCGGAGGAATGATACAATGAGGGTTTTTGAGTTTATTTGCTCCCCTCGAACAATCGAGTTGAATCGTCCTTACCCCCTTGGTTCAATCTGAATTTTAGCCGTCTGCGGTTAACCTGTGGTTCATGTCTCTGGGAATGTGTTCTGCCCTTAGACTCTCTCTCCTAGCTTAATCATCCTTCAACAAATTTCTTTAAGAAAACGGGGGAAAGGTCGAAGCCTGAACCCATTGGTTAAAATCTCTAGTCCCATTGTCAATCATGAAAACTGCTCTAGATCCCGTCCGTACCTACTTAAAAGAAATCGGCCGCGTGCCGCTCCTCACCCACGAGCAAGAGATTGTCTTAGCGAAACAAGTGCAAGCCGGGATTGCCTTGCAGAACTTGAAAGAGGAGTTAGACCAAGAGCGTGAGCAACCCCTCACCCTCAGTGAGTGGGCAACCGCCGCCCAATTAAGCGAGGCGGAACTTCAGCGCACCCTGACCTTGGGGGACGTGGCAAAACGGAAAATGGTAGAGGCTAACTTGCGTTTAGTGGTATCTGTAGCCAAGAAGTATATTAAGCGTAATTTAGACCTGTTGGATTTAATCCAAGAGGGCACCATTGGAATGCAGCGCGGGGTGGAGAAATTCGACCCGACTAAAGGGTATCGCTTCTCCACCTATGCCTACTGGTGGATTCGTCAGGCGATTACCCGGGCGATCGCCGAAAAAAGCCGCACCATCCGCCTACCCATTCACATCACCGAAAAACTGAACAAAATCAAAAAAACCCAGCGTCAACTGTCCCAACAATTCGGACGGGCGGCCACCATTGCCGAATTGAGCGAAGCCTTGGACTTAGACCCCAAACAAGTTCGAGAGTACCTCGAACGCTCCCGCCATCCCCTCTCCTTAGATTTGCGCGTCGGGGATAACCAAGACACCGAACTTGGGGATCTCCTAGAAGATACCGGAGCCTCCCCGGAAGACTTCGCCACCCATTCCGCCCTGCAAGTGGATCTAGAAAAACTGATGGCCGATCTCACCCCCCAACAGCGTGAAGTCTTGACCTTACGCTATGGGCTACGGGATGGACAACCTCTGACCTTGGCGAAAATTGGGACTCTCCTCAACATTAGCCGGGAAAGAGTCCGTCAACTGGAACGGGAGGCCTTGAATAAATTGCGCAAGCGGAAAGGTTCAGTGCAGGAATATCTAGCCAGTTAACTAGGACTTGCTGAATCAGTCTGCTCCGGGTGGAAAACAGGGAACGGGAAGGAACAGGGGGGAGTCGGAAAAAGGTAAGCCTTTTTGATTCTTTATCCCTAAAACCTTGCACTTTCTCGCTCCCAATCGGAAGTCCTAGTAACAGTGCTTAGAGTGATATTCAACAAGGTCTAACTAACTTGGCGGGAAGTCCCCCACCCTGCTCAACAGGGTGGGTATCGGGGTCAAGCTCCCTCCTTCATAAAGGAGGGAACTGGTCTGTTGTATCAAATTCTTGCGGGTTTCTCTCTGTCAAAAATACAAGCATTATCGGGAATGTCGGGGTTAGGATTATTAAACGAGCGGATGGTTACTATGTCCAATTCTGTCTTAACGTTGATATGCAGTTCGGTAAGGTACTGTTTGGCGAATTGGTCATGGATGAAACGAGTCACGGGGGATGAGGAAAGAGGGACGGGGGTATTTTATCAGATGGGTGATTGCCCTCCTTGGCAGGAGAATGAGTCCAGCTAGCCTGATGAATCCCGCAGTTTGCTAAACTGTGTAATGGTCTAATTACACAAGAATTGGAATTGGAGTAGGAATGGAAATCGGAACCAAGGTACAAGTTTGCCGACTCAGAGATCGGGTTGCTAAAGATATTGCCGATAAATTGGGGAAAACTGGGGTCGTCGAGGGCTACAAAATGACCGATGGGAATGGGGTCGGGGCTGTAGTGAAATTTGACGATCAAAGTTCAAGCTGGTTTTTTGAAGACGAACTGCGAGCAATTGATAACTAAGGCATGGCTCAAGTTTTAACATTTTTAGGGAAAGGGGGCAGTGGTCGCAGTACTGTTGCGATCGCCGCCGCCAAAAAACTCGCCGGAGAAGGAGTGCGGGTGCTATTGATTTCTAGTGATCCTAGCCCCGCCTTTGGCTTGATGTTAGGGGTAACATTAGAATGGGATCCCCTGAACATTGGCGCGAATCTCTGGACGGTTCAACTACAGGCCACCTACCTAATCGAGAAGGCCTGGGAAGAGGTGAAGCAACTAGAAGCGAAATATTTGCGATCGCCCACCTTAAAAAACGTCTACGGCCAAGAACTAAGCCTATTCCCCGGCATGGATACCGCCCTTTATCTCAATGCTATCCGGGAATATAACGCCAGTGGTCGTTATGACGTGATTGTTTATGACGGCTCCGGCGACCTAACCACCCTGCGGATGTTGGGCATTCCTGAAAATGCCAGTTGGTATTTTCGCCGCTTCCGCCAAGTCTTCCGCGAGTCCGACTTTGGCAAAGCCCTGTCCCCCTTCGTCCAGCCCGTCAGCGCGGCCTTATTTAACGTCAGTTGGTCCTTTGATGACTTTGCCGAACAACCCACCCAAGAAGTAACCTCTTTATTGGAACAGGGGAAAGCCGCCTTGAGCGATCCCAAACAGGTTTTAGCCTATTTAGTCACAACGGAACAAGCCAGTGCGATCGCCCAAGCCCAATACCTCTGGGGGAGCGCCCAACAGGTCGGCCTCTCCGTCGGCGGCGTAATTGCCAACACAGGCGGCAACACCGGAGACTTAGCCTCCCAATTTGCCCCCTTAACCGTCACTCCCCTACCGCGAACCACCGGGGATGACTGGCAAACCCTCATGGAAGCCTTACCCGCCCTGCAAAATCCCGCCAACGTCCCCCAACCCATTAGCGTTGATGTGTCAGGCCGTCAAGTGCGGGTTTTTCTGCCGGGATTTGACAAAAAACAAGTCAAACTGACCCAATACGGGCCAGAAATTACCATCGAAGCCGGGGATCAACGGCGGAATATCACCCTCCCCCATCCCCTAACCGGATGTCCCGTCAAAGGGGCCAAATTTCAAGATTCTTATTTAGTAATTTCGGTTTGATCGATGCCTCCGCTCAAACGGCCAGGCTTTAGACCTATTTTTTGCTCAAACATTCATCGATTGCTCCTGTCATGACAAACAACGAAGTTCAAGAAGTCCAAACCGACACCGGGTCTAAAACCCGGCAACTTTTAGGCATGAAAGGGGCGGCATCCGGAGAAACCAACATCTGGAAGATCCGCTTGCAGTTAATGAAACCCATCACTTGGATTCCCCTAATTTGGGGAGTCGTCTGTGGTGCCGCCTCATCTGGGGGGTATGTTTGGGGCCTAGAAGACCTGTTACAAGCCTTGACCTGTATGTTACTCTCAGGCCCCCTAATGGCAGGGTATACCCAAACCCTGAACGATTTCTATGATCGGGAAATTGATGCCATTAACGAACCCTATCGTCCCATTCCCTCGGGAGCGATTTCCGTTCCCCAAGTCGTGACCCAGATTTTAGTTCTACTCTTGAGTGGGTTAGGGATTAGCTATCTGTTGGATCTCTGGGCAGGCCATGAATTCCCGTCCATGCTTTGTTTAACCTTATTGGGAGCGTTTTTGGCCTATATCTACTCCGCCCCGCCCTTAAAGTTAAAACAAAACGGTTGGCTGGGGAACTATGCCCTAGGGTCAAGTTATATCGCCCTGCCTTGGTGTGCGGGTCATGCCCTCTTTGGTCAACTGAACTGGACCATCGTCTGGCTCACCTTGTTTTATAGTTTGGCCGGCCTAGGGATTGCCGTAGTGAACGACTTCAAAAGTGTAGAAGGCGATCGCCAACTGGGGTTAAAATCCCTCCCCGTCATGTTCGGCGTAGGAACAGCCGCTTGGATTTGTGTGCTAATGATTGACCTGTTTCAAGCCGGGGTAGCCGTTTATTTGATCGCCATTGGTCAAAACCTCTACGCCACCATTCTCCTCTTGTTAGTCATCCCTCAAATCACCTTCCAAGATATGTACTTTTTGCGTGACCCCCTGAAAAACGATGTGAAATATCAGGCCAGCGCTCAACCCTTCCTGGTCTTAGGAATGTTGGTCGTGGGACTCGCTTTAGGTCATTCGCCCCTTTGACAGACTCCCCCGCCCGGAAAGCGGGGGAAAACGTCCTCTTTTTGTTCAAACCCCCTATCCTCTATGCCACTCATTGCTTTTGCAACGGTTCCTGCAACCACAGCCAACTTGGGACCCGGTTTCGACTGTATTGGGGCTGCTTTAACCCTGTACAATCAATTTGATTTTGTTTTGGGCAGTGAATTCTCCTCAGAACCCTTGAAAATTAACGTCGTGGGTTCTCAGTCTAGCCAAGTCAGCACCGATAGCAGTAATTTGGTGTATCAGGCCTTCGCCAAATTTTACGAACAGTTGCAACAAACCCCGCCCCCGGTGGAAATTACCGTTAAACTGGGCGTTCCCTTAGCGCGGGGCTTAGGCAGTTCTGCCACGGCAATTGTGGCCGGATTATTGGGGGCCAATCAACTCGCCGGGACTCCCTTGAGTACCCGAGAAATTATTGAATTAGCGATCGCCATGGAAGGCCATCCTGATAACGTCGTCCCCGCCATCCAAGGGGGCTGTCGTCTCTCTGCCCGCCAAGACGATGGACAATGGCAAATCTGCGAAGTGACTTGGCATAACACGATCTTGCCCGTGGTCGCCGTCCCCAACTTCACCCTCTCCACCGAAGAAGCCCGTTCCGTCCTCCCCCTAGAAGTGAGTCGCCGTGATGCCATTTTCAACATCTCCCATTTTGGGCTGTTGATTAAAGGCCTAGAACGGGGGCGGGGGGATTGGCTAAAAACCGCCCTCAAAGACCGCATTCATCAACCCTACCGCCAGTTTCTCATCCCCGGTTATCAAGTCGTTGAACAAGCCGCTTTAGCTGCCGGAGCCTACGGCCTAGTCATCAGTGGTGCTGGCCCTACCCTCCTCGCTTTAGCCGATGTCCAAAACGCCAAAGCCGTCGCCACAGCCATGACCGAGGCTTGGAATTCCCAAGGCATCCCCGCTCAATCGCGGGTTTTAGCCTTAGATACTCAAGGCGCGAGAAGTAGCCGAGAAATGCGCCGTTGAACATAATCCAAAACGTCCCCGACAGGACTCGAACCTGTAGCCCACTGCTTAGAAGGCAGTTGCTCTATCCGTTGAGCTACGGGGACTCAGCAAAGCTTAACCATCATAGCATAAATTCCCCCGGATAGCCTGTCCCCTCAGTTACATTTGCGGTGACAGAGAAGGGGAGACAATCGAACCAAGGACAGAGAGAACAACCCATCGGGCAAGACTGGAAATGAAGCCTCACGATCAACTAAGATAGCGGTTAGGATGGGGTGAATAGCGAGTCAGCCAAGGGGCTAGAATGCAGAGAATAGGTCTGTCTAGTCTAGGCTCAACGGCTTATTCATCCCACCCCGAGGAACGCTCATTCGGGCCTGTCAGGAGTCACTTACTCATACTATGTTTATTCTCAAACGGCAGGATGTTGAACTCTCTAGCATTCAGCACCCCAAGCGAGATCAAAAAATCCCCATTTTGAAATATCAAGATCAAACCTTTCGCTTGATCAGGGTTTTTTCTGCGGAACAGGCGGATGAAGCGATTAGTTTTTGGAAGGATCTGACCGATAATCAGGGGAAATTTTGCGTCTTACTACAAGAAAGCGATCGCCATAGTGTTTGGGGACGAGTTCAACTTGACCAGCTATTGGCAGAAGGAGCTACCCTTGAGGTAGTGCCAGATAGTTATGCTCAAGCCTGTTTATTAATTTTGCAGGCCGTCTATTTTGATATTGAGGAACTCCTCGGGACTCGACAAGCGAAATTATTCCAAAAAGACCTAGCCGGAGCCTTAGACGGCAGGCAATTACCCCAGGCCAATTCAGAAAAAGCGATCGCCGCACTCCTCGAATGTGACCCCCTCAACACCAATCAACTCCCCCGTTGGGAGTCTCAACATTTGGTTTTTGTCCTGCAAGCGGTTCATGGACTCGGTAAGGCCTACTTCGGGAACACCAACTTTGCTCAAGAAGTAGAAGATATCTTACAAGACCTCCCCGAGGGAGAATGTGAACAGTTCCTCACCTGGTTAAAACAATCCCCCATCGGCAAAGATTGGGGCTGAAGAGGCAGCACCCCTCCCCAAAACCGCCAAAAATTAGGCTCGGTTAGAATCGAGGTCGCTTGTGTCCAGAAAACCTCTAGAATAGAAAGATAAAAATGGGCGTAATTTAGCCTAAACCTAGTTAAGGTGGCTAAATTCCCCACCCGTTTGTCCCGTCCGGGTCGGTTAACTAGGGTTTGCGGAAAAAGTCGGGGAGTCGGGAGTCAGGAATAGGCACTCGTGCCAGTTTTAGATGATCTGTTCCCAGATCCGGTGTTTCCTTGTTGGGGCTAGTGTCTGATGTTATTCAGCAAACCCCAACTAGACCAGCACCCCAAACGCTGGGGAAAAGAGCAAGAGGGAATAATCCCGAAGCCACAGGTTGACTCTTGTGCCAACAAGAGTTATTAGGAATCAAGTGCTAAGAGGGAGAGCTATGAGTAGCCCTGTAGAAAATACAGCAGAGTCAGAATCTTGGATTAAAGGGCAAACCGTTATTTATGGCGGCATAACTTGGGGAGTTTTATCACTCGCCCTGTTTCTCAGTGGGATATTTCTTCCAGACCTTGAAGATTCTATGGTTTATCTGGTAGGAACCTATATCGCTGAGTACGTCCCCTTTATTGCGGGTGTCGCCTTGTGTTATCGTAACTGGCGCAGCCCGAAAATTGCCAGTGGTCGCAATGTTTGGCTAGGCATTGGACTAGGAATTTTGTCTTATTTTATTGCTGACTTAATCTTTGGAATTTGGGAAATTTACTGGGGTTTAGATCCAGAAATTTCCCCAGCCGATTTCTTTTATATTGCTTTCTACCTCTGTGTGGGTGGGGGAATGGTGCTGGCCGTATTTTCCAGACGCTTAAACTTAGAACTCTGGCAATGGGTGACATTATCGATCATTGCGATCGCCGGAAGCGCCCTAGCTATCTGGATTGCTTTAGCAGAACCCGCCGCATCCGCCGAGATTCTCGCCTCCCCAATCACCTCAGATCTAGCCGCCGAAGAGGGTTTAACCCGCATTCCTCCCGAATGGCTGATGTCTTTGCAAGACTTCCTCTTGCAGTTTTCTAAGCCCGTAAACTTCTTTTATATTATTTGTGACGTAGCCCTGCTGATTGTTGCCGCCATGCTCCTATTAGCCTTTTGGGGCGGCACATTTTCCCAATCGTGGCGCATGATTGCCGCCGCCGCCTTCGCCAAATATTTGGCCGATATGTGGTTTAAGTATGCAGCCACTTTGCCCACAGAATACGCCAGTGGCGGTTTTCTTGAAGTATTCTTTGTTTTTAGTGGCATCTTATTTGCCATTGGTGCGGCTCTAGAATATGACATTTCCAGTCGCCCTCGAAAAAGTCGGCGCAGACGGGCTAACAGTAGCGGTGAAGTAGCATGAGTCCTAGAAAATTAACGGAATCCGATAAACAAGAAATCCTGACCCTGTACCGGATGCCCCAAGAAACAACCTCGACCTTGGCGGATCGGTTTCAGGTGAGTAGTTCCACCATTAGCCGCTTTCTCAAGAGTAATCTTGCAGAAGACGAGTATGAAGACTTGATTCAACAAAAGCGTTTGAGTCGAACGCCAACCGGGGCAGCCCAAGTCATGAGTTTATACGAACAACAACAGGATCCCGAGGATTCGGGAAACGAAGATAACCCGGAAAATCAGCCTTTCCCAAGCACTTCCGGGAATCAGGTCTTGAACGGAACAGAGGAACTGGACTCCGACCAAACCGAGGAAACCGATAAACCGTTGCGATCGCGCCCGATCCTCACCAAGAGCAAAACTGAAAGTTCATCGGAGCAACCCTCCGAGCGGTCACCCTATCAATTAGAGTTACTGGCAGAGCGCCCCTTAGAGAGTGACTTTGAGCAACCCCCCTCGGAATCCACCGAGCAACGGAAACCTAAACCCATCCCCAAAAAGAAAATAACGGTCGGTGCCGTCGTCTCAGAAGAAGATTACTTTGAACTCGACGACGAAGAAAACGATGTCCACACCCTAGAAGAAATGCTCGGGGAGGATATTGGTGATCTCGATGAAGATGATTTAGACGACTACGACGAGGAAGATTGGGATGAGGACGACGATGAACCCACCATTCCCCATGCTTACGGGGATAAGGTCAACGTGCTTCCCCTCTCTGAGGCCGCTTTCCCGAGAACTTGTTACCTCGTTATTGACCGTTCCGGGGAATTAATCACCCGTCCTCTAGAAGAATTTCGGGATTTGGGCAATATTCCCCTAGATGAAATACAACAGGAAACCTTGCCTGTCTTTGATAATCACCGGGTTGCGAGACGGTTTTCTAAGCGTTCTCAACGGGTGATTAAAGTTCCCGACAGCAGTTTATTCCAAAAAACCCAACCCCATTTACACGCTAAAGGGATCACGCGCTTATTATTGGATGGTCAAGTTTATTCTTTGGGCTTAAATTGACCAAAATTCAAGGGATACAAGCCCCGCCCTTCTAGGGCGGCTTCCTCTTGGCTAATTCTGTGGAATCCCTCCACAGGCCTCAAACTCCCTGACCCGCCGCCTATCCCTTGATAATTGATCACGATAGCCTGTTGCTTCTTGCCTCTTGCCTTGACAAGCAAGGACTATCCCCTCTAGCCCCCCCAATGAATTCAACATCTCTGTGAGGTATTATAAACAGGGCAATAAGTGAGCAAATCTTAAGCAGAAAAAAACTTATCCAGAAAACGACACTACCTAGAGCAGAAAGTGTTAGAATCAAGCTGAAGAATGAAGAAAGATCGGTAACAAGGTTTGTTTTCAGTATTGCTTGGTTTTGTCCGTAAGATATTGACAGTCTGTTTTCCGAAATCTTGGTTCTTTTGTACTTGTACCGGTTGAGGACAACACCCCATGTCAATTTATGTTGGTAATCTTGATTACAAAGTCACTTCTGAGGATTTAACGGAAGTTTTCGCGGAGTATGGCACAGTTAAGCGGGTTTATCTGCCTGTGAATCATGACACTGGCACCCTGCGCGGGTTCGGGTTTGTGGAAATGGAAACGGAAGCCGAAGAAGCTAAAGCCATTGAAGATTTAGATGGCGCTCAATGGATGGGACGAGAGCTTAAGGTGAACCAGGCGCGTCCTCGGGAAAATAATAACAAAGGGGGAGGACGGAATTTTCAGAAGCGGAGTCGCTACTAAATCAACCCCTCAGTGAAATGGCTTAACGCTTCTGGGGAGTCATTAAACTAGAAACAGACTCACCAGAAGCTATTTGTTGTGTTAATGGAGTAATGTATTTTGGCTAAACGTCGCAACTTGAAAAAAGAGAAAGCCTCTCGAAATCAATCTTACGCTCGACAGTTTCGGAAACACTCCTATCGTTCTTCTTCGAGAAATCAGCGTTTCTCTAGTCGTAATAGCACTAGCAATGGACAGAATGATGCTGAAACCAGCAATAGTTCTGATTCTTAAGTAGAGCGACTCTCGGAGTATTGCTCTTGTCTAATTGTGATAAAAAACTTGTGATGAAAAACTCCAACTCAGCGAATTTGAAAGTTGGAGTTTTTGTTTGTTTTGGGATGTAGGAGGAATTTATGAATTATTTACAGCAATGTTGCGTTGAAAGCCCCATCCCCTCGTGGGTGGGGAGCTTCAAGAAGCCCTATCTACTGTTCCCTGATAAGCTAATTGAGCCGTACCGTAGGCGGCCTCTGTTTGCTGGGAAGACTGGACAGGAACGCAGAGATGGCGCTGTCGAATGGTCGTCCATTGGGGGTTTCTTGCCCCACCTCCGGCTGTATAGACTTGAGTGAGGGGTGTTGCACCCAATTCCTTTAACCGTTGGTAGCCTTCCGCTTCAAGGCGTGCCATACTCTCTAGTAAGCCGTGGAGGAAAGTTACCGGATCATCGGGACGGGGACTGAGTTGGGGGGATAAATTGGGGTCATTGCGGGGGAAGCGATCGCCTTTCCTCAACAAAGGGTAATAGTGTAGAGGACTAGCCTGATGGGGGTTAATTTGCGCGCTGAGGCGGCTTAACTCGTCGGGAGAGAAAAAATGAGCTAAAACCGCTCCCCCGGTGTTAGATGCGCCTCCTGTGAGCCACAGAGAGCCTAAACGATGGGAATAGACACCTGATGCTGCTTGATCAACTTTCTGGGAACTGAGCAGCTTTAAGACGAGGGTAGAACCGAGGGAAGTCACAGCGTCACCCGGCCTAGTTGCCCCACTCGCAAGGAATGCTGCGATACTATCCGTCGTTCCGGCACAGATTTGACAGTCAGGGGGCAAGGAAAAGCGATCGCACCACTTCCTCTGAATTGACCCCACAGGGCGACCGGGTGACATAATACGAGGTAATAGCACCCCGAACGGAGAACAAGATAAAGCGGGGGGATAGGTGAGAGTTACCACGTCATATCCCAATTTAAGCGCGTTGTGATAATCACTGATGCCTAGTTTGCCGTGGAGTAAAAAAGCTAACCAGTCCGCTTGGTGGAGAAAATAGGCCCCCTGTGTAAAATAGGGCTGTTTTTGCCACCAGAGCAACTTCGCTAAACTGGACGTGGCACTATGGACAACGGGACAATAGGGTAACAGTTCTCGGACTCTATCAACTTCCCCCTTAGCTCGCGGATCATTGTATAATAAAGGCTCTGTAATGGGTACGCCTTGGGCATCACAGAGTAAAACGGTCGCCGATGTGCCGTTCAGTGCGATCGCCTGAATCTCCCGACAGTAAACTGGGGGAATCTCTGCCAGTAGTGCAATCAGGGTTTTCTGCCAAAGTTGGGGAAGTGCATCTTGACCCGAAAAAGTGATTTGAGCTTGATAGGCCATTGTCCCCGTTGCGTCAATTACACAGCTTCTTGCTCCTGACGTACCGAAATCAAGCCCCAAATATAAACCTTTCATACACTTTTCTCCTTTTCGCCCCCTTGTCACTCTACACTTTGAGGAAGAACCCCAATTCACTCAGGCTACTCCACTTTTGACCATACTCCTGCGGACAGGACTCATGGATATTCAATCCCACCAATTTATTTCTTTCTTTGAACCCGAACAAGCCCATGAACTCTGTGAAATTGCCATTATTGAGCAGTTTAAAGATCCCGCGATTATCTTTGAAGAAGGAGAAGTCCCGGACTTTTTATATTTAGTCCTAGAAGGGACAGTTCTGTTTCGGAAACAAACCCAAAACGGTCATTACCAAATCGTTGCTAGAGCCATCCCCAATGAGTTTTTTGGCGAATTCGGTATCTTGGACGGACAGCCCCGCAGCGCCCAAGCCGTTATTCAAGAAGAAGCGGTTTTAGCCAAAATTCCCCGCAGTATCCTGATGGAACTCCTCAATAATACTAAAAGTGGGGTAGTTTTAAAATTGTTTGGCTATGTGATCCATCGACTCCGCGTCACAACGGAAGAATACGTCAAACATCTGGCTCATAAAGAAAAAATGGTGTTAATGGGGGAAATGGTTAACACCATCATTCATGATTTTAAAAGTCCGTTAAGTGGGATTCATTTATCGAGTGGGATGATTCGAGAAATCCATGAGGACGAGGAAACTTTAGAATGGTGTGACTTGATTCAAGCTCAAGCTGAACGCATGACAGCCATGGCGGAGGAATTGTTAGACTTTGCCCGAGGGAGTGCCGTTTTAGAAAAGCGTCCGGTTAATCTTTTGCGAATGTTAGAACGGTTTGAGAAACTAAATCGAGTTTATTTAACTCAACAAAATGTGAAATTTACGGTTGAGAGTGAAGCCTATTTAGTGATAAAAGCTGATGAAAATAAGCTATTGCGCGTGATTCAGAATTTAGTCATTAATGCGGTTGAATCCTTCTGTCATCGTGGAGGACAAGTCCTGATTAAAACCATTGAAACTCCCACAGGGGTACAAATCCAGATCCAAGACAATGGTCCGGGGATTCCTGAATCTATTCGAGAAACCTTTTTCGAGTCTTTCGTGACTCATGGCAAAAAAGGAGGAACTGGATTAGGAACAGCCATTGCTAAATCTATTATTGAAGGTCATGGGGGAAATATTCATTTTGAATCGTCCCATGAAACAGGTACGATTTTCTTTATTGATTTACCTTGTAATTAATTTCGCGGTTTTTGTAGTACCTCATTATGGTATCCCTCACTGAACAAATTTTAGGTCAACATCCTGATTCCGTGTTACAACGTCTCCGTCAAGCGGATCAGGTTTGGCAGAAACTGCGCACTCAACCTGCTAAAATACCCCAATTTGTCAAGGAAAGTTCACAAAACTTAGGAAACCTCCATTGGGATGTTGTGGTGAGTGGGGGGACTTTAGGCATCTTAATCGCGGCATCCTTGCAACAAAGGGGGTTTCGGGTGGTGGTGTTGGAACGAGGGAAGTTGCGAGGCCGAGATCAGGAGTGGAATATTTCCCGTCAGGAATTGCTGAAGTTGCGGGAAATCGGGCTGTTGAGTGAGGAAGAGTTAGAAAATGCGATCGCCAGTGAATATAATCCTACCCGTGTCACCTTTCATCAAGGTATTGAAATCTGGGTGAATAATGTCCTAAATATTGGTGTAGATCCTGTTTATCTCCTCGAAACTGTTAAGCAAAAATTTTTAGCCGCCGGGGGGACTTTGTTAGAAAACACCCCGTTAAAAGGGGTAACAGTTCATCCCGATGGAGTGGCATTAGACACAGGAGAAACGCCCCTTTCTGCCCGTTTATTACTGGATGCAATGGGACATTTTTCTCCCATTGTTCAACAAGCGAGACAAGGGGAAAAACCCCAAGGAATTTGTTTAGTGGTGGGCAGTTGTGCCACCGGGTATTCTGAGAATACAACCGGGGATCTTATGGCATCTTTTACCCCCATAGATCATCAATGTCAATATTTTTGGGAAGCCTTTCCCGCTAAAGATGGACGCACTACCTATTTGTTCACTTATTTAGACGCAGATCCTCAACGGTTTAGTCTAGAATTCCTGATGGAGGAATATTTAAGACTGCTCCCTCAATACCAAAATATTGAACTCTCGCAACTAGAGTTTAAACGCTTTTTATTCGGTTTTTTCCCCGCTTATCGCAACAGTCCGATCACATTTCCCTGGTCTAGAATCCTCCCCATTGGAGATAGTAGCGGGGGGCAATCTCCTGTTAGCTTTGGAGGATTCGGCTCAATGGTGCGTCATCTCAAACGGCTCACGTTGGGCATAGAAGAAGCCTTAACGGTGGATTTATTGGATCAAAAATCCTTAGCACTTTTACAACCCTATCAGCCGAATATTATGGTGACATGGCTCTTTCAAAGAACCATGAGCGTTCAGGTGAATCAAGAAATTGACCCTAACCAAATTAATGGATTATTAACGGGTGTTTTTCAGGTGATGGATGAATTGGGAGAAGGAGTTTTAAAGCCGTTTTTACAAGATGTTGTCCGCTTTTCTGGCTTGGCGAAGACCTTACCCCGTGTTAATCCTAAATTTGTTTTACCGATTCTCCCTCAAGTGGGTTTAGGGTTATTGCTAGATTGGCTATTTCACTATATTAATCTCGCCCTTTATACCGCGTTTTATGCTCTCAGTTTGCCTCTAGAGCCTTGGGTTAAAAATTTATCCCCTCGGTGGCAATATTATTATCATCGCTGGCGGGATGGGTGGCAATATGGCGCAGGTTTGGATGAGGAATAGTGAAGTATTGAGGGGTTACTGTTTTGTTGGGTTGCGCTTCCTCTGCCGAACCTACAACTACAACTTACGGATGGAATTTGTCAATCAGGGGGGAGGGGATGCCCTTAAATTGCGGTTGGGTGTATCGGGATAGGGTTCGACCTGAATATGGGGGATGGTCGGTGTTAGATTACTATAGCCAACTCTATCGCCATTCTAGTCGGGAGGTTTGGGGCGATCGCATTACCCAAGGACAAATCCGCCTCAATGACCACCCCACCACCCCCCACACCCGCTTAAAACCCGGACAACTCCTCACCTACCACCGCCCCCCTTGGGTAGAACCCGCCGCCCCCCTCAACTTCACCCTCCTGGCCAGTGACCCAGATTTTCTCGTCGTCGCCAAACCCTCCGGTTTACCCGTCCTCCCCGGCGCTGGCTTTTTAGAACAAACCCTCTGGTTTCAACTCCAGCAACAATACCCAGAAATTGCCCCCATCCATCGCCTAGGACGCGGCACATCCGGGGTGATATTATGGGCGAGAACCCCCCAAGGACGGCAAAACCTCAGCCGTCAACTGCGACAAGGGCAAATGGTCAAAGAATACCGCGCCCTCGTCCCAGATTGGACCCACGGGGACTCCCTCACCATTACCCACCCCATCGGCAAAGTCCCCCACCCCACCCTCGGCACTGTCTACGCCGCTACACCAGAAGGAGGGATGAGGGCAGAAAGTCGGGTGCAATACCTAGGGAAACAGGAAACCGGGGTACTTTTAGGGGTCATTATTCCCACGGGTCGCCCCCACCAAATCCGGATTCATTTAGCCACTGTTGGTCATCCCTTAAAGGGAGATCCCTTGTATCAACCGGGAGGAGGCTTAAACCTGACCATTAACCCAGAAACCGGGACTTATGCCGTACCGGGAGATGGGGGTTATTGCTTGCACGCCCACCGTTTGAGCTTCTTTCATCCCCAAACGGGTGAACGTCTGACCTACCAAGCGCCTCCTCCGTCTTGGGTTTGCTGAATTAGGGAACAGGGAACAGGGAACGGGGAATAGGGGAGTAGGGAATAGGGAATAGGGGAGAGGGGGAGAGGGGGAGAGATAGTGGCTAGTGAATAGCCAAAACTCTTTTATTTTAGGGAACAGGGAACAGGGGGGGAGAGTTCCCGGACTCCCGATTCCCGACTCCCGACTCCCGACTCCCGATTCCCGATTCCCGGACTTTTTCAGCAAGTCCTAGACAATTTCTAAGCGTGGCGGTTAATCTCCGCTTGTAGCCATTCATCCACAGGCTGACCATCCTTGCGTTTTAACTCGATTTCCACATGAAGCTCACCCCACCTGCCTACGGCGAGGTGGGGGTGTCCTATGCTAATCCCGGACTCTTCTCAGTCCACAGATCACACAAACAAGCCCAGCTTCTAGGCGAACCTCCAGAACATTTGCTGGAAGGCTCCTCACTGTCCTTTCGGCGAGTGAGCTGAAGAATCCCTCTCGCGGCAATATTTTGACTCCCATTCAGGTCGCAGTTATACCGCTTCCCATTGGCAAACACCGCCAGAGCATAGTTTTTTGCGTCTCGCTTCACCATCCCAGACCCATCGTAAGCCAGTTTCGAGGTGTAGGCTGCCTTAACCTCCATCACATTTCCACCCCTTTCTTGCCACTTCATTTCCGTATAATCGCGGATTTTTGCCTTGAGCCAGCCATGAAACCGTTGGCGCAATGTTGAGCGTTTCCGCCCCCCCTTTGCCTTCCAACCCTTCAGGTTCTCAAAAACAATTGCCTCCGCGTTGAACGCACTGGCAATTTGGACAATCCGCTTAGAAACGATGTGACTGATCTGCTCATTGATGTTGGCGCATTGGCGATAGGTCTGGGCACAGAAGCCCTTGTGGAGCTTCCCTCCCTTTCCCATCGTCTTTCTTGCCCGCATAGCAACGGACTTAAGTCTTTGGTCTCGACGGTCTATGTCTCTGCCAGGGTGAATAAATTCACGATGGATTACAGTGCCGCCAAAGGTTACAACTGTGACTGTTGCGGTGGTGTTGATGCCCAAATCGACCGCCACAACATTTTTATCCGGGTTCCGTTTCTCTGGGACACAATCAAACGGAACGGAGAGATGACAAGCTCGGTTATTGAAGATTAGGGCAGGGGACAACATTTTGTTGCCTGGTATCCCATGGCGTTCCCGCAACCCGGTGATCTGCACCTTTGTCCAAATCCAGTCTGTTCCGGTAAATACTTTGATCTCAACGGCATGATAGCCATGGAGTTTGTAGCATTGACCCCTGTACAGAACTGGATAACAACCGGCTTCAGCATTGAGAATGGGGGGTTTTGCCTGCCGACGCTGACGCGATCGCCCACATTGCCATTCTCGATAACGGGTGATGTAGCTACTGACCTGCCCCATGGCAAAGCTGATGGCGGCTCGCCGATAGTAGCTGGGGAACTTGTAAAATATCCCATCGATGGACGGGTACTTGACCACAGGACGTTTAGCTGTTGCGTGGATTAAACGCTCTACCGCAGGGATTTGTTGCTGTGAGGATAAACCCCCTAACGCTGACCAATGGGTGAAGACAATGCCTACCACATATCGACAGAGCCGACGGTAAACTTTCACCGTTTCGCCAAACAGAACACGCTGTTGGGCGGTTGGGTTCAGTCTCCACTTATCGGTTCTGATGATTTTGGTGGGCTTCTTGACTTTCATTGGAGGATTATAACATAGTGACCCGGCATAATGGCCATCAAAAAGGTTGATGTATGGTAACTACGCTCAGGTCGTTCTCTCACAGTGTTGCGCTCATCAGTGTCATCTCTTCTGGTGGTGCTCCACTGTCTGTTCTCAAACAGTACATCGAGAATCAAGGCTATGACGACTAAGACCCTACCGCTCCTTGACCCCCACCTGCCTACGGCGACGTGGGGGAGTGCGTCGCTCTTTTTGTTCAACAAAAAAGGTTTGATTTTGCTCAAACATCCGAGTGATTTGCATTCGCAGGGTGTAGGGATTAATGGGGGACATCGCGAAAAGGGGAAAGAAGAACAATCCGATTATAATGGGGTATTTCCCCGAAACCCCCCATGAAAGTGATTGGCTTAATTAGCGGCACCTCCGTTGATGGCATTGATGCCGCCCTCGTAGACCTCACAGGCTCCGATTTCGACCTCAAGGTAGAATTCATCGCCGGAGCCACCTATCCCTACCCAGAAGACCTCAGAGCGCAAATTCTGACCGTTGCCGGAGGGGGGATGCTATCTATGACCCAGTGGGCTGCCCTCGATGATGCGATCGCCCTACAATTTGCCCAAGCCGCCCAAAACCTCCAACACCACCACAACACCAGCGCCGCCCTCATTGGCTCCCACGGTCAAACCGTCTTTCACCGCCCCCCCCAACACCCCCAAGCCGCCACCCCCCTCGGCTACACCCTCCAACTGGGACGGGGAGATGTGATCAGCTACTACACCCGCCTCCCCACCGTGAGCAACTTTCGCGCCGCCGACATCGCCGCCACCGGACAAGGCGCGCCCCTCGTCTCCCGCATTGATGCCTACCTCCTTAGCCACCCCCACCAAAAACGCTGTATCCAAAACCTCGGCGGCATCGGTAATGTTACTTATCTCCCCCCCCGAGAACAAACCCGTTGGGAAGAACAGATCATCGGCTGGGACACCGGCCCCGGCAACATCTTGATTGACCTAGCCGTGCAGCAACTCACCCAAGGGCAAAAAACCTATGATGCCGATGGCACCTGGGCCGCCCAAGGGACCCCTTGTTTAGAATTAGTCCAGCAATGGCTACAACAGGACTTTTTCCAACAACCTCCCCCCAAATCCACCGGACGGGAACTCTTCGGCCGCGACTACCTCCAACAGTGTTGGCAAGAGGCCCAAACCTACAGCCTCAGCGATGCCGACTGGTTAGCCACCCTCACCGAATTAACCGCCGCCTCCATTGCCCATAGTTATCAAAACTTTCTCCCCGCCGTACCTGATACGGTCTTAATTTGTGGGGGAGGCAGTCGAAATAGTTACCTCAAACAACGACTACAAGCCCATCTTGCCCCCACCCCCCTCCTGACCACCGACGAACTCGACCTAAACTCCGACTACAAAGAAGCGATCGCCTTTGCCATCCTCGCCTACTGGCGCTATGTTGCCCAATGCCCCGGCAACTTACCCAGCGTCACCGGAGCAAGTCAAGCCCTACCCCTCGGCGATATTCACCCTGTTTATTAACAGCCTGTGAACTGTCTACAATCAACGCCAAACTTTGATAAGATGGATAAGCACGGGTCAACTCGCAAGTTGTTCCTTGGCTCAGTGTTTAGGGTGTATCGCCTTCGCCGGAAAGTTTCCCACAGCATTCTGGTGGGCTGCCCTCTAAGCCAGATCCGATCTCTACACTTGGGAGCTTGCCCCATCCATGAAACATCCCATTCTCAACCCAGATCAGGGTCAATCTGAAGTGGGTCTAACTCAGAACACCGTCCCTCAATCTGACATCTCAAACTCAAGGATAAGACCGTGGCTCACACCTTTTTACTAGAGGAGGGGCGTTGGACTCTCCAAGGAAATTGGTTGGAGCGTGACAGCTTGCCAATTCCTTTGAAAGGAAAGACTATTATTGCTTGGAGCCAGGAAAATTGGTTCACTTGGGTGACAAAACTAATTTTTCCCGGTGGCGAGCGAGAAGAAATTGCATTTCAATATCGGGGTCGTCTAGAAGCTGGTGAACGTCAATATAATTTTGTTCTCCAGCAAAGTCTTTTAGGTCGAGTAGAAGGAGAAGGCTGGGTTGCACCAGAGTCCATTGTGCAGCGTTATATTGTCCTGAGTGATGATGATCGTCAACGGCGAAGTGGCTTTGAAACCCTCTATCGACTGGATGATAATACTTATTTCTTATCTAGTGGGATTATGACTGGGTATTCTTTAACCAGTACAATGGAGGCGATTTTACAGCGACAAGGTTAAGCCCTACCAATTGAGTGTTACCAATTGAGCGCTATAAATTAAGTGCCACAAATTGAGTGCAACGGTGCAGTATAAAAGATAAAGAATTCAAAAATGAACCCTGAAAATAAACAACTTGGTAAAGCCGTTATTTTGCCCGCCAGAATTCTAGGGACATTTCTGGATTCTTTGGAAGTTTGAGCAGACAATTCTGTTCTCCGGAATTGGAGCCGAGTCATGACGAAAGACCCGAAAAATGCTCGTATAGCATCAGACCCGAATCAAGGGCGCGTGCTTGCGAATCGCTATCGCCTCGTTGAATTAGCAGGGAAAGGCGCGATGGGCCATGTCTATCGTGCCGAGGATATGTTATTGGGCAATGTGACCGTAGCCGTTAAATTTTTGGCGCAAACGTTGCTTAACCAAAAAATGCGCGATCGCTTTGAACGAGAAGCGACCATTTGCGCACTCTTAGCCGAAAAAAGTATTCATATCGTTAGGGTGCGGGATTATGGAGTAGATGAACATGGTGTTCCCTACTATGTCATGGAATTTTTAGAAGGTGACAACCTCAGTGATATTATTAAAACACAAACCATCAACCTCCCCCGCTTTTTAAGCATTGTTCGGCAAATTTGTCTAGGGTTAGATTGCGCCCATAAAGGCATTGTTTTTAAAAAAGAACCCAGTCAAATTATCCACCGAGATATTAAACCGAGTAATATTTTATTGGTAGAAGATGTTACCCTAGGGGAATTAGTTAAAATTCTCGACTTTGGTATTGCAAAACTGGTAGAAGCCAATCGAGATCAGACCCATTCTTTCATGGGAACATTGGCCTATTGTTCTCCCGAACAAATGGAAGGGAAAGAACTAGACAACCGTTCCGATATTTACAGCTTCGGGGTCATGATGTACGAAATGTTAACCAAAGATATGCCCCTATTACCGGAAAATAATTCCTTTGGGGGCTGGTATCGAGCGCATCATGAATTCTCCCCCGTTCCCTTCCCCCACGACCTCAAACTCCCCGTAGAGTTAGAGAAACTGATCATGTCTTGTCTGGCCAAACACCCCCAAGAAAGACCCCAAAATATGGCGGACATCTTGCGGGTGATTGAACCCCTTGAAAAGAGATTTGAGAATAGGGGTTCTCCCAGTAGCAACCGGGTTAAAAGTTCCGAAGAAAAAGAGTCCCCCACGCAATCTTCTTTAGAGGATTTGTGTTTACAGATGCCTTGGCCAGAGAATAAACCCCGGCAAAAAATTGTTTTTCCCCGTTTATTGCGCACCAGTCAGGGGGTGTTTCCCACATTGTGGAGTATGTTAGATCGTCAGGACATTCTCAATCGTCGTTTTAGTACCCGTTACAATCAGTTTCTGTTTTTGACGGCACCCCATCCGATGTTGTTATGGATTACAGTGCTTTATAACCGGGAATTTGGCCCCCGTTGGCTACCTTGTTATTTAGACTTAAAAACCCCGATGGGGCAGCGCACAACTCGTTTATTGGGAGAATCGGGCAGTTATCGGCTATTATTTTTTGCCGTTGATGATCCGTCTAATAAGTGTCAGTATGTAATGCACTCGACAATTGATCCGGATCAGTGTAAGCGTTTGCTGCACTGGGCAAATAATAGTCACGGGATGAGGGGGAGTAATCAATCCGCCATGAGTAAAACCTTATTACGTCAAGAGTTTGAGAAGTTGAAACCGAAGATTTTAATTAAATTAGAGTCGGTGAATACGGATCATCTGGATAATTTACATTTGTAGGGAGTTAATTAGGGCTTGCTGAATAACTCTGTTCCGGGTGGGAAACAGGGAACAGGGAACAGGGGGGAGAGAGTCGGAAAAAGGCTAGCCTTTTTGATTCTTTCCCCCCAAGGTCAATCCTTAAAATGCAGCATCCAGATTCCCATTCAAGATTTTCGATGAGAACTGTAGCCTTGTAAATGCTGATCTAAAGACCAAATAAAAACCCGTTGATTAGGGATTTTTTCCCTTAACTTATACCATTCCTGAATAATCGATAGATCGGCCATTCCTGCCCCCTTCATGGCACTATCAGGAAACTTAGTGAGCCAGTCTTTAATCTCTTGTGTAGTTGGAACTTCGAGGACACGCCAAGGTGCATCCCCTGTAATGGCCATTTGTACTTGTTGCACAAAAGTCTCTGCAAGTTTGCGTCTTTTATTGCCGTCTAAATTTGCCCCCTTAGCGTTAGCAATATGATTTCCCGTTTCATAAATTACCGCCATTGGCAAGAGTAATTTAGTATTACTTTCTAGGTAAGCTTTTAACTCTTCCATCACCTGATCTCGATTTTCATTGCGCCGGGGAATATCGAGAATATTGCAAAAAATAGAAGTATCTACAATGGCAACATCTTGCATAGTTATCTCATCATTTAACTATTTAAACTCGCGAACCAATCCAGAGCTTTTTTCCGCTTTTCCTCAGCACCGGGATATTCTTTAACAAATCGTTCTAATATCCCTGTTGTCATTAAATGCCCCACAGTTCCTTGGGCAATTAATTCAGGATAATCTGGAATATTTTGTAACGTCACTAATTGACTTGAACCATCTGTAGGACTGCGATAACAAAAGACAGTATTAGGAATAGCAAAATCTGGAATGGCATCTAGTAATGCGGGGTTATGGGTGCTGATTAAAACTTTTAAATTGCGCTGCCCAGCCAGAAAAACAATTTTCTCTAACAGAGAGTTGACACGACTGGGATGTATACCATTGTCGATTTCTTCGATCACCACTAGACTTTTCTGAGGTGCAGAACAAAGAACAGCAACAATCGCTAAAACTCGCAGTGTTCCATCCGATAACATGGTGACATCATAGGCTGTTTCTTGTCCCCCAAAGGTTTCTATTAGTTGTAACATGACTTCTCCCCTGGGGGTTTCAATAAACTGAATATCCTTAATATTCTGTTCCGGTAGGCTACAAATGAACTCTAAAATCAGGTCTTTAAAATTAGCTGGAGACAGATTATTAGCTAAAATAAGATCATAAGGTTTGCTAAAAATATTATAAATAACGCCAGATAAATTTTCTCCATTCTCTGTTAACACTTTATCCGTTTTATGACTATAATTCCGCATTAAACTGGGTTCAGGTTGCAAAAAAATGATATTGTTTAATGTGTTGACATATTTTTGCGCGATTTTTGGGATTCTTTGACGACTTTCTTTGTTCTCTTCACGAAAGCGAATCTCGCTCAAAAGTTGGGTAAAAATAGCCATTTGACTACTACAAACAATCTTCGGTTTTTTTCCACCTCGGGCAAAATTATTATAGGCAACATAAACATCACTGCCCGCCCCTTGAGGGGGACTAATTATTTCATATAATGGTACGTTAGAACCTAAATCTCTAATGGATTCTTGTTCAATATATAGTTCTCCGTCAGGCGTTAAACTGACCTGAATTTCAAAAATCCCCCATGAATCGGGACAAGTAGCTGATTCGAGTTCACATTTTAAACTAAAAGGTTGAGAACGCTGATAAAAAAGATCCTCTACCTGACCCCGAAAGGGTTGTTTTGGGCGGGGATTGTTGGGGGAATTGATGAACCCTAGGCGTTCCCCTTGGGCGATTTTGGCTAAAAATCTTAAAGCCTCAATCAGGTTGCTTTTCCCAGAGGCATTGGCTCCAATTAAAACGGTTAATTCAGATAGTTGTAATCTGGCGGAACGATAACTTTTAAAGTTTTTTAGGGTAACGCTGTTAATCATAATTGGCACTTGCCCCCATTGCACTCCAGTCCCAGTTTAATCTTAACTCTTCAGGTTCTCTTGATCTTGAGGCCGTTAAGCAAAGTTCAGGACTCTTGATGTCGGTTTGACCTAGGTCTGGGAATGGTTGGAGTATGATGGGCAAAGGAAAAATTTTCCACCCCGACGAAAACTGCGTTATGACTACACTTTACGTCAACCCGGCAACGGGTCGAGATCAAGGCTCCGGCGCTCAAAATGCCCCGTTTAAAACGCTCACCTATGGCCTGACTCAGGCTGCTAAAAATACCATTATTCGCCTATCTCCGGGGACTTATGATGCCCAAAGTGGGGAAAAATTCCCCCTGATTATTCCCTCGGGGGTGATGGTGATTGGGCAGGAAAATCAACAGGGACAAGGGGTGATCCTCTCTGGGGGCGGGGTTTATCAAAGTCCCACGTTCCAACAACAAAATATTACGGTTTTACTCCAAGACCAAGCCCAGTTACGGGGGGTGACGGTGCGCAATGGTCGGGAGAAGGGGATCGGGATTTGGATTGAGTCTAGCGCTCCGACGGTGGCTCAAAATACGGTGACTCAATGCCCTCTGGCGGGTATTTTTATCACGGGCAACGCTAAACCTGTGATTCGGGATAATCGCTTGGTGGAAATGCCTGCGAGTGGGATTTTCCTGCGACGGAATGCGAAAGGGGAAATCCGCCGCAATGTCTGCGAAAAAACGGCCTATGGGATGACGGTGAGTGATGATAGTGCGCCGTTGTTGGCGGATAACCAGTTACGGGGAAATCGGGTGGGGATTTATCTGACTCATCGGGTGAAACCTGTGTTACGGCGCAATTTACTGGAGTTTAACGCGATGACGGGGTTGGTGGTGCGGGAACAGGCTAAACCGGATCTCGGCCATCCCCAAGACCCGGCCTTAAATATTTTGCGGGACAATGAACAGGGGGATTTGAGTAATGAAACGACTCAGACGCTGATTTCTGTGGGCAATCAGTTGAATCCTAGTCGGGTACAAGGTCGGGTGGATTTTGTGGCAGCCCAGGTGGCGACGGGGGGAATGGGGCCTTTGGCGTTTCGGGATTTAGAACAACATTGGGGGGCGGATTTTATCCGGGTGTTGGCGGCTAAGGATTGGGTGCGGGGGTTTGGGGATGGGACGTTTCGACCGGAGGGGAAGTTAACGCGGGCGGAATTTGCGGCGCTGTTGGCGAAATGTTTTGATCTGCCGCGTCAGTTGGGGACAAGGTTCACGTTTCCTGATGTGCCGGAGAGTTTTTGGGGGGCCCAGGCGATTGGGAAGGCGGCGGCGATGGGCTTTTTGGCGGGGTTTGGGGATGGGACGTTTCGACCTCAAGCGAATTTAACTCGGATTCAGGCGCTGGTGGCACTGGTGAATGGTTTGGGGCTGACGGGTGGGGCGTTGGATGGGTTGCTGTTATATCGCGATCGCGCCCAAATCCCCAGTTATGGCAGCCAAGCGGTGGCGATTGCCACTCAAAAGCGGCTGGTGGTCAATTATCCCGACCTCAAGGCCTTAAATCCCCAACGGGAGATCACCCGGGCGGAAGTGGCGGCTTTTCTCCATCAAGCGCTGGTGGTGACGGGGAACACAAGCGCCCTCTTTTCTCCCTACATTGTGGATGCGGATTTCTACCTCTCTTCTTTTACGGATATTGAGGGACATTGGGCGGAGGCGTTTATTCGACGCTTGGCGGGTTTGGATTGGATTAGTGGCTTTCCTGATGGCAGTTTCCGCCCCAATGCTCCCATTAGTCGCGCTCAATATGCGGCTTTGTTGGTGCGGGTGTTTAATCCTCAACCCATGCGCCCTGCTACCCAGTTTCTTGACCTCTTGCCGGATTATTGGGGATGGGGGGCGATTCAACAGGCCTATCAAGGAGGCTTTTTATCTGGGTTTCCCGATGGGACGTTTCATCCTGAACAACATTTACGCCGGGTGCATCTCTTGGTATCTTTAGTGAGCGGTTTGGGGCTACCTGGTGGGGATTTAAGTCTGCTGGAATGCTACGGGGATCAAGGGGAGATTCCGAGTTATGCGGGAAGTGCGATCGCCGCCGCCACCGAGGCCGGTTTTGTGGTCAACTACCCCCAAGTGACTCACCTAAACCCCAAACAGGAAGCCACCCGAGGGGAAGCGGTGGCGATGGTCTATCAAGCGCTGGTTTATCAAGGCAAGGTGAGTCCTATTGATTCTGAATATGTGGTTAGGGCTTGCTGAATCAAAGGGAGTCGGGAATTGGGAATCGGGAGTTGATTAGTATTCCCCATTACCTATTACTCAATCTTGACCAGTTAAGGCTCTCCGTTAGAAGTCAAGATTGCCTCTTGCCTCCCCATTTTCAGCAAGCCCCAATAATCAAATCAACAAAAGAGATTACGCTTTACATCCCGGGCGTGTTTAGCCATTAAGCGGAGTAAACGCAGGGGATAGTAGAGGGGAAAGAGAAGTGGGGGTAAATGAATGGATTCTAAATCCCGCTCATTAATGGGTAGAACCAGTTTGGCACAATACATGAGTTTTTTGAGCCATCCCGGTTGGAGTTGGAGGGGGAAATAGGCGCGTTCTAATAAACTCAATTGGGGGGGAGTGGGGGTGAGAAAGCGCTGGTAAATGGTTTGAGTGAGGGTGGGAATCATGCGATCGCACTCGATGGCCTCTTTGATCCCAACAGGTAGAGGCTGATGGAACAATAACTGAGTGAGAGATAACCCCAATAACACCATCCGTAAACAATCATAACTTGTGGCTCGTTGGAGCAATTCCCCCCCGTCCAAGTGGGGATACTTTTGCAGACAGTAGAAGACATCACACAGACGCTGTAATTCTAACCAACCATCTTTAGAGCCATTGACACATAACACGAGTAATAAATCTACGGGATCTAAGCTAGGTAGACAGCTTTTTCCGATGGTGTAGGGTTGACTACGACTTAATAAGTCGGCCACGGAAATTCGACAGGGGAAAAACGGCGGCAATAAATTCCAGTGTAAATCGAGGGGGGTTTGACTCTCAGGATGCAGCCAAACGTCCTCATAATTCGATTTAAGGCGTAAGACTTGTTGAGGAGGGGTGAGAACCTGTGCGGGGAAGAATCCAGCCTCTTGGAGCAATTTCTGGGCGATCGCAACCTCAGATTTTTCTACCAAAATATCAATATCGCTCACCTGTCGCAGTCCCAAATTCCCATACACTTGTGCCGCTAAAATCACCCCTTTAAAGGGAATCGCCCGGATATCCTGCGCCTGAAACTGCCCCATGATCTTTAATAAAATGGTGGTCAACAGGAAATTATTTTGCAAATTTTGCTGAAATTGTTGGCTTAAATGCGATCGCACCTCATCCCCCAATTTCTCCCATCCTCCCCCTTGCTTGATGTGCCAATAAAACAACGGTGTCACCCGATGCCATTGTGCCAACGCTAAGAGAACATCCCAATTCAGAGCAGCTTGGAGCAACTGTGTCACTCTCCCCTCAGTTTGTGGCAGGGTAGGGGTGCGAAGACAACACAACAGCAGTTCAATTTCCGGCGACATTGTATAGTGGATTGGCAGTTTTAGCAGGATAGGGGAGAGTCTTCACTTTAGCCCATAGCACTCAATCAGAGGCAATCAAACCGCGAAAAACGCCAATCTTATCGAGCAGATTGGCGTTTTTCCACAGTTCTTAACCCAGCATTATTTACCCATCCCTAACTGTTGAGCCTTTTGGTAAACTTTGCCTTCCGTCAATAGAGAAGGCGCAATCACCACCTCCACCTGCTGCATTTCCTTAAGATCCTTCGCCCCCAAGGTTCCCATACTGGTTTTCAGCGCCCCCAGTAAATTATGAGTCCCATCATCCAACTTGGCCGGCCCGGTCAGGATTTGGGCTAAAGTTCCCGTAGTCCCCACGTTAATCCGGGTCCCCCGAGGTAAAACCGGGCTAGGCGTTGCCATTCCCCAATGATACCCCCGCCCCGGAGCCTCAGCCGCCCGAGCAATAGGAGAACCAATCATCACCGCATCGGCACCACAGGCGATACATTTACAAACATCACCCCCGGTTACAATGCCCCCATCGGCAATCACAGGCACATAGCGCCCCGTTTCTTGGGCGAAAGCTTCCCGCGCCGCCGCACAGTCTGCCACGGCCGTTGCTTGGGGAACTCCTACCCCTAGCACCCCTCGGGAGGTACAAGCGGCACCCGGGCCAATGCCCACTAAAATGGCGGCCGCCCCTGCCTTCATCAAGTTAAGGGCTACATCATAGGTGACACAGTTTCCCAACACCACAGGCATGGGCATTTCTTGGCAAAACTGGATTAAATCCAAGGGAGTTACGGAATCCGGGGAGAGGTGCGCCGTGGAAACCACCGTCGCCTGAATAAACAATAAATCGGCCTGAGCTTGAGCCACCACAGAGCCATACTGAGCGGCCCCAGCCGGAGTTAAACTGACGGCGGCAATACCCCCTTGTGCCTTAATGTCCTGAATCCGTTGTTGAATCAGTTCCGGTTTAATCGGTTCTGCATACAGTTCCTGCATTAACCCCACAAACTCCTCTTTTCCCACCGAAGCGATGCGGTCTAGAATGGGGTTGGGGTCGGTGTAACGAGTTTGAATCCCTTCGAGGTTCAAAACTCCCATTGCTCCCAACTCTGTCAAGAGGGCTGCCATTTTCACGTCCACCACCCCATCCATCGCACTGGCCAGAATTGGAATTTCTCGCTCAATTCCGCCAATGGTGACACGAGTATCCGCCAAAATCGGATCTAGGGTGCGTTGCCCCGGTACTAGGGCAATTTCATCAATACCATAAGCACGTCGAGCCGTTTTTCCTCGACCAATTTGAATATCCACTCTATTTTTCCGCTCCCAAAGCTATTTATCTAGGCTATCAAATTTTGGGGGGCAATTTTCGAGAATCAATTATCATCTCCCCTTCCCCGGTCATGGCGCGTAAAATTTTGCTGACATCCTTTCAAACTTGGTTGCCTCATCAGGTGTCTAACTCCTCGGATGATTTATTGCAGAAAATCCAAGGGCATCCTCCCCAAAACCTAGAGTTGATCTATCTCCGACATCTCCCTGTTGATACCCACCGAGCCAGTCAACAAGTCCAGCAGGCGATCGCACAATATCAACCCCATTGTGTAGTCTGTTGTGGGATGGCGGAGTCTCGGGAGAATCTCACCCTAGAATCTCATGCCTGTTGGGGAACCGAACAATTTTTCACGACCCTCCCCTTAGAGTCTCTAATTGCCCCACTGACGGCTACAACGATTAGTCATGATGCGGGAAAATTTGTCTGTGAAGGGTTATATTTTCACGTTTTAGAGTATTTACACCGCACCCAGTCCTCTTGTGGGGGGGTGTTTGTTCATGTTCCCCGGCTCGCCCCTAAAAATGAAGCCAAAATAGTCCGAGATTTCCAGCACTTGTTAATGGGTTTATCGGGCTTGCTGAGTACAATTTGATACTAGAGGCAACAGGCTGTCATACTCTATCTCTTTAATAATCCATTTTTTCGATATCCTCACGAATATCATTTAAGTCAATATAACAATCCGTTGCATTGCGTAGTTCTCGGGCAATCATTCCCTCGGTAGAAACGACGGTAATATGAGTATTTTTCGATCTTAATAACTCAATTGCTCGCTCAAAATCACCATCTCCACTAAATAAGACAACCCGATTATACTGTTCGCAGGTGTTAAACATATCAACCACAATTTCTATATCTAAATTCGCTTTTTGAGAATAACGACCGGAGACATCATCATAATATTCCTTTAAAATTTTGGTGCGGACGGTATAGCCCAGGCTAATTAGGGCATCCCGAAAGCCTCGCTGATCTTGGGGATCTTTTAATCCGGTGTACCAAAACGCATTTACTAATGTCACATTATTGCGGTTTTTGAAATATTCTAAAACTCGTCTGGGGTCAAAGAACCAACCATTCTTTTGTTGAGCATAGAACATATTATTCCCGTCTACAAAAATAGACAGACGATTTTCTGTTAAACGCATAAAAATAAGACCTAATAAAAGGATTAGGAGATTAGAGTTTAGATTTTAGGGATAAGATAAACATTATACAGGAGAACTCTACCTGTGAAAAAAAACAGGAGAACCCTTCCCTAAAATGTTCCATCATAACGGACTGAATAAGGTCGATCTTAAGGGGATCGGGAAAGGGTTTAGTTGAGCGAATCTAATAAGAAGTTAAGAGGTTAGGGCAAGAGGTGATAAGAACACCAATCACTCCAGCCACCGACATAAAGTTTGGCGTTGGGAATACCCGCTAATTCTAACGATAAGAGATTCACACAAGCGGTAACTCCAGAACCACAGTAGACGATGATCTCCTGTTCAGTCCCGATAGTTTGCCAGCGTTGTTCTTGTTCTGCGAGGGGACGGAGATAGCCGTCCGTTGTACAAACATCTCGCCAAGGGAAGTTCATCGCACCAGGAATGTGACCCGCTTGGGGGTCAATGGGCTCCCGTTCTCCTCGATAGCGATCGCCTTCTCGTGAGTCAATTAAGGTGACAGTAGGCTGATCCTTGCGCTTGAGAAGCTCTTGATAGTCCACCACCCAATGGGGTTGAACTTGGGGGATAAACTCTCCGGTTTTGGCGGCCGGACCATCGGTCGTGACAGGATAGGACTGATTAACCCAACCCGACCATCCCCCATCAAGAATGGCGACTTGCTCATGACCAAAGTAGCGTAAAAGCCACCACAGACGGGCTGCAAAAGCCATTGCAGAATCGTCATAGGCAATGACCCACGTTTTCCCCCATTCGACCCCCATCGCGGCCATTTTGGCGGCAAAGGAGGCGGCATCAGGCAGGGGATGACGACCCCCATTTTCCCCGACTGGGGCTGATAAATCTAGATTTAGATCGAGATAATAAGCGCCAAGAATATGACTTTCTTGATATTGATTCCGCCCCAATTGGGGGTTTGCCAATTGGAATCGACAATCCGCGATCGCGATTTGTGGATTGTCCAATTGGTTCACCAACCACTCAGCAGAAACCACTGGATTCATAACGTATAACTCATAACAGTTTAACAGGTTTCCTCATCACAGGTTTCATTCGCCCTTGAATATTCTTTCACAATCAACAAGCAATTGCGCTGGTCTTCTGTGCGATTATATTCCAACACATCGGCGATTTTTTGTAAAATCGCCAAACCCCGCCCGCCTCCAGCATGGGTATTCATGGGGTCTGCTTGTTGCTGGAGATACTGCTGGAGAGAAAAGGGCGCGCCAGCATCCCAAATCCGTAGAATAATCTGTTGCTCATCAACCCTGACTTCAAGATCAATGGGGGTTTCTGGGGGTTTGTCCCGATGAGCATGACGAATAGCATTGGTCAGGCCTTCCGCTAAGGCGAGTTCGCACTGCAACCAATCTTTTTGCTCAATTTCAGGGAGATAAAGGGAGTTAAACCAGGCCAGAGTCCGCTTGAGGATTCTGAGTTCCGTGGGGACTTGACGATAAGCTTGTTTGAGAATAGTCAAGGGAAGCCTTTGGGTAAGCAGAAGCATTTCTAGTGTAGCTCAATACCTTCGTCCTTGTTCTGTTCCTTATACCCGTTAGGGTTGCTGGGAGAGTCTGTCAATTTCCTTGGTCAAGTCGCCAAAACTAACATAGGATTGCTATAAGAACCTGCTGTCGTCTAACGTTCCTGAACTGATCACCGTGCCATGACGCATATTCTAATCGTTGATGATGATCCTGCGATTCAACTCCTCCTCAAACGTACCTTAACGCGCCAAGGGTATGAAGTGACCGTAGCAGGAAACGGAGTCGAGGGACTGGCCAAAGCTCAAGAACTTTGTCCGGCGATGGTAATTTGTGATTGGGTCATGCCTCAGATGAATGGCCTTGAGGTTTGTCGTCATATTAAAGCCACGCCCCAACTTTCGACGACTTTTTTTATTTTGCTCACGTCTAAGGGATCTGTGGAAGACCGGGTAGAAGGTCTAGATGCTGGGGCTGATGATTTTCTTTGTAAACCGATTGAAATGTTTGAACTCAAGGCGCGCATTCGCTCTGGTTTGCGTCTCCATCAGTTAAGTAGTGATCTCCAACATCAAAAGCGCATTCTAGAGGCTGAATTAGCGGAAGCTGCTGAGTATGTATGTTCTATTCTGCCAGAACCTTTTTCCGATGGGGGTTTAGCGGTGGATGTGCGGTTTATTCCGTCCAGCCAGTTGGGGGGGGATAGTTTTGATTATTTTTGGCTGGATGAGGATCATTTAGCGGTGTATTTGTTGGATGTGTCAGGGCATGGTTTGCGGGCGGCCTTGCCCTCACTGGCCGTAATTAATTTACTGCGTTCTAAGGGGTTGATTCAGGTGAATTATCATCAGCCTAGTGAAGTTTTGCGTGGCCTGAATGATACCTTTCAAATGACCGCTCGCAATGATAAATACTTCACCATTTGGTATGGAGTTTATAATCGGCGATCGCAGCAGTTAATCTATGCCAGTGCCGGACATCCCCCAGCCCTTTTGCTCAGTGGCACAGCCCAAGGGGAAATTCTCGTACAAAAGCTCAAAACCCCCGGTTTTCCGGCCGGAATGTTCCCCGATGCGGAATACACCGATGCCACCTGTCCAATTGAACCAGACTCCTGTCTCTACATATTTAGCGACGGCATTTATGAGATTAACGCCCCCGATGGGACTTTGTGGGGCATCGACCACTTCATTGAGCAGTTGCAGTCTTACTTTACCCAGCCTGACCGGAATTTAGATTGGCTGATCGAAAAAATCAAACGGATGAATGCCCTCACCTATTTTGAGGATGATTTATCCTTGATGGAAATTAAATTCTAAGATAAAGAGCTTTCCTCTGAAGACGTAGCCGTGACCTGAGAATCCGCAATATCCTCATGGAAAGCGTCCCGATCCCCATAAATATGAAACACCCGATCCATACTGGTTAGCTCAAACAGCATCTTAATCTGTTCATTAATCGAACAGATAAATAGCTTTCGATTTTCAGCCCGCACGGTTTTCAACGCCAGAACGAGAGCCCCTAAGCCAGAGCTATCCATAAACGTAACATCCTTAAAATCAATCAAAATAATTTGAGCGCCATTTCTGACACTCTCATTGATTTCTTGGCGAAACTCGGCCACTTTGGTGCTATCCAAAATTCCAGACGGTTGAACAATTTTAATATTGGGACTCATAACTCCAGGGCAAATGGAAATTAGATCAGTTCTGATAGTATAGCCTGATCGTCTCTTTCCATCATCTCTGACCCCCCGAGGAATCCCCGATCCTCAAATCTTCCTGCTTCCATGATTTAATGAAAAGCGCAACCGTAGCGGGAAGTCAGGTCATGGAAACCTACGATGTGGTGATTATTGGGGCGGGTCATAATGGGCTAGTTTGTGCGGCCTATTTACTAAAAGCCGGGTATCGGGTGGTCTTGTTAGAAAAACGCCCGGTTCCAGGAGGGGCAGCCACTACCGAGGAAATCATGCCCAAAGAAGCACCGGGCTTTCAATTTAACCTTTGTGCTATTGACCATGAATTTATTCACCTAGGTCCGGTGGTGCAAGAATTAGAACTGACGAAGTACGGTTTAGAATACCTGCCCTGTGATCCCGTCGTCTTCTGTCCTCAAGCCAATGGGGATTATTTTCTCGCCCATCAGTCCGTCGAGGCCACCTGTCGAGAAATTGCGCGCTATAGTCACCATGACGCGGAACAGTACGCCGAGTTTACCCGCTATTGGCAACAACTAGCCCGGGCGATCGCACCCCTCTTTAACGCCCCCCCAATGGCCTTGTTAGAAATCGCCGGAAACTTCGACTCCGATAACTTTAAAGACCTGCGCGCCCTCCTCGGCTCCAAAAACAAAGTTCTTGACTTCATCCGTACCATGATCACCTCCCCCACTGACCTCCTCAACGAGTGGTTTGATCATGAAGTGGTGAAGGCCCCCCTTGCCCGTCTCGCCGCCGAAATCGGCGCGCCCCCCTCCCAGAAAGGCATCGCCGTAGGATCCATGATGATGGCCATGCGCCACGCCCCCGGAATGTCTCGCCCCAAAGGAGGAACAGGCGCACTGACGACCGCCCTCGTTAAGTTAGTCCTAGCCCTCGGGGGGAAAATCTACACAGACCAAGCGGTGGAGCGCCTACTCATCGACAACGGAAAGGCCGTCGGAGTCGCCGTGGCCACAGGCCAAGAATACCGCGCCACCCAGGGCGTTATTTCCAACATTGACGCCCAACGCCTCTTTCTCCAACTGATTGACCCACAAGACACGGACCCCCAACTGCGCCAACGCATCGCCCGCCGTATTGTAAATAATAATGAAACCATCCTCAAAATTGACTGCGCCCTCTCAGAAGCCCCCCGTTTTGAGGGCTATGGTCATCAAGACGACTACCTCATTGGTTCCATCCTGATTGCTGATTCTGTGGATCATGTAGAACAGGCGCACTCGCTCTGTTTATTCGGGGAAATTCCTGACCAAGACCCCTCCTTGTATGTGGTCTGTCCGACAGTTCTTGACCCCACTATGGCACCGGAAGGCCATCACACCCTCTGGATTGAATTCTTCGCCCCTTACCAGATTAGAAACGCGGCGGGGACGGGTTTAAATGGTACAGGCTGGACGGATAGCCTGAAAAACCAAGTGGCTGATCGGGTAATTGATAAACTGGCCACCTATGCCCCTAATTTAAAATCCTCTATCCTCGCCCGTCGGGTAGAGAGTCCGGCTGAACTCGGAGAACGTTTGGGGGCTTATAAGGGCAATTATTACCATTTGGACATGACGCTAGATCAGATGGTATTTTTACGACCTTTACCGGAGTTAGCAGACTATAAAACCCCCATTGAGGGCTTATATTTAACCGGAGCCGGCACCCATCCGGGAGGGTCTATTTCGGGGATGCCCGGCCGCAACTGCGCCCGCGTTTTCTTGGCACGTCAACAACCTTGGGGTCAAAAATTAGGAGATGTGCGGAATTCCTTACAGTCTTTTGTGCGAGCCACTTTGGGAATTTAAAAGTTAAAGGTTAAGCCCTTATCGAGGATTTTTTAATGATTTTGTGTGATCAAGAAACACCTCACCGTTCAATGCCAGTGTATCTCATTCCATGGTTAATAATACTTTTAAAGCCCCTTTTTGTTGGGCAGCATCAAAGGCGGCTAATCCCTCACTGAGAGGATAGCAGGTTTGGATTAAAGGCGTTGGATCAATAGCGGCTTTATCTAATAAATCAATGGCTTTAGCAAAAGGGCCACAACGAGAACCAATCAGGGTAATTTCATCCACCACTAACGCCGAAGCATTTATAGATAAATTACCCGCGTAGGTACTTTTTAAAACTAGCGTGCCTCTGGGTCTTAATCCCTTGAGTGCTAACTCAAAACCGCTCGGATTTCCCGTACATTCTACGGCAATATCAAAGCTTCTCTCTTGGACAATATCGGCAAAGCCTGTATGAATGCCTTGTTTCTCTAAATTTGCTAACTTAGACCGATGACGACCTACGACCGATAAATCACATCCCGTTAAAGCTAAGGTTTGACCAATCAATTGACCAAGCTTACCATCGCCAATCACTAACACTTTTTGACCGGGATGAATCGGAATTTGTTCTTGAATTTCTAAGGCCGCCGCGAGGGGTTCTATAAAGGTTGCAGCATCGGTTGAAATATGATCGGGGAGGGGATAGAGATTTTTATTTGGCAGGGTTAAATATTCGGCAAATGCCCCATTTCTGTTGACAATTCCTAACACGGTTCGCTTCTCGCAATGAGTAGGTTTGCCTTTTTGACAATATAAACATTCCCCACAGGAGGCGTTAATTTCGCCTACTACTCGTTTATGTTTTAAATGACCAAGGCCTTGTTCCACAATCCCTACAAATTCATGACCTAACACCCCCCGATAGGGATAATAACCCCGCAAGAGTTCTAAGTCTGTATTACAAATTCCGGCGCGTAAAACCCTTACTAGGGCTTCATCTCTACTGGGTTCGGGAAGGGGTAAATTAGATTTCAGTTCCAGTGTTTGGTTTTCTAGCCAAATGCCTTGCATCATTTTGGATCATCCTGTTTTTTGACACTCTCACCGCCCAGCTATGCTGTGGTGAGAGATTCTTGTTTCATTGAGCGCTGCTTTCTCGCCGTGAGGATGGCAGAAATTCTAGCAAGACATCCTCAACGGGGCGAGGTTGCCAGTTGAGGGCTTTTCTGGCTTTGCTGCTATCTACACGCACACAACGTTCATAAACGTAGTGTAATCGCTCCCGACCGATGGGGGGATTCCAGTTAAAAAGCTGTCCGAGGACTTCTAGAATAGAAGCAACGACCACAACGAGGGGTTTGGGGGCTTCTTGGGGGGTGGGGATGCCTGTAGCTTTACTCAAAAGGCGGAACATTTCCCGACTGGGGAGTTCTCCGGCGGAAATGATGTAATGTTCTCCTGTGGGGGCTTTTTCGGCGGCTAGAATCATGGCGGTGACGAGATCATCTACATGAACAATGCCTGTAATGCGATCGCCCCCTAACCAGAATTTTAACCGCTTTTTCAGGAACAGGTGAATCACTGGCCCAAAATGGGGATCGTCGGGGCCGAAAATCCCGGACGGCATGACACTAACGACGGGAAACCCTTGGCGGGCGGCTTCGTCTACCAGTTGCTGGGCGAGGTATTTGGTGCGGTCATAAGCGGAGGAAAAGCCCTCTTGTTGTCGTTGGAAGGTTTCGTTAATAATCTGACCTCGGGTGTCCCCATAGATGCCGATGGTGCTGCAATAAACCATTTTAGACACTCCGGCGGCTTGGGCGGCGGCCAACAGGGTGCGGGTGCCTTCTACGTTGACTCGTTCCATTTTCGCCCCGTCTACAATGCCCAGTTCAACATAGGCGGCGGTGTGGAAGACGGTATCGACTCCTTGCAGGGCGCGGTCAAGGGCGAGGCGATCGCCAATATCCCCATAAACCCACTCTACCTCAACTCCGGCCAAGCGTTCGAGGTTACTGGAAGCCCGCACATAGGCCACCACCTCCACCCCTCGCCCCACTAAGGCCTTGACGAGGTGAGAACCAGTAAATCCGTTTGCCCCTGTGACCAATGCTCGTTTCATGGTTGTTTTTGAGTCCCCCTAACAATCTTGTAAATCCCACAATAACAAGACGATCTCATCAATGGCGGCTCGTTGGCGACTAATCCCTTGTTCGGATTGATTCACCATGATACTAAAAACCACCGTTGAGCCATCGGGTTGATCCAAATACCCCGCGAGGGTAGAAACCCCGGTCATTGTCCCCGTTTTTGCCAAGAGAACCCCCGCTAAGGGCGTATCCTGAAAACGGCCCTGTAGGGTGCCACTCACCCCGGCCACAGGTAAGGATGCCCGAAAAACCTCACGGTGGGGCGTGGTTTCCATCCCTTGCAGGGTTTGGACTAGCCCCAAGGGACTCAGGAGATTGTGGCGAGATAACCCGGAACCATCCCGGAGTTGGTGGGTGTCTGCTTCTACCCCTAACTGACTTAGGGTGGTTGTTAAAGCCGCTAGACTGGACTCCTGACCCACCCCTAGACCCAAGGTATGAAGGAGGACTTCGGCATATAAATTATTGCTGGCTTGGTTCGTCTCTTGGATTAACTGAGATAAAGGGGGAGATTGCAATAAAAAGGTTTCTTTGCCTTTGTGTCGTTGGGGAGTCCGGTCAATCTCAGCCCGTTGGACGGTAATCCCTTCGGCCTGCAAACGTTGCTCAAACTGGGCGAGGAAATAGGCCCCAGGATCTCGTAGCGCCATCCGCCACTGTCGGGGGGCTGCATCCACCGGAAACCGCCCGCGAAAGGCTAAAACGGGTTCCCCTACCCGTCCGGTCATTTGCAGGCTGTAGGGAGTCTCTGGGGGGGCGCTGCGGGCTTGATTGTCAATCTCCCACTGGGCGAGGGCTAAAGCATCCTCGCTGGTAATGGCGACAGGTTGACCGGGTTGTTGGGGGGTGATGGTCAGGGGGAAGCTATTCTCATTGAGAATCAAGCTATTAACCACCGTGCCATAGTAAAAATAGAGGTCGGAAAATTCCCAAGTGGGATGGGTGGCTGGGGCGGGTAAATAGCCATCTTCAACAATCAGGTGGTCAATCTCTGTCACCCCACGTTCTCGCAAATATTGGGCGAAGGTTTGCAGGTCTTGGGGGGTGAGGGTGGGATCTCCTTTCCCCACGAGGCGTAAGGTTTGCAGACGGGGCGGCCGCCCGGTGATTTGGATGGGGGTGAGGATGGGATAGTCGGGGCCAAAATGGTGGAGGGCGGCGGCGGTGGTGAGGAGTTTGGCGCTGGAGGCGGGGTTAAAGTAGGCGGTTCCGTGGTGGTTGTAGAGGGGGGTGTTCTCGTTGAGGGCTTGAATGAGCAGCCCCCAGCGCGATCGCTCCCACTCAGGACGGTTGAGAATTGACCGAATGGCGGCGGGGAGTTCTGCACGGCACAGAGGGGCGGCTACAGTGGGCAGGGGGGCAAGAATGCTCAGGGTTGCGATTGCCGATAAAATCCATTTCATAACAGGGAACAGGGAACGGGGAACGGGGAACGGGGAACGGGGAGTTGGGAGAGGGGGAGAGGGGGGGAGGGGGAGACGAGGAATTAAGACCTATTACCTAGGGTCTGCTGAATAACACCAGATGCTAGGCTCAACAAGGGAACAGGGAACTCTTAACAGGGAACAGATCATCTAAAACTGGCACGATTGCCTATTCCCGACTCCCGACTCCCGACTCCCGATTCCCCAACTCTCGGACTTATTCAGCAAGCCCTACCTATTACCTATTCCCTGCCCTCAACAGGATGCTGTCCATAAAAAGGCAGGGTTTCTGACCAGTGGGGGCGCTTCCCTTGGTTATAGGCTAATCGGGCTAGGTTAAACACACTGATCACACTCTTTCCCGAGGGCTCCGCGATTTCGAGGAGGTGGTGAGGGTGGGGCAGTTGGGCGCGGGTTTCCTGCCATTGGGGGTGAGTCATGGCGACATCAGCCAGAAGGGTTTCTAAACCGGAGAGTAGGGGCTGATACACCGCTACAAAATACTGCTCTCGTCGGGCGACTTGTTGAACCGCGATGGGAGTATGGGGGGGAACTTCGCCCCGAATATCCCAAGCACTGGCTGCTAAACTAGAGACGGGGAACAGAGGGAGGTTTAACTGCTGGGCTAAGGTGCGCGCTGTTACCACCCCAATCCGAGTGCTAGTGAAACTGCCCGGCCCAATGGCCACCGCCAAAAAGGTTAAATCTGACCAAGTTTGAGGGGGGAGAAAGGATTGTAGAAACTCGTGGAGATGACTGGATAACTCCCGCCCCAAATCCCAGACCTGAAACCGGATTGGGGCCTGATGATCTAAAGATGCGATCGCCAATCCCAATTCCGACCCACAAGTATGGAGCGCCAAACCATACCCCACCTCAGAGGAAATACCCGACATTCTCAACATCCCCAATTCACCGCCCCCATTGTCGCAGATTCTCCCCCCGCCTTTGTTAACTTTTCTCTACAGTTTGGAGAGTCTGACCCCGCGTAGGATAATGAAAAAGTATCTGAACCGAGACATGGCGGATCTCAACGTTGGACAGAAGACCCCCTTTCCCAACTCAACCGAGGAATTTATCCCCGCCATGTCCCGTTTGACTGTTTGACTATGCAAGGAGAAAGTTTTGGTCGCAACTACACCATTGAAAACTACTAAATCAGAAGAAATTTTTGCCGCCGCTCAAAAACTCATGCCGGGGGGTGTGAGTTCCCCTGTTCGGGCTTTTAAATCCGTTGGAGGACAACCCATTGTTTTTGATCGGGTCAACGGGGCCTATGTTTGGGACGTGGACGGCAATCAATACATTGATTATGTCGGCACTTGGGGCCCCGCCATTTGTGGTCATGCCCACCCAGAAGTTTTAAGCGCCCTACAGGAGGCCTTAGTCAAAGGAACCAGCTTTGGCGCTCCCTGTGTCTTAGAAAATGTCCTCGCAGAAATGGTAATTGATGCCGTTCCCAGCATTGAAATGGTGCGTTTTGTCAATTCTGGCACCGAGGCCTGTATGTCCGTTCTGCGCTTAATGCGAGCCTTTACAGGACGGGAAAAAATCATCAAATTTGAGGGCTGTTATCACGGCCACGCGGATATGTTCTTAGTCAAGGCCGGATCCGGTGTCGCGACTTTGGGTTTACCCGACTCCCCCGGTGTCCCCAAAAGCACCACCAGCAGCACCCTAACGGCTCCCTACAATGACTTAGAAGCGGTGAAAGCCCTCTTTGCCGAAAACCCAGATCAAATTGCTGGGGTGATTTTAGAGCCTGTGGTGGGGAATTCGGGCTTTATTCCCCCGGATGCGGGCTTTTTGGAAGGATTGCGCCTAATTACCCAAGAAAATGGGGCGTTATTGGTCTTTGATGAGGTGATGACCGGGTTCCGCATTGCTTACGGGGGCGCACAGGAAAAATTCGGCGTAACTCCGGACTTAACGACGTTGGGTAAAGTGATTGGGGGCGGTTTACCTGTGGGGGCCTACGGTGGCCGCAAGGATATTATGTCTATGGTGGCTCCGGCGGGTCCGATGTACCAAGCGGGAACCCTTTCCGGGAATCCTTTAGCCATGACGGCCGGGATTAAAACCCTAGAGTTGCTGCAAAAACCGGGGGTTTATGAGCAGTTGGAACAGGTGACAAAAGGGTTGAGTGATGGATTAATGGCGATCGCGCAGGAAACCGGACACCCCGTTTATGGGGGCAGTATTAGCGCCATGTTTGGGTTATTCTTCACCGGAGATCCCGTCCACAATTATGAAGACGCGAAGAAATCCGATCTCAACAAATTTGCCCGTTTCCATCGGGGAATGTTAGAACAAGGGGTGTACCTTGCCCCCTCCCAATTTGAGGCCGGATTCACCTCTTTAGCCCACACTGAGGCCGACATTACCAAGACCTTAGAAGCGGCCAAGGTGGTGTTATCTAATCTGTAGCGCCCTAGGTGAATGGTTAGGCAACCCGGTTTCTGACCTCAAGCTAGAAACCGGGTTTTTAATCAGGGTTGGAGATACTTAGGGTCTGCTTAATATCCCTCTAAGCACTGTTAATAGGGTTTTCCGTTGGGAGCGAGAAACTGTAAAGTTTTAGGGATAAATAATAAAAAAGGCTCGCCTTTTTTTGACTCCCCTTCTTCCTCTTCCCTGTTCCCTGTTCCCTACCCCCACGAGTGGTCACTGAGCGTTAGTCGAAGTGTAGAGTTATTCAGCACGCCCTAATTATGCAAATCACGATTGAACTTCCCGACAACATCGCCAATCAATTACAATCGGTCAATATTTCCCGACGAGTTTTAGAACTTATCGCGGCGGATCACTATCGTCAGGGTCGTATTGGAGCCGCCGAAGTGCGACAAATCCTTAATTTTTCCTCTCGTTGGGAAACCTACGAATTTCTTAAGCAGGAAAAAGCCTATTTGCCCTATACTGAGGACGATTTAGAGCAGGATGTCCAAGCCATTCGCAATGTTTTGTCGAGGGAATGATTATTATCTCCAATACCTCCCCTATCAACTACCTAATTCTGATTGGGCAGATCGACTTACTGCTTAAATTGTTCCGGCAGATCATTATTCCCCAAGTCGTTTATAGCGAACTATCTGATCCGGAAGCCCCTAACCTTGTCCGAACTTGGATAACAACCCCACCCAGTTGGCTCAAAATTCAACCTCAATCTGTCAGCGAAGCTTCGGATACAATCATTAATTTGCTTGATCCCGGAGAACGTGCAGCTATCCTTTTAGCCCAAGAACTGAAAGCTAACTTGCTTTTACTGGACGACATGAAAGCGCGACGCACTGCGATAGACAGGGGTTTGAGGATTACGGGTATCCTCGGGATTTTGGATCAGGCAGCAACCCTAAAACTCATCGACCTACCTGTTGCCGTCCAAAACCTTCAAGCGACATCTTTTTGGGCATCTGACAGTTTGTTTCAAAAGTTATTAGACAAGCACAGTTAACCCCTCAATTGCGCACCCAGAGGTTGGAGATACTTATGAGAGGATGAACGCAACCCGGTTTCTTTTTCTTCACCCCAGAAACCCGGTTTCTTGGTGAACCAGCTGTAACACATTAATCAAGTCTGGCGGGACAAATCGCTCAGGGCAAGAGATCAGCAAGATTGGGGTCGAGTTGGATAGCCCGTTGGAAAGCAGCACTCGCTTCTTCTACTTTCCCTTGCTCTCTCAGGACAAGACCAAGATAGTAGTGAGCAACAGCGAAATTGGGGTCGAGTTGGATGGCTTGTTGGTAGGAGGCGATCGCGTCTTCTAGTTGTCCTTGGTAATACAGGATACCACCGAGACCGTAGTGAGCAAGAGCATAATTGGGGTCGAGTTGGATGGCTTGTTGTAAGGAGGCGATGGCTTCTTCTAGTTGTCCTTGACCAGATAGGGCACCACCGAGACCAATGTGAGCAGCAGCATTATTAGGGTCGAGTTGGATGGCTTGTTGGAAGGAGGCGATGGCCTCTGCTACTTCCCCTTGACCATATAGGGCATTACCGAGACCGATGTGAGCAGCAGCATTATTGGGGTCGAGTTGGATGGCTTGTTGGAAGGAGGCGATGGCCTCTGCTACTTTCCGTTGGTCATACAGGGCAAGACCGAGATTGTTGTGAGCAGCAGCATTATTGGGGTCAAGTTGGATGGCCTGTTGGTAGGAAACGATGGCTTTTGTTAGTCTCCCTTGACTATATAGGGCAAGACCAAGATTGTTGTGAGCCGCAGCATTATTGGGGTCGAGTTGGATGACCTGTTGGAAGGAGGCGATGGCTTCTTCTACTTTCCCTTGACCATATAGGGCAAGACCGAGATTGTTGTGAGCCGCAGCATTATTGGGGTTAAGTTGGATGACCTGTTGGAAGGAGGCGATGGCTTCTTCTACTTTCCCTTGGTCACTCAGGGCAAGACCGAGACCGATGTGAGCCGCAGCATTATTGAGGTCGAGTTGGATGACCCGTTGGAAGGAGGCGATCGCTTCGGCTACTTTCCCTTGGTCACTCAGGGCAAGACCGAGAAGGACGTGAGCAGGAGCATAATTAGGTGTTAGTTGGATAGACCGTTGGAAGGAGGCGATCGCTTCTTCTAGTTGTCCTTGCTCTCTCAGGGCAAGACCGAGAATGTAGTGAACAGGAGCATAATTGGGTTCAAGTTGGATAGCCCGTTGGAAGGAGGCGATCGCTTCTTTTACTTCCCCTTGTTCTCTCAGGGCAAGACCAAGAAGGACGTGAGCAGTAGCATAATTGGGTTCGAGTTGGATAGCCCGTTGGTAGGAGGCGATCGCTTCTGCTAGTTTCCCTTGGTCTCTCAGGGCATTACCGAGATTGCCGTGAGCCGCAGCTAAATTGGGGTCGAGTTGGATGGTCCGTTGGTAGGAGGCGATGGCTTCTGCTACTTTCCCTTGGTTATACAGAGCAAAACCGAGACTGTGGTGACCAAGAGCATTATTGGGGTCGAGTTGGATGGCTCTCCGGAAAATCCTTTCTGCTTCCGCATATCGCCCGTCCTCCCAAGCCACACGCCCCTGCTCAAAAAGTTGATCAAACGTCTGAGCGCTCACCCCTTGGGGGGCAACAAGTAAGGACACACTTAAAACCAGCGCGAGTAACTTGCGATTGACCATAGCAGGTTTCCTTTAGACCATCTTCTCCAGTTTAACCCACCTTTCCGGGGGTGGGATTAGGGATGGGTTGGTCTTAACGTCACCTTAAGCAACCGGGTTTTTTCTTCCTCACAATCCAGAAACCGGGTTTCTTCCATCCCCTCGTTTTTGGAGGTACTCATGAGAGGATGAAAGCAAGGTTTCTTTTTGAGGTCAGAAACCGGGTTTTTAATCGGGGGTGGAGATACTGATGAGAGGATGAACGCAACCCGGTTTCTTTTTGAGGGGTTGACGGTTTATCTCCTAATGGGGGTGTTGGATTGCGCCTTTCCTATGCCTAACCGACGAAACCGCCTCAATCGAGCCAATCTATTCAGCAATGGAGAAAAACGCTACTTTATCTCCATTGCGCACCCAGTCGGTCATATTTACCGTTTCCTCTGTTTGGTAGTCTGTAGGTGTACCAAACTCAGTTTCAATGGCTTTCATTTCCCGATGACTGACGCGAGGCAGGAGGGCTAACCAGAGGGTTAAGCGTTCTTCTCTTAAAACGGTGCGAATGGTATCACGAATCAGTTCTTTAAGGTCTTGTGTTTCCATTGTTTTGACTCGGTTTTAATAGTGCCATCATAACCCTAGCACCCTAGAAACCGGGTTTCTTCTATCCCCTCGTTTTTGGAGGTACTCATGAGAGGATGAAAGCAAGGTTTATTTTTGAGGTCAGAAACCGGGTTTTTAATCGGGGTTGGAGGTAATCATGAGAGGATGAACGCAACCCGGTTTCTTTTTGAGGGGTTGAGGGTTTACCTCCTGATGGGGGTGTTGGGGTGCGCCTTTCCTCTGCCTAACCTACGAATTGGGGGGTTTGGGTTTTGTTCCTTCAAGACAAATGCCATCTAGAAAACTTTCGGGATGTTCGACTTGCGCAAAACGATTGTCTGACCATTCCCCATACTGACGAATCTGCACATTTTTAAAGCCATGTTTCTCAAAAGCTGCACTTAATGAATCCCCGTCCCACATCCACTGATGGCGATAATTAGAAAAGATTTCTCGACAACGCACTAACAAACTTTTCCGAGTGCCTGTATGTCCCATTAATGAATCCTGCATCAGGTTAAATGACGCTTGGGCGGCTAAGTTGGGGTCTTTTTTTTGTTCAATATAAATCTTGACAAAATGCTCAATATTTGGTACAATAGCGCGAAATATTCCACCCGGTTTAAGATAGGAATAAATATGCTCCATTGCCACCGCAAAATCTAATAAAGCGAGGTGTTCTAAGACATGGGAAGCGTAGATTAAATCACAACTATTTTCAGGAATATTTAGACCTTGAATAATGTTGCCATACATCACTTCATCGGGCCACTGAGGGGCTTTGAGTAACTTGGCTAAAGGTTGACCAATGAGGGGGAGTTGTTTAATTCTCAGACTCGGAGAAGCGTCGAGATTTTGCCAACCTTGGGCTACCACCAAACCACAACCAACATTAAGACAAACCCCAGTATTTTCCATCTCAATTTTTCCCCTCAAATAATCCATAGTCCATAGTCCGTAGGTTCGGCACAGGAAGCGCAACCCAACAAAGTCGGGAGTCGGGAATCGGGAGTCGGGAGTCGGGAGTCGGGAGTCCGGGAACTCTCCCCCCTCTCCCCTGCTCCCCTGCTCCCCTGCTCCCCCTCTCCCCCTCCCCCCTTCCCGTTCCCCGTTCCCTCTTCCCTAAATCAACGCACAAACTGAGGCATGAGATCCGCTGCCGTCAATAAACCATAGAAACCCCGACGATGGAAATTCACCCCGGCCTTCAGATAGCCAAAAGCGGGACCGCAGACATTGGCCGCCATGCTGGTTTCATCCCCCAGCGTAAAGGTATGGGTGGAAATTTTGCCCTCAAAGGTGCGTCCTGTGACCTGAACATTGGTACTTAATGGCTTTTTGGGGTTGCGGGTATCCACCACACCGCCGACTGTGACTTGATGGCGATCGCAAATTCCCGCCAACTCCAACATAATGTCATCGGCGTGTTCCATATTCTCCAAGGCCAGAATCCCATTGGTTTCGTCCAACAACGCCGCCACCTCTTCATCACTCATCGCCTGGGCCTTGTCCACACTATAGCCCGGTAAATGGGCAATATCTTCCCGAATCGTAGCCCGGTAGGCCTCCCAGTTGGCAATCCCCACCCCAAAGGTAATTTTAACCCTGTGGATTTCGCTATAACTTTGAGCCGCTAACGTGGCCGCCGCCGTTAATAAGCCCGGAGTCGCCCCACAGCCCGTTAAATAGGTGATTCGGGCCCCTGCTAAGTCCTCCCGTAGCGTCAGGAGTTGTTCTACCGCGCTGGTGCGTTTAAGCGCATCCACCAACACCCCACGCCACCCCGACTGAATAAACTGTTGGGCGACTGAAGCCATAAAGGTATTGGGCAAATTCGGCAACGCCAGAAAATAACCATCCACTTGGGCATTTTCCAGTAAATCCTGAATACTTTGCTGGCTGAGGGTGCCATGAGGTTCTAAATAGCCTACAGTCCCTTGGGTTTGATAGACCGCACGACAGGCCTGGGGGTCCAACCCTGCCGGATTGTAAGCATAGCCTTTATGGTCGGCAACCGCCACCCATTCCATTTCTTGTTTCTGGGCTAAGATTGTAGCGGCTGCTTGCCCTAATCCTCCAAATCCTAAAACACCAACTCGGATTTTCCCTTGCACTGGGTTCATGCTGACTTTCTCCATCTCAACAGATTTCTATTATCTGCCTTTCTGGGTCGCGTCTTAACCCAAAAATGAATATTAACCCTCACGTGACATTATTCCAGAGTTCCAAAACCTGACGGCAAAACTGTTTCAGCTTATCGGCCACATCGGGAGAAGGGAGTGCCTGACCCACAAATTGCCAATTGTCCACTGTTGACAAACGCCACGCTTGACCTTGATGATTAAAGGCCGCCGTTTCCACACCAATCAAACGGTAACAGTCCTCAATGGGGTCTTGATGAAAGCGAATTTGGACTAAGATACTACGACCCTGAAAGCGGGGACTCCATCCGGGGAGGTGGAAGCCAATATCAATGGAGTCTGGGTCTACCCATTCTTGGGTGTCTGGGTCACTGTGCCAAGGTTTAAGATCGGCTTTAGCATCGGGAAATTGACTTTTAAACAGGTTGACAATGGCCGCGATTTTGCTGGCAACGGTTAAGCTAGTCGCTTGTTCAGATGCGTTCACTTTCACCTTCCTTGTGTTCGAGTTTCTCAGGAGTTTTTTGGTTTCTCTAGTTGTAGCGCAATGTTGCCAGAAGTCTCCCACTCTTTTAGGGGATAGGGAACGGGGAACGGGAGTCGGGAGTCGGGAGTCGGGAGTCGGGAGTCGGGAGTCGGGAGTCGGGGAGAGGGGAGCAGGGGAGCAGCGGTTCGACTTCGCTCACCGACCGGGGAGCAGGGGAGAATTTATAATTATTCCCTATCACCTATTCCCTATTCCCTAGGGCTTGCTGAATAAGTCCGAGAGTTGGGGAATCGGGAGTCGGGAAACGGAACGCTACGCTGTGAGGAAAGCGTAGCGTCTCGAAACAAGAATAGCGCGACTCGTCGGGAGGATGTCAAGACAATGTATTAGGATCAATGCCTAATTCTTGCAATTTTGCCATAGCACGCTCTAGTTTCTGTTGGGTTTGTTCTTCCCTTTCTCTGGCCTGCTCACGTTCAAGCCTTGCTTGATCTCGTTCAAGCCTTGCCTGCTCACGTTCTAGAATAAATTCCCCCGGCTCTTTAAAAGATTCGCCATCGGGATAGAATAGGCTTAACCCATCCTCAAATAACTCAAAGCGAATCTGTAATAGGGGAGAAGTCCAGGGCAAATGCAGAGGACTCACTAAGATAAAACCTTCCTCGGTGGTTTCGCGAGTATAGCCCCAAAAATCATAAGTTTCTGGGTCATAAAAATACATCTCTAGTACCCCATATTTTTCGTAAAACATCTGCTTGGCGACCATTTCTTTCATGGTGTTACTGGGGGAAAGAATTTCAAAAACAACTTGAGGGGCTATGTTGTCTTCTTCCCACTGTTTATAACTTCCTCGATCTCCCGGTGGACGACCGAATGCAACCATCGCATCGGGGGCTTGAGCGGGTGCTGGAGGTGTTTTCACCTGCACTGGATACCACAGTAAATCCCCCGCCACAAAAGCGACTTGCTCCCTTAATAAGTGCTTAAGATTGGTCACTAAACGCACAATCCAGCGATATTGTAGGGTATTTTCTGCCATAGGTTTACCGTCGGAATCAGGATAAAGAATTTCGGAGCGAATGGGTGCTTGAACCATGATTTTTAGGAGAATTTATAAGAATTCCGATAGATAAATTATAGCGAGGTTTGAATCTCTCACCATCTGCGAGGGCGCGAGGGGGAATCGTCGCCCTATTTCCTCCTACTGTTTAAACCACCAGATTTTAATAGTATGATCGGCGCTGCCACTGACAATGGTTCGACCTTCTGGATTAAACCCTACGGACAGAACCGAATCCTCATGACCTTCTAAAGTGTCCAATAATTGCCCCGTCTGACTATTCCAGACGCGAATGGTTCGATCTAAACTGCCACTGACAAGGCGCTTTTCGTCCTCACTCCAAGCTACTGCACAGACTTGATTCTCATGACCTCGCAGGAGTTGACGTTCTTGAGCGCGATCGCATCCCCACACCCGCAAGAGATCATCGGAGTCTGCCGTCACGAAATAACGCCCCGTTGGACTAAAGGCCACCGCTAAACTTTTAAATTCCTTACGCACTGCCCGCAATAAACGACCATTCATCAGGTAACGCAACTTGACTATCTTTTCCTGTCCCACCGTTGCTATAATTTGCCCATCGGGACTCACATCAACCCCTGTCACCACATTGGAATAGGCATCAATTTTGTACAATTCCCGCCCCGATTGGAGATGCCACAAGCGCACGGTTTGATCTGCCCCCCCACTCACTAAACGCTTGCCATCGGGATGGAAGGCCAGGGATAACACTGTGTCTCGGTGTCCCTTCCTCAGCCACCGTCCAAAGGCCTGTACTTCTCGCCCGGTGTGTAAATCCCACAGGCGAATGGTTGTATCTTCCCCCCCACTGGCAATATACCGCCCATCGGGACTCACGGCTACACAATAGACCCGACCACAACGGCTATCAATGCGGCGCAATTGTTGCCCTGTGCTTAATTGCCACAAACGCAGGGTTTCGTCGAAACTGCCACTGACAAATGTATAACCATCGGGACTTAAGGCGATCGCACTCACCACATCATCATGAAGGCGCAATGTCCCCGCACAGACCCACTGGGCTTGTTCATCCCTAGGAGTTACAGAACCCGCCTGATTCGCCCGAGGAGTGGCAGAATAGGCGGAAGATTGACCCGTTTTTTGCCGCAACTGGGCAACCTTGCGCAAATCCGCGTTCGCTTCCTGATCCCGTCCCAAAATAGAATAAACAAAACCCCGATATTTATAAGCCTCTATATAGTCAGCATCCAAAAAAATAGCCTGCTTAAAATCCACTAAGGCCTCTCGATACTGCTCATGTTTGGCTTTTTCTACCCCCTGTTGATAATAAAGGCGAGAGAGGGCTAGGTTCTGCTGTTTTTGATCCGATGCCGAAGGAGAGGGGGGGCCCGAAGTTTGGGAGCGAGCCTTAAGATATTCGTAGGCCTCATTAATCCGTTTAATCTGCTCTTCTGCCTGTTCTTGCTTTTCGGGAAAACCTGCAAACTGGTCAGGATGCCATTGTTTTACTAATTTCCGATAAGCGCGTTTCACCTCTTCCGGTGATGCCCCGGCCGGGATTTCTAAAATCTCATAGTAGGTGTGCAGATTAGTCATTCAATGAGCATGAAGCAAAAGTTGATACCTTATTAGTGTTCCTCATTCCCCCCCTAAGAATGAGGCTCTCCGAACATGACTAGAGAACAGGTTAATTCCTTAACCACCCGCGTTGCTACATTGCTGACGGTTAATCCCCCCGCCGTGCGACGACGAAATGACCGTAAAACAACCATATCAAAGGATTGCGCCATGCGTAGAATCACCTCGGCCGGATCTTCAGCAATCACCGTCTGAATATCAAACCCAACTGTCGGTCCGGCTTGGGATAAAATCTCAGACAGTTGCTGCTCAAATTGTTGGATTTGTTGCGCATCAGGGCCTTGAGTTAAGCCAAACACTTCCTGAACAAAAATATGTAGTAAGGTGACAGAGGCTTGATTTGCATTGGCAAAAAGTTGAGCAAAACGAATGGTTTGAATGGTCAGAGGGGTGATGCTCTTGACCGGAACTAGAATTCTATAGATATTACTTGGCTCTGTGAGAAGACGCATCGCCGCAACGGGACAGTGGGAAGACCAAAACACTTGATCTAATATTGTGCCGAATAATCTGGCTCGAATGCCTTGATTTTGACTCCACCCCATGACGACTAAATTGGCGTTCACTTCCCGGGCTGTGCGAGTAATGCCTTGGGCAACATCATCATCTATGCGCAATTGGGGGTAAGCGGTCACTCCCAAAATTTGAGCGGTGTTGGTGGCTTGATTCAGCATTTTCTGGGCTTTTTGTATGCCCACTTCTAACTGGGGATCATCCATGTGAACATGAGCAAGGGCGATGGAGAGGGGGACTAAATGCCCTGACTCATGACCCGCTAAAAAGGCTCCCATTTCCATTAAATATTTTTCGGTCAAGGGGTTATAAATGGGAACGACAATGGTAAAGGTTGAAGCGGATATAGCTTTGCTGGGATTAGCTGCTCCTAAGCCCCAATCGGCAAGACTTTCAGGGGTTAAAGTGGGTTGGGGAGGGCGAATTTTGGGGGCGAATTGGGCGGTGAGAATAGGACCGAAGAGGGATGTCACCAACATCAGGACAATCACGCTGTTGAGGACATTTTCTGTGATGAGGCGATCGCCTACTCCATTTATAGCCTGATAAGCGGCGAGGGCGGCCGCTAAGGTAGCCGCTACCTGTGGCATGGAGAGGGACCACATAGTAAAAAGTTCGGCTTTACTATAACCGTATCTTAATTTAGTCACCAAGGCCGCTAAAAATTTACTCCCGAGTAGAGCGAAAACAATACTCGCTGTTAATGCTAACCCTGAAGTTAAGGTAGAAACAAACGCCGGAACATTAATTAATAACCCCATTCCCACAAAGAAAAAGGGAATAAACATCGTACTGCCCAAAAATTCAACTTTCTCCTTAACCGGGCCCCGTCCCACCACATCATTCACCGCCAGTCCGGCTAAAAATGCCCCCACAATTTGCTCAACATTGACCAATTCTGCCCCCACACTCGCCAGAAATACTGCACTGAGTACAAAGAGAAACTGATTCCCTTCTGCATCACCTGTGCGGCGAAAATATTCTTTCCCTAACCAATCAAAGCCGAATAAGACAAACGCTGCATAAAGAGCTAAATTAACCAGTTGTAAAATTAACGTTTCTGCCGAGAAATCTCCCCCGTGAATGGACACACAAATAGCCAAAACTAATAAAGCGGAAATATCGGTGAAAATAGTCGCCCCAATTGTAATCGTTACCGCTTCATTTCTTACCACTCCTAGACGGTCTACAATGGGATAGCCTAACAGGGTATGAGAGGCTAATAATGAGCCGATTAACACCGAGCTATTCCAGCCAAAACCAAAGGCTCTACCTACTATTAGTCCTACTATTAAGGGAAACAAAAATGTAGCTAGCCCAAAGCTTAACGAACGGTTTCTCTTTTGACGAAAATCCTTGAGATCAATTTCTAAGCCAGCCACAAACATTAAATAAATTTTGCCAATATCTGATAGTAATTTAATCGTTTCATCACTGGGATTTAGAACCTGTAACCCATTTTGTCCTAATACAACCCCAGCCACTAATAACCCCACTAATCCGGGTAGGCGTATCCGCTCAAAAATGGGCGGAATCAGTAATACTACTAATACAAGGATGGTAAAAGAGACTAAAGGAGTGTCGGGGATTAAACTGAAAATGGATTCCATTGGATTCAAGTAGAAGCGGAGGATCTATAAAAAAATAGCTTGCTATTGGCAACCGTAATTTTGAGAGATTTATTGGGGGTTGCTGTCCCTCCACACAGCCTACAGACCGCCCTCTTTTTTTATTCTATCTAATCTCAGCATACAATCAATTAAGCTTCTTGTTTCAAAACTAATAGGGTGATATCATCAAAAATTTGCTGTTTGCCAATATGTCGCCGCACATCCTCAATCACAGCCTCCTTAATATCATGGGCTGAAGCTTGCCAATGTTGGGATATTATAGCACAAAGTTGGTCAAGTCCGTATTGCTTTTTATTAATATCTTTTGCTTCGGTAATGCCATCCGTATATAGCACAATACTATCCCCCGGTTCTAACTCGACAACGGTATGCTTGATAAAATCGGCAATATCATCATCTAAGCCTAACGGTAGCCCTAATTCTGTGGTATCAATTCGTTCAATTTCTCCCCCGTTTCTGATCACTAGGGTTTCTTCATGTTGACCGCTAATGCTGACGGTTTTATCACTATAATTCAATAAAACAAGGGTTAAGTTTTTGTCGGACTGCATCCGTTGTAAATTTTTGTATAAGGTGCGATTTAAAATATCTAAAAAACGCACATGATCCTGTTCTCGAATTTCTTTTAAAGTGCGGACAGCCGTCTGAGTCATTAACATTAAAATACCACTTTCTAACCCATGTCCGGTCACATCTCCCATACTAATGGTGACAACGCCATCAATTTCTAGAACATCGTAATAATCGCCGCCTACTTCATCGGCAGGTTCCATAAATCCGGCAATATCTAACCCATCAATGTTTAATTCTTCTGGTCGTGGTAGAATCATTTTTTGCATTTGTTGCAGCAGGTCTAATTCAGCGACCATGCGGAGATTTTCCGTTTTTAATTTTTCATTAAGTAGGTTAATTTCGGCGTTGGCTTGGACTAAATCAGCCGTGCGTTCTTCGACTTTCTTTTCTAGGGTATTAAAGGCTGTTTCTAACTGTCCGGCCATTGTATTAAAAGCTTTTGCTAAGGTAGCTAATTCCAAAATCCGTCGAGGTCGAATGGATTGTTTTAATTTTCCGGCCGCCATTTGTGCGGAGGCGGCGGTAATTTCTTCGATGGGTTGACTAATGCGACGGGCGGTAAGAAAACCGACGATTAAAGCGAGGAGAAAGGTGAGAAAACAAAGGAGAATTGTGTTGCGGTTGCTGGCGTGAATGTCCTCCATAAAATCGGCTTCTGGGATGATAACAACGACGAGCCAATCTAAACCTAGTTTATCTTGCCAGGGGGTGACGGAAACAAAGGCGGGTTCTTTACTGAGTTGGAGGAGGAAGTGCTGGGGGGTGTCAATGTTGGGGAAGTCTCCGAGGCGATCGCGTACTTTCATCGCTGTATCCCGCATCAGCCTATCTGGACTCTCTAAAATACTCAGCCGTTGTACTTCCCCGTCTACTTCCTTATAAGCGGCTTCTGGACTAGAACTGCCCACAATCATCCCATCTCGTTCAATAATAAAAATTCGACTGGAGGGACTCACGTTTAATTCCCCCAAAAAGTCGCTAATTTGAGATAAAATAAAATCGACTCCCACCACCCCGATTAACTCTTGCTCTTCGTTATAAACGGGGTAACTAGCGGCAATGGAAATAATATCCGGTCGATCTTCCCAAGCATAGATAGAACTCCAGAGGGGCTTTTCTGCTAACACAACGCTTTGATACCATTCATCCTCCTGAAAAGGGTATTCTTCACGGGCTAAAAATTCAGCCCGATTTCCTTGCTCATCAAGGGCATAGCGTTGATAAATAAAGTCATCCGCTTCTGTCATTTGTTCCGTATAAAGGGAGCCATTATCTTCTCGACCCACCCCAATAAATAATCCGGCTTCGTTACCGAAATTGATATAACTGAGATTGTCAAAAACCTTCATTTGTCGCCAAAAAAAGCGGGTGGTAATCTCAAGATCCTCGGGATTCAAAATCCCTAAGTCAATGGCCTGTAAGTTCATCTCATTGACTTGTCGTGGGATGTCTAAATAACTACTTAACTGTTCACTCACGCGATCGCTGGCTTGGGTACTCAATTCCGAGGCCAATTCTGTCACCGCTTTTTGTCCATTGCGGAAGGAAAGATAGCCGACAAGTCCCACGGTGGTGACGATTTGCAAAACAAAGGGGACAATCAATGTAGTCCGCAGGCGGAAGGTCGTCCGGTTGAGAAAGGTCATAATATAAGGGAGAACAGTAATCTTTTGTTTGCTTGTCTATACAGATGCACAGTCTTCCTGACAGCAATATAACCCGATGTTTTAGGATCTTTATGAATATTTTTCCCCTTTCCCCCCTAATTCGCCTAACCTTGCTCACGTTCTATGTGGCGCTGACGCTTCCTCTCCCCTTTCTGGCCGAAGCAACAGACGCACCTGTTCCCTCTTCTTGGCTGTGGGTGGCTTTAGGTCTGGGTTTCGTGGTGGTTTATGGGTTTTTGAGTGAACGGGTTATCGTGGATGAGGAGCAAATTCAAGTCACTTATCCCCGTTGGGTGCGGGGGGTGTGGCGTCGGGGGTGGATGTTGCGCTGGTCGGAGATTCAGGACTTAAAAATGCGCACGACTGGACAAGGGGGACTGGTGTATTATTTCACAACCCATCACCAAGAAAGGGCTTATTTATTACCAATGCGGGTGTTAGGATTTGCGCGGTTGGTGCGTATCGTGCAGGAGAAAACGGGGATTGATACCCAAGATATACGGCCTCTGGCTCAACCTTGGATGTATTTGATGCTGTTGGGTTGTGCGGTATTGTTGTTGGTGATGGATGGTTTGACGATTTTAACGGCTTTGGGTTAGCTCATCGTCGGGAGGCCCCTAAAAAGACATCTAGAGCCTCCCGTAGAAACAGGAAAGCCTCATAGTAATATGGGGAAGCCCGCACCGTACCCCTAGGGTCGGTGTCGGGAGGATGTCACAGAGCGGCCTCAGTGATGATACATTACCAAGTCTATGGTCTAGAATTATGTTCCGATGCCCCCATTCCGGGGGTTGCCCCTGTTACTTCAGTCCTTCTTCCTGAGAATTTAATTCCAGTGTCTTGGGGTCAACCTCTCCCCCAGGTGCTGAATCATCTTGCTCCGTGGTATGTGAGTCCTACTCAGGATTTAGCTGGCTTTCCCCTGTTAATGGTTTGGCGTTCCTCTCTCAAGGAATCGACCTCCTACCCCCCTGATTTTTTCCATTTCCGCTACAGTGAGGGGGTGGATTTTCTGGTGCAATGTCGCCCCAGTTGGCGGATTTGGACGACTTGGCAACCTCCCCTAACCCTAGAAGACGCAGCCACCTACTTATTGGGCCCTATTTTGGGTTTTATTTTGCGCCTCAAAGGGGTGATTTGTTTGCACGCCAGCGCTGTGGCTATTGGGAATCAGGCGATCGCATTTTTGGGCAGTAGTGGAGCGGGTAAGTCCACTACTGCCGCCGCTTTTGCCCAACAAGGTTATGGCATTTTGTCTGATGATGTCGTTGTCCTTACCCCCCAATTTTTAGTAGAACCTGCCTATCCCCGACTGCGTTTATGGTCGGAATCTGTTCAACACCTCTACGGTTCACCGGAACACTTACCCCGGATTGTACCCAGTCATCCTACTTGGCATAAACAATATTTAGACCTTACCCAACCCGGTTATCAATTTCAACCCAACCCTTTACCCTTAAAAGGTATTTATCACCTACAACCTCGAAGTGAAGAAGATCATGCACCTTACTTAACTACAGCTTCTTTGCGTAGTCATTTAATTTCCCTAGTTACAAATACTTATACCAACTATTTGTTAGATAAACCCCAACGGCAACAAGAATTTATTCTGCTCAATCGGCTATTAAAAACAACACCAGTGAAAAAAATCACTCCTCACCAACACCCTGAACGTCTTCCTCAACTCTTAGAGTTAATTCTGAGCGATTTAGCTGATCCCACTTAGAAAACCATTAATGGACCCGTTGGGCGAGTAATTGTTCTTCTAGTGCTGCAATCCGATGATAGGCTGCCGTTACTTGAGCCGTTAAACGCCGAATCTGCAACTCTGGCGCTAAATCTTGATCCGACAGATTATAGTCAGGTGGGATATCCCATCCTTCCTCATCTTTAAGAATATCTTTGTGCATCATTTCTAGGTTTTCTGACTCTTGAGGATTGGAGGGATAAACAGGCAGATCATTCCATGACCAAGGGGGAGATAATGCGTCAAAATCCCCGGAAAGCCGTTCATGGGGGGAGGTCACAGAACGAGGATTCACATGAGGATTCACATATTGATGCAATTGATGTAGTTGACGGGTTAATTGTTCTACCATTTGATAAAGGGCATCCACTTTATAGTTGAGTGTTAGCAGTTGTTGCTGTAGACCGTCCATAAATATTTTCTCTCTTAATTTCAGTCCTCTTGCTATAAAGTCCATCCTAGGTCTTGTCTGAGCCGTCGCTAAACTATATCCTGATTCATTTAAGAATTGTTGTAATTCTTGTTATGACTCCTTTTGGAGATAAATGTATTAAAAAATACATTGAAAAAATCCGTAAATAATGACCGAGAGGGAAAAATGCTATATTAGCTTTTGATCCCTGGGCTTTAACTCCGGTCTTTGCCTGCTTTTCCCGTTTTTTGAGCTATTCTTTATGAAAATTGCGATCGCCCAACTAAACCCCACCATTGGAGATTTATCCGGCAATGCCCAAACTATCCTACAAATGGCTCAAGTCGCAGCAAATCAAGGTGTTCGTCTCTTATTAACCCCAGAATTATCCCTCTGTGGCTATCCCCCCCGTGATTTACTCCTACGGCCCCAATTTATCACCGCTCTTGCGCAAAAACTGCTCGATCTAGCCTCAGAATTACCTCCCCAATTAGCGGTATTAGTTGGCACGGTGGAGGCGAATCCCTACGCTACCGAAAAGGGAGAAAAAAGTCTATTCAACAGTATGGCTCTCTTACAACATGGAAAAATAGAACGGGTGTTTCACAAGCGATTACTTCCCACCTATGATGTTTTTGACGAACACCGTTATTTTGCCTCCGGGGAAGAGGCCAATCTCTTTGTCCTGTATGGACACCGTACCCCGGAAACTCATCTCAAAATTGGGGTAACGATTTGTGAGGATCTCTGGAATGATGAGCAGTTTTGGGGAAAGCGCACCTATCAGGTTAATCCCCTTGAAGATCTAGCCAATGCACAAGTTGATCTCATTGTCAACCTTTCCGCATCTCCTTATACCCTCGGAAAACAAGGCTTGCGGGAGTCGATGTTAAAACATTGTGCCACTCGTTACGCCATTCCGATTATTTATGCCAATCAAGTGGGCGGTAATGACGATTTATTGTTTGATGGGTGTAGTGTAGCCATCAATCGTCAGGGTGAGGTAGTAACTCGGGCAGAGGCGTTTAGGACAGAGTTAGCGATCGCCGAATATGACTTAGAAACCCAAGATTTAACCCCCAGCACCATCCAGGCCTTTCCTTCCTGCACCGAGGCCGAAATTTGGGCAGCCTTAGTCCTTGGAGTCCGCGATTATGCCCGTAAATGTGGGTTTTCCAAAGCCGTGTTAGGGTTAAGTGGTGGCATTGACTCCGCCCTAGTCGCGGCGATCGCCGTCGAAGCCTTGGGAGCAGAAAACGTCCTCGGTGTTTTAATGCCCTCCCCCTACAGTTCCGATCACTCCATCAGCGATGCAGAACAATTAGTCCAGAACCTAGGCATTGAGAGCCAAACCCTCCCCATTGAACCCGCCATGAGTGCCTATGATCAACTCCTAGATCCCCTCTTTGCCGGAACAGAATTTGGCATTGCCGAGGAAAATATTCAATCTCGAATTCGGGGCAACTTATTAATGGCGATCGCCAACAAATTTGGCTATCTTCTCCTCTCCACAGGCAACAAATCAGAAATGGCCGTCGGCTATTGCACGCTCTACGGTGACATGAACGGCGGTTTAGCCGTCATCGCCGATGTCCCCAAAACCCGAGTCTATGCTCTGTGTCAATGGCTCAACCGCGAACAAATCTTGATCCCCCCCACCATCCTCACCAAAGCCCCCAGCGCCGAACTCAAACCCGGACAAACCGATCAAGACTCCCTCCCCCCCTACGAAATCCTAGATGATATCCTCGCCCGTCTCATCCATCATCACCAATCCCCTCAAGATATTATTGCCGCCGGACATTCCCCCCAAATCGTCCAAAAAGTCAGCCGTCTCGTCAATCGTGCCGAATTCAAACGCCGCCAAGCCCCCCCCGGACTAAAAATAACCGATCGCGCCTTTGGGACAGGTTGGAGAATGCCTATTGCCGTTGTTATCGGCAACTGGTGAACAACTCTGCCCACAACAAAACTGTCAATAATTGTTATTTGGAGATCATGACAAAATCATCTGGTTTGGGAACATTTGGCGGCGTTTACACCCCGTCGATTTTGACCATTTTGGGGGTGATTATGTACCTCCGCTTTGGTTGGGTGGTAGGGAATGTGGGCTTATTGGGAACCTTAGCCATTGTCACCCTCGCCACCTCTATCACCTTTTTAACCAGCCTGTCTGTGAGTGCGATCGCCACCGATCGAGTAGTGCGGGTAGGCGGAGCCTACTACATGATTAGTCGCTCCTTGGGGCTAGAAACCGGGGGAGCCGTGGGAATTCCCCTCTACTTCGCTCAAGCCCTCTCCGTTGCCCTCTATACCTTGGGGTTTGCCGAAAGTCTCACCCAAACCTTCCCCCACCTCAATCAAGTTTATATTGCCCTCATCACCACGATTGGGGTCGCCATCTTAGCCATCACCTCCGCCAATATCGCCATCCGAGCGCAATATTTCATTATGGCGGCGATCGCCCTTTCCCTGATTTCCTTCCTCTTCGGAAAGCCCATCGAACCCACCCACATTGAACTCTGGACCAACAAAGGAGAACCCTTCTGGGCTGTGTTTGCCGTCTTTTTCCCCGCCGTCACCGGAATCATGGCCGGAGTCAATATGTCCGGCGACCTACGAGAACCCACCAAAGCCATCCCCATCGGCACCCTCGCCGCCGTTGGCACCGGATACGCCATCTATATGATACTGCCCATCATCCTCGCCCTCCGTGCCGATGCCAGCACCCTACGGCAATATCCCCTAATTATGGAACAAATGGCACTCTGGGGCCCCGCCATCTTATTGGGAGTGTGGGGAGCCACCCTCAGCAGCGCCATCGGCAGTATTTTAGGCGCGCCCCGAGTCTTACAAGCCCTCGCCCGGGATGGAGTCCTCCCCCAGTGGATGGGGTTTCTGGGTCAAGGCAGCGGTCCAACCGATGAACCTAAAATCGGAACCGCCGTCACCTTAGTTGTTGCGATCGCCGCCGTCTCCATTGGCGACCTCAACCTCATCGCCCCCGTCCTCACCATGTTCTTCCTCACCACCTACCTCGTCCTCAACATCTCCGCCGCCATCGAAGGATTCCTTGATAGTCCCTCCTTCCGCCCCACCTTCCCCGTCCACTGGCTCTTCTCCCTCCTCGGCGCCCTAGGCTGTTTAATCGTCATGTTTTTGATTAACCCCATCGCCACCACCGTCGCCGCCATCATCGTCCTCGCCATCTACCTCTGGCTACAACAACGAGAACTCATCACCACCTGGGGCGACGTGCGACGAGGTTTATGGATGAACCTCCTCCGCGTCGGCCTCCTACAAGTAGGCCACACCGAAGACACCAAAAACTGGCGACCTCATATCCTCGTCCTCTCCGGCATCCCCCGCAAACGCTGGCCCCTCGTAGAACTCGCCGATGCCCTCACCCACAACCGAGGCCTCATCACCATCGCCAGCATCCTCCCCCCCGGCTCCCGGGACATGGGTCAACAAACCGACCTCGAATTAACCCTGCGCGACTACATCGAAAAACGCGGCGTTCAAGCCCTCGTGCGCATCATCACCGCCGACAATCCCTTTGCCGGGGCAGAACAATTAGTCGAAACCTACGGCCTCGGTGCCATCGTCCCCAACACCATTCTCCTCGGAGATAGCGAAGACCCCAACCGCCGAGCGCAATATTGCCAGATGATTCAAACCATCTACCGCGCCAAACGCAGCCTAATCATTTTCCGCGAAAATCCAGAACAGGGATTCGGACAACGAAAACGCCTTGATTTATGGTGGGGGGGGATGCAAGCTAACGGGAGCTTAATGTTGCTCTTAGGCTATCTTCTGCGCAGTCAAATTGACTGGCGCAACGCAGAAATCTACCTCAAATTAGTCGTCGGAGACACCCAAGCCGCCCAAGCCGCTCAAATCAACCTTACCCAAATGATTAAAGACCTGCGGATTCGAGCCATCCCCAAAGTGTTAGTCTCCAATGGTCGTTCTTTTGAGGAAATCCTACATCAATCCTCCGCCCAAGCCGATTTAGTCTTTCTCGGTATGGCCAAACCCAGAGACAACTTCGATTTTAAAACCTACTATGAAACCCTCCAACAGCGAGTTACCGGACTACCCACCACCCTCTTAGTGTTAGCCGCCCCCGATTTTCCCTTTGCCGAAGTTCTCACCGAAGGAAGTTAACATCCCTGAACCTCTCAAAAGTGAACTGAACAACTGGGGAAAGTCTGAAACATTTTTTAATTCTTTCCCCCAGATTTATGCCTTACAATTAAAATCTGGAAGGTGTTTTGAACCATTACTTCAATCCTTTGCTCACCCCCAAACGGTAAACACCGTGCAAACTGTAAACACCGCAATTTTAGGGCTTCTATCTGAATCACCTCGCTTCAGATCCCTTGTTTATGGTGCTTTTCTGAAGAAAAGATTAACTTTACTCGAAAAGACTTTTAAAACTTAGAAAAATTTGGTAGCCTAATTAACAAATGCACCGAGAGGTACCCAAGCAAGGTTGCCCAAGGAGAACTGACCTGAGTTAGTGCTAATGAGTTAAACTTCTTGAACTCATTTCCTAAAGTAGGTTTTCTGAACTTGAGTTTTCTGAACTAGGTTTCTGTAACTAGGTTTCCTAGAATCAATTCCCTAAATTTTCGTTTTTTTACGAAAGATTGCAGGATAATATTGCAGGGTAGATATTCCAGAATAAAGGTTATACCCACTTTTTCAGTCTATTGTCAAGTAACCCAAGCGTGGTTTAATACCCAAGTCTTAACCCTTGATTTTTGCCCTATCTTGTAATTCTATCTTGATAGATGGGGATCAAGTAAACGGATTAATCAAACAGCAAACTCAACGAAAAAGCCTGTTGACTCACACGCTAAATTCAAAGCCTCACTATTGGGTAGTGTTGGGGATTTTCAAAATGCAAGGTTTCAAGCATAAGCGGCAATAGCCAAACCGAAAAGGCAAAAGCTACAAGCGTAAATGCTACAAGCAATTGGTAGGGCAAAGCTCATTTATTGACTGGAGTGTTCATTATGACTCAACAAAGCAGTGCTTATCAAGACAAAAATGACTATCAAGAACTCGTGGTTGACAAATTGCTAGATAAGGATCTTGACGACACTGAATCTCTCAGCAATGAAGCAACCCCAACCTATGGTTTAGAGTCTTTAGGCATTAAAAACGTTCGCCACATCTACCGCAACCTTTCCATTCCTAAACTAATTGAACATACTTTAGCCCGAGGTCAAGGGGTTTTAGCCAGTAATGGCGCATTATGTGTTCAAACTGGGAAATATACAGGGCGTTCCCCTAACGACAAATTTATTGTAGAAGAACCGACTTCCAAAGAAGAAGTTCACTGGAATAAATTAAACGTGCCGATTTCAGAAGCTAACTTTGATCTGTTATATCGGCACGCTTTATCCTATGTACAAGGTCGGGATCTGTATATTTTTGATGGATTTGTGGGGGGAGATCCGAAACATCGCATGGGTGTGCGGATTATCAATGAATTACCTTCCCAAAACTTATTCTCCCATCAACTGTTCATTCGTCCGAGTGAAGAAGAATTAGCGCACCACAAAGCGGATTTCACCGTTTTGGCTGTTCCCGGATTAAAAGGCGATCCAGAAAATGATGGCGGGATTAACTCAGAAGCCTTTATTGTGGCACATTTGGGTAAAAAACTGATCATTGTGGGGGGGTCTTACTACGCTGGAGAAATCAAAAAATCCGTCTTCTCCTTAATGAACTACTTTATGACCAAGCAGGATGTATTACCGATGCACTGTTCCGCTAACATGGATGCAGAGGGCAATACAGCCTTATTCTTTGGTCTGTCGGGTACTGGGAAAACTACCCTATCGGCCGACCCGGAACGCCGCTTAATTGGGGATGATGAACATGGTTGGTCAAAAGATGGCATCTTCAACTTTGAAGGGGGATGTTACGCCAAAACCATTCGGTTATCCAAAGAAAATGAACCCCAAATTTGGGAAGCCATTCGCTTTGGGTCATTAATGGAAAACGTGGTGCTAGATTGGGCGGAACGGATGCCTGATTATGATGATGATAGCATCACAGAAAACGGACGGGTGGCTTATCCGATTGATTACATCCCCAATGCTGTAGTTCCCAGTGTGGGACAACATCCCAACACGGTTATTTTCTTAACGGCGGATGCGTTTGGTGTGCTGCCTCCGATTTCCCTGTTAACGAAAGAACAGGCGATGTATCATTTCATGTCTGGTTATACTAGCAAATTAGCCGGAACAGAACGGGGCATCACGGAACCCGAGGCTACTTTCTCCGCTTGTTTTGGTAAACCGTTCTTACCTCTTTCTGCCACAGTTTACGCTGAAATGTTGGGCGAACGTTTAGACCGTCACGGCACGAAAGTTTATCTGGTGAATACAGGTTGGTCTGGTGGGCCTTATGGTGTGGGTCAACGGTTTGCTATCAAACACACACGGGCAATGGTTTCTGCGGCGTTAAAAGGTCAATTAGACGATGTGAAGTTCAAACCGCACCCCATTTTCAAAGTGTTGATTCCTGAGTCTGTTCCGGGTGTACCTGCTGAGGTGTTAGATCCTAAGAGTACGTGGAATAATCCGGCGGCTTATGACCAACAAGCTAAGGATTTAGCCCGTCGGTTTGTGCAGAACTTCAAGCGCTTTGAAACAGCGCGGGAAGAAGTGATTGCGGCGGGGCCTTGTGCCGATTGAGCATCACCTTTGTGAGTGAGTGCGACCATGATTGATAATTAAGTGAAAGACTGAGTTACAGTATTTTCTGTAACTCGGTTTTTGTCATGGTTTTGGGTTTTTTATATAGGGTTTGCTGAATAAAACCAGTTTAAAGACTCGGGCTAAAATCATGAGGTCATTTCCGCCAACTCTTTGAAATATTTCACGGTTTTAACTTTCAATTCTAGCGTCGCATCTTCATCACAAACAATTAAGGCTTTGGGATGAATTTGCAAGGCAGAAATCGTCCACATATGATTCACACAGCCCTCTATGGCGTGTTGTAATGCCACCGCTTTATGATAGCCTTTGACTAAAACCATCACTTCTCGCGCCTCTAAGATTGTCCCTACCCCTACCGTTAACGCCCGTTTCGGTACTTGCTGGGGATCATCGCCAAAAAAGCGAGAATTGGCTAACAATGTACTATAGGTTAGTATCTTAACCCGGGTGCGAGACTCTAAAGAAGATCCCGGCTCATTAAAGGCAATATGACCGTCTTCTCCCACTCCACCGACAAATAATTCAATTCCTCCAAGGGCCTTAATTTTTTCCTCATAGTGGGTGCATTCTAGTTCTAAATCCTCCGCATTGCCGTTTAGAATATTGATTTGCGCTTGGGGAATGTCAATATGATTAAAAAAGTTTTGATACATATAAGAGTGATAACTTTGGGGATGATCTTCTGGTAAGCCTACATACTCATCCATATTAAACGTGATGACGTGGCGAAAACTGATCACGCCTTTTTGATACCATTTAATCAAGTTTTGATAGGTGCTGATGGGTGTTCCTCCTGTGGGTAAACCAAGGACAAAGGGACGTTCTGAACTAGGAGAAAACGCTAACATCTTTTTTTTAATATAATTAGCCGCCCAGATGCCGATATCTTGTTCACAAATCACCAGTTGCATTGTCCCCCCTTGATCTCTTGCTCCCAGAGTTAATAACGCACTCTTGGATCTAAGATACCATAGGTAAGATCGGCGATTAAATTAAAAATAACAATCAGAATGGCGTAAATAAATGTAATGGCCATAATGACTGGGGTATCACTGCGATAGATGGATTCAATCAATAAGGCTCCAATGCCGGGGACGCGAAACACTCGTTCTGTAATTAATGCTCCGGTGAAAACGGTGGGAATGTCTAGGGCGACTAAGGTAATAACAGGAATTAAGGCGTTGCGTAAAATGTGACGGTTTAAAATGATCCATTGTTGCAGTCCTTTGGCTTGGGCTGTACGGACATAATCTTGAGGTAATTGTTCTAAAATAGAAGCCCGTACAAAGCGCATTAATACGGCGGATTGATAGAGGGCAAGGACGGTTACAGGCATAATAGACTGTCTAATTTGCTCGATGAAGGTTGCCCAACTATTGACTTGTAATGTGCTGTTGTAGATGAAGGGAAACCATTTGAGATTAACACTAAAGATGATGATAAAGAGTAACCCGGTGAAAAAGGTGGGTAGGGAGAAGCCTAAAAACGAAAAGGTGGTGACAAGTTGATCTAAAAAGGAATAGCGTTTGAGGGCGGAAATAATGCCTAATGGCAGGGCTAATAGGACACTAATAATATAAGCGCTGCCGACGACCCACAGGGTTGTGGGCAGGCGTTGTAAGATGAGGTCTATGACGGGGCTGCGACTGGTGAAGGAATAGCCGAGGTCGCCTCTGAGAAACGCCCAAATCCATTTGAAATAACGGATGTAGATGGGTTGATCTAAACCAAGCGATCGCCTGATATTTTCCCGCACCTCTGCACTAATGGAAGGATTGGAGGCAAACTCTCCCATAGGATTCCCGGGGGCTAAAGCAAGAATCAAAAACACTACGGCACTAATAGCAATCAGTGTGGGAATTGAGAGGAGTAGGCGATTAATGAGATAGCGTGTCATGGGGTATAAGGTCACTCTGTCCACGCACTATATCACAGGGCATCTCAAGGCGGGCTGCACTATGGGAATTCTTTGACCGGGGGCAATTTCTGGGATCTGTCGCTTGGGTGCAGCAACAGGGCAATCTAACGCCTCACGCTATGCTTTTTATTCAAAACACTACAGCTTTCAATAAGTTTTATTGCTTTATTTTTGATATTGATAGAATTTTTATTAGAATTAGTAATCATTGCTTAATGCACATTAAAAGTTAAAGCTTCTCAGTTATGTTATCTCCCCAGACTGCCCCGAAAGTGTTCTGCCCTTGGTTGAGCGTCTCTGCACCCATTCCTCCCACCGGACACAGTGAATTTAAGTTGGTGGATGAGTGCGATCGCCCTTCATATTATTGGCTGCAATTCTTCCTATTTACTCTACTCTAGTCCAGCATTGGGCTGATCCTCTATTGGGGCAAGCTAATAATCGACCCAGATTTAACCTTTGGCTTCATCTGGATAGGAATCCTATGGATTGTCTACAAAAGGATTTTCTGGCCACTATTTCTCATCGCTTGCGGTATACCTTGGCATTGGCTTTGGAAGAGATCTCCTGCAAAAGCAAACATATACGCCTTTTCCGTTAACTTCAAAAGGCTGATCCTCTTCTTATGTCTCTTCGTGGCAGCGATAATCTTTGTCGCTGCAAACTATCGTTTTGATTTCCTGTGGTCAATTCTACAATGGTTAGTGAATCGTGACTGGATCCTGTGGTTAATTGCCGCAGAATTGGCTGATGTCACCTCTGTTCCTATGTGTAATTGGATTTGGCAGAAACAACAATCTCAGCGCAGCAAAAACAAAAGAGGGGGTAATATATCTCGTTTCCACTGTGCTGTTTGTGAAGAACCGATGCAAAAGGTCTTTGAACCGCAATTAATGCCCTTGCTCACCAATATTGAACGGGCGACTCATGGCCTTAACTCAGTGGTTTATGAGGGGTGGTGGTGTCCTCATTGTTATCCTCAACGTCGTCGGGACAGCATTCACTTGCGCGGTTATGCCCTGAAGCGACCTCGCAACGTGGAGAAATGTCCCAATAGTTATGGCGGTGGTGCTGGCGTGGGAGGTGGTAGTGGTAGTAGCGGCGGCGGGGGTGCGGGCGCAGGTTTTGGGGGGGGTGGTTGTAGTGGTGGCGGTTGTGGGGGGTGTTAAACCCAGAAGAGGGGTTAAACAACTGGGTTTAACCCATTAGACATCTCCCATCATTGGGCTGACTCGATGCTCAATTCAAGGCACAACGCTGTAAACAACGACTTAGAACGATATCCTCGGGACAGTGGGCGAGGAGTTGCTGTAAGATGGCATGGGCTTGAGTGTAATCCCCTTGATCAAACAATGCGATCGCCTGTTCAAATTCTGCCTTAGTCGCCGTCTTTTGCACCTGCAAGGATTCAGGATCACAATTGTACACCTCATAAATCCGAACAGCGTTTTTCTTGCCCTTGACGGTAATCTGCCCCAAATAACGAGTTAAGTAGCGATCGCACTCCTGCAACCCCAATAATGTACTCTCACTGACAATCACTTTCGCCCCAAACTGTTTCGTAGATTCTTCCAACCGAGAGGCTAAATTGACTGCATCAGCAATCACCGTCGTTTGTAAGCGTTCCTGTTCCCCAATCGTCCCTAACATCAAATTCCCCCGATGCAAACCAATGCCAATATTCACCCTCGGATACCCTTCCCCATGACCCATTTTATTAAATTCTTCCACTTGAAACTGCATCGCAATAGCCGCATTCAAGGCATTATTTGCATGATGGGGAAATAATGCCATCACCGCATCCCCAATGTATTTATCAATAAACCCCCCATTGTGCCGAATCACCGGACTCACATAACTGAGATAAGCATTTAAAAATTCAATATTTTTCTGAGGGGACATACTTTCAGAAATACTGGTAAAGGAGCGAATATCGGCGAATAAAACCGTCATATCTTCCTGAACTTGATCCCCCAAACCGACATAAATAATACTCTCTCGTTGGAGGAAATTCAGAAACTCATGGGGGACAAACCGTTTTAAGGCTAAATTGTAAGCTTTTAAGCGTTTTTGGGCTTCCACAAAACGCCATTCTAATAAGTAGGCAATGCAGCCAATAAAAAAGAGCATTCCCCAATAATAGAGTTGAAATTGTGCGCTCAAGGGCTTAAAGAAAACATAGGTGATAATGTCATAAATCATAGTCACCATTAAGACCATAAAACCTAGGGCAAAGATTCTCGCTTCTTGATTACCTTTGATAGCCGTTCTCAGGACGAGAAAGAGCAAAATTACGGCACTTGTCACTCCTAACAGTTGGGTGGGGTGGGAGGCGAGTTCCCAGAATCCTAGGAAGCCAAAAATCAAGGCAATGGGGGCATAACTTAGATGAATTTGCCATAAACGCCGAACAATGCCATAACGCCGTTGACCAAAAATATGTTCAAAAAATAGGCACAAACTGGGCGCGATAAGATGAAAAGCCGTGTGATGAATATAAGTCCAAAAAATACTATAATTTAAAAGTAAGCGAATAATTTGGGTTGGAGTAATCGTGTATACTCCAATAAGCAAGACAAACCAGCCGAAGGAAATATAATAGCTTTTAGTTGAGGTAAAAAGGGCAAAAAGAAGCGGCACTAAACCGCAAAAAATAAAAAGCAGACCTAGGGTAAATTGAACACTATCTTTTAAAATTAACGCCTTAAATAATTGGTCAGAGTTGCCAATTTTAATTAACGGATCATAGCCTAATGTAATACTTTTACCCGGAACATAAACTTGCAAATAAAGGATTTTTTGGGCAAAATCTGGGGGTAAAAACACTAGGGGAAATTTGCCCTCATTGGGGATTAACTCTCCCGTGGGGCTTAACTCGTCATAACTATAAATTAATTGACCGTTTAAATAGGCATTGAGGAGATGGGGGATAGTTTGAAAAGATAGGCTGGGGAACGACCAATCTCCGGGGGGAAGGGACACCGCTAACCATAGGATTTGGGTGTGGGGGGGAGGTTCTAAACGTTGGGGGAGGGTGAGGGGAGTCCAATTCCCTGGGGGAGATTCTAGCACCCAGAGGGGGAGATTTTCTGGGGTGTAGGGGGAGTTTCCCCAACGATAAAGCCAGTTTGTACTGAGGGGGGTGGGGGTGGGGGCGGCCTTCTCAAGGTGGTTGGTTTGGCTGAAACTGAGAAAGATGAACAATACTGCGAGGAGGGGCAAGAGGAATCGCAGGAAAGTCATCGGGGGCAGTAATTTCATAAATTAAGGCCGTCCCTTGTTGCGGGTGGAGTGTTAAACAAGATTGAGCCAGACACAAGGCAAAACTTGGGTGAGTGCTAGGTTATTATGGCACAACTCCTGATGCTACAGGAGTGATCTGGAGTGGGGACTGAGGACTTTTCTCCTCTTTTGTGGAGTGGGGAGGGGAGGGAACTTAAGGGGCTAACCTGAAGGGGTGCGCTAAAATTCTTGCAAAGATCCGTGGATAACCGACAAACTCCCATTAAACTTGTAGGAATATGGCTGAGGCACAATAAAGTTAAAGTCTGATGAGTAAGCCCACTCGGTTGACTTCCCGTTCAACGCTGGGGGATCTACCCTTACATTTTTTCCAGGTGAGTCCCAATACTCTTGGGCAATTTGTCGCGCAACAATTTCATCAGGAGCCTTGGCTACCGGGGGTGATTATTGCCGAGGAGGGGAGACTGTTGGGGATGATTTCCCGACGAAAGTTTAATGAGTGGATGAGTTCCCCCTATGGGCCTGATATTTTTTTAGAACGCCCCATTGAGGTGTTTTTAAGTATTAGTCAGCCCCAGAAGAGTTTTTTGTTGTTCCCGGAGGAGGAAAAGATTACTCGGGCGCTGGTGAAAGCCCTGGAACGGACGGCGGATAATGTTTATGAACCGTTAATTATTACTTCGCGGGATGCGGTGAATCCGGAGTTGGGGAATCATTTTTTGCTGGAATTTCAAACGCTGGTGCGCGCCCATTCGGAGATTACCCAGAATTCTATCCATGAGGCGAGTCAGCACCGTTTAGCGTTAAAACGTTCCTCGGAAAAGTTGGAACAACAGGAACAGAAGGTCAAAAAAATTAGCCAACTGCTGGAAAGTCAACAGGGTGCGATCGCAGAACATCAACAACTGGCGGCGAAACAGGCGGAATTAGAACAAGCTTTACAAGATGTCTCCCATCTGAATCAGCATTTACTCCAAATGAGCGCGACGGCAACACAGGAAGGAAAGGCGGCCTTTGGGGGGACTTTTGCCGGAATTAATCTGATTGTGGAAAATACCAATGATATTGTCGAGATTGGGCGCTTATTGAGTGAGGAACTTGATAAGATTTACACGACCTCTCACTTGATTAAGCGCATTAGTGAGCAGGTGTGGTATTTGTCGGTACAGGCGGCGATTGTGGCGAATCAGTCGGATACGGAAATTTCCCGCTTCAGTCAGATTACTAATGAGATTGGCAATATGGTTAATCATAGCCTAGAAGCCAGTCGGGAAATGAACCGGGTGGCCAGTGCCTTTACCGAAAAGTTAGCCAGTTTGACCACTTCAGCCCAAACCGGGTTAAAATCAGCGCGATCGCTCATTAAAAAAATTCAACGAGCGCAACAAGCCTTAGAAGACTTAGAAATGCTGATTGTCGAGGCCGGAGTGGATCTCACGAACTTTATACCCGATGACTTAGCCACGGAGATTTCCGATTTACCCGATTCAGGAGAAATGTTACTCGCCAGTTATACCGAAGGCGCCCAAACCTTAGCACAAAAAATCGCCCATACTGAAATCAGCCTTTCAGATTTAGGAACAATTCCCCAACACCCTGATTCTACCTTCCTCATCCAGAAAATCCAGCGCACCCTCAAGCGTCATCGGGATGCCATTTTGGAAGGGGATAGTTTTGATGATGGTGAATAATCTTCTTCTCTCACTCTCGAAGATTTTCACGAATCTTCGCCATCACAGCCCACGAGAGAATCTGGGTTTGAACCTGATCTGACAGAAGAGGGATAATCTGGGTTAGGGTTAATAGGCGATCGCACACCCATCCGCCCGAGGCTCAGAACCTGCAATCAGCGCGTCATTATGCCGTAAAATCATCTGACCTTTGCCGAAATGATCAAACCCTGTCACCGCCACCTGATGCCCCCGCTTTTGTAGGCCGCTGGCAATCTCCCCACTCACCCCTGACTCAATCACAATATGATTATCCCGCAAAAACCGCCAGCGTGGGGCATTTAACGCCGTCTGAGGATTCATCCCATAATCCCGCAGGTTCACCACCAGTTGTACATGACCTTGAGGCTGCATTTGCGCCCCCATCACCCCAAATGGCCCCAGCGCTTGCCCCCCTTCGGTCAAAAAGCCCGGAATAATCGTATGAAAGGGGCGTTTTTGCGGCGCTACTTGGTTAGGATGTCCCGAGGTGAGGGTAAACGCTGATCCTCGGTTATGCAGTGCAATTCCCGTGTCTGGAATTAAAATCCCACTGCCAAAGCCATTAAAATTAGATTGGATCATGGAGATCATCAGTTCTCCATCCGCCGCGCAGAGATACACGGTTCCCCCTTTGGGCAAACCGGGATTCGCTAAGGGGATGGCATGATCTTGGATCAATTGACGGCGACTCTCGGCATAGGATTTAGAGAGTAATTCCCCCACCGTCACCGACATATAGCGCGGGTCCCCAACGTGGCGGTAAACATCGGCAAAGGCCAGCTTCATGGCTTCGATTTGCAAGTGATAACTCTCCACCGACTCCCGAGGATACTGGGCTAAATCAAAGCCTTCGAGGATATTCAGGGCGAGTAAAGCGGCGATGCCTTGGGTATTGGGGGGCAATTCCCACACCGAGAGGCCGTGATAATCACTGTGGATGGGATTCACCCATTCCGAATGGTGTTCCGCCAAGTCATCAAAACTCAGAAGTCCCCCGGTATCATTGGCATAGTGAGCAATTTGTTCCCCGGTTTCCCCGCGATAGAAGTTTTCGCCCCCATGTTTCGCAATCCCTTTTAGACTGTAGGCATGGGCTTCACTGCCCCAAATTTCCCCCGCTTTGGGCGCACGATTTTGAGGGAAAAAGATCTGTTTAAAGGGTTGAAATTCTCGACCTTGGAGGGGGAGATATTGCTTTTCGGCTCGTTGCCACGCTTGGGCGGTAATGGGAGAGACGGGAAACCCTTCCTCGGCGTACCGGATAGCAGGTTCAAACAGATGAGCAAAGGCGAGGGTTCCCCAACGGTGCCAGATATCGTACCAAGCGGCCACGGCACCGGGAACCGTAACCGAAAGCCACCCCAATTCAGGAATTTTGCCCAATGGGTCAAAATGGTTGAGGTCTAAGGCTTTGGGACTTTTGCCAGAACCGTTAATGCCGTGTAATTGACCGTCCCAAACAAGGGCGAAAGCATCGGAGCCAATACCGTTTGAGGTAGGTTCAACGACGGTGAGGGCGATCGCCATAGCTAAGGCGGCATCTACCGCATTGCCCCCAGCGAGCAGCATTTCCACCCCCGCTAAACTTGCTAAATGCTGACTGGTAGCTACTGCGCCCCGTTTCCCCATCATCACATAACGGGCGGCAGAGTAGGGAGAATGGGACAAGTCCAAGGAATTGATCATGCTATCTAGGGCGTTTTGTCCTGTCGATGGACTTCTCCGGAGAACAAGACAAGGAAATTCTGAATTTAAAAGGTTGGTTGCTGATGCTTACCCCCTCTTGTTGATAATAGCAAAGGTTGTCTAGTTTTAACTTTTGAGGGGTTTGGGGAGCTATAAGTCCCGCGCTGTACCTGCTCATGTCAGCCAACAAACCGTTAAACTGGTGTATGGATATCGGGCAAAGAGAGAGAGCAGTTTGTAAGCTTACCCCGCTCTAAAGAGACGGGGCTTTCGCCCTAGTTTCCGAAGTCCGGCAACAACCCAAGTTGCCCCTCTAATTGACAAACGAAAACCGAGCGTTCGGGACAGCTTACAGATGTTCACGGCGGTTAAAACCGCCGAGTCGATTTTCCTCTGCCATTTGAAAATGGCAGTTTCCCATCTCCCGGAGGATTTTACATGAGTAAACGTCACTGGCTAGAAATTACCGAGTATGTCGGCATCGTCGCTTCCCTGTCGGGGACTGTGGCGGCGGTGGCGACACAACAGGCCATCTATGCGGCGGCTCCTTTAACGGTGACGTTGGGGCTAAATACCCTGAATCGTCAACGTCTCGCCGCACAAGTGGCGCGCCTTTTACCCCTTGAAACCCAGTTGGTGGAATTGACGCAACAACAAGGCCAACTGGTGGAATCGACGGCACAAATTGAACCCCGCATTACGGGACAATTGGAGGAGTTACAGCAGTTATTACTCGCCATACAAGCCAAGTTTGAACCGATTACGACGCAATATCATCAACTGGAAACCCAATATCAGGCACTGGAAACCCAAGCGCAAGGGTTTTCCCAATCCAGTGAGGAAAAATGGGGGGTGATACAACAGGTTTTAGATGGCGTGGTGGGAGAATTACCCGCCCTGCGGGAGCAGTTTAACTCGGTGTGGGATGAGTTACGCCCTCTGCGGGAACAGTTGCCCTCGTTACAAGAAAAACAACGGGAATTAGCTATGACTTTAACGGAGGTGAGTCAGCAAACCTCCCAACGGGTGGCGGCGATACAAGGGGAACTCTCCCCCCTACAAGGGGAAGTAAAGACCCTGGCACAGCAGCAAATTTCCAGTCAATTTGTGCGGGACCAATTGACTCCAATTCAGGAGAAATTAACCCAACTAAACGACCAATGGGAGGCCATAACTCACCGTCAAGGTCTGTTGAATGGTCTGCAAGAACGCCTAGAGATGATCACTGGGGAAATTGGCCACCTGCATCAACAGTTGAATAGTCTCTCGGTGTCTGCTTTGGGAACCGATGAGGCTCAAGCTAATGCAATTTTGACTCAATTAGAGGCTTTAGACCGTCAATTTAAGGAATGGCAAGGGCAAGCCCTTCCTGCGCCTTCTCCGGTGGATTTAAGCCCCTTGGAGCGCGAAATTAGCGACCTCAGAGGGGCGTTGCAAGGGGTACAAGCTCAAATAGAACCTCTGTTTAATCCTCCGGTGGTGGAAGAGTTGGCGAGTTTACGGGAGGCGATTCTCTTCCGCGAGGCTGAACAGGACGCTGGGTTACAATCTCCCCCGACTCCTCCCGTCGTGGAGGAGGAGGCTGAGGCCGCGCCAGAAGCCCCCCCGATGGCGGAGGAAGACCCCCCAGTTGAACCGGAGGTTGAATCAGAACCAACTCCCCCAGAACTTCCCGATTTGGAGGAATTGGGGCGAGATTTGACGGAAGGGGTGCGCGGTCTGGGGGATAATTTAGCGGGGTTGGGCAGTACCTTACGGGATGCTTTTGGCCGTTTTGCCGCTTCTCGTCTCAATCCGGAGAAAGAGGCCGCTTTGTTGAAGGTTTGGCATTGTGTGGAGACGTTGCCTAGTGAGTTGGAACAGGTGCGCACGGTGGCGCTGAGTGGGCTGTTTATCGCCTGTCCTGACGCGGATTATGGGATTAAATTATGGGATAGGGAGAGTTTGAATCCCCGACGGATGTTTATGGGACACCGGGATGAGGTGTTTTGTCTGGCGTTTAGTCCTGATGGCCACCGTTTAGTAAGTGGCAGTGCGGATAATTCTCTGAAACTCTGGGATGTGAATACGGGGCAACTCCTGCACACTTTTGAGGGACATTTTCATGGGGTGAGTCAGGTTCTGTTTAGTCCTCACGGTCAAACGATTGCTAGCTGTAGTTATGATAAGACGGTGAAACTTTGGGATGTGGGGACGGGGCGAGAGTTACGGACGCTCAAGGGTCATTGGGATCGGGTTTATGCGATCGCCTTTAGTCCCGATGGTAAAACGTTAGTCAGTGGCAGCAGTGACGGCACCCTAAAAAGTTGGGACGTGCAAACGGGGGAAAAATTAAGGAGTCAAGCGGTGGGGGGAACTTTACATAGTCTGGTGTTTAGTCCCGATGGTCAGACGTTAGCTAGTGGGGGAAGCGATCGCAAAATCCGCCTCTGGACGGTTCCCTCTCAACAGGAGTTAAACAGTCTTCGCTTACTCAATCAAGTCTACAGTCTCGCCTGGCACCCCTCCCAGCCTATTCTCGCTAGCGCCACAACCTACAAAACCATCACGTTCTGGGATACCACCACGGGGGAGAAGGTGGCACTGTTGGCGGGTCATGAAAATCGGGTCAATGCGATCGCCTTTTCTCCAGATGGTCAGCAGTTGGTGAGTGCCAGTCAAGATGGCACCGTTAAGCTATGGGAAAAACGGGAGGAATAGGGAGTCGGGAGTCGGGAGATTGCCTCTCCCCCTCTCCCTCTCTCTCTCCCTCTCTCCCCCTCTCCCTCTCTCCCCTGCTCCCCATCAAGACATCCCTAACGATTGGGTTGGGGAGTCATGCGTAAATAGGGTTTAATTTCATTGACCCCTTTGGGGAATTTTTGTTTGGCTTCTTCCGTGGGGATAGAAGGCACCACCACACAATCATCCCCATCTTTCCAGTTAACAGGAGTCGCCACCTGATAATTGTCGGTTAATTGTAACGAGTCAATCACTCGCAGAATCTCATCAAAGTTGCGCCCGGTGCTGGGGGGATAGGTAATGGTGAGACGTAATTTCTTGCTGGAGTCAATGACAAAAACACTGCGCACCGTGATATTAGAACTAATGCTGGGGTGAATCATCCCATACAGTTCAGACACTTTTTTATCGACATCCGCCAAAATCGGATAGTTAACGGTGGTGTTTTGGGTTTCGTTGATGTCTCCAATCCATCCCTGATGAGAGTCCGCATCATCAATGCTCAAAGCAATAACTTTAACGTTGCGTTTCTCAAATTCCGGTTTCAGTTTCGCCACTTCCCCTAATTCTGTGGTGCAAACGGGGGTATAGTCGGCCGGGTGGGAAAATAAAACAACCCAACTATCTCCAGCCCAATCATAAAAAGAAATCTCCCCTTCGCTGGAAGCTTGCGTAAAGTTGGGGACGGTATCGCCTAGTTGTAATGCCATATTTACAAATTCTCCTGTATGAACACACTTGCTTTGACATCCTCTCCCTGCACTAGCGGGTATGCAGGGAGAGTCCTTGGGTCGCCCCAAAGATTTTCTGCTTCAACGGGTGCCAGCTAGACTGAGTGACCTCAGTCCCCGCCGCATCGCCTCCCCAGCCTGTTTCAACCACCCGTTGCCCACGGGCAGAGATAACATAGGGTGCAATTGAACATCATGCCATAAAACTACGGTATTCCGATCGGGTTTTTGTAAATTATTATTACCCATCCTGAGAATGGACACTCTCTCTCGGATGGGGAACAGGGAACGGGGAACGGGAAGGGGGAGGGGGAGAGGGGGAGCAGGGGAGCAGGGGAGCAGGGGAGCAGGGGAGCAGGGGAGAGGCAATCTCCCGACTCCTGACTAGATTGCTTCGTACCTTCCTTCGGAACGCTACGCGTTCACTTCGTGACGCTCCGCGTTCGCGAAGCGTTGCGTTGCAAACGCGTAGCGTTGCGCAGCAAACGCAATGACATTACTTCCGACTCCCGACTCCCGACTCCCGATTCCCGACTCCCGATTCCCGACTCCCGATTCCCGACTCCCGACTCCCGATTCCCGACTCCCGACTCGACCCTCTTCCGGGGTTGCCCATCCCTGATAGAATGAGAAAATCGGAAATAAAAGTTAACCAGATTAGATAATTCTGAGAACCTGACTCCTCAAGCTGGGGGGTGAGGATGACCGGAAAAAAGAAGTCCATGGAAGCGGGGCAGTCAAAGGAGTGTGTCTAAACCTGTATAATTGCCCTGATCACTAGGCTTCTGTAGAACTGAGTATCCCCGAGCGTTCCCGTTGGGGACAGTCAAAAAAATACAGTGCCTGATTGCACTGGTACTTTCCCATTCAATCTCAATCATGGGGGTGGGGTGGGATTTGATCCATAAATGATAATGAGCAACGGTTTAGGAGGACTTTAATTCAATGAAAAAATTGGTGAGTGTAATTGCTGTAATTGCTTTAGTATTAGGATTTTGCGGTTTTCTCGGACAACAACAGGCGATCGCAGGAGGTTTAAACCTGAGTTCTCCGACGATGCTGTTGGCAGAATACCAAAACCCGGCCGATGCCATGCTACAAACTGAATTCGGCAAAAAAATTGATCTCAATAACACCAACGTTCGGGCATTCCGTAAATTAAAAGGGTTTTACCCCTCCTTAGCCTCCAAAATTGTGGAAAATGCGCCCTACCAAAAGGTGGAAGATGTGCTGAATATTCCGGGTCTGTCTGAAGGGCAAAAAGAGCGTCTACAAGCGAATTTAGAGAACTTCACTGTGTTAGACCCGGTGGATGTATTCGTGGAAGGAGGCGATCGCTTTAATAACGGATACTACTAAAATTCAGAGCGGGATTCAGCCCAGATTGACGCTGGATGCCCTTCCCTTGAGCCAGATTTCTCTAACCCACTCCCCAAGAAGTGGGTTAGAGAAAAATTCAGTCTAAAACCCCGTCCTTCTAGGACGGCTTTTCTTGTTCCTGAATATAGCGTTTAAGCACTTCGAGAGGTGCGCCTCCAACGGAACTCACAAAATAACTCGGACTCCATAGCGCATCTTTCCCATAGGGCTTAGGATATCCGGCTTGACCGTATTTCCTACTGGACACACCTTTTAGAGTATTAACCATCTGAGACACTGAAAGCTTTGGTGGGTACTCAATTAAAGTGTGAATATAGTTCGCTTCACCGTTAAATTCTTTGATTTCAAAATTCATTTTAGCCGCGACTTCTTTGAAGCTGATTTCAAGCACATCAAGGCTTTCAGTCGTCAGAATCTTAGATCTGTATTTGGTCACGCAGACCAAATGGATCAGAAGACTTGAGACACTATGCCTTTGCCTGCGTAAAGTGCTTGTCATTTGTTGTAAACCCAGCTAGAATGAAACAACAGACCTATCTTAACATAAGCCGTGAAATCTCGGTATAAGTATCGTTTGTATCCAACAGACCAACGGCAGCAAAGTGTCAGCCCGGTGAGTATGTCCATCTATCCTGAAATTGATTTTTTCTGCCAACATGACCCTATCTTCTGACCAGGCCTCCCTTCCCTCCCAGTTTGATGTATTAGTTGTCGGGAGTGGTGCGGCGGGTTTATATGCCGCCCTCTGTCTCCCCTCCCATTATCGGGTGGGTTTAATTACCAAATCGACGCTACAAGTCGGGGCGAGTGATTGGGCCCAGGGGGGCATTGCGGCGGCCATTGATCCCCAAGACTCCGCCGCCCTCCATGTAGAAGATACCCTCAAGGCGGGGGCGGGATTGTGTGATGTTCCGGCGGTAGAATTTTTGGTGGAAAATGCAGCTGAGGCGATCGCCCGTTTAGTCGATTTAGGGGTAGCCTTTGACCGTAAAGGGGAAAAGTTGGCCATGACCTTGGAAGCCGCCCACTCCCGCCCCCGCGTCCTCCACGCCGCCGACACCACCGGACGCGCCATTGTCAGCACCCTAGGGGAAAAAGTCCTCGCCCGCCCCAATATCCAAGTTTTCGCCCAGGCCTTCGCCCTTAAACTGTGGCTGAATGATCAAGGCCATTGTGAGGGATTGGCCATGTGGTATCAAGGCCAACTGCACTGGTTAAAAGCCTCAGCCGTAGTCCTCGCCACAGGTGGGGGGGGTCAAGTTTTCGCCCAAACCACGAACCCCACAGTTAGCACGGGGGATGGGGTCGCACTGGCTTGGCGGGTAGGGGCAAAATTGCGGGATTTGGAGTTTTTCCAATTCCACCCCACCGCCCTCATGAAACCGGGCGCACCCCATTTTCTCATCAGTGAAGCGGTGCGGGGGGAGGGGGCGCATTTAATCGACGAGGCCGGGCGGCGCTTTGCTTTTGATTATCACCCCCAAGGGGAATTAGCGCCCCGGGATGTGGTCAGTCGGGCGATTTTTAATCATTTAGCCCAAACTAGCCCAGATCCCACTCAGGCTCACGTTTATCTGGATTTATCCCCCATTCCAGTAGACCGTTTACAGTACCGATTCCCCAATATTATCCGGGTCTGTCAACGGTGGGGGATTGATTTATTTAAGGAACCCATTCCCGTGACTCCGGCCGCCCATTATTGGATGGGTGGGGTGGCGACGGATTTAATGAACCGCACAACCATTCCGGGCCTCTATGCCATTGGGGAAACCGCCAGTACGGGAGTTCACGGGGCCAACCGTTTGGCGAGTAATTCCCTCTTAGAATGTTTGGTTTATGCGGGACAGTTGGCCCGGTTGGAACTGACTCCCCCTAGCGCCCCCTTTGACCCTCCTAGGGAGTCTTTACCCCTCCCTGAGATGCCAGACTTGGAGGAATTACAGGCCTTACAAGGGGAGTTACAACGCTTGATGTGGCACAGTGCGGGCATTTCTCGCCGTCAAGAAGTGTTGGCAGAGGCGATCGCGCAAGTCCAAGTTTGGCGCTCCACACTCGCCCCAATCCCCCTAGCCCAAACCCTCCAACAACTCAATCCTCATCATTCCCTTAAGGATATCAGTGAAAAAACGGATATGGGTTTCCGTACTTTCACAGAAACCCTAAACCTGCTGGACTTAGCCTATTTAATTCTTCAAAGTGCTTTGTTTCGGACTGAAAGTAGAGGGGGACATTTCCGCAGCGATTTCCCACATCCTTCAGCCGCTTGGCAAGTTCACACTACGATTTTGTTAGAAAACTGGCACACAGAACCCTGTGCAACCTGATGGGCGAGTGAAAATTCAAATTGTCATGAAGTAATTGTCATGAATTCTTGAAAACTAGCGTTGATTTAAAAGTAACGCTTATCAATCTTATAGTTTCAGCTTAAGTCTTAGCTTACATCCTAATATTTGGGTCATAAATGCCCCAAATCTGATCCCCATTCTCAATGTTTTAATCCCACGCTTGAACCCTTAAGAATCCATTCGGTAGCGCGTTCCAGACCCTTCTGAATTATCGGGGCCTCCTCGGTCTGGGGGTTCAAAACCACCCGGTTTCTGTTCAGGGAAATTAGACCCAGAAACCAATAGACTCGAATCACTTAGGCCATTTTCAGAGACTGGATGAGAGAACAAGACCTCTGAATTAAGCCCTTTTGAATTGACCGATCCGAGAGTGATTTTGTTTTCCACCCCCAAGGTTTCAGGAGAAACCCCTAAATACAAACTCCCTAGGAATGGCATTCCTAGAGCGACTGTTACAATACCAATAGAACAAAGACCTCTAAACATGACCTTAGCCAGCAACACCTTTCTGCGATTGTTTACTCTCTGAAATTCGATTTCTGCGACCTTCTATCTTGAGTATATTCACGGAAGGATCATTTGGTCAAAAAACTTAATGATTGTTTTTTCCGCGTCTTTATGTTACTCACAGGAAAGAACAGAGGCTAAATCGAAGTTAGTTGGGGGATAAAACACGCTAAAACTCTGTTATACAGAGGGTTGCCGCCGTTGATTTAACAAAAATCAGGACGATTAGACTGGAGATTTTCTTTATACGTCTTAACAATGTACAACTTAGGCGTACTTTTGACAACGGTTATGTTACAATTATTGATTTTGCTTCTGTTCGCCCTCCAATGCTCATTTCAACCTGATGTTATCTCATGTCTTTAGCTTTTCCCACCCCTGAGCGCCCCTTCCGTTGGACTCATCTGTTACAGTCGCCGCGATTGCGCTGGAGTTTGATTGTTTTGTGGGCTGTGGGGGCGGGATTGCTCACGGCCGGGGATGACCGGGTGACACAAAGCCTAGAACGCAATACCCAGAGTTTATTTTTTCAAACCCGGCTTGTTTTAGATCCCCCCGATGTGCCAGAGGAGATTGTGATTCTGACCTTAGATGATGCCTCTCTCTCGGTCGCTCAACGGTTTGAGGGAGATCCCCAACGGGTCGAGATTACCGAATTACTACAAAGCTATCCCTGGCCTCGTCGTACCTATGGTTTAGTGGTTGAGCGCTTGCTGGAGGCCGGGGCGAAAACCGTAACCATTGACTTACTGTTTGACCTCCCTAGTGGCTACGGAGAGGAGGATGATCTGGCGTTTCAGGAGGTTTTAGAACGCTACACGGGGAAAGTGACCTTGGGGGCGGCCTACTTGGAAACCATGACGGAGGAGGGGTCAGAGGTGCAACTGTTTGAACCTTTCGGCACACTGAACAGCCCAAACTTATCTTTGGGGTCGGTGAACTTTCTGACGGAGGCCAATGAGCGGATTTATCGTTTGGGGGCAGTTTATCAAGAACAGATTGCCAGTTTCCTCAACTTGCCTATTATTCCCTCTCTTGCTGAGGCTAGTTTAGAGAGTGCGGGAATAGATGTTCCTCCAGCGAGGGGGGAGGGGATCTTTTATTGGGGTCTGCCTCATCGGACGTTTCCCCATGTTTCCTTTTGGCGGATTTTGGATCCCGAAGAGTGGCCGCGACTGGCAGAGGCGGGGGTTTTTCGAGACAAAATTGTTTTGATTGGCACCACTTCGGCCACCTTTACGGATTTCCAACGGACTCCGGTTTCTGAACGGATGCCGGGGGTAGAGGTTCATGGCCATGCGATCGCCACGTTATTGGAGAATAAGGCGATGGCTACTCTCATCCCGCACTTTGGGCTAAAGGGTTTTCTGGTTACTCTAGCGGTTCTTAGTTTAGGCTGGGCGGTGGATCGTTTGGTTCAACGGCCGGGGCGACAATTACTCTGGGGTTTAGGGTTTACGGTTTTGTGGGTGGGGGGGAGTTATATCCTCTTCAGTTATGGTCAATGGATTATTCCGACAGCGCTCCCGGCGATCGCACTTTTCCTGAGTAGTTTCTCCAGTTTCGCCGTCGCTGCCATGAACAACCAACTGGAAAAACTGCGCTTGCGTCACACTCTAGAACGTTATGTGGCCGAACCTGTGGTTAAAGAAATCCTCAAACACCCGGATAGTTTTTACACCATGTTACCCGGCCACAAACTCAACGTCGCTGTCCTGTTTTCTGACGTGCGGGGATTTACCACCCTCTCCTTTCAACTCCCCCCCGAGGAATTAGTTGCCCAACTGAACACCTATTTTCACACTATGGTTGAGGCCATCGTGCAGAATAACGGCACCCTCGACAAATTTATTGGGGATGCTGTGATGGCTGAATTTGGCTTTCCCCTCTCCCAAGGCCCCGAAGAAGATGCCCTCAACGCCATTCGGGCCGCCCTCACCATGCGCCAAGACCTCGCCCTCCTGCGCACCTATTGGCAAGCAGAAAACCGTCAACCCCTATTTAACGGTATTGGCATCAGTTACGGGGAAGTGATTGCCGGAGATATTGGTTCATGGCGACGACGAGAATATGCGGTCATGGGGGACACGGTAAACATTGCCAGTCGGGTGGAAGGATTAACCAAGGAGTTGGGGACGGATATTGTAATCACGGAGTCTCTCTATGAACTGGTGAAAGATAAGGTAGAGGTGACGGACTTGGGAGAACATCAACTGAAAGGTCGAGCGCTGCCTGTGCGGTTGTATGGTTTAGTGGGGTTAAGAGAAAAGGCCAAGAAACCCTAACGCTTACAGGATTTTGCGCCCGGTGAGGAATTGCCGCACTTCTAACATGGCGGAATAGGTGGGTAGAATGTGTAAGGTTTCTTGGGGGGGGGTGTGGGTGAGGGCGGTGGCAATGGCCTGTTCTAGGTTCTCTTGGATGATTAAATTGAGGGGTTTTGCGGCTTCAGAAAGCTTGTCCTGACTGTATTGGAGACGTAACGCCATATCATAAACGCGATCGCCACTCACTACAATAGTTCCCCCATTGGCGACTAACTTCTCCGTATCAACATCCCAAATCCAAGAAACATCCGTGCCATCGGGAATCCGATCATTTAAGACAATTAAACTCACGGAAGATTGACCTTGGGCTTGAATATCATTCACCGCCCGGATGGTTTCATTCATTCCCACAGGATTTTTAGAGAGTAAAATCCTAACGTGCTTGCCTTCTACGGTTAATTCTTCCGCCCGTCCAAAGGCTGCCCGGAAGTGTTTAATTGTGTCATCAATGGCACTCCGTTCTATACCAATTTGTTGGGCTAATGTCGCGGCCGCCAGCGTGTTGTACTTATTATAAACTCCGATTAAAATTTGTCCCCATTCTTGACTTTCTAACAGTGGGGGACTTTTTTCAAAGCCACAACTCGGACAGTGATAATCCCCTAAATGGGACAGGTAAACGCCTTGATAGTCTAATAAATGACCACAACTGGGGCAATAAATAGAGTCTACCGCGTGGGGAATTTCTCCTAAGTATAAGTCCGGTTCATTTAAGCCAAAAAATAGCACGTTTTGGGGTAAGTTCTGCCCAAGATAAGCCAAGGTAGGATCATCAGCGTTTAAGACTACAACGGTATCCGTCGGGAGAGGAGAAATGGCTTTTTGCCACCGGAAGCTAATCGTATCGACTTCCCCATACCGATCTAGTTGATCTCGAAATAAGTTTAAGCCTAAAATGTATCGGGGGCGGCAGTCTTTTAAAATAAGGGGTAAAATGTTTTCGTCAACTTCTAAAATGGCGTAATCTCGGTTGAGTTGTCCGATCAGGTTTGTATCGGCTAACAAGGCCGTAATTAACCCATTAATTAAGTTCGCCCCTGTAGCATTGTGGGTCACACGATAACCTTGATTTTCTAGAATAGTTCGTAGGAGGAGGGAGGTGGTGGTTTTCCCGTTAGTGCCAACAATAAGAATTACCCCAGATTTCACTTGTTCAAATAAGAGAGGCAGTAAGCGGGGGTGAATCCGTCGAGAAATTTCACCGGGTAAGACGCTAGCTGCACCCAATTTAAGGGTTTTAACTAATGCCGTGACACTTTTGGCAATTCCGACGGCTAATCCTAGGCGAATTTGGTCAAATAGGTTCATGTTTGGTTAGGGAAAATAGGGGTAGTCTTGCCGATATTTTAGGGAGTTTGGAAGGAGATTAAGTGTTATGATTTTCCGTTGTTTGTTGGGTTTTACTTTCCCTCCACCCAACCCACAGGACTACTATTCAGGGTTTACTGTTTGGTTGGGTTTCACTTGCGTTCCACCCAACCCACAAGAGGGAAGTTTAAGGGGATTTAATCGATAGGGGAAACTCCGGCTAGGTCTAAAATTTGGGGGATTAAGTCCTCTCGTTTGACGGCCATCATGTGGACCCCTTGACATAATTCTCGGGCTAATTTGACTTGTTCGGCGGCAATTTTAACCCCTTCGGCTAGAGGATTTTCGGCTTTAGCCAATCGATCAATGGTGGCTTGTTCAATGTGAACACCGGGGACACAACGGTTAATAAACTCGGCATTTTTGGCGGATTTCAGCAGAAAAATTCCGGCTAAAATGGGTTTATTATAGTGGGATGCGACATTGTGCATAAATTTATCTAAGCGTTCAAAGTCGCTGACTAATTGACTTTGAAAAAATTGCGCTCCGGCTTCGATTTTGTATTCAAAACGACGTTTAACACTCGACCAACTTTTAATTTGAGGATCGACGGCACCTCCAGCAAATAAATCTAAATGACCATCAACGAGGGGTTTATTATTAAAGTCCTGGCCTTGGTTGAGTTTATCAATCAGTTTTAATAAGCGGACAGATTCGAGGTCAAAAACGCCTCGCGCTTGTTTGTGATCTCCGGCGCTGACGGGATCTCCGGTTAGGGCAAGAATGTTATTGAGTCCGAGGGCATGGGCGCCCATTAAATCCGCTTGTAGTCCGATAACGTTGCGATCGCGGCAAGCAATTTGATAAATCGGTTCTACCCCATTTTGCAGCAGAATGGCAGAGGCCGCCAGAGAGGACATCCGCAACACCGCCCGACTGCCATCAGTGACGTTAACGGCGTGAACTCGACCTTTCAGCAGTTGAGCCATTTTAATCATGTGGCTGGGATCTCCTCCTTTGGGGGGCATTACTTCAGCCGTTACTAAAAATTCTTTATTGTGAACAGCACGACGAAAACGAGTCATTTTAGTTAAAAAAGGTAAAGGAATTAGCGGTTTTAAAGGTTATTTTTAGCCTCAAGTATGCTGCCCCTCCCCTTGTTCCCCCACATTTTCCCCCCTTCCAAAGGGGGGCTAGGGGGGATATTGAATAGGGGGGCTAGGGGGATAATATTCCCCCCTTCCAAAGGGGGGCTAGGGGGGATAGTCCCTTGCTTATTATCAATGACTATTAGCGCCGACGGAACAATTTTTGCGTAATTCGGGCTAACAGGATATTTAATTCTGGGAGTTTGAGCAAACTAGCCAATCCCAGAAACACCCCAAAGGCAATTCCTGTCCCCAGAATAACCTCTCCGGCCAACAGGAAAAGATTGTCACTCCCGAAATGCTGTATCCAAAGGGTACTAAAGCCCCAACTCACTCCAGAGGCGATCGCACTACACCCCATCAATCCTAACAAAATCCCCCCCCATTCCCACAGGGGCAGGCCATTGAGACGACGATGCAGCAGCCACAAAAACACCCCCATTGAGATGACATTCACCCCCACCGTCGCCAAAACTAACCCCGGAGTCTCAAACTGTTGGACTAACCAATAATCCAACAGGGCGTTTAAAAAAATATTGGCAATACTCACCCGAAAGGGCGTTTCCCCATCCCCTAACGCATAGAACACTCGCACTAATACATCTCGCCCCAAATAGAAAAACATCCCGAAACCGTAGGCCATTAACACCGGGGCCACTAAGAGGGCGGCCTCTTCTTCAAAGGCGAAGCGTTTATAAATTAAATCAATAATCGGTTTCGCCAACGCGACAAAAACGGCCGTCAGGGGGAGCATCGAAAGGGCGCTGAGAAGCAATCCTTGGCGAATCCGTGCTTTTAATTCCAGATGGTGTTCCGGTGCGGCCAAGCGCGAGAAAACGGGCAGCATGGGAACTAGAATCGTGTTGGAGAGAATGCCCAAGGGGGTGAGGACGACAAAATTGGCGTAACGCATGGCCGCCGCCGCCCCTTCAATAAAGGAGGCAAAATATAAATCGGTGTAAACGTTAATATGGAGCATTCCCGAGGAGAGAGTGGCGGGGATCATCACCCGCATAACCTCTTTTACCCCCGGTAACTGCCAAGCAAAGCGCAGACGCATTCCCCCCAAACCTGAACGCCATTGGGCGACTTGTTGGGCAATCCATTGTAAGATCCCTCCGGCTAAGGTTCCCCCAGCGAGGACTAAACTCCCCAGGGTAAAATAGGCGGGGGCGTTGATTTGCTCGCCTAAATACCAGAACAGAAAACCAATTCCTGCGATCGCCGTTAAACTGGAAAACAGGGGGCTAATACTGGGCAACCAATACTGATCCGCCGCGTTCAAGGTGCCAAAACCAATCCCAATTAACCCCGCAAACACCGCCAAAGGGGCCATAATTTGCAACTGCAACACCGCCAGACGATGATCGACTGGGTTTAAACCGGGGGCAAGTACATCAATACAGAGGTTTGCCCCTAACGCCACAACCACGGCCACCACCAGCAAGATTAGGCTAACTAAGGTCGTCACTGTCTCCACAATAGGAGCCGACTCTGATTTATCCCGCTTGGCCAACACACTCACGAGGGCGCTGTGAAAAGGGCCATTGATACCCCCTAACAGGATTAAAAGAAACCCCGGGATCACGTAGGCGTAAGCGTAGGCATTGACCACCGGACCCACGCCAAAGGCCGCCGCGATCGCCTGTTCCCGAAATAAGCCAAAAATCTTACTAATCAGCGTCGCCAGGGCTACAATTCCCGCAATTCCCGCTAGTGAACGTTGTTTGGTCATGAAACCATCCTAAAAAACAGGGTAGGGCAAAGAACGCGCAACACGCGCAATGATCTTAGCCCAGAAAGCCACGTTCTAGGCGTGCAAAGGGGGTTTCTTCGCTCAGAAGTCCCCAGCGCGGCCGTAGGTTTGTGAAGCGTCCCCTAGGAATGACCACGGGGCTAACCCCGAGCTAATATGAATTGATTGGTAGTGACATCCTCCCGACACCGACCCTAGGGGTACGGTGCGGGCTTCCCCATATCACTATGAGGCTTTCCTGCTTCTACGGGAGGCTCTAGATGTCTTTTTAGGGACATCCCTGATAACCTCTTCCTCTACAGGCAGCTTGACCCCCAGTCCAAGGGCTGCAAGTCCACGCTGCTCGACTATCATCGCCGCCGCAACGTCCCTATCCGTTACAAACCCACAATGAGAACATTTATGCACTCGTTGAGACAAGTCTTTCTTACCAGTCACTACACCACAATTCGGACAAATTTGGCTAGTGAAATTAGCATCAACTTTCTCAAAATAAACATCTCGTTTCCAAGCCACGTGCTTTAATACCTCTAGAAAACCCCCAAAGCCAGCATCAAGGGTAGGTTTACACAACATTCCCCTAGACATGGCTTTGACGTTTAAATCTTCGGCAAAAATGATATCGGCTTGGTCACAAAGATGATGAGCGACTTGATAATGAAAGTTTTTGCGAGTGTTGTAAATATGTTCATGAAGTTTAGCTACTTTTTCCCGGGCTTTATGCCAGTTTTTTGACCCTTTCTGTTTCTTTGATAATCTTCTTTGTAGCCATTTAAGCTGACTTTGAAGTTCCAAGAAAAACTTAGGTCTAGCTATTAATTCCCCCTGAGATGTTGCTATAAACTTCTCAAGTCCCAAATCAATCCCTAGAGATTTTCCTTGAGGTTTTGGAGAAGGAATATTAACATCCGACTGAATATAAAGGACAGCATACCAACCCGAAGCTTTTTTAACGATCTGAACTTGTTTAACTACAAATCCATCGGGGATGGGTCTGTGTAGATTAATGACCACAGAGCCTAGCTTAGGGAGTCTCAATTGATATCCAGTTACAGGGTTTTCCCTGAATTGAGGAAAGTTAATCGACCGAAACTGACCATATTTCTTAAACCTAGGGAAAACCAAAACTTTTTTTCCAGAAAAAGTTAAACGCCTTGTCTAAACGCCCCATAACCTCTTGCAAGACCTGAGACTGAACTCGTTTTAGTTCTGGGTATTGCTGTTTGGCTTGAGTTAAAGCTTTTTTCTGTTTATAATAGTCGGGAAAAGGTTGATCCGCAGGTATAATGTACTCAGAATGAAGGCTACAAGCGTTAACCTGACACTTGCGAGAATTTATCCACTCTTTTCGTTCTGCCAAGGCATAATTATATACACCTCGACAGATTTCTAGCCAGTCAAGTAATTCTTTTTCTTGACTGGCATCTGGATAAATTCTGTAGCAATAGTTGAGGTTTAACACGAATAGTAGCTGATTGACCTGAACCGATTATACAATATCTAGGGATAAATCGTCACTCCCTAGTAAATGATTGTTGGTTAATTTTCGGGGCATCGAACCCCTCAATTAACCGTCTTTCATCCCGACACTGACATTTGCTACGCAACGCTTTGCTACGCAACGCTTTGCGTTCACTTCGTGACGCTTCGTGAACGCGAACGTACAGTGCGGGGCTTCCCGACGATGAGCTAAAAAATCTAAACTTCCCATCCAGATTAGATCACGAACGAAGCCTAGGGCAACACGCTTCCAAATACAGATATGGGAAGACTATCCGGTTGGTGTCAACCGAAAAAACAGGTCAAGAGTCTAAACCACCTTGCCGTTAACCTTATACTCCCCAAGCTTAGGAATTATTAGTAGTTTGAGCCGCTAACATTTCTTTTAACTTAGCGAGATCATCCGCCCAACGGGGATCCGGTTGTACTCCTCCTGTATCCGCCGTTTTGGTTGTACCATTGCGACGAGAAGCATTGTTAGGACTCCGTTTCCGACCACTAGGAGTCGGAGCAGGAGCCGCTTCACGGGGTTCTTTTTCTGACTTACCCTTACTACGGGGTAAAGCCTTCTCAATTTTTAACGGACTCTCCATAAAGGTTTCGCCGTTGTGCTTCTCAATCAGTTGATCGGCTACTTCATCATTGGGAACTGTAACGAAGGCAAACCCCCGACATTTCCCGGTTTTACGGTCTTTAATCACCTTGGTTGATACATCCTGCCCTACGTCGGCAAACACCGCTTGTAAAGCTTCACGATCCACAGGTTCTTTGGGCAAATTACCCACATAAAGACGAATAGGCATACTACTCTTCTCCCGACTTTTGTAACTCTAATCGTTGACGAGGGATCTTCAGCCCAGTATCCTGCATCTTCCCCTAAAATCAATGATCCGCACCAACAAATAAAGGAGGGGAATCGGACAATCTCCAATTTCCTCCGGCTGTGGTGCGGTTTTCGTTCATGGGGCCTTGCACAATTCAAATAGGTTTCCCGTTTCGGTTTAATCCTAAGACTGTAATCCCAAGACTGTTATTGTTAGGGCTAACTCGCGTTTTTCGACAACGAGCGAGATGGTGGAAAGTTCCCTCAATCCTAATTATTACAGAATGTTTACACGATTCGTCAAACTATTGCTTTTTTATTGTCGCACATCACGGACTCTAAAAAAATTCAGAATGTCTCTACACTAGACCCGGTGAGGCTTTGAGTATATTTACTCAAGTTTTTGTTCATTTTGAGCATTTTTTAGAGAGCATACTTGGTAGAAGTATTACAAGCATAAGTCACAAAACTTAATGTTTTGTTTACGGATCAGCCATAAGTCAGGCTGAAGACTAGCTCAAAGACTGGCGATTTTGTCAAACAATTGTTATATTCTGTAATATATAGCAAGTCAACCTTGTTTAGACAAAGCCATCTAAGCTTCCGCTCTCGTCTGGCGAGAAAACCGTTAGAGTTTGAATCTCACCGTCGTTCGTAGTTTGGAGTTTATTCATTATGTCTCAACCCATTGAATTGTCCTTGGAACAGCAGTTCAGCATCCGCTCCTTCGAGGATCAAGTGAAAAAGATGAGTCGCGAACAAGCGCAGGATTTTCTGGTCAAGATGTATGAACAGATGCTGGCTCGTGAAAATATGTATAAAGAATTCCTCAAACATGAATGGGGAATTGACTCTATGGTGTCTGAGTAGAGAATCTCCTTGAAAGGCGACCTCTTTCTCTTGCTTTCTCCCCCTCAGCAGATGCGGAAAAAGCTGGGGATCGCGGGACGCAATCTTTTCCCTTAACCTTTAGTGCTTACCCCAAAATCCACAGGTTCAGTTGTAGCGTGAAACACTTCAGAGTCCAACACAATCAACAGGACAAGAGATCCTCCCACTCCATTTTCTAGGACACTATCCTCTTTCTTCATCCTCTGTGGGACACCTCACGCTCATGACAGCCTTGTCTGGTTTTCCCTTCAATTCGTTGTTACCTGACCGTCTGTCAAGTCTTCCTGAAACGATACAATAAGCGGAAGTTTAGAGAAATCGGCCGAATCAATGTTTGAAACCAGTCTAATCTGCACGGACTTTTCCGACGGTCTACACCGCCTCATGGATTTTATTCCCCATTTAGCGGCAGGTGGCCTGAAAAATATTGTTTTTGTTCATAGTGTCCCCCTCTGGGAAGAGGGGAATGTTCCCCGAGTGAATGAAAAGGGAATTGAGAAGGGTAAAAAGCGTTTAGCGCAGGCTTTAGAGAATATCCCGGCGGGGGTCAATGTTCAGGTGGAAGTGCCGTCGGGTAAACCAGCCGATACGATCCCTAAGTTGGTGCAGCAGTATCAGGCCGAGGTGGTTTTTACGGGAACTCCGACCCGGAGTTTAATGCAGGAGCAAATCTTTGGCAGTACGACGGCGGGTTTAACCCGTAATATGAATGTGCCGTTGATGATTTTGCGACCCCAACTGATTTCAACTTATACGCGGGAAGAATTAGAACTACGCTGTCAGCATTTATGGCGTTATTTGCTGATTCCCTATAATGATGGGCCGTCGGCACGGTATTTGATTGAACAGATTAAGGAATTGGCTCAAAAGCAACGGGAGAATTTTCCCCGTCAGTGTATGTTGGTGTGGGTCTTGGGAGATGTGGGACGGAAGGAATTATTACAGGATTATAAGTTCCAAGCGGCTCAGGAGCGTCTGGCCGAAGTGAAGGCGGAGTTAGAGGGGGTAGGTTTGGAAGTGAATACGGCGTTGCGGTCTGGTAATCCGCTACAGGAAATTTTAGAGGCGGCGCTGACGTTTGATATTACGGCGATCGCCACTTCTACCCGCAACCGGAACGCGCTGTTAGAATTCACGGCTCCGAGTTTCTCTAATGAAGTCCTCCGACGCTGTTGGTTTCCGGTGTTGTTCTTCTCGCCGAAACGGTGAGAAGATGGGGGAGTTTCGGGTATGGGGAATCAATTAATTGGCCTAGGGGAGCATTGTTAGGTTCCCCTTAGTCGTGAACAATGAGTGATGAGTCCCTGAAAATTGAGAATTGATAGTTGATCCTGAAGCATGACCACTCAACCGAAAATAATTGTTCTAGATGATGACCCCACCGGATCCCAAACGGTGCATAGTTGCTTGTTGTTGATGCGTTGGGATGTGGAAACCCTGAAACTGGGTTTAACCGATGCCTCACCGATCTTTTTTGTCCTGACGAATACCCGCGCTTTAACCCCAGAGAAGGTGGCATCTGTGACCCGCGAAGTCTGTCAGAATTTAAAAATTGCGATCGCCCAAACCCAAACCCAAGAATTTTTAGTCGTCAGTCGTTCCGACTCCACCCTCCGCGGCCACTACCCCATTGAAACCGATGTCATCGCCGAGGAACTAGGCGGTTTTGATGCTCACTTCCTCACCCCCGCCTTTTTTGAAGGAGGCCGCATCACCCAAGACAGTGTACATTACCTGTTCATTGACGGCGTAAAAACCCCCGTCCACGAAACCGAATTTGCTCGCGACTCCGTATTTGGCTACAGTACCAGCTACCTCCCCGATTATGTCGCCGAAAAAACCCAAGGTCGCATCCCCTCGGAGCAAGTGGAGCGCTTTCTCCTCGCCGATATTCGCGCCGGAAGTCAAGAACGATTAAAAATCTTGACAAATAACCAATGTTGTGCAGTAGACGCAGAAACCCAAGGGGATTTAGATCAATTTGCCCAAGATATTCTAACCTGCGCCGCCCAAGGGAAGCGCTTCCTCTTCCGCAGTGCCGCCAGTTTGCTCACCTCCCTAGCACAGTTAGGCCCCCAACCTGTTCCCCCGGAAGACATGGCACAGTATGAACGAACCCATCAACCGGGGGTAGTATTAGTGGGTTCTCATGTGCAGAAAACCACCCAACAACTCAGCCAATTATTGCAAGAACCCGGGGTTGCTCCTTTGGAAGTTGATGTTAAACGATTGCGGGATAATTTAGGGGAAAAAGCGGCGTTAAAAGAGGAGATTTTGCAAGAGGTTCAAAGGGTTTATCAAGAGGGCAAAAATCCAGTTATTTATACCAGTCGGGAAGAGTTACAATTTGCCGATATTCAACAACGGCTTGATTTTGGGATTGCGGTGTCAAGTTTGTTAATGGAAATTGTCCAAGGGTTGCCGAGGGATATTAGCTTTTTGATTAGTAAGGGGGGGATTACCTCTAATGACGTTCTCAGCACAGGATTAGGGTTAAGATCCGCCCGTTTATTGGGTCAAATTTTACCCGGTTGTTCTATGGTGATTACCTCAGAAGATCATCCCCACTTTCCCAAGTTACCTGTGGTTTTATTCCCCGGCAATGTGGGAGACGCTCAAGGATTAGCGACGGTTTATCAGCGTTTAACTGCTAACTAGGGAACAGGGAACAGGGAGTCGGGTGTCGGTATAGGGGCGCAATGCTTGCGCCCTAGGGAATCGGGAATCGGGTGTCGGGTGTCGGGAATCGGGTGTCGGGAATTGGGAATCGGGTGTCGGTGTAGGAGCGCAATGCTTGCGCCCTAGGGAGTCAGGAATAGTCAAGAGTTTCGGCTATTCACTACCCACTATTCCCCTGCTCCCCCTCTCCCCCTCTCCCCGTTCCCCGTTCCCTATTTAGGGTCTGCTGAATAACACGCCTATGCTAGGCTCAACAAGGGAACAGGGAACTCTTAACAGGGAACAGATCATCTAAAACTGGCACGATTGCCTATTCCCGACTCCCGACTCCCGACTCCCGACTCCCGATTCCCCAACTCTCGGACTTATTCAGCAAGCCCTATTTATTGTTACTCACCACCGATAAACTATCCACAATCAGGGAGGGAGTATAACAAAAACCTTGCCATTGGGCATCTCCTCCGAGTGCGATGACTTGTTTGAGTGCGGTGTAAACATTTCCGGCCACCATTGTATCTTTAACCCGTCCCACAATTTGCCCATCCCGTACCCGATAGCCTAATTCCACATTAATCGAAAAGTCCCCAGAAATATCGGCTCCTTCTCCTAACATTTGATCCACAATCAAACCGTCATCTAAATGACTGACCAATTCATTAAATGTGCTTTCTCCCGGTTCAATGATTAGGTTGATTAAGTCCGGGGTGGGGTAGCGGCCTAAACTGGGGCGGAATCCATTTCCGGTGCTGGGGATGCTCAGTTTTCGCCCTACGGTGCGGTCAGTGTAGATTTGGTTTAATTGCCCATTGACGACTAAGGCGACGGTTTGGGTGGGGGTGCCTTCGTCATCAAAAGGACAACTATAGGGGCCAAAATCCGGTTTTTGAGACAGAGTGAGCAGGGGAGAGAGTACCGTTTGGCCGTCTTGCTGACTCCAAGGAGAAGAACCTTCTAAAATGCGTTTGCCGTTGGTGGCTTCGCAAATGGTACCCCAGAGCATGGTGGCCGCCTTGGTGGTGAAGAGAACGGGAACACAACCTTGGGGGGGGAGGGTATTTTTTTCCGCCCAGGTTAAGCGCTGCCAAATGGCTTGGAGAAGGCGCTCCATCTCTAATTCATTGCGAGTTTCTTGGTCTTCGTAGATGCCGAGAAAATCCTCCCCCCGAACCCATTCCACCCCAAGGGAGGCGCTCAGGGTGATGTCGGTATATTGACAATGGAGGTTTTGGGAGTTGATCAACAGGGTGGTTTCTTGTTCACACTGTAATTCAGCACTACAGAGGACTTCAGGATAACGGGCGCGAATTAAGGCGATCGCCTCTCGTCCTAATTTCACCAATTCCCCCACCTCCACGCTATCCCCAAAGTTGGGAAAAACCCGTTGCTGCTGACTCGCTAATTCAATGGGTTCTGGGGGATTGAGTTGAGACAAAGCTAAGGCCTTTTCTACCAAAACCTGCGGCTCCACGCGACCATAGGCCACCGCCAAACCCGGGCAGCCTTCCCGCCAGAGACGTAGAGCCGTGCCTTGGGCTTGGGCGCTTTCGAGTTGTTTTAAACGATTCGCCTCAAAAAAAACCGGACGGGCGAGGGAGTTAGACTGATACACCTCTGCACAACTCGCCCCGGCTTTGAGGGCTAAGTCAATCAGTTGTTCTGCTAACTCAGCGCTGGATTCGCTCTTGATGTCTCCCATCTCCCCCCTTCACTCTTGTTTCAAGAGCCAAAATCCCGCAAAAGATTCCGACTCTGGATTGTCTTGTACTGCCAAAAAGTGAATATTTTGGGCTTGTTGTTTAGCTTGCTCAAAGCCTTGAGCTTCGGCGAGGGTTTGGGGATCTTTGAGATCCGCCAAAATCCAGCTATCACTGGCCCCGGTTTCTAAGCGTATCCGAGGGAGTGGCTCGGTTTCCAACTGAAGAAACCCTAACTCAATCCCCGATAACCACCCGGCCAAGGGCATAGCCCGACGGGAGAAAATAATCAAGCCCGGAATCCGCATTTCTGGGGTGACACCGAGGAAATCGAGGGGGAAGGCTTCACTAAAGGCAATATCCCAGTCTTTCATTTCCCCAAAAGCCTCTGCTTCCAAGGACACAAAAGCCCAGCGATCGGCTTTATCCCCTCGTACTGCTTCGGGTAACGGGGAGATATTCAAGGGGGGATACTGTACCGAAGCGGCTTTAGCGGCCGCCGCATCATAGCCCGGTTGACTGGGATAAAAATCCGTCATCCGCTCCTGAATCCACTGGTTTAAGCTATAAGTCCGACGACTTGGCACCGCCGGAACTCCAAACTCCTCACAGGCTTTCGTGATCATATTATTCATCTGACGACGAAAGAAGCGGATTCGCCTTGGGGCTTGAGGGGCTTGGGCTAAGGCTTCTTCTAGGGCTTCTTTTAACCAGAGGGAGTTCACGTTCTGATTATTGGTGAATTTGGAGAACCGAAAAAGGGTTTCGGGCGATCGCGTCACCTCCAAAGGACTCTCACAGATTAAAACTTCCCATAATTTTTTTTGATTGTCATCAAAGACCGGACGTGAATAAAAATCGAGTTCCCAGATCGTTGTTCCCATACTCCTGTTCCCATACTCCTGTTCTCATACAACGTAGCTTCCCCCGTAGCTCCTTGGGGCTAGAGAAGTTCGTTAGATCCCTAATATCAGGTACTTTCTTGCGGGTTAAGCATATCATTTTTTGGGCTTGCTTTTGAGAAGAAGAGGGAATCGGGAGTTAGGAATCGAGAATTCCCGATTCCCGATTCCCGGACTTTTTCAGCCCACCCTAAATGGAGGTCACGAAAACATCCTTAAAGAAAAAGAAGATCGACCATTCTGGGCTTATTCTTAATCCGTAAGGTTAAGGGAGTATAACGATGCTCAATAAAACAGAAGCCACCATTGAAGCCATTACCGCCCGAGAAATCCTAGACTCTCGCGGTAGACCCACCATTGAAGCCGAAGTCTTGTTAGAAAGTGGGGCTTATGGACTGGCACAAGTTCCCAGTGGGGCTTCCACCGGAACCTTTGAAGCCCACGAATTACGCGACGATGAAAGCCGCTATGATGGGAAAGGGGTTCTCAAAGCAGTCCGTAATGTCAAAGAGAAAATCGCTCCTGAACTCGAAGGCCTCGACGCTTTAGACCAGGTGTTAATTGACAAAACCATGATTGCTCGGGATGGTTCGGCCAATAAGTCCAACTTAGGGGCTAATGCCATTCTCGCCGTCTCCCTCGCTAACGCCAAAGCTGCCGCCGATGAATTAGCCATTCCTCTCTACCGCTACTTGGGGGGACCCTTAGCTAATGTTCTCCCTGTCCCTTTCATGAACGTGATTAACGGGGGGGCCCACGCCGCCAATAACGTAGACTTCCAAGAGTTTATGATTGCTCCTGTGGGTGCGCCCACCTTCGCTGAAGCGCTGCGCTGGGGGGCGGAAGTGTTTGCTTGTTTAAGCAAAGTGTTAGCCGCCGATGGACTACTGTCCGGTGTGGGAGATGAAGGGGGATATGCTCCCAATTTGAAGTCTAATAAAGAGGCTTTAGATTTGTTGATGGCGGCCATTGAAAAAGCGGGCTATAAACCGGGGGAACAAGTGGCTCTCGCTATGGACGTGGCCGCTAGTGAGTTTTATAAAGAGGGGCAATATGTCTATGATGGTAGTCCCCATAGTGCCAGTGACTTCATTGATTATTTAGGGCAATTAGTAGCAGAGTACCCGATTATTTCTATTGAAGACCCTCTTCATGAGGAAGACTGGGCTAACTGGAAACTTCTGACGGAAAAATTAGGATCTAAAGTGCAATTAGTGGGTGATGATTTATTTGTCACGAACCGCACTCGTTTGGAAAAAGGGATTCAAGAGGGTTGTGGGAATGCCATTTTGATTAAGTTAAATCAAATTGGTTCGTTAACGGAAACCCTGGAAACCATTGATTTGGCACTAACTCATCAGTTTAACTGCATGATTTCCCATCGTTCCGGTGAAACGGAAGATACGACCATTGCTGATTTGGCGGTGGCAACTCGGGCGGGTCAAATCAAAACGGGTTCTCTTTGTCGGAGTGAACGGGTGGCGAAGTATAACCGTTTATTGCGTATTGAGGAGGAATTAGGCAGTCGGGCTGTTTATGCCGGTGCTATCGGCATGGCACCCGGTTCAAAAGCGTAAGATGGCGATTTAAGCTAATTTAACCGGAAAAACCGGGTTTCTGGCGACCCATGGTCGGGTTAACAGAAACCCATCTGCTTTTGAAACTGTTTTTTCCAATCCTTGCGGGTTAGTTGCAAGCCCCATCCTCTTGTGGGTGGGGCAGTTGACAAGACTTTCAACCTTCCCGACTAGCAAACTTCTTCAGCCCGTCCTAACTCGACTCCCCCTCTGAAGATTGAGGGCGAATCTGTTCCGCCTCGGGACAATCCTCCGCTATCAGTAACTCTGTATCCCCCCGAGGCACAGAGGCTAACTTACGCTGAATTGCGCCGATACTCTCTAAACGAACTAATTCCTCCCAAGAACTAATTTCATCATCATCCTCAATTTCATAACGCATGGTAATTAAATCCCCTTCCACATCAACAATATGAGCCGCTTCTATCCAGCGTTGTTGATCTCGCAAGAAAACACATACCTCACGACCCTCTTCATAAAGCTGATAGATCTTGCGGTGTAACATTGTTTACTTTCTCCTAGGCAGATCATGAATGGTTGAAATGTGCAGAACCCCGAGAACTGTTGCATTGACACCCAGCACAAAGAAGGTAGAGAACCCCCTTGGCTGGTTAACCCTTAATTGGGCAATGATTCACGTGATCCAGTTCGGACTTGCCTCAGCACAAGCCCCTCGGAAGGCAACAGTCAGGTGGGAAGATAAAAGAGCCGAAAGCGTTATGAAATGGGAGAAATTCATGAGCAATAATAACTGAGCCATCCAAATGGGCTGGTTAAAAACGAGCTTTGAACGTATCAACATGAGAGGATTGACACTTTCACCACATGAGCTTAATTAGGGTCTGCTGAATATCCATCTAATCACTTTTACTAGGACTTTCGATTGGGAGCGAGAAACTACAAGGTTTTAGGGATAAATCATCAAAAAGGCTTGCCTTTTTCTGATTCCCCCTGTTCCTTCCCGTTCCCTGTTCCCTAGCCCCACGAGTAGAGTTCTTCAGCAAGCCCTAATTAGATATATTTTAGTCTAACCTGTGTAGAACTGGATTATTCACCACCCTCTTTTACTTCTTAGAAGGCAGAGAAACCGACGATACTTTACAATACTGGTCTAAAATCCCCCGAATTTGGTCATAGACCGCCTCCGTTTGTTCCACCATGGATAAATGCCCACAATTGGCAATTTGCATCACATTCGCCCCAGTCATTTCAAACAACGGATGGAAACTGGCAAGATGATTGACATATTTGGGTTCCATTACCATATCTTGTTCCCCTGCCAGAAAATACACAGGCTGGGATAAACGGGCGACCACTTGGGGTAATAAATGCACCTCCGATTCAGTAGTAGATTCCAAAAGAGAGCCTAACGCGGCTTGATAGGAGGCCTGGACAAAATCGAATAAACGTTGTCTTCCCCAAAGGCGAGGTAAGGTTTGATCTACCATGGCTCGACAAAAGACTAAATCTAAAAAGGGGATATAACAAAGCCATTTCGGGCGACGTTTGACAATTTGTTGTCCCGCCGCCCGAAATCGCTCAAATTCTTCTTTAAGATAAATCCCGCCCCCAGCATTTAGACAAACTACGCCCTCAATACAGTTTGGATAACTTTGGGCTGTCCAGAGGGCAATACTGCCGCCAAGGGAGTGACCCATCAGCCAAGCTTGTTTGATCTTAAGGGTTTCTAGGAGAATGCCGAGGTCTTCCCCGTAGGCTTGGAGGCTGTAATTTCGGGGATTGGGGGATTCCCCTTGGGACTCCCCAAAGCCTCGTAAATCGTAGAGCAAACATTGATAATCAGGGGAAAGCTTTTCCACCAGAGGCCGCCAGTAGTGACGACTTAACAGCCAGCCGTGAATAAAGACTAGCACTGGACGATCTGTCTGGGAAACGGGAGGAGTTAACTCATAGGTATGAGGCACTCCTAATATATTTACGGTTGCCATAATCCCATCGCGCTAAACCATGAATTCCAACTTAAGATCCCTATTATCAATGTACCTGAAATGTGCCAAATGAAGCTCTCCCATCTGGCGTAGCCTATGTGGGAGTGTCCTATGCTAATCTTGAACTATCCACAGTCCATAGATCACACAAGCAAGCCCAGCTTCGGGGCGACCGTCCAGAATGTTGGCTGGAACAGTCCTCACTGTCTTTTCGGCGAGTGAGCTTAGTCGAACTCTTCCCTGTTCCCCGTTCCCCAAACCTTCCCCTACCGCACACAACTCAAGTTAAATTGGTATTAGATTGCGATCGCCATGAACAGAGGGGGTGTCACTCGCCAAGAAGTCTTTGCCGGACACTTTCGGCAATTTTTTGTCCGAGATATTCAGGAATTAAGCTTTCATTGGGACCAAGTAAGTACAGAATTAAGCGAGTCCGTCCCCGCCAAACCAATAGATTGGCATTGACCACCAGCAAATCTTCTTGCCAAATGGCATACATAACCTTATAAAACAAACCGGGCTGGTTATCAGCTTCGATTAACAGGGCCGGTAAGTGGAACACAGGATCTACATAAAATTCTGTTTCCACTTGTTCGAGTCCTGCATCTAGATTAAATTCGACCGCCAGCATTTCCTCGACCTCGAAACGTCCGGCTAAGGCTTCTCGGATGGCGCGACAGACGTTTTCAGAGGTTTTCTCTGTTAAGGCCTTATTGCCCCTTGAAACAACCAGTTTGATGAAAACTAACATAGGGGGCTTGATTTGACCATAGAGGCTCAGACTGTGGATGGTCAAACCGTAGGCGGCCAATACGCCAAAAATATCACTCAGCAAAAAGGACTGATTGCGATAGGCGAAATGTAGGGCGCTTTTGTTGCTTTCGGGTTGAATCTCAATGACTGCTAATTTAGTTTTGTACAGCCGATAGGCTAATCGGAGATTTTGCAGTTGAATCTCACTGCTGACAAACTGCTCATAGAATTGAGGAAACGCCTGATTAAAGCGTTTTAAGAGTCCCAACGTTGATGGTTTTAAACCCGCAGCCATAGGTAGAAGAGGATATCGTACTCAATAAAGGGGTGTTGATGAAGCAACTGCTGCTTTAAGCTTACTCGTAACCAGTCTTTACCATTGACATCTTACCCGCCAAGCTTACCCAGATGTTTCTCTTTTTGAGCAGACAAGGTGCAACACTTGGGCTGCAAAACTGGGGCAGAAACCGTTTACAGACGGGAAACAACCTTTTTGGTGCGGGTGGATCCGTTAGGCTTGATGTTGGAATATCTACATTCTAGTATCTCTTGGACAGTTCTCTTTACCAAAATATGGCGCGGGTTGGGTGGAGATGCGCCGTGTGCCTAGCTTCCTTGTTCAAGCGTTTGCTACGCAATGGGTCTCCCAGAGAATGGTTTTTTCAGCCACCAGACCATCAATAGTGACTTCCTCCCGACGCTCACGGCAAGGGGTACAGCGCAAGTTTCCCTGTGTCACTAGGGGGCTTTCCGGTTCTACGGGCAGGCTGTGTCAACGGGAGAGCGCGGGGCAACTGGCGCGGATTAGCTAACTCAGTTTACTGTGCTTTTTCAAGGGTTTTATGGGGGGGCTTTCCTGGGGATGTATGAACTCGTTTTGGTCGGGGCGGCTGGGGTGATTAAAACGGCTGCGACTACCTCCTTGTCCCTTGATATTGCGACTTCTGGTGATGCGCTTTTTGGGGATAAAACCTAGATCGTGGGCTTCCTGTAATAATAAATTATTGCCCCGTCGTAGGATGTGCAGGTCCCAAAAATGACCGATGGCTCGTTCTGTGAGTAACAGTCCTTGGAGATGAATTTTAAAAAATTTCCGCTTTTCGGTCGGTTTGCGGGGGATTTGTTGAATACGGACAATAATTTTTTCTTCGTCGTGGGAGTAAAAGACTACTTCTCCTCGCACGGAAAAATAACCATCTTTCATTATGGTTGGAGCAATTCCAGCAGAAGGGCTTTCTGCTGACTCTACCAGTTTGGGGTGCAGGAGTTCAGGATTCCATAATCCTGAGAGTTGAACGTGCAAGGTTTGCTCTTTTTCACGGGTGCGGGGATAAACGACCCAGAGATGACTGTCCTGTAAGTCAATGTGGTTTTTCACTAGGCTAATCATTCTGCCAAGGAGAACCGCATCAATTTCTGTTCCGTCTTCGGTTAATAAAACTCCTCGGGTGAGCAGGTCATCTACAGGTTGATAAATTCCTTTGACTAAACCAATGGCGCGGTATTGTCTGGGTTCACTGGGGGGGGGGATTGGGTGTTTGCGGGAGGTTTGAGAGAGGAGGTCGGTTGAAGTTAAGCGGGAATGAGTGGTGTTCATGGAGATGGATTCCACACTGAATGGCTGGTTACGGAGCAGAGGTTTTAGACCCAATTTTTTGGGAAATAAACCGAGTTCGGAAAATGCCCTCGGCCGATTGGTTATTGTAGGGGCTTCACACCCTCCTATTCTACTCAATGCAGTGACTCGGACGGTTGATCCGCATAATTTGTCAATTCGGCTTCCCAATCATTGCATAATAAGGGGTTGTTCTGGTTTGAAAACAGTTAGGAGGGAATATTTTGCAACAACTCAACGGACAGGTGGCGATTGTCACGGGGGCATCTCGGGGGATTGGGCGGTCTATTGCGTTAGAATTGGCGGCCGTGGGGGCGAAGGTGGTAGTTAACTATGCCCGATCTAGTGAGGCGGCGGATCAGGTGGTGGCTGAGATTCAAGGAACTGGGGGAGAGGCGATCGCACTACAAGCCGATGTCTCCCAAGAAGACCAAGCCGAAAGCCTGATCAAGCAAACTAAAGACCAATGGGGTCAGGTGGATATTTTGGTGAATAATGCAGGAATTACCCGAGATACGCTGTTACTGCGCATGAAAACCAGTGAATGGCAAGAGGTGATTAATCTCAATTTAACGGGGGTGTTTCTCTGTACCCGTGGGGTCAGCAAGTTGATGTTAAAGCAACGGAGGGGTCGTATTATTAATATTGCTTCGGTGGCGGGACAAATGGGCAATCCGGGTCAAGGCAATTACAGCGCGGCTAAAGCGGGGGTGATTGGTTTTACTAAAACTATCGCCAAGGAGTTAGCGAGTCGTGGGATTACGGTGAATGCTGTGGCACCAGGATTTATTGAAACGGATATGACTCACGGGTTACAAGCTGAGGAAATTCTCAAGTTTATCCCCCTCGGTCGTTATGGGAAACCGGAAGAGGTGGCGGGTTTAGTGCGCTTCTTAGCGGCTGATCCGGCGGCGGCCTACATTACTGGACAGGTGTTTAATGTCGATGGTGGGATGGTTATGGCCTAATTTTGACGGGTTAGGGTAGGGGCAACCTTAACAAGTTAGGCTTGTGTGCATTTTATCAAGTCCCCTTTTCCCTGTTCCCCGTTCCCTGTTCCCTAATTTTGGACACAACCGCATTTTCCCGACTCCCGACTCCCGACACTTTGACTTCTAACGTTGAGCCTTAACTTGTCAAGATTAGGGTAGGGGAGCAGGGGGAATAGTGGCTAGTGGCTAGTGAATAGCCAAAACTCTTGACTATTGCCTTTTCCCCACCGACTCCCGTTCCCCAGTCAAAAGGGAGTCGGTGGGGAAAGAATCCCCACAGCTTTTAGCTCATCGTCGGGAAGCCCGCACCGTACCCGTAGGGTCGGTGTCGGGAGGATGTCACGTCAGAGAGTGCCAATGTTATAAAATGGGATCCGCAACCCAAACCTATTTTATTTTTCAGCAGTTTAAACAATGAATCAACGTGGTGTCACTTTATGGTTTACAGGTCTGAGTGGTGCAGGCAAAACTACGATTAGTTCTGCTGTGGCCGAAGAATTGCGATCGCGCCAATGTAAACTAGAAGTCCTAGACGGCGATATTGTACGCCAAAATTTAACCAAAGGCTTGGGTTTCAGCAAAGAAGACCGAGACGAAAATATCCGTCGGATTGGTTTTGTTTCCCATCTTCTCACCCGCAATGGGGTAATAGTTATTGTTTCGGCTATTTCCCCCTACCGGGAGATTCGAGAGGAAGTGCGGGGCCGCATTGGGGATTTTGTGGAAGTGTATGTGAACGCTCCCCTAGAAGTCTGTGAAGCGCGGGATGTGAAAGGACTCTACAAAAAAGCGCGGGCTGGGGAAATTAAACAATTTACTGGAATTGATGACCCCTATGAACCCCCCCTCAATCCCGAAATTGAATGTCGCACGGATCAGGAAACGTTGGAAGAAAGTAAAGCTAAAGTCTTGAAATACTTAGAAACCTCTGGCTATCTGACGGTGTAATGCTCCATCTTCCCCATCTGATTCAGGTGGTCAAGGAGGAACAAGAAACGGATTCATTCCTCTACCACCACGTTGAGTTTCATCTCACTCCCCGCTCCCTCAGTCAGCTTGAACAAGTCCAACAAGGGGGATATCCCCTGCACCTGCCCCCTGACTGTCATCATGACCTACGCGCCTATTTAAGGTCGGGTCGAGGTTGTGGGGGGGGATTGACCTTTGTCACCTATTACGGGGGTGAGGGAGGCTCTGAAGCCCTGCTCCGGAGCTATTTAGGGGAGGATGGGGAGATGATTCATCAAGTGTGCGATCGCTGTCTGACGAACCCGACCTTGGCTCTATCCCTCAATCGTGCGCACCACTGGCTCATTCAGCAAGTCCTCCAACACCAGCAACCGTCACCCTTCCCCCCTACCCGGCGACTAGAAGCCATTGCTTGGGGGGGAGCCGTCCTGATTATCATGGTTTACAGTGTCATCCACTTAGCCACCGGACACCCTTTCTCAGTGATTACCCTCCTCTCCTTGGGGATTATGCTGTGGGGGGTGCAACGGTTGCTGATTTGGGGGTTGAAACGCTTTCCACTTTTCGCCTAACCTAGCCTAACCCCCCAGAAACCTCCCGTGAACCCTAGGGGGATAGGGTGGGTAGAGGTCACGCCATTAACACCACAACGGAACGGGGGGTGGTCTTATAGTGATCTTCTGTGATGGGAGAGGCTAGAGCGCGATCGCAATAATCCAGTGGAGACGGGAGCGCCGTGTCAATAATCCGATGCCATCTTTGACCCTTAGCTAAAGGTGGTAACTCAAACGTTAGAGACTCCCAATAGGCATTCAAAATCAAAAATAGATTTTCCTTCGCCTCCGGATGGGTCAACGTAAACGCTAAACTATGAGCATCATAGAACCATTCCGGTTGATTGACCTTCACCCCATGCCAATACAAATGAGGCTTAGAACTATCCTGAGCCACCACTAATAAATCCTCCAATTGAAAAACCTTCAATCGTTGAGTTAAATCAATAATGCCCTTGACAAAATTCAACATATCGGCATTCTTTTCCACCAAACTCCAATCAAACCAACTGAGTTCATTGTCTTGGCAATAAGCGTTATTATTCCCCTGTTGAGTGCGTCGCACCTCATCCCCCATCAACAACATAGGAGTCCCCTGAGAGAAAAATAAAATCGTGAACAGATTTTTAATCTGACGAGTGCGTAACGCTAAAATTTCCGGGTCATCCGTTTCCCCTTCCTCCCCACAATTCCAACTGAAATTATAATTACAGCCATCCTGACTATTCTCCCCATTAGCCTCATTATGTTTTTCGTTATAAGCCACCACATCATTAATAGTAAACCCATCATGACAAGTCACAAAATTAATACTGCGATAAGTCTTAAAATCAGGACGATAGTATATATCAGGACTGCCTAAAATTCGAGCCGCAATACACCCCACCGCACCCGAATCACTTTTCACAAAACGCCGCACATCATCCCGAAACGGTCCATTCCATTCCGCAAAACGTTCACTACTACGGATAAATTCCCCCACCTGATATAAACCGGCCGCATCCCAAGCTTCAGCAATTACCTTAGATTCTACTAACATGGGATCGGTTTCAATATCCCACAACACAGGAGCTTGTTCTACAGGTAATCCTTGAGGATTTCTCGACATAATAGAAGCCAAATCAAAGCGGAATCCATCAACGTGCATTTCATCCACCCAGTAGCGCAAACTATCGAGAATCAAACGACAAACAATCGCATGATTGGTATTAACCGTATTCCCGCATCCTGTATAGTTACTGTAATACCTTGGATCATCTTCCAATAAATAATAAGTTGGGTTATCCAAACCTCGGAACGAAAGCGTTGGACCTTCCTCATTTCCCTCCGCGGTGTGATTAAACACCACATCTAAAATTACCTCAATCCCCGCTTTATGGAAAGCCTTGACCATATCCCGAAACTCATTCACCGGACCGAGCGGATCTTTTTGGGAGCTATACTGCCAATGGGGAGCAAAAAAACCTAGGGTACTATAACCCCAATAATTCACCAAACCGGGTTTAACATCTTGTTCATCAAACTGATGAATCGGCAAAATTTCAACCGCCGTAATTCCTAACTCTTTTAAATAAGGAATTTTTTCAATTAACCCCGCAAAAGTTCCCCGTTTTTCTGGGGCAACCCCAGAATTGGGATGGCGAGTAAACCCCCCAACGTGTAATTCATAGATCACACTATTTGCATAGGGAATTCCCAGAGGAACATCTTCCTCCCAATCATAAAGACTTGAATCTACAACCACACTTTTCAACGCTTGGCCGCAATTATCCCCCGGATAAATAGCCGCTTCTCGGTCATAGTTTTCCCAGCCAACAATGGCTTTAGCATAAGGATCAAGAAGCACTTTATCCCCATCAAACAATAGGCCTTTTTCTGGCGAATAGGGGCCATAAACACGATAGCCATAAATCTGTCCCGCTTTTAACCCTCGGATAAAAATATGCCAGTAAAAGATTTTACAGTTAATTTTCGGGTCTAGGGGAATAATACGAGCCGGAACTGCATCCTTGGGAGAGTCAAACAGTAAGAGTTCTATGGCAGTGCAGTTCGCCGAAAAAATACAGAAGTTAACTCCATCCGGGTACACTGTTGCACCAAGGGGGAAACTCCGGCCGGGTAAAATATCCGATTTCATCATCAAGTGTATAGTGTGTGGTTGTAGGAGAAAAGGGGCATTCAGGGGGGCAAAACGTTAGGTCAAGGGTTACAGATTTACAAAACGGCAAAACTGACAGGAGAAAGACTTACAACAGGTAGAGAGTTTACAACAGGGCATTTAAGGGGCGCACAAATACCATTAGGGAAAAAGGTTAAGAGCGGACTCACCCAGGGCATCACAAGGATCTGTCCGAAAAGGTACAACTTAGCTATTCTAAGGCCAATCTTGACCGGCTTCTTGCAAAATCAGGAAAACTTTAGTTTTCTCAGAAGAATGAATTATTAATTCTCAATGGGTTTGAGGGGTAAAGCGTTCGGTATAATTGAAACATTACTTAACATAACTTAGAGTTTTATGGCATCAAAGGTTGAAATTTACACTTGGAGTGCTTGTCCTTTCTGTCTGCGTGCAAAAGCACTGCTCAATCGTAAGCAGGTTGAATATATCGAGTATTGTATTGATGGAGACAACGAAGCACGGGATAAAATGGCACAACGGGCTAACGGAAAGCGTTCTGTCCCGCAAATCTTCATCAACGATCAACATATTGGCGGATGTGATGATATTCACGCCTTAGAGCGCTCTGGTAAATTAGATCCCCTTTTGAGTGCTTGATGTACTGAGGACAGCAGAAAAGGTCTTTTTGTCGAGCTTTCTGAGGAGCGGCAATAGGGAATAGGGGGGTGTGGGGTTTGAATGACCCCGACTCCCGACTCCCAGACTTATTCAGCAAGCCCTAGATAAATTATTCTCCTGCTGTGAGCGGGATACTTCGCGATAGAATATTCAGGGGACGTTGAACCTGTGGTTTATCCCCGTTTTTGTGAGAATTGCCCTAGGTCAGCCCCCGGCGTTATATCAATTAATCGGACTGTTATTTTTTAGATTTAAGTGGACTTAACACAGATTTTCCAAACCCGAAACCCAGTCATTGGCGTGGTTCATCTCTTACCCCTTCCGAGTTCTGCTCGTTGGGGTGGAAATTTGCGGGAGGTGATTGACCGTGCAGAACAAGAGGCTACTGCTTTAGCGGCGGGCGGGGTTGATGGCATTATTATAGAAAACTTTTTTGATGCCCCCTTTACTAAGGATAATGTTGATCCGGCGGTGGTGAGTGCCATGACATTGATCACCCAACGGATTCAAAATTTAGTGATGCTCCCGGTGGGGATTAATGTGTTGCGGAATGATGCCCTGAGTGCCATGGCGATCGCATCAGTCTGTCAATGCCAATTCATTCGGGTTAATGTGTTAACAGGTGTGATGGCAACAGATCAAGGCTTAATTGAGGGTCGCGCCCATGAATTACTACGCTATCGTCGGGAGTTAGGGAGTGAGGTCTGCATTCTAGCAGATGTGTTAGTCAAACACGCTCGACCGTTAGGGACTCCCAATTTAACCACAGCCGTACAGGACACCATTGAACGAGGCTTGGCCGATGGTGTGATTCTGTCAGGCTGGGCAACGGGTAGCCCCCCCAATTTAGAAGATCTAGAGTTAGCCTGTAGTGCCGCGAAAGGGACTCCGGTATTTATTGGCAGTGGGGCCGATTGGGATAATGTCGGGACATTGCTACAAGCCGCCGATGGGGTCATTGTCGCCAGTTCCCTCAAGCGTCGAGGCAAGATTACTGAACCCATTGATCCCATTCGAGTTCAGAATTTTATCGAAGCAGCCCGTCAAGGATTTGCTAATCCTCCTGATTTGAACAAAATTAGCGACGCATTCCCCCACCTCGAAGTGGGGGTTAAGGAGCGGCGGGGTTGAGTCATCATAGCCCGGGTTCTCAATGTACTACTTGAGGATGGAAAGATGCTTCCATGGGTGGCTCAAAGCCAAGATCCGGGACTACACAGAGATGAAGTGGCAGGAGTTAGGTGGCGAAGTGATTGATGTTGTTGCTGCCTATACCTCTAAATCTGATCTAATACCTCCCCACCCAGCAGACCTTAACTTCTTGCGCCGCTCATGAATGCTCCGCCACCTGCGTTCCGCGAGGTGGGGGTGTCTACAAGGATTTATCCCTCTTCAAAGACCTAGCAACATTCGGGACATGGGGAAGTAGGTTGCCCAACGTTGGGGATCGGGTTCTCGTTGCCAGAGTTGGCGAGTGACTTGTAGGCGAAGAATAGGGACGCTAGTCCCGCCATTTTTCCCAACAATAGTAATGGCAACTTCTGTCACGACAATATCCTGATCAAAGACACGCTGGACAGCAGAGCGGGCTACTCCTTCGGCGCGTCGTAACAAGACATCGTAACTTTCATCTTGCCGACGAGACAGTTCAATTTCTTGGCGCGGCATTCGAGCTTGAACGGAAGTAGTAATGCCTAAAACGAGGGGTAGAGTAACTCCGATTACACTCGAGAGGAAGATTCCTCCCCATAAGGAAGAATGAAATCGAATAGTGCGGTAACTCATTGTAACTAGAGGAATAGGGGATTTGACACTCCATCGGGCTAAAGCCACGAGGATTTTTTAGAGGGGATCACCAACAAATATTAGTTATTGCTCCTAACAACCACATTGTCGTACCGTACCTTAGCACTAATACAACAGCAGTCCACAAGGCGGTGTCAATTGCCGCTACACTGTTAGCTTTTGCTTTCAGTTTACTTTAGATTTATGCTTTTCACTCGCTTAACGTCTTGGCTTGTGGGGGCTAGGCATTTGATTTATTTGTACTAACTGCTATTTCGGTCAGTCATCTTTTCAACAGGTGTCCCACCACCCTTGAGTTTCACCGTACAATTCAGGTCTTAGTGGAATGCTTCATTTTGCGAGATTTCAGCCCTATTTAGTCAAGATTTGTGAATAATTAGGCGCATTGGGTTGAATTTTTGAGCATTTTTGTAAAAATGGATACAGAAATAAGGCGGCTTTATTTTTTCGTCAGAGCCGGACCAATATTTATTTACACAAGTCGGCTGATCGGGATAACAGTTAGCCTCAGATGTGATTGCACATTTTGCCAACTTCAAAGCAAATCCTAATTATCAATTATTCATTCCCCAGTCTCAAAAATCTTGAGGATTTGTTCTTTGCCTGTTGGGGAAACATTAAAAACTTTGACCCGTCCAGATTTGACAATAAAAAAGCCAGTGGCGGGTTCTCCCTGCTTAAAAATGACTTCCCCTTTCTTCAAAGATGGACGGTGTGGTTACGGATTCCCGGTGACATCATGTTTGCCATCGGTGCAGTAGTGTTAATATATTGCGTTGCTCAAGCCCTGTTTGGCATTTTCCAACAACCCACCCAAGCGCAGCCCACAGACGCTTTAGTAACGTCGTCTTCGGCTCCCTAACCCGTCTGTAAGCCTGGGTCAGCTTGAGCTATTCTAACGACCCAGGCTAAACCCAATTCGTCCTTTTTACCCATTCTGAGAGAGAAAAACCATGGCAACCCTATACGAAAAACTCGGTGGAGCCGATGCCGTTAATTTAGCGGTTGATAAGTTCTATGAACGAGTCCTGCAAGATGACCGCATCAAGCACTTTTTTGCTGATGTAGATATGGTCAAACAACGGGCGCATCAAAAAGCATTTCTCACCTACGCCTTTGGGGGTACGGATCAATATGACGGTCGCTATATGCGAGAAGCTCACAAGAAACTCGTGGAAAAGCACGGTTTAAGTAGTGAGCATTTTGATGCCGTGGCGGAAGATTTGATGGCAACTTTACAAGAAATGGGAGTTTCAGAGGAATTAATGGCAGAAGTGGCCGCCGTTGCTGCTGCACCTCAACACAAAAAAGATGTTTTGAATCAATAAATACAATCGTAAGCTGTTAGCAAAATGCTTAAAAATCCCCCTTCTTTTGCGGGGGGATTGAAGAGATAAATACTTTTTTACTCAACAGTCCAGTTTTTAGGAGTCTAACCATGACCACTTTCCAAATCAGTGACACGGTAGGGGCGATTGTTCAGGATCACCCCGCCCTTTCTCGGCTCTTTGAACAAGCCAAAGTAAACTATTGCTGAAGAAAAAATCTACCTTCGCTCAAGAGAATAAGCATCACGATTCAAGGTTTGCCGCTTCTATTATCATTTAACAAACCTGTTGAGTTCTTGCACCAATAAATGCACTGTTGTAGAAGGATTATCTATAGCAGGAATATGGGGATCATATTGATTGAGCAAATTTATAGCATTTCTAATAGCAGTAGGTTGCCTATCAAAAAGCTCATCATATATCTTCTCGCTATTTTTGTGATACTTGTGATTAAGAAGACGGTCCAACTTTTGAAGATAATCATTTCGAGGAATTCCAGTATTGAGAAACTCAAAGTGAAGAACATACCATAATTCAAATGCTTCATTGGAATAAGCTACTTTGAAACCTTGATTCTCAGCATTTCTGATGGCATTATTGAAATCTTCTGGAGTCCAGGAATCTCGATCAAAAACGCACCATACCTGATCGTAATCTTCTCTTTCCTTCAAATCTTTCGCGCTGTTAAGCAACTTGCTAGGATTTTTTCCTACACCCTTAACATCTATCTCAGCAACCAGAAGTGTTGAATCGGTACTTATGAACTAAGTACAAATGGACACACTAACCCTGTTAAGGGGTAAATTTAACCAGGTGGCACTAGCTCTCTAAACCAGTGTACATAGCTAATTTTTTGACACATAAACGCCTGTAAATATCGCAATTTATCCAATAAAGATTTACCGAACTCTGTCGGTATCTTGAGCATATTTAGAAGTAAATAGGCAATCAGACAACTATAAATCTGGATTTCAATTCCGTTGATATTTTTAGGGATGAGGCGATCTAATTTGAGGTGCATCTTTAAAAATTTCCAAAGCAACTCAATTGACCAACGCAAACGATAAAACTCGGCAATTTCTTCTGAGCTAACTCCTCCTTCTCCCGTCTCGGGTAAGTTCGTTACTAATCGAAACTCAGTCTTTTTCTCTAAGTCGCTAAAACTCACGACTCTAGCTTCAATTTGTTCGCGACCTTGGCCTAGTAACAATTGCCATTATCTAGGAAAGTTAAGTGAACATTGTTCCTAATTCTCAGAACGAAGTAGCGATCCTTCAACTTTTGTAACAGGGCAATTTGAATTAGGCTAAAAAAGCCTCTATCCATTATTCCAACGCCATTAGCTGGAATTGATTCTAGGGTTGTATCGCCATATTTATAGTCATGACCTTGACCAAAATGAAGGAAGAGTCCGCCTGGAATTCCGGTGAAGAGATTTAGACCCGCAAAAAGCTTGACTTGGTGAACTTCTTGATGCCAGAGTAACTTACTGGTGAGAGTGACAATGGTTGAATCTAAGGGAAAAAGTTGTAGCTGATTGGATGGAATCTTATTCTGTTTAAGAAACTGTTGTGTTAGATGAACCCACAATTGATAAAAAATTTGAGGATCGCGATACTTACTGGCTTTAGAAAAGGTGGAAATATCAACAGACTCCCCCATAATATTAAGCCTCTTGAAGAGACTTCTCATACTGGTTTGACTCTGGTCAAGAACAAATTCAAGCCAAATGGAAACGAATTTAAAAGTATTTAAGACGGGATAGTCATCTTGAGGCAAATGACCGAGGCATTGTTTGACAATTTGAGGAAAGTTGGATAGAATCAAGGGATTAGTTTTTTTAAAAAAGTAAGCCCCTATTTTAAAACAATAGGGGCTTTTTGTCAAGTTTTTTACTAACATTCAACACTTCTGCTCAGCAACATCTTTAGGGACGCGAAAACTTCTAAAGTAGTTGGGTTCAGTTTTCTCTCCTTCGCACACAATCAAAAATCTCTGCCTGACTTCTTTAGTGTCAACTTTTCTAGGAGAGTATCCACGAGAATACGGCTTTCTTTTAGACATTGGATTCAATCAAGCGATTCAGATTGCCAATATATGGAATTGCACCATATCTCCCCTTAATATAGTTACTTTCGAAAGATTCATCATTACTTATTTTGTACTCTGCAAGAGAGTATAAGTCTGTTGCGCTGTATCTATTCTTTTCAGTAAACCAAATCTGATCTCTACGAAAGATTTTATTACTGAGCAAGTTAGTATCATGAGTCATGAAAATTAGCTGGCCATTGTTTGGGTTTGCCTCCCTGGAGTTAAACAGCTTAACAATCGCAAGGCTAATTAAAGGATGAAGCCTTGCATCAAACTCATCAATAATTAGAATCTCTCCTTCTTTAAGAGCAGTTACGAGAGGTCCAGCTAATGCAAAAACCTTTTTTGCACCTTCAGATTCATGGTTTTCTAAATTAAATTCTTCAATAGACTTGTAGTTTCCATCGGCATCAAATTTTCGATGAGAAATACCTATTGAGGTTGCTTTACCTCCTGCTTCTTTAACAATAAGCCTCTTAAGCTCATCTGGCATTTCGTCGGGTAGCAAGTCAATTGTGAAATCTTCCTGTTCAACTTGTATCTCGCTAATCCCTAGATCTAGCTTCTTGATCAATTGAACAATATCAGCCTTATTCTTATCGTTTATAAAACATTTGACTGTATAATTTAGGTAAGCTCCATCATGAAGACCTGAAATAATATTTAACTTATCCGTTATCCATTCTAGAATTCTTTCCGCTATTTCAACGTTAAATTGAGCAGAAACAGAAAGGAAGAGTGCATTGCTTCTAGTTCTTTGCTGAACACCGTCAGCATTGTAGACTTTAGATGATTTAATGCTATCAAGTTGACGTTCAAATAGGCTCGTTTCCCTTATGTTAGGAACATAAAATAGCCACTCCGATATTACTCTCTTCTGAGTTGCTTCAAAGCCATATCTATACTTTCGTCCATCCATCAAAAATGCTAACTCAAAGTATGATGGCTTTCCCTCAGTTTCTGTACTGAGCCTAAAAGGTTCTACCTTTATTTCATCTATGCTTTGAGTCTCTTTAGACGAATTGATCATAAACCATTTCATGAAGCTTAAGCCTCTAGCAAGATTACTTTTGCCACTGGCATTTGCTCCATATATGGCAGAGGTCTTAAGCAGTTTCAGTTCTTCATCTATCTCAAAAGTGTTGTTTGTATCAATACTCTTTTCTTTTGACACAAAATTTGCTGCCACCATACTAAAGGTGACTCGATCTTTGAATGACCTGTAATTACCAACACTAAATTCGATAAGCATAGCTCATCCCCTACCTTAATCTAGAAATCTGTGAAAAAATCACACATTCCCACATTAAGCATAGCAACAATTGGCTTGGAATGTTAAGGCATAAGATTGTCTTATGCAGTTCATGAGTACTAAAAAAGCTATAAAATATAATTAATATTTATAAATAAATTAAAAAGATGAGTGAACTGATTTTCACTTCTAAGGTATCCGGAGGCTACCCTAAATGGGTAGCCTTCGGCAAGCTAACACTGCGCTAGTGCGGACGGCACAGAGGTTATCACGTAAACCGCCGCTTAAAGCGGGGATCTAGATAATGTTTCTTGCGGCGATTGCAGGGACGACAAAGGGTTTGTAGGTTGCTAAGGTCATTTGTTCCCCCCTTCGCCAGAGGGATAATATGATCCACTTCTAAATTTTGGGTGCTGCCACAACTACGACAGCATCCACCATCACGATTTAATACAAACTGTCTGACCTCGGGGGGCATTTTGATGCGGGGGCTTTTTTCCATTGTTAAATTGATTTGTTGAATTAATTTGAACTTCTCTATCAAATGATCAACTTTTATAAAGTTTTCTTACAAGAAATAACCTCAACCGTCCATTCTATCAGACGGAGAGAGTCTTATGGGATGACCTTAGAGCAGTCCTAGCTTATTATCTCTTTTAAAGTCGTAACACAGACTACAAAATATTATTTTACCTCGTCTTAATATTAACCCCTTGACTATGTTGTTGGGTACTCCAGTGAACAAGGACAACAACATTCGCTAGCAAGCTCAAAAGAGGAGCCTATGGACAAGCAATTTGGTAGACGGAAATTTTTGATTTATGGCTCGGCAGCCCTAGGAACAAGTATTTTATTAAAGGCCTGCGGAAGCACTCCCACGACAGGAGATACTACGACGGAAGGATCTGCATCTACCCCAGTTGCAGCTAGTGGAGACACAATTAAAGTAGGGATCTTACACTCCCTCAGCGGCACAATGGCGATTAGCGAGACAACAGTAGTTGATGCGGAAAAACTCGCCATTAAACAAATTAATGAAGCTGGGGGCGTTTTAGGGAAACAAATCGAGGCTGTTATTGAAGATGGTGCTTCAGACTGGCCAACTTTTGCCGAAAAAGCAGCTAAACTGATTGATCAGGATAAAGTCGTAACGGTGTTTGGCTGTTGGACTTCTGCGAGTCGGAAAGCGGTTTTAGATGTCTTTGAATCGAAAAACCATATGTTATGGTATCCCGTCCAATATGAGGGACAAGAATGCTCTAGAAACATTTTCTATACTGGGGCTGCACCGAACCAACAGATTGAGCCTGCTGTGACTTGGCTCTTGGAGAATAAAGGCAATAAGTTCTTTTTAGTCGGGTCAGACTATGTGTTCCCTCGCACGGCTAACACGATTATTAAGGAACAGTTAAAAGCCAAGGGTGGCGAGACTGTGGGTGAGGACTATTTACCGTTGGGGAATACGGAAGTTACCCCGATTATTACCAAAATTCAGGCGGCTTTACCTGATGGAGGGGTAATTTTTAATACTCTCAATGGTGATAGTAATGTGGCGTTTTTCAAACAGTTACAAGGGGCGGGATTAACCCCAGACAAGTACCCTGTAATGTCTGTCAGTGTGGCGGAGGAAGAAGTCCAGCAAATTGGGGCGGAGTTCTTAAAAGGACATTATGCCTGTTGGAATTACTTCCAAACGGTTGAAACACCAAAAAATCAGGAATTTGTGGAGGCTTTCAAAGCAGAGTATGGTCAAAATCGGGTGACGAATGACCCGATGGAAGCGGCCTATATTATGGTGTACCTGTGGAAACAGGCTGTGGAAAAAGCGGGAACGGCCGATGATCTCGATAAGGTTCGTATGGCGGCCATTGGTCAGGAATTTGATGCACCGGAAGGGAAAGTGACGATGAATGTTAATCATCACATCTCAAAAACGGTGCGGGTGGGTCAAGTTCGCGAGGATGGTCTATTTGATATTGTCTGGTCAACGGAAGGCCCCATTGACCCCTTACCTTGGAATCAATTTGTGCCGGATACCAAGGGATATGGCTGTGATTGGACTGACCCCAATAAGGGCGGCCGCTATAAGATTTAACGGTCGGGTTTTGGGTGAAAGAAGGGTGAATTTTGGTCATCCTTCTTTTCCTTTTTGTGGTGTGGGGTTGGGAGGGTGTTGGGTTACGCTTTTCCTATGCCTAACCTATGGGGTTTTGTTGGTTGTTTTGAGATTTTTTTGCATGGTTTTACAGCTAGTACAAGGTTTATTTAATGGCCTCAGTATTGGGTCGGTGTTGTTGGTGGTTGCTCTCGGTCTAGCCATTGTGTTTGGCTTGATGGGGGTGATTAATTTGGCTCACGGGGAGTTAATGATGCTGGGGGCCTATACCACGTTTGTGGTGCAAAATACCTTTAGACCCTTGGGAGAGCCTATTTTTAGTTTTTATATTTTGGCCGCGTTACCGATGGCGTTTTTAGTGGCGGCGTTGGTGGGGTTGATTTTAGAACGGGGGGTGATTCGCTTCCTCTATGGACGACCGCTAGAAACGCTGCTGGCCACTTGGGGGGTGAGTCTCATTTTGCGCCAATTTGTGCGGAGTGTGAATGGGTCATTGGCGATGGGTTTAGGGGTCTTTTGCCTGTTGTTTTTTGGCGCGTGGGTGGTTCTCTATCGGTTGCGTCCCGATTGGCCTCGGATCCGAAATTGGGTGTTGTGGGGGGTGGGGATTTTATCTGGTGCGATCGCCTTTTTCACCCACAATCTATTAGAAGCTAACCCCACCTTTAGCACTCTCTGGTTTAGCGCGAGAAACGTCGATGTTACCGCCCCCCCTTGGTTACGGGGTGGGATTCCTTTGGGCAATTTTCAACTCCCCTACGCCCGAATTTTCATTATTATCTTGACGCTGTTCTGTGTGGTAGGGATTTATTTGTTCCTCAATCGGTCGAATTGGGGGTTACGGATTCGCGCTGTCACCCAAAACCGCAATATGAGCGCCTGCCTTGGGATTCCCACGGATCGGGTGGATGCGTTAACTTTTGCCTTGGGATCTGGTTTAGCGGGTTTGGCAGGGGTTGCGATCGCCTTATTGGGTTCGGTCGGCCCCAACACCGGACAGAACTACATTGTAGATGCTTTTATGGTGGTGGTAGTGGGGGGAGTGGGTAATCTCTTCGGCACCATTATTGCGGCGATGGCCATTGGAATTGTCACCTATTTAATCGGTTCAGGTACCCTTGCGGCGTTACTTTTACCCATTGATGCCTTAAAACCGATTACTGAGTTTTTCCTCTTCTTTGCTACTACTAGCATGGCTAAGGTGATGGTTTTTGCCCTGATTATTGCCTTTCTCCAGTTCAAACCGGCGGGAATTTTTGCCCCCAAAGGTCGAACGGCTGAACTGTAAATCCATTCTCCAATCTTCATTTTCCCAATTCCCTAGTCCCCCTGTTCCCTGTTTCGTCTAAATCCAATGACAGTAGAGATTTTAAGCAAAAGCCAAAGTCAGAAACGAGAGCGAAAGCGGCAGTTTTTGCTAGAAGGCATTGCCCTTGTTGCGATCGCCATCTTGCTGATCGGAGTGATGCCACTCTGGCTCACCCCCTTTCGTTTGCGCCTCCTCGGGCGGTTTTTGTCCCTTGCCATAGTTGCCCTTGGCATTGACCTAATTTGGGGCTACACGGGGCTGTTAAGCCTCGGACATGGCATCTTTTTCGCCTTGGGGGGGTATGCGATCGCCATGCACCTACAACTCCAACTTCCTCCCGGACAAATTCCCGACTTCTTCCCCCTCTATGGAGTCACAGAACTTCCCCTCTTCTGGCAGCCCTTTTATTCCTTCCCCTTCACCCTCTTAGCCATCATCCTGATTCCCAGTTTAGTGGCAGGCTTTTTAGGCTATCTAGTCTTTCGCAATCGCATCAAAGGGGTTTACTTTTCCATTCTGACTCAAGCCGCCCTGATTGTTTTTTTTAACTTCTTCAATGGGCAACAAAAACTGATTAACGGGACAAACGGCTTAAAAACAGACACCAATGAATTGTTCGGAGTTGTAGTAAGTTCTCAGCCCGCCCAATTTGCCTTTTATACAGCCACAATTCTGATTTTAATTTTACTCTATCTCCTCGGTCGATGGCTCACCAGTGGACGTTTTGGCCGTTTATTAATTGCCATCCGAGATGATGAAAACCGGGTGCGTTTTTCCGGTTATAATCCCACTACGTTTAAAGTCCTAGTTTTTGCCATCTCTGGCGGGGTTGCAGGGATTTCTGGCGCATTATTCACCGTTCAATCGGGTATTATCACCCCCAGCGCGATGGATGTAGCCTTTTCGATTGAAATGGTGATCTGGGTTGCTGTAGGAGGACGGGGAACCTTAGTCGGAGCTATTTTAGGTGCGTTATTAGTCAACTATGCCCGCACCTTTTTAAGTGAACAATTTGCTGAGGTTTGGCTATTCTTCCAAGGGGCTTTATTCTTAATTGTCGTAACCGTCTTACCCGATGGTATTTTAGGCTGGGTTAGAAGTTGGCAATGGGGCAAAGTTCGCGCTTTATTAGGAAGGTCAGAACCCGTTGTCACTTATCCCAGTTTAGAACAAGATCCAGAAGTGCAGAAAGAACGCCAAGAAATTGGTCAAGACAGTTAACAGTAAACCGCCATTTGTAGGTTGGGTGGAGCGATAGCGAAACCTAACTTTAGGGAATAGGTAATAGGTAATAAGTAATGGGTAATGGGTAATACTAATCAACTCCCGAATCCCTAGGGCGCAAGCATTGCGCCCCTACACCGACTCCCGACTCCCAATCCATGAACCATGACAGAAACCATCCTAAAAATTGAAGATTTAACCGTAAGTTTTGATGGATTCAAAGCCATTAATAACCTCAACTTGTCCCTCGAAAAAGGGGAATTACGAGTCATTATCGGCCCCAACGGTGCGGGAAAAACAACCCTGCAAGATGTTATTACTGGGAAAGTACAACCCACCACCGGGCAAGTTTATTTTAAAGGGCGCAAAATTACCGGACTCGCAGAACATGAAGTTGCCCGCTTAGGGATTGGGCGAAAATTTCAAACGCCTCGCGTCTATTTAAACCTAACGGTTCGGCAAAATTTAGACCTGGCTTGTAACCGCAATAAAAACTTATTTAGCACCCTATTTAAAACCATTCCTAGCACAGAAAAACGTCATGTGGTGGGATTATTAGAAACCATTGGGTTAACGGCAAAAGCGGATCTATCAGCAAGTTTGTTATCTCATGGAGAAAAACAAAGACTAGAAATTGGGATGTTAGTAGCTCAATCTCCTGATTTATTATTAGTAGATGAACCCGTAGCCGGATTAACCGATGAAGAGACGGAAAACATCGGGGCGTTATTATTAGCCCTCGCAGAAAGTCACTCTATTATTGTGATTGAACATGATATGGAGTTTGTGCGACAAATTGCCCGACAAGTGACTGTTCTCCATCAAGGTTCTGTACTTTTTGAGGGGACAATGGATGAGGTACAAAGCAATCCTAATGTCATTGAAGTGTATTTAGGAAAATCCCCTGAATTAACCCCGGAACAGATGAATATTTTGCAAGTTATCGCTTTATTTATCGACAGTGACGGGTTATTTGAGATTGATGATAAGCGGCAAATTATCTCAGAAGTTGCCGCGAAATTTGCGGGAGGTCAAGACCCTACCTTAGTGGAGGAAACCCTACAGTTGTATCTGTCAGAGGAGATAGAATGGGATTATGCGATCGCACAACTCCAGAATTCCCCCGAAAAAGAGCAAGTTTTAGCCTTAAGTCAGGACATTTTAACCTCTCGCGGCATTGACCCCAGCGAGTGCGAAATTTATCAAACTCTGATGGAACAATTGATGAAAGAGGATTTGGATGGTGTGTCAGAATTATAGTGATTTGCCCCTACAATTGTTTACGGTTTTGTTGGGTTTCGCTGTCGCTGCACCCAACCTACGAATTGCACACAACCTACGAATAGCTGATTAGGGTTTTGTTGGGTTTCGCTGTCGCTGCACCCAACCTACGAATTGCACCCAACCTACGAATACCATAGGAAAAGTAATTGAAAATGACTCAAGTTCAAGATCATTCCCCGACCTCCCAAGTTGCAACCCCTCCTCTGTTAAGAATTTCTGGTCTTAATGTTTATTACGGAGAAAGCCACATTTTGCGCAATGTGGATTTAAACGTAGGTCGGGGTCAGATGGTCTGTTTAATTGGCCGGAATGGGGTCGGAAAAACCACGCTGTTAAAAACCGTGATGGGATTGCTTTCCCCCCGCGAAGGTCAAATTAGGTTTATGGATGAAATTATCACCAAAAAAAGTCCCCACCAACGTGCAAAAATGGGCATTGGATATGTTCCCCAAGGCCGAGAAATTATTCCCCGTGTCACGGTGCGTGAGAATTTATTATTAGGACTAGAAGCCCGTCCTCACGGTCGAAAGGGGAATGATACAATTCCCGAAGAAATTTTTGATCTCTTCCCGGTTTTAAAAACGATGTTACACCGTATGGGAGGCGACTTAAGCGGTGGACAACAGCAACAATTAGCCATTGCCCGCGCTTTGATGGGGAAACCTCAATTACTGGTATTAGATGAACCGACAGAAGGCATTCAACCTTCTATTATTTTGGAAATTGAGGCGGCAGTTAAAGGGATTATTGAAGCAACCGGAATTTCGGTTTTATTAGTGGAACAACATTTACATTTTGTGCGACAAGCCGATCGGTATTATGCCATGCAGAAAGGAGGAATTGTGGCATCAGGAGCCACAAAAGATTTAAGTCAAGAAGTGATTCAACGCTTTTTATCGGTTTGATATCCAGAGGAACTCATTTGAGCTAAATTCCAATCCGGTCGCAGGTTCTTCGCTTGGCCTAAATAGACGTGAATCATGGCAGCTTGGGGGTGGGGGGTGTTAACGTGAATTAACACCCGGATACAGCGTTCTAGGCTATTTTCTACAGACATTTGCTGGACATCAAGGAGGGCGACATTATCCCAATTGGGGCGATCGCGTGCCACCGAGGCCGGGAAGATAGCATTGAGGTCAGGAGTGGCTGTAAACACCGCGCTGATAATCTCTTCCGGGTCTAGTTGATTGCGGTACTCAATCTCATCCATTAACTCCTTTACGGCCACCTGAATGGCCTCTACCGTATTCTCTAGGGCTGTTGTTGCCCCACGAATTGCCCGCACTTTCCACTCCACTGTTACATCCTCCACTGCTGCAAAATTTCCCGTAAATTCTTAAGGTCGGTAGATCCACATCGGTTGTCCTTGGGTGGAGAGTTCAAACTCTAACCAATCCAAAGAGGTGGCAAGACGCGATCGCTTAGAGAGACTACGACCAGACAACAGACGCATCAGGACGGGTTTTTTCTCCTCAATAGTGCGACATTTCACCTTGTCCGGGTCGAGATCCACTAAATCCGCTAACCACCGACGGGCATCTTCTTCCGTCCCCAAACGATCCACCACTCCCAATTCTAGAGCTTGCTGACCCGTAAAAATTCGACCATCGGCAAAACTTTTTACTGTCTCGACGGGTAAATTGCGACCTTGGGCAACGGTTCCCACAAACTGCTCATAACTGGTATCAATCAACTGTTGCAGGATGTTCATTTCCTCGGGGGTAGACTCCCGGTCAAAGGCTAGAATGTCCTTATAGGGGCCAGATTTAATGGTTTTGAACGATACCCCCACTTTCTCTAACAGACGTTCTAAATTATTGCCCCGAATAATCACCCCGATACTCCCGGTAATGGTGCCTGGATTGGCCACAATATGATCGGCCCCTACGCCAATATAAACCCCTCCCGAAGCGGAAATATTGCCGAAACTAGCGATGACTTTCACTCCCTTATGGCGAATCCGTTGGAGTGCGTCATAAATTTCCTGAGAGTCTCCGACGGTACCTCCGGGGGAGTCAATGCGCAATAACAGGGCAGGATAATGTTCCTCCTCGACAGTTTTTAGGGCTTTGAGGACTCGTTTCCGGGTTTCTGAGGCGATCGCACCCGTGATTTCAATACGGGCAATTTGCTTGCGTTTATTCGGTTTGAAGGGCCAGATCATGGACAAGTTCAGTAGTCAGTAAAAGGCTATTGTTCTATTGTAATCACGAACGGGGTGATCTCACTGAAGGGCGAACAAAAGCCCGCGCTGTCTCGGGCTTCGGCTTCTGTCGTTAGCCCTAGCCAAAAATGCCCCTCAGTCGCTACAATAGTTTGTTGAAACCCTATCGACCTTGGAGAGGTGGCAGAGTGGTTGAATGCGACGGTCTCGAAAACCGTTAAGGCGGCAACGTCTTCGAGGGTTCAAATCCCTCCCTCTCCGTTCCCAGTTCGTTAATCATGAGACACCACCCAACCTTGACAAGTTAAGGGAACAGGGCGGAGTGTCGTCCAATTTATTGGACGCTATATATGGGACTTGACAAAATGCACACAAGCTTAACTTGTTAAGGTTCGACACCACCTAAAACCCCCTTTTGAGAAGGATAGCGTAGGCGTTTCAGCCTAATTTTGAGAGATGTCTAATAAGAGGAGTAAACACTGAGTAAATTAGGGTCATTGACGCTCCCATCGCTAAAAGCGAGGGATTCCCTGTTCATCCAGTTACCTTATCTAGGAGGCTTTCACCTAATAGACAGTGGGTAGTCTGTCCGAGGGCTTGAATTTCTGTCCGCCCGACAGTATTCGCTTTTTGAAGTATGTTTTTAGCGGCGTTTTCATCCCTATCCAAAACACAACCACAAGAACAAATATGTGTTCTTACAGACAATGTTTTCTTGACAATATTGCCACAACTAGAACATTGCTGGCTAGTATATTGTGGGTTTACCGCTATCACAAACTTCCCGTGTATTTTTCCAAAATAGTCTAACCAATCGGTGAACATTGACCAACTTGCGTCACTAATAGACTTAGCAAGTTTTCTATTTTTCACCATGTTAGAAACCTTCAAATCCTCATAAACTACCAAATCGTTAGATTGGATTAACGCTTTTGCTGTCTTTACAACAAAATCTTTACGTTGTCTAGAGATTTTTAAATGAAGACAGGCTACTTTTGACTTTTGTTTTTGACGCTTGTTGCTCCCCTTTTTCTTTTTAGATAGCTTACGTTGCGCTTTTTTTAAACGCTTCTCGGCTTGGCGGAGAAATCGAGGGTTATCAACTTTATCCCCGTTAGAGTCCGTTAAAAAATGGTTTAATCCAACATCAATTCCCACTTCCTTTCCTGTAGAATCAAACGGTTCTATTCTTTCAAGATCCAAAACAAATTGGCAATAGAATCCGTCAGCCCTTTTGATAAGTCTAACTCTTTTAATTAGCAACTTATCTAGAATTTCACGATTATAAGAGCCAATTAGCTTTAACTTACCAATTCCAGTTTTATCTGTTATGTGGATAGATTTTTTATCTTCTGTTAGTTTCCAACCAGAAGTTTTGTACTCCACAGACCTTGAGAACTTCTTAAATTTAGGGTAGCCTTTTTGAGCTAACCCTTTTTTACAGTTATTGTAGAAACGAGATATAGCCAACCAAGCTCTTTCAGCACTTGCCTGGCGAGCCATAGAGTTTAGATTGCTTACAAACGGAGTATCTGTATTGTTACTCAAAGTTGTTACAAATTTACAAAAAGAAGCATAATTGACCTTGTCTTCTTTACTGGAATCCATCCAAAGTCTAAGGCATTTATTCCGAATAAACTGCCCTGTTCTAATAGCTTCTAGGATAGCTACTTGTTGCGTTTGTGTCGCTTTAACTTTAAACTCTATGACTCGCATTGAACCGACCTCTCAATGTGTTATGTTATAGTTATAGCATCTCACTGCACTAACTGTCAAGGGTATGGAAATTAATTATTTTAAGACTCGCCGGGCTACATTTAATCTCACTGTCCACATAGTCTTGGTGACTAAATACCGTAGAAAAGTATTCAAAAAAGAACATTTAGAGTTCTTAAATGAGGCTTTTAAGTCTATTGTTGATAAGTGGGATGCCGGTATCGTAGAGTTTAACGGGGAGTCTGACCACGTTCACATTCTTTTGACCTACCCACCACATAAGTTACTGAGTGGATTAATTGCTAATCTAAAATCTACTTCTAGCAAACGTATGTGGGATAATTACTCTGACTACCTGAAAAAGATTTACGGGAAAGACAAACGAGTATTATGGACGGGGGCTTATTTTGTAGCTAGTTGTGGTGGTGTCACAATAGACCAACTTAAAAAATATGTCGAGAATCAGGATTCCCCTGAATATTAGTTGTGCTTCGCTGTCTTATATTGGTCGGCTTTTCATCTCATCGGTAAAACCGAGAGCCTTCAAGCCGACATTTTAGGTAAGGATTGAGTAACTTGACTAGACCCTAGGCTACATAAGCTTTTAGACGCTATCGGGATGACAGGATTTGAACCTGCGACATCCTGCTCCCAAAGCAGGCGCGCTACCAAGCTGCGCTACATCCCGAAGTCGCTGTCCAGTGACAATCAAAAGACAACCCACTTACTATACCCTATTTTCGGCCCTCCTGCCTAGCCTTAATCAGGATACCAAAACATTCCCTTAATCCCTTCGGGATCCAAGATAAACCCTAAACGACGGTAAAAATCCACCACATGAGGGTCAGCAAACAGGGTAATGTTACTAATATCCTCGCTGCGCAGTTTTTTTATGGTGTACTGCATTAACGCTTTACCCAGACCTTGACTCTGATAACTCGGATGCACCACCACATCCCAAATGGTGGCATTAAACGCATGATCTGAAGTCGCCCGGGCAAAACCAATCAAACGCCGTCGGACACCTCGTTGTTCCCACATAGACACAACTAAAAAACTATGCTGGAGTGCCTTACGAACCTTACGGAGGGGGCGCCTTGCCCACCCTACCGCATCACAAAGTTCCTCAAGTTCATACAAATCAATTTCTCGCTCTGTGCTGAAGACAATGCGAGTATCGTTGGCGCGCGGGTCACTCGATCGGGGATCTTTGGCGATCGCACTTCCACGCCCTCCCCGAGAACTCGCTACCGTGTCAGAATTGCTAAACAAGCTTTTCCAAAAACCCATGCCAATGTGGCGAACTGATCAGTGGTGAATAAACTGGAAGGCGAAATTACAGCAGAGTCCAGAACTCCTTGTTTCACCCCCACAGCCATAGATAATAACACAACTCACCCCTTCAACGGCTAATTCGGGATCCTCAACGGAAACGGTAAGGTAGAATACAGAACATGGAAGCGAAGAAAGTGATCGTGATTGCCGGAGTAAAAATCCCCCAAGCGGATTGGGAGCAAACACCCCTGAGCGTGCGAGAACTGATCAAAGCCCTAGAACCAAGAATGATCAAGATAGAAAATAGACTAGGACTAAGCTTAAAAAAAAGTTTATGAAGCAGCGACGTAGAGGATTTGCAGTCAATCGCTGGTTTTGGCTTGCCGGACTGGTGGGACTATTACTCGACCAACTGACTAAAAACTGGGTTACAAGTACCTTTGCTCAAGAATTCGATACAATTCCTATTCTGCCCGGAATTTTTCACTTCACTTATGTTACCAATAGTGGGGCAGCGTTTAGCCTCTTTACCGGAGGGGCGGACTGGTTGCGGTGGTTGTCTTTAGGGGTCAGTGTGGGGTTGATGTTATTTGCTTGGTACAGTCCCCGCCTCCAATTAGCGGAACAACTGGGCTATGGCTTCATCCTCGCCGGGGCGATTGGTAATGGGGTTTGTCGGTTTTTGTATAGTTATGTGATTGATTTTCTGGATTTTCGTTTAATCCAGTTCCCCGTTTTTAACTTAGCCGATGTGTTTATTAACATAGGAATTGTCTGTTTACTCTATGCCATGTTCCGTTCTCCCTCCCATCTCAAAAGTTAGCTACCGAATTGACTTATGACTAGCCCTCCTCCGACTCAACTCAGTCGTATTGCGACCCAAGTCGTTCAACGGTTAAATACGGTTTTAGCACTTCGTCCCAATGCACGGGTGCCGGAATTGTGGGTACAGGATGCCGATGCAGACCACGCGGAAACTTATAAGTTGGTGGGGGATAAGTACACCTTGGGGCGCAGTTCCCGCTCCAGTGATATTGTGGTGCGGAATGCGGTGGTGAGTCAGGTTCATTTATCGGTGAGTCGGGACCCGAAACATCCCCGCCAGTTTGTGCTGAAGGATGAACACTCCACCAATGGAATTTATTTGGGCAAACGTCGCCTCACGTCTCTAGAATTGCGTCATGGGGATATTTTCACCCTCGGTCCGCCGGAGTTAGCCAATGGGGTGCGCTTGCAATACCATAATCCCCCGCCGTTATGGGTGCGAGGCCTGCGCTATGGTTTGTATGGGGTGGCCGGGATTACGGGGTTAGTTACGGCGGCGATTTTGTGGGAGTGGACGAAGATTCCCATTTATCCTCTACCCTTGGGGGTACAGGGGCCGGTGGCGGTGTATGCTCGGGATGGGGAAACGCCTTTGATGCCTTTGCGGACGGAAGCCCATCGGGAGTTTGACCGTTTGTCAGATTTTTCGCCCTATTTGCCCAAGGCGGTGATTGCTTCGGAGGATAGCCGCTTTTTTTGGCATCCGGGGGTAGATCCCTTGGGGATTTTCCGGGCGGTGTTAATTAATGTGCAACGGCAGGGGATTCGTCAGGGCGGAAGTACGGTGACGCAACAGTTGGCGCGTAGTTTGTTCCCGGAGTATGTGGGGCGCTCGAATACGGCGGGGCGGAAGGTGCGTGAGGCGATTGTGGCGTTGAAGTTGGAGACGTTCTACAGCAAAAATGAGTTGTTGCGGACTTATTTGAATCGGGTCTATTTGGGGGTGGGAAGTTATGGCTTTGAGGATGCAGCCCGGTTTTATTTTGATAAGTCGGCGGCGGATTTGACGGTGGCGGAGGCGGCGGCGCTGGTGGCGATTTTGCCGGCTCCGAATGCTTATAATCCGGTGCAGGATTACCGGACGGCGGTGCAGTTGCGGGATCGGGTGATTAGTCGGATGGCGCAGTTGGGGATGATCTCGGAGGAGGAGGCGAGTCAAGCGCGGCGATCGCGAATTCAGGTGAGTCCGAGGGCGCGGGAGGCGTTATCTCAGGCGATCGCTCCCTATTATTATGGTCAGGTGTTGCGGGAGTTAAATCGTCTGTTCCCGGAGGTGGCGCGAGAGGGAAATTTTGTTATTGAGACGGGGCTGGATCTCAATAAGCAACAGAAGGCGGAAGAGTCTTTGCGCCAAATGGTGGAACAGGACGGGGGACGGTTAAATTTTCGGCAAGGGGCGATTGTGACGTTGGATAGTCGCACGGGGGAGGTGTTGGCGTTGGTGGGGGGGGTGAGTTATGCCCAGAGTCAATTTAACCGAGCCACTCAAGCCCAACGCCAGCCCGGATCAACGTTTAAGGTGTTTGCCTATGCGGCGGCGTTGGAACGGGGGATTTCGCCGAATAAGGTCTATTCCTGCGCTCCGGTGACGTGGCGGGGGCAACGGTACCGAGGCTGTGAACGGACGGCGGGAGGGGGTGCGAATTTGTATCACGGGATGGCGCAGTCGGAAAATGCGATCGCCATTCGCATCGCCCAAGATGCGGGGATGGATAACATGATCCGCATGGCTCAACGCTTAGGGGTGACTTCTCCCCTGAATCCGTCTCCGGGGTTAGTCTTGGGGGAAAGTGAGGTGAATGTGCTGGAAATGACCGGGGCCTATGCGGTGTTTGCCAATAATGGGGTCTGGAATCGCCCCCACACGATTCGCCGGATTTTAGATAGTAGTGACTGTGAAGATACCGACAATTTCCAAACTTGTCGGGTGATGTATGATTTCACCCAGGATGGGGAACGGGACGGGGATAGAAACCAACAAGTCATTAGTGGTGCGATCGCCCAAACCATGCACAGTCTATTACGAGGTGTCATCCAAGGAGGCACCGGAGGACGTGCGGCCATTGGACAAGGAGAAGCGGGAAAAACCGGAACCACCGATCGCAATGTGGATCTGTGGTTTATTGGTTATGTCCCCCGTCAGCATCTAGTAACAGGCGTTTGGTTAGGTAATGATGACAACTCCCCCACTCGCGGAAGTAGTGGTCAAGCGGCTCAATTATGGCGGGATTATATGCGGCAAATTGTTCAATGAATATGAATGGGGAATAGAGAATAGGGGGGAGTCGGGAGTTGATTAGTCTTACCTATTACCTCTCCCCTGTTCCCCGTTCCCTACTTGTCAAGATTGCCCCTTGCCTATTGCCCTAAACCATCATCTTTTGCTTCTTCCGTTGGCGATGTTGACTCTTTTCTAAAACATAATAAATGCCGTTGCGAATAGTGGCTTCTCTAGCCAGTTGGCGTTCTGCGGATTCATTAATCAGATGGGGTTTCAAGGATTGTCCTTTACCTTCATCAAACACCATATAAAAATTGGGAATTCGACTCAAAACGTAAGCAATTAAATCAGGAAATAAATCGCGGCGAGTAAATTCTGTTTGAATGTGATCGGGCTGTTCTGCTAGGATGTGATCCATATCTTGTTCAACTTGTAGGAGTGTCAAGTTGACTAAGTTTTTGCTCATGCTTATCTTCCTGTTATGAGTTCCTACCCACTGCTTTGAGTTCATAGGCTTTGAGTTCATAGAACATTGATTAATCAACTTGTCTCAAGGAACTTGCCTCAATCACTGGCCTAATCTGCGTAAAGACTGGAGCAGTTACGCCTCATTATAGACCATGATGAGCGCAAATCTGACCGCAATATTTAGTTTTTTAAAGGGTGTGAGAGAATACATTTATATGCCAAAGATTGTGGTTCACAAAAAGCTGATCTAGGGATAACTTAACAGGAAATGGCATAATCCAGTGTCGTTAGTCGTTGTTTTAACATGGGTTTCAGTCAATTGCCTATTGTTTTTTGTTTAAACCTGTGACGGTGTAACCCTAGATTGCTGATGATCTTTTAAGAGATAAGGATGTAAAAATAAGTATATATTCTTATTGTGTTTTCATGCCTTATAGGGTAGGGAAAAAAAGGAAACTCCATCCTGCCAGAGGATGGAGTCTTTCCCACGGGTCAGGCATTAAAACCAGCCCTTAAAAACGGTAGTTGACACTGAAATATAGGCCGTCATCTTGGGCATTTCGCCCGCGATCGCGTAAATTGACCAAGGGATAACCATACTCTAAACGGATTTCTAAATTGTCAATGGGATTCCATAGAATCCCCCCCCCAACACCTGCGATAAAGTTCTGATTCCCCAGTGGGAATACATTTTGAGAATTATTCCACACCCACCCCAAATCAACAAACGGCACCACTAATAACGTCGCATTTCCCCCTTCATCCCGCAGGACAGTGATCCGATCTTCCACTGAAAAGCGCAAACCATTGTCCCCAGCTCGGACATTTTGCCGAAAACCGCGCACAGAGCGAGCGCCCCCAACGGGGAATAATTCTGAGGGTAATAAAGGCTGACTAGCTAATTGTAAATCGGCTGAAACGAGAAATAAATGATTATCCCCGACTCTTTGCACTCGTCGCACTTGTCCCAACCAACTTAAAAATTGACCGTCTGCCACCCCCGAAACATTGCTTTTTGTAGCATCAAACCAATCGGCACCGAGGCGGAATTCTGAGCGCAATAACCAAGCGCCTGCCTGGTCCCGTCTGAGGTAATCTTGGGCAAACGTTAAAACCCTAGTGCGGACTTTACCATCAGCATTGGTGGGGGCTCCAAAGGAAAAAGGCCTCCCGGATAGAAAGGTTTGCTCATTAAAGACTTCAAATCCTAAAGAAAGGGCAAATTCTTCCGTAGAGGTGCGCCGTAAGGGTTGCCGGAAACCGATGCTATAGCGTTGACTTCTACCTTCAGCGTTGAACTGTTGAAGAATGCCAGAAACGGCCCGTTGCCAGTCTAGATTCACACCCAAGCTTAATGTGCCTTCCATGGGATTGACGGGCAAACTGTAGTTAAACCCAAGCTGATTACTTCCCCCTTGCCACGTGCGGTTATACCCTAAAAAGAGTTGATCCCCTCGTCCCGTTAAGTTGAGGTGACGAAAGTTACCAAAAATTTGTTCTGAACCAATCGTCGGGGGAGATTGATTATTCGCTCCCACTTCGCCAAAATATTGTTTATCTTCAGTAACTCTGGCTCTTAAAATATATTGGAAGGGATTACTACCGGGGGTTAATTGAACTTCTATATTTTCAATCAGGGGGTTGAGACGGAGTAGTTTTAATTGGTCTTCGAGTTTGCGTAAATTTAGGGGGGGTTGTGTTCCCACGGCGATACGACTCCGGAGATACTGATCTAAAAGGCGCTGGTTGCCTTCAATTTCGATGGCTTCAATACCCCCTTCAAACACAATAATTTCAATTTTACCCGTGCTGATTGTCTCTGAGTTCACAACGGCGCGGGAGGTAATATATCCCCTTTCAATGTATAGGTCAGTGATGCTATCGGCAATTTTGGTTAGGGTTTCTGCACTGATAGATTGACCAATATAGGGGTTAATTAAGGGGGCAAAATCTTGGTCTGAAAATAGGGTGCTACCGAGGACGCTGATCCCTTCGATGGGGATGTTGTTTTGGGTAATTTGGAGGGGGTTAGAAGGGCTGGGAGAAGAGGGGACGCTGAGGGAAGAAAGGGGGGAGAATTCTAGCCAATTGGATTCTAAAAAGCCTTCTGGGAGGGGATTGTGTGGCGGTAGTGAAGAGGATAACGAGGAACAAAACTCTGAGGGAACAGGACAAGGCAGAATAAAAGAGGGCTGTTGGATTGTTGGGGGTTGATGGGGGGCTTGGGCGATCGCATTTTCCCCCAAAGCACCATAAACAAGGGGGCAAGCAACCCCTGTTAATAGTAGAGTTGTTCTTAAGGCTTGTTTAAGCATTGATTTTTCTCCTACCTACTCGGTGGATTCTAAATGAAATTGCCTTATTAAAGCGAAGATTCTCAGAATGATCAACCCCAATCTCAATCTATGAATTTATTTCGCTAACAAAAAATAAATTAAATGTCAACCTCTGGAGGGTTAATTTTAGATTAAACGGGGGTCAAGATTTAACAGCCGACTGCCAGAAGATTAGATACAATACCAACAACCTATCGTTAATGGTCAATGATTCAATCATGAAACTGCTTTATGTTTTCCCTGTGTTGCTCGGTGGTTTGACGGCGTGGAGTTTGGTGCAGGGATATCAGCCCCTTTTATCCCAAGTCTCTCCTTCTGATCCTAGCTTTTCTGGGCCATCTAGCCCTAGCTTTTCTGAGCCTTCCCCTAGCCCTATTCCTAGCCCTATTTTCACGCCTGCCCCTACCTCCACTCCTCCCTTTGAGTCTGATTCCAATCGGCCGCAACCTTGGCAATATCGACCTAGACCAACGTTGCAAACTCCTGTTTTTGTGCCAACGCTCCAACAAGAAGATGCGCGGAATATTTTAGAGGAGATTAGTGAGGAAACGGGGGTAAATCCGGCGATTATTTATATTAATTTTGTGCCGGGTCAACTGGCCTATAGTCCTAATTTTGAACAACGAGAAGCGCAAGTGACGCGGGATTTTTTGGGTCATTTGAATATTACGGAGGCTCAAGAAACCAGTCCTAGTATTACGTTTAGTCCACAACCGGATGATCAGCTGGAAATTTTAATGCTGACGGCGCAGGGGGATGCGGTGCGGAAACGGGTTCCTGTGACGCGAGAAACGGTGTTAGCCCAAGGGGATGAACTGCGTCGTGCCGTGACCAATCCGGGACGGGCGACGGCATTTTTAGCCCCGGCACAACAGTTTTATCGTTGGTTGGTTGAGCCTTTGCTGGAAGATTTAGAAGCGCGCAATATTGAGAATTTGGTGTTTATTTTAGATGAGGGATTGCGATCGCTCCCTCTGGCCACTTTACACGATGGAGAAGGGTTCATCATTGAAAACTACAGCGTCGGTTTAATGCCGAGTTTGGCGTTAACAGATACGCGCTATGTTAATATCCAAAACCTGCAAGTCCTAGCTATGGGGGCCGCTGAGTTTGCCACTCAAGATCCCCTACCGGGAGTTCCCTTGGAATTAGAACTGATTACGGAACAACTTTGGCCGGGTCGGTTTTTGTTAAATCAAGACTTCACGGTACGCAATTTAACGGAAATTCGTCAGCAAACGCCTTACGGGATTGTTCATCTGGGGACTCATGGGGAATTTCAGTCTGGGAGTCCAGAAAATTCGTTTATTCAGTTTAGTGATGGCCCCCTGCGTTTAGATGCTATTCGTCGGTTAGGGTTTAATAATCCCCCGGTGGAGTTGTTGGTGTTGAGTGCCTGTCGGACGGCGTTAGGGGATACGGAGGCAGAATTAGGGTTTGCGGGATTAGCGGCCAAGGCCGGGGTTAAAACGGCGTTAGGGAGTCTGTGGTATGTCAGTGATGCGGGGACTTTGGCCTTTATGGTGTCTTTTTATGAACAGTTGAGACAGGTTCCGATTAAAGCGGAAGCGTTACGTCAAGCACAATTGGCAATGGCCCAGGGACAAGCGCGTTTAGAGGGGGGCCAGTTGGTGACTCCGGAGGGGACTTTTCCCCTAACTCCGGAGTTGGTCGCTTTAGGCGATCGCGAATTAACCCATCCCTACTACTGGAGCGCTTTTACTATGATTGGTTCCCCGTGGTAGGAAAGAAGGGAGTCGGGAGTTGATCATTATTCCCTATTACCTCTCCCCTGCCCCCTAGTCGAGAGGGAATTAATCCAAAAAATCGGGATATTCAGCAAGGATCATCCGATCTCGTCCTTGGTGTTTGGCCTCATAGAGTGCCTGATCTCCTCGTTTGACGAAATCCTGATAGGAGAGTGCGGGATGGGGAATAGTGGTGACAATTCCCACGCTAACGCTGATATGATGGCTAACGCTCGATTGAGAATGGGGAATTTTGAGTTGTCGCACTCTGGAGAGAATTTCCCCGGCCACTTGAACGGCTCCGTTGGCATCGGTATGAGGGAGCAAAATGGCAAATTCTTCCCCTCCGTAGCGTGTTACAAGGTCTGTAGACCGTTTAACAGCCGTGCGTAAAGTTTGAGCAACAGCGCGTAAACACTCATCTCCGGCTGGATGACCATAGGTGTCATTGTAGGCCTTAAAAAAGTCTACATCGACTAATACTAAGCTGAGGGAGGCTTGAGATAAAGCCATTTTCTCCCATTCTCGGGGCAGGGCCTCGTCAAAAGAGCGACGATTTCCCACTTGGGTTAAGCTGTCTAGGGTGGCCAGTTGTTGGAGTTCGGTGTTGGTGGTTTTGAGTTCTTCTAAGAGTTCGGCCTGTTGGATAGCGATCGCAACTTGAACGGCCAACTGTTGTAATAATTCCACCTCAAACGCTTGCCAAGGGCGGGGTTGTTCGCATTCCTGCACCACCAACATTCCCCACAGTTCCTCATCATGCAGCACCGGCACCACTAAATTAGCCCGCACTTGTAAATCAGTGAGCCAGTTAATATAACACTCCGATAAATTGGACTGCTGCACATCATCCACTACATGAATCCGCCCCTTTTGGTACAGTTCCACATAGTTGGCGATGAATTCTGTATCCGTCAGTCGTCGTCCCAGCAGGGAATAATCTGGGGATCGTAATGCTTCTACTACTACAGTCCCACTCCAATCAAAATCTAAACGGTAGAGAAAAGCGCGATCGCATAATAAAAGATTCTGCACCTCCTGCACCGTTGTCTCTAGAATGGCCTCAATTTCCAAAGAACGACGAATCCGTTGGGCGATCGCATTCACTAAAGTCTGTTGATGGATAATATACTTTAAAGCATCTTCCGTATTTTTCCGTTGGGTAATATCTTCCCCAATCCCAGCCACCCCCTCCACCGTTCCCTCTGCATTCCGAATGGGAAACAACCGCACCGACACCCAGCGCGTCCGCTTTTGGGGATCTACCATCCGATACTCTAACTCTACGGTGTCCTGTAAAATCCCCTGATCTAGTGCCTGTTCTTGACTAAAAATAACTTGCTCGGCATCCTCCGCTAAAATCCCCCTTAACCAAAAACATCCTGTTTCTGTCGAGAGGGACTCTGGCCACAAGGACTCGCAGCAGGGACTTTTGTAGAACAATTGTTTTAAATCGGGACTCATTAACCAGATGCCAATGGGTAAATGAGTCACCAACTCTTGCAAAGCAATATAGTCTCGCCATGCGGCCAGATCCTTCTGTAACAAAGACTCTTGAGGGTTTGCATCCGCAGACCAACAAGCAGGGAGGGGTGAATGGGTCATAAGGAAATTTGTTCTACCTCAAGAACAATACCCAAGATTAGGCTATGCTCCTGCAAACATTAAGGGTGACAAAGAGCATTAACCCGACATTTTACCTGTTATACCGCAAGACCGCCTGTAGCATGATCCTGCACGAAAAAACCACTAGAATGGCAAACTCCCACAACAATCACAATTCCCCGAGGTAAT